>NZ_JAJUHW010000064.1 GCF_029265695.1 Gracilinema caldarium | reverse complement strand
TCATCGTCGAGCACTAACTCCTCTTCCTCATCCTCGTTTTCATCAAAGGATTCTTCCACATCTTCAATAAAGAGATTGTCCGATTCTTCCTCTACCGGAATTGAATCAATGGCGCTCAGCAGCAAGGGATTCGTTTCTTCCTGGGTCTCAGCGGCCTTTACTTCCTCATTTTGCCGCAGGGCTTGAAGGTTTCGTTCCCAAATATCCTGGAGAGAGGCCGAATAGGACCGAACAGCCTCTTCGTACAACTCCAACGACCTGTTGAGATTCGTGAGATCCTCAGATGTAGCCCGTTTTCCCTGAAGATTGATGAGCGTATCGGCGGTCTTAACAGCCTTTTCTATATCTCCAGATTTTTTATGGAGTTCTGCCAGGGCTGCCAAAGCCTCTACATCTTGGGGGTTATCTCTTATCAATTCCTCGAAAATCGTTATAGCATGGGCCTTGTTTCCCGTCTCGGCGTATAGCCGGCCCAACATCATCTTTGCATTCCTGTCCTGGGGCTTTCTCCGCAAAAAGGCTAAGATCCGCTCTTCAGCTTCCTGATACTCCTTCCGCTGGAAATGAAGATCGGCCAAATCAAGATAAAAGGCAAAGTTGCCAGGGTCTATCGAAAGGATTTTCTCAAAACAGGCTTGGGCTTCCGCATTTTTACCTATGGCCCGATATGCGGCGCCCTGTATCCGCAGGGCTTGAATATTATCCTGGTCCCATTCCAGAGCACGGGTAGCCTGTTCGAGAGCCTCAGGATAACGCTGCAATTTCAGGTAAAGAGCAGCAAGTTTTATTCTTACTTCTGAGCTGTCGGGAACCAGTTTTACCAGCTTTTCTAGTTCGATGAGCGCATCTCCGGGATGCCCAATCGCTTCCAAGGCGTGTTCAAGGTTAACCACGGCTTTTACATATTTTGGTTCCGCTTCTATAGCCTGACGGTAATACTTAATAGCCTCATTATATTTACCTTGATCGGTCAGTACCACACCAATATTATTACGGGCCTCCGCATTAAAGGGATCAATATTCAAAATACGATTAAATACTTCCAGCGCATCCGAATGCCGCCCTTGTTTAAGTCTGATAATTCCCAAATTGTTCAGCGCTTCTACCCAGCCAGGCCGGGATCGGAGGGCAGCTTCATATTCCCGGACCGCATCTTCAAATTTTCCTTTCGAATCCAGGGCAAGACCGTAATTGAAATGGAGTACCGGATTATTGCGATCCAGGCTCAGCCCCTTCTGAAAGACTGTAAAGGCCTTTTCCGATTCCTGGAGCCGGTCATACATGGTACCCAAATTGTTATATGCAGGAACATAACGAGGGTCCAGCTCAATAACCTTGGCATAGGCCATGGATGCAGCCTTATAGTTGCCTAGCTGCTTATACACATTTCCCAAATTGTAGTGCAGTTCAGGACGGGTCGGATCGATATCTATGGCATGTTCCAGCGCATCAAGCGCTTTGTTCAGATCTTCCTTTTTGCGGTAGATAACTGCGATATTATTCAGTGCTTCTAAATCATCAGGATTACTTGCGAGCAGGGAAAGGAATACATCTAAAGCCGCATCATTATTACCCGATTTAGCATAGGTAGCACCCAGCAGCAAAAGGGCTTCACGATCATTTTTATTTTTTTCTAAATACTGCTTTAACAGTCGTTCAGCTTCGGCATGATCTCCAACCCGGGATGCTCCCCGGGCACGATCCATGATATTGAACGTATCTATTGGGCTCATCGTTCCATCCTTAAGGGGCGGGCCGCTACTTCCCGTGACAATGCTCCGATATGGGCAGGGCTTGCCTTGTCGTAGGCCGCAATTGAGAAATAGTATACCCTACCATTCTGCAATCCGTCGATAAGAATTGATGTTCTTAAGCCCACATCGAGGGGCGACGGCCCCATAAGCGCATCGGTGCCAAAATAATTCCCCGGGGCTGTACCATAGTATACTACATAACCCGCCAAATCTCTGTCTGGACTAGGTTTCCACATCAGTTCAACCCCACCGTCCCGTGCTATAGCTTGCACCTGTGAGGGCGGAGATGGAGGAGCATCTTCCTGATATACAACAGTAAGGCTACTAAGACGTGGGGCAGATTCCCCGGTTGAAGAAGGATATAATTGACCCCTAAGCTGCACATAACGACCTTTTATCTGCGGGCCTAGAGCCTTTCCGAGTTCTATCGGAATCCATGAAGTATCATCCGGGCCCCATTGGTAGGGATTGTTTGAGGTTCTTATAAATAATTGTACCTGGGGCGGAACCGCACCTTCTTTCGGACTTCTGATGTCTCCCATCACCTTAAGGACCAGCGAATCGGTAAAAATCATATCCAGGGGCTTGGTAACAAAATAGCCCCCTTCAAGCGCATATTTTAAATCTGGGCCTGCTTCAAGGTAGATAGACAAAATTCGAAAATTATCAATCAACCCAGAGTATCGCTCACCGAGTACAAAAAGGCCGCCTGTTCCAATTTTCGGTGTATAGATTTCACCGCCGGCCCGCTGGGTGTTTGTTGTATAGACAACAGCCTCCAGACCGCCGTTTACCAGATACTCAAGCAGTCCTTGTCTTGCATCATAGCGAATCTGGTGATGGCTCCAGGTTTTTGGCTGTATATTGCTGATACCCTTGAGATAGAGGGTGATCCTGTTTCTGTCATCCACGGAGGTAAAGAAGTCAGAAAAAATCCATTCTAACGTATTCGTTGCTACCTGACAGCGAATTCTTTGGAAAATCGACTCGCCGGCCATTGTTTTCCGACCCGATGACCAGGTAAGAATCTGTTCGCCCTTTTCCAGGTTGGCAGGATAGAGCCAAAAATCGAGCGAAAAATCATCAATTCGGGAACCAGCTGCAAACAGGGCTCCCTTTTCTGGTTTTATAGAAATGCCGCTTTCCTGTATTTTTGTGGATGGGCTTATAGGAATGCCCGTAAACAACGCCGCCCCGGAACCGAGCCTGGATTGGGAATCATTGGAACGCAGCACCGATGCGCCGCTAGAAACAGTATAGTTCCCCATGGTATCTGCAAAACGATCAGAACCGGCTTCGTCAAAGGTAAGCCATAAATCAGGGTATACCGTTATTGGTTTTCGGCTGGATAGGGTAAGCGCACTGGTGAGCTGGCCCTTTGTCTCCACTTCTACACCAACCAGTGACTCAAGCATGTTCCAGCCCTGTTTTCCCCCTAACAAAATAACCTGGTCTTCTGCCCACAGGTTTATAGAAAAGATACATAGGAGAATTATAATATGGCCTCTCATGGCTGTTTCTTTTCCTTGTAAATAACGGTACATTAATAGTAGGGCCTACAAAGCCCCTTTTAATATCGGATTTTTTTATGGTGAACCGCAGTCAAAATATGGAACATTATAGCCAGCTTAAGGCACTCGTGAAAGACGCTCCCCTTGAACCGGGGGTTTACCTCATGAAAGACGAAACAGGGACCATAATTTATGTAGGTAAGGCAAAAATACTCCGAAACCGACTTACTTCCTATTTCAGCGGTGAAAAGGATATAAAAACCAAAACCCTGCTCGCCCATGTCCGTCACATCGAGACTATCATCGTAGCAACCGAATACGAAGCCCTGCTTCTTGAAAACACTCTCATCAAACAACACTCGCCGCGGTATAACATCAACCTTAAAGATGGAAAGACCTATCCTGTGGTGCGTATTACTAACGAAGACTACCCGCGACTCTTCAGAACCCGCTACATAGTTCAGGACGGGTCCCGATATTTCGGCCCCTTTCCCAATGTCCAGGCCTTAGATACGATGCTGCAGCTTATCGAAACCCTCTTTCCCCTGAGAAAATGCAAGACCCTTCGCAGCCGGACACACCCCTGTATGTACTACCATATCGGCCGCTGCAGCGCACCCTGCAGCAATAAAATCAGCAAGGAAGCATACCGGGAGCATATTGAACGGGCGGTTCAGCTCCTCACCGGCCAAACCGAAGCATTGCTTTCACGGCTCACACAGGAAATGGAATCGGAGGCAGCCCTCCTCCACTTTGAACGGGCAGCCCTCCTTCGCGATGCGATTACCAACATTCAGCAGCTTAATGCGACAAGCTCTGTAGTCGATTTTGATGAACAAAGCCGGGACTACATTGCATGGGCAGATGCGGGCATTTTAAGTACCTTTACGGTCTTTAGCATGCGGGGAGGCAAAATGACTGGCAGGGAACTCTACCGGACCCGCTCAGCCGCTGGCGAGGAAGAATCCCTTGCCCAGTTTATTTTGTCATATTATAGTCCTGACAGGCCTCCGCCGCCGTATATTTACATCAACCAGAACCTTTCTCTTGGAGAATCGGTTTTACAGGCCCTCCATGAGCGATTTGGCTACACACCTGCCATTTCTTTTCCCCTTGAAAAGCGGCACGAGGCGATCCTCGCCATGGCCCAGCAAAATGCCCGGGAAGACGTGCTTAAGCGGCAAAAAGAACGGGGTGCTGGTCCTGCCCTGGAAGAGCTGCAGCGGCTGCTCTCCCTTTCCCGGTATCCAGAACGGATCGAAGGCTTTGATATCGCTCAGCTTGGCGGACGGCATACCGTGGCATCCCTCGTTTCTTTTAAAAACGGTATTCCGGACAAAAAAAACTACCGCTATTTTAAAATCCGCAGCCTTCAAGGGGCAATCGACGACTTTGGGGCTATGCGGGAAGCGGTCTCCCGGCGCTATTCCCGCCTTGTGGCGGAAGACCAGGAACTGCCGGATCTTATATTGATAGACGGGGGTATCGGCCAGGTGAATGCAGCCAAGGGAGTACTGGAAGCCTTGCAGCTTAATATCCCCCTTGTAGGTCTGGCTAAAAAGGAAGAAGAACTCTGGCTTCCCGATGCCAAGGAACCTATTAGACTTGACAGGCGGTCAGAAGCATTAAAGGTACTCCAGCATGTACGGGACGAAACCCACCGTTTTGCAACGAGCTTGAACCAGCGCTTACGGAGCAAGGATCTTGCCCTTACCAACCTCGAAGCGGTGGAAGGTATCGGCCAGCGGCGGGCGTGCATCCTAATTAAACACTTTGGCTCAATCGAAGCTATCGCCCATGCAAAGGACAGCGATATTGCCTCCATTATCCATTGTCCTGAAATGGTAGCCCAGGCGGTCCGAATGGCCGCGGAGCAGGCGGTTCATGACAAGGCCGCCCGTATGGCCAACTTTGCCTATCCCCAAGAAGGGGGGCAACAGGGTCTTGCTGCAAGTCTTGCAGCTGAAGCGGCAGAATGGGATAAAAAAAAGGACAGAACGGAATAAACCGTTCTGTCCCCCCTGCTGTACTGTCAGAGCAGCTGCAACGCAACCACAAAGCTTGCCACGAACCGCTCGGGTAGCCCAAGAAGTGATTAATCCTTGTGTTTTTCCTTTACCTTCTCTTTCTCTTTAATAATTTTGCTTTCCAGTTTGTCCATCATTTTATCAATCGCTGCATTCAGTTCAAAATCGTTTTCTTTAACATGAACCGATACGCCCCAACGGAAATTGACCGTTGCTTCCGCTGTAAAGTCCTTTTCCTTGGTTAAGCTTACCAATAGATCCACGATCATGTTTTCCGCATTCGGGATACGGGCAATTTTTTTGTCCAGATATTCTCTGGAACCTTCCCAAAGGGTGAAATGAACGGCCCTTACATCGATGTTCATGTTTGCCTCCTGTGGCTCGTATTAAAACCGCTCCGAAGCGCTTCGCCTGTCCCGCTAAGACCTGGTATAGGAGGACCCCAAATCCAGTTCCTTTCGGTATTTGGCAACAGTTCTCCGGGCGAGCGGAATCCCCTTCCGAGCGAGCAGATCCGATATGTCCTGGTCAGACAGGGACCCTTCCTCACTCTGGATAATTTCACGGATAATTTCCTTAACCGCCTCCTTTGAATACCGGGAGCCGGAAGACCCGGCTCCGCTGATAGAATTGGTAAAGAAGTACCGTATTTCAAAAATACCCCATTCTGTCTGAACATACTTACCATTAGCTATGCGGGAAACCGTTGTTTCGTGGACCCCAATCTCCTGGGCAATATCCTTCAGAGTCAGGGGAGCCAGATATTTAGGTCCCTTAACGAAAAAGGCCCGCTGGAATTCCACAATAGCCCGCATAACCTTAAGCAAAGTATGGTTCCTTTGGTTTATGGATCTTATAAACCACCGAGCTTCCTTAATATTTTCGCGGACAAAGTCCCGAACCGGTTTGTCACCATCCTTGCCATCTGAGAGCTTCATAAAAAAGGGATTGATTCCCAACACCGGTATCTCTTCATCATTTAATATAATAACAAATTCATCGTTTTTACGAACAACCTGTACATCCGGAGTCACATAACGGACGTCGGATGAATCAAACTGGCGGCCTGGAAAAGGAGAAAGCTCCTTGATGCGTTCAAGAATCTCCTGAACCTGGGACTCGCTCCGCCTGATTTTTTTTGCAACCTCCGCAATTTTACCCCGTTCCAAGAGGTCCAGGTGTTCAAGGGCCTCCAGGATACCCTCAGGAGCATCAATTAGGAGCTGGGCCTGAACCATCAGCGATTCCTTGTAATTGGCAGTGCAGGTCCCTTGAGGATCAAGTTTACGCACCAAATCAAGGGCTTCTTTCACCTTTACCGGATCTTCATCCTTAAGAAGTAGCTCTACCGGCTCTTTGTGAAATCCATCGGCGTCCAAATTCTGAATAAGAAGTTCTCCAATGCGCCGAATATCATCATCTACTGGTTGAAGCCTGAGCTGCCATAGGAGATGTTCCTGCAGCGTTTCCGGACGAGAAAGGGCGCCCTCTATAAACTTTTGCTGTTCATCCGCATCTTCATCGGTACCGCGGCGGGTAAATCCGCTGTCAGAAGTAGCCTCAAAATAATCATCTTCTTCTTTAACTTCTTTTATTGCCGAATCGAGGGAAATAGTGGTTTTGTCTTCGATAATTTCAAGGGCAGGATTCCGCTCCAGTTCCTCCTGTATAGTTTCACGCAGATCAACCACCGGCAAAGCCATCAGTCGTATAGACTGATAAAGCTGGGGATTCATCTTTAATCGTTGTTCCTGCGTAAACGTCGGCCTCTGAAGCTGCACTCAGCACTCCTTGCTCAAAAATCTCTCCTTAAACTATTGTGTCAGCGGCTCAATTTGTCAAGCAACCGTTGACCTTGAGCGCCGAGTCGCCTACTATCCAGAGCATACTGAAGAAGGAGCGTTCGATGAAATCTGCGGAAGACCGTCTAGCGGCCCTGGGCACTAAAATTCCAGATATTTTGCTTCCCCGTAAGCATATAGATCTCTCTACCTGGGCAATCATAGCCTGCGATCAATTTACCCAAGACCGTGACTTTTGGGACAACCTGAGCCAAACCATTGGTTCCAAGCCCAGCCTACTCCCGATGATATTTCCGGAAGTATACCTTGAAGATCCTGATAAAAACGAACGGATAATGAAAATACGCCAGGCAATGCAAGAAGCCATTCAATCCGATTATTTTGATGAACCTATCCATGGATTGATGTACATAGAACGTTCTACACCATACCATTTCAAGCGACGCGGCCTGGTTCTTGCGCTGGATCTTGAACGCTATGACTGGCAAAGCGAAAAACGGCTCCTCATACGTGCTACAGAGGGAACCGTTAAAGAGAGGCTGCCGCCCCGTATCGAAATTCGCCGCGGAGCGCCCCTGGAAAGCCCCCATATTATTGTTCTTATCGATGATCCATCTCGCCGCCTTGTAGAAGGTTTCGGTGAGCGTATTAAGAACCGCCAGCCTCGTTACAGCACAACCCTGCTTGCCAATGCGGGAACTATCGAAGGATGGACTTTTGAATCGGAAGATGATTTTACCTATCTTGCGGACAATCTGGAGCGGCTTGTTCGAGAAGCCATTGAACGGGATGGCAGAAGATCCCCTGGCGAAGAACCGTTCCTGTACGCCGTCGGAGATGGGAACCATTCGCTGGCTACCGCCAAGGCAGTCTGGGAAGAGTACAAAAGCATTCATGGAAATGATAGAGATATCATGAATCATCCGGCCCGATACGCCCTGGTGGAAATCGAAAACATTTATGACAAAGGCATTGATTTTGAACCAATACACCGGATCATTTTTGGAACTACCCTACATGAAATAGAAGACCTGCTGCAAAAAAAATTATCGGCCCAAATAGAACCTATTTCGAACGCAGAAGACTTAATGGAAGCGCTTAAAAATTCAAAACAAGGCATTATTCAATATGGCCTTGTATCTTCCTCAGGTCTAAGGCTTTTACAAATTTCTGGCACCGCCGTTGCCACCGTTCCGCTCCAGCCAGTCCTTGACAGTTTTCTAGAAGAAAACAAGGAGAGGGTTTCCATAGACTATATTCATGGCGATAGGGAAACAGCTGAACTTGCACTCGAAGAGCAGAATCGGGTAGCGCTGCTGCTGCCGCCGGTTGGCAAAGAAGATTTGTTCCGTACGGTTGGCAAATCTGGCCCCCTGCCAAGAAAAAGTTTTTCCATGGGAGAGGGTATAGAAAAGCGATTCTATCTTGAATGTCGCAGGCTTTTTGTGTAATATAGGGGCGTATTTCGCCGCCGGCGTGGTGAAATGGCAGACACGGTAGACTCAAAATCTACTGATCGCAAGATCGTATCGGTTCAAGTCCGATCGCCGGCATAAGCTTAAGGGGGATTTAAGCGCAGCTTAAATCCCCTTTTTATTTCAGTCGGACTTGAACCGGCGGGGCCGCCGAACGAAGGTAAGGAAGAGGGCCCAGGATGGGACTGCAAGGACCAGAACTAACGCACATAATGGTGCAGAAAGACCAGGGCGTATTGCTGAATCCCATCAAAATACGTATCGATAAATTGGCTTAATTCAGGCCCCACATAACGGTAATGCCAGCTTTCCCAGCGGTAACCCGTTACATGTTCCATATCTTTTGGATAGGAAAGTGACCAACCATAACGGCCCGCATTCTTTTCCAGCCACTGACTCTGTTTTGTCTGTGCAAAACTATCATCAATACTGTCAAAATCTACTGCAAAACCAAGCTGATGCTGGCTGTGCCCAGGCCGGGCTGATTCCCGGTCCGCCGCAGCCTGGCCCATTTGCTGTACATTCCGTTCGTACACCTGTTTTTGGTATCCGTAACTGCGATAGCAGGATGAAACAACAAGCGTTACTCCATCAGCCTTCGCTGCCTTTGCCATAACTTCCAGAGTTTCCGCAGCTGCACGCCGCAGCTGTAAGCCTGAACGATTTAAAAGATAGCTTCCGCCTCTTAGGGTTATTAAATCATCCGGTTCATAGCCCGCATCGAGCCCATGAGCTTTGTCAACTAAACGCCACAGATAAGGATCCTGAGCGGTGATGTTAGTTACCGTTTTTATAAATTGATCTGGCTGTTGCTTATATTGTTCTAACACACGACGAGACAGGTCTGCAGGAAGCTGAGCATTCTGAAGAGCCGAACTTATTTTTAAGTCCCGATCATCCTGTTTCTGAGCAGCTGCGGGAATGCAGCTCCACAGGGAAAGAAAAAATGAAAAGCCGAGGATAAGCAGTAATTTATTACTCAACAATATCAACGCACCTCGTTGAGCGATCGGATAATGGGAAAAAGCTCGGGGAATCCGGTCGAATCGATGGCCATCCGGACTATTTCACTGGGATTCATAATATAAAGCCGGTGGCCCCGTTCTTGTCCCAGTTCTACCGCTGACATAAGGACACCCAGACCTGAGGATGAAAGGCTTGAAACCCGAGACATATCAAGAACGAGGTTGGTCCGTTCAATCAGGTTGTACACCCGCTGCTGAAAATCGCTATAAGTATATGAGTTGACCGTGCCAATGATTTCGAGCATGACATAGGTATCGCCTTGCCGCTCGGTTATATTGAGATGGTCCATACAGCCTCCTTAGTCTAGATAAACTTTATTGTTAATATAGTAATATCGTCATTAATTTCCTGGGATACAAATTCGGTTACATCTTCATTCAGGAATCGCACAATCCGTTCCGATGAAAGACTCCTGTTTTCAAGCAAACTTGCCTGCAGGCGTTCTTTACCAAACCGTACACCCCGTACCGATTCAGCATCGATTAATCCATCGGTTGTCACCAGCAGAATATCGCCTGCCTTGAATCCTGCCTTACGGACATTGATATAGGGTGCAATATCCTTTACGAAACCAAGAACCTTGCCGGCGCCCTGAATTTCGACAGGGTTATTGTACGATGTGGAAAGCAGCAACATGGTAGGAATACCGCAGTTTACATAATAAAGACTTCGTTCGTTAAAATCAAAAAGCCCGATAAAGCCGGCAAAAAAGGTGCCCCGCGGAAGATACTCTTTTATAAAACTGTTCACCCGTATAATCAGGGTCTTAAAGTCCTTGGTTTCCTTTAGGTATGTGCGGATTACCGATTTTAAGATGATCATGGACATACTGGCGTTAAGGCCCTTACCTGAAACATCGCCCATAACGCAGATATACCGGTCCTTAGTCAGACGGATAAAATCGATAAAGTCACCGCCTAATTTACGGGCAGAACGGCTCATAAAAGCAATATCCGCATGATGGTGCTCTATCTTATCCATGTTTTCCTGCAAAGACTGGATAATTTGTTCCGAATACTCGAGCTCCCGATCAACCGTCATGACCAGAGATTCTTGGGCAATATTTTTTAGATAATAGGCTGTAACAAACAACTTTCCGTATACCCGCCGCAAAGTATCGTAGTCATAATCGAGGAATTCGGAACCGTTCGATTTTGCGCCGAGCAATAGGGCACCTATCACGGAACGGCCGTCCCGGAGCAGAACAAGGGCGTCCGCATTGTAACTATCCAAGAGTTCCAGCAATTCGTCCTTTACGGTATGGTAATCGTAATTAGTTACGATTTCAGTCTTAATCAATATAGAGACATCTTCATTGAGTAAGTGATCAATAGCGGGACTTTTCCGAGGGATCTTATTGTATTCAGCAACCATCTTGTTGTTTGTAGAACCAACAACAACGAGCTGTTCTTCATCGTTGTCTATGAGCAAATGTACCGATGAACACCCCATGGTACTTTGCAGCTGCTGGATAAACTCGGTGATAACAACATCGCGGCCTTTGGAATAATCGATCTTTGAAAGCCCATCTTCCAATCGTTC
>NZ_JAJUHW010000044.1 GCF_029265695.1 Gracilinema caldarium | reverse complement strand
CCATCGGCCAGAAATACCCGATACCGATTCCCTAAAGGTTCTATAGTCCAACAGTCTCCTGAAAGTTCTTCGTTCGGTATGGGAACATTTATCCCTCCTATTTCTATCTGTCCAAATAAATCTTCCTTCCAAAAATGTGACGGCCAATATTGACATGCAAGGATAACCCCTAAACCGGGTATGGTGATAAAATCAAAATTTTTACTTATCCTTTGTATACCACCAAGACCAATGCCCAGAGTCCCCACAGTGCTTGTTCCATCCTGGAGAAAATGTGTTCCGGCTGGAAAACCTGGGCCATGATCAATTGCAAAAAGCTGCAGACCTGTTTTGTCACCGATATAGATTGGATGCATAATGATCTGGCCAGATTCCGCATGTTTCTTTATGTTTGTCGTGAGTTCGGTGACAAGGATGGCAACATTTCCCCGATCTTCTTCGGAGAAAGGAATCATCAGGGTGTTACAAAAATCAATAGCTCTACGCCGTGCATGACCTATATCAGCAATTTCAGACACTGTAATCCTGAGCGTTTCGATCATTTCCACCTCGTTATTTCCACAGTAGTACCCTCTCCAACCACAGAGGTTATGGAAAAATCATTAACAAGCCGTTTTGAACCGCTCAAACCTAGTCCTAGTCCGTTGCCGGTTGTGAATCCATCGGTCATCGCCTGTTCAATGTCAGGAATGCCAGGGCCATGGTCAACAAAGCGGATTCTGAGTCCCTGCCCGGTGGAATTCTCGAGAATCTCAAAAATTGCTTCGCCGCCTCCGCCATAAATGAGTGCATTTCTAGCAAGCTCGCTTGCAGCTGTTACCATTTTGGTTTGGTCAACTATACTCATGCCAATGTCTGCTGCTAGTTTCCGGGTCTTTTGTCTGACGAGGACAATGTCTTCTTCGCACCTGATGGCGAGACTCTCAGTCTTGAGAATTTCTGCTGCCATCTGAATTCCCGCCTGTGGTATACCGAGCCAATAATTTCATTCCCTGTTCCACATTTAGGGCTGTCTGGACTCCAGGCAGCGATAACCCTAATTCGACCAAGGTAATAGCCACTGCTGGCTGCATCCCAACTACTACAGTTTTGGCATCGAGTATTCGGGATATGGATGCAATGTTGCTGAGCATTCGGCCGATAAAGGAATCTACTATTTCCAAGGAAGAAATATCAATTAAAACACCCTTTGCACCTTCTTTAACTATTCGGTCAGTGAGATCATCCTGCAATGCCATAGCAAGCCGGTCATGCATATCAATCTGGATAGAAACAAGGAGAAGATCTCCCATTTTAAGAATTGGAATCTTTTCCATGGAATACTATCCTTTAACTTCTTCCTGCATTAAGCGTATGCCGATGAGCCGGAATGCATAGCGTATTGCATCCGCCAGAGTCGCTTTTGTGATAATGTCGTTAAAGGATACCCCTAAGTGTACCATTGATTGGGCTATCTGAGGGCGAATGCCGCTGATAATACAGTCTGCACCCATAAGCCGGGCAGCTGCAACGGTTTTCATAAGGTGCTGGGCTACTAAGGTGTCTACGGTGGGAACGCCGGTAATATCGATAATTGCAACCGTCGATTGGGTGTCCACAATAGCCTGAAGAAGACTTTCCATGACTACTTGGGTACGAGCGCTGTCCAGGGTGCCAATGAGCGGCAGGGTCAGGACCTTATCCCACAGTTTTACAACCGGTGTGGAAAGTTCAAGCATTTCTTCCTGCTGACGTTTAATAATCTCTTCTCTGTTACGTATGTATATATCTACAATTGAAATAGCTAGATTGTTAAGCAGAATGTCCAGCTTGGTTATAAGCTCTAGAAAATTCCCAAGGGACATATTTTTATCCTTCGCTGCGATACGCAGTAGGGGATGCTTAATGGTAAGTACAAATAAGCTTGTTTCTACATGGGTAAGTCCAAAACGTAGCCGTGCTTTTGTAATCTTTTCTATAATGGTTCTTAGTTTATCCCAACGGCTTTCTTTAAGGTCCAGGGATTCAAAATTAGTTTTGACCGCTTGTTTAAGTTCTGACAGAAATTCTGCCGATTGTTGACGCATGTCAGTTTCTGGGAGCAATTCTGAGCGCAGAGTGGGAGTTGCTTTTTGCTCCGTAATCCATGCTTCCAAAATTGCGGATTCCTAGGTTTCCAGTAATCGTAAAAGTAAATTTTGTTCAGCCATACGACACTCCTGCTTCCTAAAGATTGCATAAATCTTAGCAAAGTCCCATGGTTATTATTCAATTGAGACTTTTTAACACTAAGAATCATAAAACAATATGGCTGAAAAATCAAAAACTTTGGTATATGAAGTACTTTTAAAACGCCCAGAGTTTTAAAAGTACTGCCCTGAAATCCGCGATTTGACACTGCGGTTGCATTCATTTTCCCCGGGTCAGCCTTACAAGCGTGATATTCGATGCTACAACAGCCAGGGAAAAAAGTCCGTAGGATGAAAAACCAAGGCGTATGCCAAAAGCTGAGGAAAGGGCCGCCATGAGGAAGGGAAAGGCAAAGGCCCCCACGCCGCCGCCCATGGTAGAAAATGCGACTGCTTCACTTTGGGTGTCCGGGAAGGCGGCCCCGATCCGGGTAACTACCATGGGGTAAATAATCGAACAGCCAAGGCCGGCTAAAAAGGCGAGGCCCCGGGCAAGGCTTAATGTCAGCCCATTGGGTGTTGCAAAGCCCAGGGCCGACAGCAGGATCTCCGACAGGCTCATCAACAGGGACATAAACACAAGTACAAATCCCTGGCGGTTACCCCGGTAGAGGAGAGGAACGCCGAAGCGGCCCGCAAGGAGGCCGACCCAGAAAAGGGATACCATGAAGGAACCGCTTGCGGGGCTTGCCTTGTAGGTAACTACAAAATATTCGGCGATCCAGTTAGAGATGCCGAGCTCAACTCCTACATAAAGCAGCAGGGTAAAAAATCCCAGCCAATAGGCTGGATGTTTCAATAAATCCCGGCGGCCCGAAGTGGTGTTATGGCCAGGGTCTTTGCCAAGGCTGGAAAAAGAAAGAGAGGTGATGAGCACAAAGATGCCGGCAAAGAGAACCGCGATGAGCCGGTATATCAAGGTCCAGGACAGCTGCTGCTGCATAAGGATGCCGATAACGAAGGGGCCGATAAAAGCTCCGGCAGCGAAAGCCCCGTGCATCAAATTCATGGCCCGGCCTTGGGAAGATTTTTCCATCCTGAGGGTGGACCAGTTTACGGTGAGTTCAAGGAAGCCCTGACCGACCCCAATACCGGCGTTCAGAAGCAGGTTGATAAGTACTGAAGGTGATTTTGCAAAAAAGAGAAGGCCTAAAACTTCCAATACTAGGCCTATAAGCATGGTCGGTTTTGCGCCTATGGCGGAAATTAGAAAGCCCGCCCCATAGGTGGCTGCAAAGTAGCTCACTGCTCCCGCGGCGATGACCGCACCAGCAGAAGTGTAGCTCCAGCCAAAGTCCGCGAGGATTTTGGGCAGGGTAGCACCGATAATGGTCATGGAGGTACCAAAGAGTACGAAAATGGAAAAGAGTACCGCATAGAGCCTGCGGAAGCGGGATTCAACAAGGGCCATAATAGTTGATATTTTTCACATAATGTGAGAGCTGGTCAATGGTGTGTCAGGGGTGCTTTTCTTGACACAATTACTCCTTTTTGTTTAACCTTATATTGCGCCTGGATCCATAATGGACCGGGACGTGGAGTCCTATGAATACACTGAGCCCCATGGATGGTTTGGCAGAGAACGGCAAGGCCCGTATCGTTCTGCGAGATCTCTCCTATCAATATGCGTATGTGCCAGCCGAATCTGCAGCAGCACTACAACATGTCTCCTTTACTGTTTTGGATGGTGAATATGTAGCCATTCTTGGAGCCAATGGTTCCGGCAAGAGTACCCTCATAAAATGTATTAATGGTCTCTGTATCCCCGAAGCAGGACAGGTTACGATTTATGGTGATGGTCCGCTGGACCCAGCCCGGCCTGAAGATATTTACCCTATTCGACAAATAATTGGTACCCTGCTCCAGAATCCGGATGATCAGATAGTGGGTACTGTGGTGGAAGAGGATGTTGCCTTTGGTCCTGAAAATCAGGGTCTTTCCCTTGAGGAACGGAACCGCCGCTTGAATAAGGCTCTTCAGGATACGGGGCTCCAGAGGCTCAGGTCCCGGCCTCCCCAGTTTCTGTCTGGCGGCGAGCGGCAGCGCCTTGCATTGGCGGGGGTACTCGCCATGGAGACGCCTGTGCTTGCCCTGGATGAGGCTGCCTCTATGCTCGACGAAGGAAGCCGTCATGCGCTCATGGATCTCCTTGACGAGCTATGGCGTCAGGGCAAGACGATACTCCATATTACTCATAATATTGAGGAAGCAAGCCGGGCTCAGCGCTGTATCGTATTGCATCAGGGGCGCCTTGTGTTTAATGGCAGTCCCCAGGAGCTTTTTATACACCCGGAGCTTGAACGGTGGGGTTTCCGCAGTAACTCTGCTTTGGAAACGGTCCGACACTTGCGCCGGCGTTTCCCTGATTTTGAGCCCCTTACGTTGCAGGCTGAGGCTGTGGCTGCATCTTTTGCAGCCTATCTTACTGCCCAAAAGAAACCTGATCTTGCTGCTATTTCTCAGCGCAGAGCGGCTGCCGATGGTGCGCCGGAAAGGAGGCCGGCGGCTGAATTCCCGCAGGGCTCGGCTCTGGCGGCTGCCAATGGTGCGCTGGGAAGGGTGCCGACAAGTAATCAGGCTGCGGTCCCTCAGATGGCGGACGACACTATAGACCATAGTTGTGCGGTGCAGTGCCAGAATGTGCATCATACCTATTTGGCAGGTACGGCTTTTGCAGCCGCCGGCCTCGAGGACATTACCTTTGCCCTCCCCCGGGGATGCAATCTGGCCCTTATTGGCCCCTCTGGATCGGGCAAGTCGACCCTGCTCAGACACCTCAACGCCATTCTGCTGCCGACAAGCGGACAGGTTGCGGTCTTAGGGCAGAATACCCTTGACGCAACCATAGACCTGCGCGCCCTCCGGCGTCGGGTTGTTCTGGCGGTCCAAAACCCAGAAAGCGCCCAATTTGAGACCTATGTGGCTGACGAGGTTGCCTATGGACCAAGAAATTCGGGACTAACAGGTAGGGCTTTGGTTGAACGGGTCCGCTGGGCCATGGAAATGGTAGGGCTCCCCTATGACAAGTACCGGGACCGGCTGGTGCGGCAGCTTTCGGGCGGGGAAAAACGCCGGCTTGCCTTAGCCAGTGTCCTGGCCTTGGAAGGAGAGCTTTTCCTGCTTGATGAACCTGTGGCTGCACTGGACGGTAAAGGGCAGGCCCGGGTTGCGGAACTTATCAGCCAGTTAAAGCAGCAGGGTAAGACCGTCATCTCCAGTACCCATTCTATGGAAGACGCCTGTACCCATGATCTAGTCGGTGTTTTATACGAAGGGAAATTAGTCGCCCTGGGCAGTCCGGAAGAGGTATTTATTCATCGATGGAACCCTGATTGGAAATTGTTTCAGCCCTGGACTGTCCGTTTTTGCCGTGCTCTGGAAACAGCGTTGGAAATGTCAGGTCTTTTCCCGGGCAAAACAGCCCTTACTGCTTCCGGCATTGATTCGGTTCTTGGGTCCCTTTCCACCGCAGAGACAGTATGCAGTTCCACCTCTCCAGCGCAACTCATCAATATAAAGCCGCTCTGTCAGCCACAGAAGCAGCGTAAAACCACGGGAATAGAGTTTTTTCGCAATGTAAATCTGGGACTCTTTATCGATATACCTTCCATTCTTCGGAACCTAGGCGCAGGACTCAAACTGGCCGCAACGATTATCATTCTGTTTGCGGTCATTCTTGTGCCTACCTGGCATTTTTCGCTGGTTTTGCTCGGAGTACTATTGCTGGTCGGAAAGACACTCGGCAAGGTCGGTCCCAAACACCTGCTCCGGGGTCTCGTGCCTGCGGCTCCCTATATTTTATTTATGGTGCTGGTCCAGGTATTGTTTCCCTGGTCCCAGGATACGAGCCAGGTTCTATGGAAATGGGGCTTTATTGTACTTTCGGTCCAAAAAATGACCAATGTGTTGATGTTGATAAGCCGGCTTGCTGCCCTTATGGCTCTTTTGGCTTTGTACTCTGCAGTTACCCCGATGGTAGAAAGCATTAAAGCGGTCAAAGGTCTGCTGGCCCCTTTAGGGAAGCGGGGGCTCCCCATTCAGGACGTCATGCTCATCTTTGGTATTGCCCTGCGTTTTGTTCCGCTTTTAGTGGAAGAGGCTGAACGGATCGTAATAGGTCAGCTCTCTCGGGGTGGCGGCTACCAGGGGCGGAACAAGCTGCGGGCCGGCATTGTGTTGGTGGTTCCATTGTTTCTCCGGGCGCTCGAACGTTCCGAAATACTGGCTACCGCTATGGAGCTGCGGCTCTTTTCGGTCCGCCGCACCAGTATGCTGCGGGAGTAAGTTGCGGAACGACTGTTTTTGAGAAAACAAGGCTTCTTGGTGGAGTCTTTATTTTTTATTTTGGAGGCAAGCCTATGGCAGTCCTACCGGTTCGTAAAATTGCGGTAGCAGGAGTTTTATCCGCAATTTCTATTGTGTTGGGGGTTACCCGGCTCGGGTTTATCCCCTGGTTTTCAGGGGCATCAGTGACAATTCTCCAGGTTCCCGTCATTGTCGGCGCTGTTTTAGAGGGGCCCCTGGTTGGTTTTGTGATTGGTCTCTTGTTTGGGCTCTCCAGCCTATTACAGGCTGCGATAGCCCCTACAGGTCCTGTTGATGTGGCTTTTACTAATCCATTTATCTCGGTGGTTCCCCGTCTTCTTATTGGGCCCGTCTCATGGCTCTTGTATCGACTGATTGCAGGCTCCCATTCATCCACCGCTTCCGCTGGTTTAGATAAGCCAAAGATACACCCGGTTCGCTATTCCGCATCTCTCATTGCTGCGGGTCTCGGAGGCAGTCTTACCAATACGATTCTTGTGCTTTCGGCCCTTGGAATCTTTGGATTCTTCCCCTGGTCCCTCATTTTTACGGTGGCTATCGGCAACGGTCCTGTGGAAGCGGCGGTGTCTGCGGTCATTACCTTGATTGTGGTCTCGGTGTATACCGGTATTGGTAATAGTTTGGGAAAGGCAAAACTTTCTAAATTGGAGGAATAAGGAATGATACTTGCTGCGGATGTACGGAATGGCGGAGTCTCTGTGGGACTTGTTTCCGCGGATGGCCAATGGCTGGCAATTATCCGGCTATCCGCAGCGGACCGTTCGGCTGATGAATGGGCTTTTTTAATTCGGTCCCTTTTTGCCGAACGGGGTATCTCCTTAAAAGGAATTACCCAGGGGATACTATCATCGGTGGTACCTGCCTGGACCGGTATCTTTACTGAGGTACTGGAACGCTTTCTCCCTCAGGGGACAGCTTGTCTTGTAGTCGGCCCCGGCATAAAAACGGGACTTCGAATCAGAACGGATAATCCCGCTGAAGTGGGCTCAGATCTGGTGTGCAATGCGGTGGCCGCCAGCACTTTAGTACAGATGCCCTGTATCATTATCGATTTTTCTACTACCCTATCCTTTACCGCCCTGGATAGCCGGGGGGATCTGGTCGGCGTGGCCCTGGCCCCAGGACTCGAAGCGGCTGCATCGGACCTTCGGCTCCGGGCCGCCCAGATTCCCCAGGTAAAGCTGGAAGAACCTGAACGGGCCTTGGGCAAAAATACCGCCGAAGCCATCAGGGCCGGTATTATGTATGGATGGGCAGGCCTTACCGACCGATTAGTGGAAGAAATCAGCCGGGAAATTGAAAGCGCTGGGGAACGTCCTACCTTGGTCGGAACGGGCTGGTATGCCGGGCCGCCGGTAAAAACACAGCGGTCCTTTGGCCTCTGGGAGCCTCAGCTTGCGCTCCAGGGCTTATACCGCATTGCCCTGAAAAATCAGATATGAATTAGATAATGTAGTTTGGACTCTATAAAATCTTGAGGAATAATGCCAGTTTTTCTTCCTGAAAAATTGTATATACGGCAAGTAAAATTTGAAGACATTGGCTTGTTCCCTGTATAAATATCTACCCCATCTATTAAAATTGTTGGAGAACCATGAAAATGTATTAATTCCGCAACTTCCGGAGTCGAAACTTCCCTGATCTCTAAATAAGATTCAGCAATGTTAAGGTTTTTCATTGCCAACTTTAGATTTTCTAAAGTTTTAACCGCATTGGGACAGCCTTCAAAATATTGGAATTCAATCATGATATAAAAAATAATACATAATTATTAGAATGAAAAGAAGTTGTTTACGCTTGTTTTAGAAGTGACCTACAAAATCTCAATGGTTGGAGGTCAAAGTATAGCCAAAAGCTCCTTTGCCTCATGAATAATATAGTCCGCACCGGCGGCTACTAATTCTTCGGGTCCCCGGAATCCCCATGCAACGCCCACTATAGGACACCCTACGTTCCGGGCGGTCTGGACGTCTACCACCGAGTCCCCGACAAAGAGGGTATGATCTGGTGGAGCACCTATTACTTCCATGACATCCCGGGTCAGAGCCGGATCTGGCTTTTTAATCTGTCCTCCCGGCAGGTCTCCCCGGACGAGAGCAAAGGGAATATGGGGAAACAATCCCGCCACTACCTGCCGGGCTACCGGATCGGGCTTGTTAGTCAGCACCGCAAGCACGAGGTTTTTATCAACAAGAATGTCAAGCAGCTCTTTAATGCCCGGATAGGGTTTTGAATACCGGAGGGGCTCCTCATCGTAATTTTTCAGGGCATCCTGTGCAATTCTATCCGCCATGGCAGGGTCTGCAGACGGAAGTTCTTTCAGATCGGGCCGTACTGGCTGCTTTGCCAGAGCCTGCTCCGCGAGCCGGTGTATGCCCCAGCCAACGAGGGCAGGGTAGGACTCAAGGGGCAGTTCCGTAAAGCCATGGGCTGCGAGGGCCCTGTTCATCGCAAGGGCAATATCTTCTATTGTATCAACCAGGGTTCCATCAAGATCAAAAATAATATGGGTTGTGTTCATCCGTGTTGAGTATAGCAATAACTAAAAATACTAGCTACTATTGCCCTATGCAAGAACAACGCAAACATACAGGATTTCTACTCACCATTTTTAGTTTTATTGCCTTTATTGCATTGGGAATGCCCGATGGGCTTTTAGGAGTTGCTTGGCCGAGTGTGAGGGGCGGTTTTAAGATTCCCCTCGATGCGCTTGGTACTCTGTTGTTAAGCACTGTGAGCGGTTATCTCATATCAAGTTTTGGCAATGGCTATCTCATGAAACGTCTTGGGGTCGGAAAACTGCTCGCCTATAGCACGATACTGACAGGCCTTGCCCTGCTCGGATATACCCTGGCGCCCTCGTGGCCGGTTTTTGTGGGTCTTGGCTTTTTTGCTGGTCTTGGAGCCGGAGGAATAGACGCCAGTCTTAACAATTGGGTGGAGGCCCACTTGAGCCACCGGGTCATGCAATGGCTCCATGCAAGTTTTGGTATTGGGATAACGAGTGGCCCCCTTATTATGACCTCTGGAATGATTTTTACCGGTTCCTGGCGGTTTGGATATTGGGTTGTCGCAGGGGCTCAGCTCCTCCTGGGGATTCTGTTTCTTACCCAGGCCCGTAGATGGGACAATGCCCCAAAGGCCGCCCATTATCAGGCTGAACATGAAGGAACTGTCGAATTACATCCTTTTAGTCAGACAATCCGCTATGTGCCAGCCTGGTTCAGCGCGCTTTTATTCTTTATTTATTCAGGTATAGAACTAGGGATGGGCCATTGGGCTTATACCTGGCTCACCTCGGAACTGAATCTCAGTCCTTCTTTTGCAGGCTTTTGGACCGCAGGCTATTGGTTTACCTTTACCGTGGGCCGAATTTTGGGAGGTTTTATGACCCAGCGGCAGAGTCCTGCCAAAATCCTGAAAAATAGTCTTTTGTCTGTTACCCTGGTCACCCTCCTGCTTGCCGCGGTTCCCCTGCGGCTTGTTAAAATTGTCGGCATACTGATTCTTGGTTTTGTTATTGCGCCCATATTCCCCTCGATGATTTCTACGACGGTTTTGCGGGTTGGCCGATCTCATGCGGGAAATACAATAGGTATGCAAATGGCTTTTGCCGGACTCGGGGTTGGAATTCTTCCGGGCTTTATGGGTGTCTTGGGCCGGTATGCGGGTCTTGCGACTATTCCCTGGATGCTTTTCCTGTGGGCTGTTCTGTTGTTTCTGTTAAACCAATGGTTCGAATGGCGCGGTAAAAGTCGTATAGATTGATGAACGGCTGTCGGCATAAAAATGGGGATGTCCTAAACTCATTGGACATCCCCCTGAATGCTATTGCTCGATGTGCTACAGGCTCTTGTGGCAGAACCACCAGTCAAAGCCTTCGTAGGTTTTAAGCCGCGTTTCGGCATCCTTTACAGTTTTTGCCGGCGGAATAATGACCCGGTCCTTAATTAAACTGTTGTTCGGCCAGTCCGCAGGAATCGCAACGCCGTTTTTGTCAGAAACTTGGAGTGCCTTTGCGGCGCGGACAAACTCGCCGATATTCCGGCCGATTTCCTGGGGATAGTAAACCACGAGGCGCACCTTGCTGTTCGGATCCACGATAAAGACAGCCCGGACCGTATTGGTGCCCTTGCCGGGATGTAGGAGCCCCAGTTTCTCCGCAATGGCGTCGTTGGCCGCGGCGACGGGGAAGGAAATGTTTACATTCAGTTTTTCCTTAATCCACTCGACCCATTTAATATGGCTAAATACCTGGTCTACCGACATGCCAATAAGCTTTACTCCGAGGTCCGCGAATTCTTTTGCATGCTGTTCAAAGGCTACAAATTCGGTGGTGCAGACCGGGGTAAAGTCAGCAGGATGGCTAAAGAGAAGGAACCAGGATCCTTTAAGATCCTGGGGCAGATGCAGCACTCCCTGGGTTGTTACCAGTTCCATCTCGGGAAAGTCATCCCCCAAGAGGGGCATAGAAAACCGTTTTTCTTCCATGGTTGTTACTCCGTTTATCATTAATCGCGATCCAGCTCTGATATATTGCTGAGCCGGGTCCCTGTCTAAGAGACATAATAATATAAGCAGAAACTGTGCCAAGCTGTTTGAATAGAGTAAAAAATATGTAAGTGTTTATATTACAAAAAGATATGGTAAGGGACGGTAAAAAACAGCGCTTGTGGTTCACTTGAGGCTTGTATCGGTACCGAATAATCGGTATTATTAACACCGAAATGTCGGTGTTTGGTGGCGGAGGTACCGAATGCAGGGTAATACCATATTGATGAACAGCGACCGGGTTTTGGAGACTATTTTACAGGCCCTGGGCGAACTTGTGGAATATGAGCTGGCGGTCATTTTACGGTATGACGGCAAAGAGCGCCTCCAGGTGAGGAAAGCCATGGGTCCCCTTGCAAATCGGACGTTTCAAAACTACCAGATCCATTTGGATGACCGGCCGGACCTGGCTGCGGTGCTGCAGCGGAAACGGGCCCACCTCTTTAGCCCCGAAGAAAACCATGTCGATACCTATGCGGACATTCTTGATTTGCCAGACCAGCATTCCTGCCTGGTTTCGCCTCTTCTTTTGGAGGACGAATTGGTTGGTCTATTAACGTTAGACCATCGATCCTGCAACCGTTTTAGTCCCGCAATTCTGCGTTTTGTGGAAACCCTGTCGAAACTGATGTCCCTCGCTCTGATACAGCTTGATGTATCTCAAGATCTGGCAGAACAGAACAGTCGGCTGCTCCAGGAACGAAACCATCTTTTAGCAGCCGAGTCTGATGTATTTTCCCACCTGGCAGGGGAATCATCGGCGTGGCTCCGGGTCCTGGACGCCATAAAACTGGTAGCCGGAACTTCCGTCCCCGTTTTGCTGCAGGGGGAAACCGGAACAGGAAAAGAAGAAGTTGCCCGGGCAATTCATCGGCTTTCCGGCCGCTTCCGGCATCCCTTTGTGCCCGTGAATTGTTCTGCCCTGACACCGACTTTAGCGGAAAGTGAGCTTTTTGGCCATGAAAAGGGAGCCTTTACGGGGGCCCTGGCCCTTAAAAAAGGCCGGTTTGAACTTGCTCACCAGGGAACCTTGTTTTTAGACGAGATTGGGGATCTGCCCCTGGAACTGCAGCCCAAGCTGCTGCGGGCCCTGCAGGAAGGATCCTTTGAACGGGTCGGGGGAGAGCGGCCAGTACAGGTTGATGTACGGATCGTGGCGGCGACCCATGTGGATCTTGAAAAGGCCGTCGCGGAGGGTAAATTCAGGGAAGACCTCTATTATCGGCTCGCGGTATTTCCTTTGGAACTGCCGCCCCTGCGGGCACGGGCTGCGGACGTGCTTGTACTGGCGGAATATTTTCTGCGGAAAATACGGGAACGGAACGGAAAGCCCGTGCTGGTCTTTAGCCCCGAAGCTTTAGAAAAAATACAGCACTACTCCTGGCCGGGGAATGTACGGGAATTAAAAAACGTGATTGAACGGGCCAGTATCCTTGCGGTGGATGGCATTATAAGGGCTGAGCATATTACTGCCCTCCGGGCTGGTCCCTGTTGCGCTGCGGAAGAAGGCTCGGCAGGAAAGCCAGCGGCAAGCTCGACTCCCGCCAATCCCGGTACAGGGAACCTTGCCCCTCTGGAACATGCCATGGCGGACCATATCCGAAAGGCCCTCGCAGCAAGTGGCGGCAAAATCTACGGCCCCGACGGCGCAGCGGCCCGCTTGGGACTAAAGCCCAGCACCCTCCAGAGCAGAATGAAAAAGCTCGGTATAAGTAAAGGAGAATGAGCAGTCTTAGGTTGCACCCAAGAGTTCCTGCACTTCCAGGGCAATGGCGAGCTCTTCGTTTGTGGGTATGACCAGGGCTACAACGGCCGAGTCTCCAGCGGAAATGATGGTCTCACCTTGAGCTTTCCGGTTGCGCTCCGCATCAAGCCTGAGGCCTATCCAGGCGAGTTTGCTGCAAACCCGCTCCCGTAGTGCCGCGTCGTGTTCACCGATGCCGGCGGTAAACACTAGTCCATCCAGGCCCTGCATGAGGGCCGCAAAAGCGCCGATATATTTAATGAGGCTATAGGTATAGTATTCCCGGGCAAGATGAGCCCCCTGGTGTCCCTCCGCCTCAAGCCGTTCCAGTTCGGCCATGTCCGCCGAAATGCCGCTCAAGCCAAGGAGTCCGCTTCGCCGGTACAGGATATCGTACACTTCCTGGGCGCTCTTACCCTTTTCCATGATAAGGTCCAAAATGATACCCGCATCGATGTCTCCGGAGCGGCTTCCCATGGGGAGGCCCGTAAAGGTACCGTAGGTAGCGCTCGTATCCACCGCCACGCCCCCGTGGACCGCGGTTATGCTGCTCCCGCCCCCCAGGTGGCAGGTGATAAGCCTAAGGTCCCGGATGTCCCGGCTCAGGAGCTGGGCAGCGCGGCGGCTTACATAGCGGTGGCTTTCTCCATGGAAGCCAAATTTCCGGTAGCCATAGGCTGCGCATAAGTCCTGTGGCAAGGGAACAATACTATTAAGTTCCGGTTTATTTTGATGAAAGGCTGTGTCAAAGGATGCAAACTGGGGAATTTCAGGATGCAGGGCAAGGCTTGCGCGGATACCCTCAAGCTGTATGGGATTATGGAGCGGAGCCAGGGGAGAGCAGGCGCCGATTTTTTCCAGCACCCCTTCATCAATCTGGACCGCCCGGTCAAAAAAACTGCCCCCATGGACTACCCGGTGGCCTACCGCAGCGGGCTTTAGTTCTTCAGGCAGGGCATTAAAGACCCATTCCAGGGCCTCCCGGTGCCCCGCGTTCTGCAGGGCGCAGGCTGCACTCGGCTCGTCTTTATAGAGATAGGCTACCTTTGCAGTGCAGTCGGGCCGCCCAATTCGATCCACTGACCCTTTAACCAGAGCTGCCTCCCGCTTGGTATCCACAAGCTGGAATTTAATAGTCGTACTGCCGCAGTTGATAACAAGAATACTGTTGTACATGGATAAAAGCCCTATTTCGTTATGACCTTTATTTTGTCGTCTACAATATCATCGGGCGATTTCAACGAGAAATCTCTCACCCAGACGCGGACTGTAGCTGGATTACCAAATATGCTTTCGGTCTGCAGATACAGGTAAATTGGCGTGCCTAATGTGTATTCATCTTTTAGGTATTTGAGGAAACCTGGCTGGAATATCAGATCTATCGGAATGTCTTTGTAGTAAATCCTGGAGTAATACAATTCCTTATTATTTTGTTGAAAGGGAGTCGGATAGTCTTGTAAAGATGTTTTATACAGACACCAGGTATTAAAATATAAAAGCGATTCGGGCGTTTCAAGGGCATGCTTGTACATGGCTTCGAAATTGGTTTCTTCTATCGGCGGAAATAAAAGCCACTTCATAACTGAGGATACATATAAGCCTGGCGTATAATAAAAATAGCCATTGTATCGTACCGGTAACGTTATACTGACAGAAATCATTAAAGGATTTAATGTGGATGAACGGAGAATAACGTTCAGCTTTGTTCCCAGGGTTTTACCGATTATTTGGTCCTCTTTTACCGATTGATCGTGGTTTGTTCTTACCATTGGAAAGTAAATAAGCTCAAATGTGCTTTTTTGTTCTTTGCCATGATAGTAATAAGGGCGTTGTACCTGAAGTACAACTGGATTGAGAATACCCTCCGGCAAGGGGGCAAAATCAGTGATAATTTCTCCTGAATCAAAAGCTTTTATTTCATCACCTGCTTTGCATTCCAGGGATGCATACAGGGATGGAATCCGTGCAGGATCAGAAAGAGCTTTTTGAATCTGTTCCGATTCATCCGTTGTCTGTTTTGATTGCTGAACCGGTACGGTGCTGCATCCAAATATGCTAAGTGATAAACAAACGATTGCCCACAGCGGATGCTTGGTTGTCAAATGGCTCCGCATTACAGATCTCTCCTTTTGATATGAATGCTTTTACCAGTATACATGCTTACAAACGGTTTGACAGGGCTTTAGATGAAAAACACACAATAAGGCGTTGCGTCTGTTACCCGTATGGAATACCATTAGTTTATGCAATTTACTATTTCTACAGAACGGGAAGCCCAGTTCATTAATATTACCGACCTCGTACAGCGGGCGGTAAAAGACAGCGGTATATCTACAGGTTTTGCGGTCGTTTTTGTCCCCCACACCACGGCGGGGCTTACCATTAACGAAAACGCTGACCCTGATGTGGTCCACGACATCCTTTTGGGCCTTGACCGGGCGTTTCCCAAAAGCCCCGCTTACCGGCACAGCGAGGGCAATTCTCACGCCCACCTTAAGGCCTCCGCCATGGGGTCTTCGGTGACGGTTATTGTGGAGGCTGGCCGGCTCAAACTCGGAACCTGGCAGGGTATTTATTTCTGCGAATTCGACGGTCCCCGCCAGCGCCAGGTCTATGTGAATGTAATGGGAAGTTAGGCCAATGCTAAATATGATTTATGAAAAATGAGCCTCAATTTAGAATAAAGTGTCGGCCGAGCTGCCCCAGCGATCCAAACGGCACTCGTCCGGCGTCGGTCTGGCCATTGCTAGTCCAGCGTCCTCTGGCCCGAAGCGAACAATCTGCTCCGGTGCTGGACTAGCAAGCTTTTTACCGTATAAAGTTGGTGCGGACCTTTTGTTCTCTTTCTGGTTCTGCCACCGTGTTCCGACCGTGATCGGAAAGTTTTAAGAGCCATGCTAATTTTTTAGCCAACATCCGCAGGGTTTGCATACCCTCCGCATCCTGGGTAACCTCTCCAGGGACAGCACCATGGATAACGTTCCAGTAATTAGATCCGGGGATAAGCATCTCCGAATAAAGGAGATAGTTGTTAAGCTGGTTATAAGCCGCTATGCCGCCGGACCGCCGGACCGCCACCAAGGCGGCTCCGACCTTGTGGCGGAACAGGTTCCCATTCGAAGAGCTTACATAAAAGGCCCGGTCCAAAAAACATTTCATGGTGGCCCCGATGGATGCAAAATGGACTGGAGAGGCTATTACGATGCCGTCAGCGGCCTTCATAATCTGGATCCACTCGTTGACCTCATCGTTTATGACGCAGCGTTCGTTCTTGTTTTTAGCACAGCTCCCGCAGGCGAGGCAGCCCCGTATCGACTTATCTCCCACCTGTATAATGGATACTTCGATACCCTCTGTGGCTAGTTCTGTCGCAAGGCTCTCCAGCGCCTTGTGGGTGTTCCCCTCTTTACGGGGACTGCCGTTGAATGCAACCAGTTTCATAATAGTTCCTCCAGTTCTTTGACGAGGCGGCTAAAGGTATCGCAGGCGGCCTGTATTGGTTCAGGCCGGGACATATCCACTCCAGCGAGCTTGAGCGAGTCGATGGGGAAGCGGGAACCGCCGGATTTTAAGAAGCCAAAATAGTCTTCCCGTTCCTTTTTGCCCCCCGAAAGGACCCTTTCCGCCAATGCAAGGGAAGCGGAAATCCCCGTGGCGTACTTGTACACATAGAAAGCGCCGTAAAAGTGGGGAATCCGCAGGCCTTCCAGGTCACTTTCATCCTCGAATACCATGGCGGGGCCGAAATACTTCTTAAGCAGCGTCCGGTATTCCGAGCGGAGTACATCAACCGTAAGGGGAGTTCCGCCTTCTTCCAGACTGTGAACCCGGTGTTCGAATTCGGCGAACATGGTCTGCCGGAACAGGGTCGCCAGGATATCATCGACCCGTTTATTCACCAGGTATGCCTTGAGTTCCCGGCTTTCGGCGGTTTTCATGAGGTGCCGGAACAGGAGTTCCTCGTTAAAGGTACTGGCCACTTCGGCCTCGAAAATGGTGTACCCGTAGTGCATAAAGGGGTTGTTCCGGGCGGAGTACCAGGAATGCATGGAGTGCCCACCCTCGTGGGCCAAGGTAAAGACGTCCCGGATCACGTCTTCCTTGTAGTTCATGAGGATGTAGGGGTCGCCGGTAAAGCTACCGGCGGAGAAGGCCCCTGACCGTTTCCCCTTGTTTTCGTAGCGGTCTGCCCAGCGGCCCAGGAGTCCTGAACGGAGGGTCTGAACGTACTCGTCACCCAGGGGGGCGAGGGCCTGGGAAATCATATCTACCGCTTCGTCCCAGCTTGTGTGCCGGCTTGCGGTTTTAACGATGGGTACATATACGTCGTAGTGCCGCAGTTCCGAGAGGCCCAGCGCCTTTTTCCTGAGTTCATAGTAGCGGTGAAGCGTGCTTAGGTTTGCATTGATGGTGGCAACCAGGTTGTCGTACACCGACTCATCCACATTGTCGGGGAACAAAGCCATGGCCCGGGCCGAAGGAAAGCCCCTGATGCGGGCCTTAATGACGTCCTGCTTGACCGAGCCGCCGTACAGGGCTGCCAGGGTTGTTTTATGGGCGTCGAACTGCTTATAAAATGCTTTGTAGGCCCGCTGCCTTAAATCCCGGTCGCTTTTTTCAAGGAATGACGACCAGGTCGATTGGGAAAGGGGCCGGGGGCCGTCGGGGGTATCGATGGTACCGAAATCGATATCCACGTTGGTGAGGACCGAAAATGCGTCCCGGGGTACCGATTCTCCCTCTGCATGGAGAGCCAGGAGCCGCTCTTCTTTATCGCTTAAAATGTAGGGCTTCCAGCGCAGGAGCTTTTGCAGGTAAATTCGGTATTCAGCCATACGGCTATGGGTGAGGAAGCTCTGCATTGATGAGTCGGGAATGGCCTGTATTTCCGGTACTGCCCAGGATGCGGCGGCCTGAGCCCGGGCCTGGGCCATGGCAAAGCGGCCTGTCATGGTGCGCCCTTCGCTGGCGCCTTCGTCTTCGGTCTGCCTGAGTTCGCAGTAGTAAGCGAGCCGTTCTTCGAGTATGCTCCCTTCCTTAAAAAAGTCGAGCCAGTCCGCCAGGGTTTCCGCAGAACGGCCCAGGGTCCCCCGGTAAGATTCGATTTTCTCTATCATTTTTTCGTATACCGCCAGTCCGTCATACCAGGCTGCATCGGAGGGAAATAATTTTGAAAGATCCCAGGTGTCCTTGAGGGGCACCGCTGAGCGCGGGGGAATCGTACTTGTGTCCATGTGGCTGCTCCTTGTAATTTTATCCATATTTATGTGCCTAACGTGCCAGCTTAAAAGAGCTCAGGCAACCAGTGAATTGTAGGAGACAAATGGGAAATCGTCCAGAGGGGGCTTATTTCCACAGATACTCTGGATACATACCCTGTGCAATCATAGTATTAAGGCGCGCTTCTGCTTGGATCCGGTCTTCCCGGTATGTTACGCCAAACCATTGGGCTCCGGTTGTAAGCGCGTTAACAATAAGTCCCCGGTGCTGAATTAAATAATCAATTGCCATGGGAAGATAACATTCGCTTTTCGGTTCTCTCCCTTTGGTTTTTAAAAAGTGTATAAAATAATCTGCGAGGTCTGGGAATATAGTTGGCTTAAGGCCCCAAAAATTCATCGATACACCGCTCGATGGTGCTAATTCAATTTCAGCAGACTGGCTTTGCCGGCTCAGAATTCGTTCATCAATCTTTTCTATATTAATGTGTTCTATAATTTCTTTAAGTATGCCATTCTGTATTGTGCAGATACCTCGGGCGACTGGACCTTCGGGACTCAGGGTCTGATCCAAGGGATATACAATCATAGCTGCATCTCGTTTGTTTTGCTGATCTTCAGCAGAGAGAAAGGCTCCCATGGCATTAAAGGCTTCGCGTCCGTAAAAATCATCTGCATTTATGACTGCAAAGGGGCGGTCAATAATGTTGCTGACGCAAAGCACCGCATGGGCAGTACCCCAGGGCTTGGTTCTTGCATGGACTTCTTCCGGAGAGACGAGGGTCGGATCTATCATGAAATTGGGTTCTTGAAATACCGTTAGACATTCAAGGTGACTGCTGAACCGCGAAAGTACTTTTTCCCGAAAAAGTGCTTCCATATCTTTTCGGATTACAAAGACCGCGGTAGAAAAACCTGCGCGGATTGCATCGTAGACTGAGTATTCAAGCAACGTTTCACCGTGAATACCCAGTCCTTCCAATTGTTTGAGTCCGCCAAAGCGGCTGCCCATGCCAGCAGCAAGCACTAAAAGTATCGGTCCTTTCATCATATCTCCAGAGACCGATTATGCCACAAAATATTTAAGCCGGCCATATCTTGCGGCCCTTGCCGGGAGCCACGATACGGTCAATGGCCGCCAGTTCCTCAGCGGAAAGGAGCGGAAGCCTGCTCGCCTTAAGGTTTGCTTCCATTTGGGCCACGGTTTTAATGCCCGGAATAACGGTGGATACCGCAGGATTGGCCAGCACGAACTGCAGTGCCAGGGTGGCTAAGTTTCTGTCCGGCCGTTCAAGGCTGCGGAGGGCTTGTACGATTTCAAGGTCCTTTAGAAAAACCTTATATTCCTCAGGGTTTTCATGCCAGCGCCTGCGGAAGTCCCCCTCGCCAAAGCGGGTGTCGGCGGTGAATTTGCCCGCCAAAATACCCATAGCGATGGCCCCACGGATAATGACCCCTAAGCCCTGGGAGCGGCAGTAGGGGAGAATTTCTGCTTCGCTTGTCCGGTTCAGGATACTGTAGTCAATTTGGAGCGTGTTTGCTTTGCCATCATGGTTAAAAGCTTTAAGGTATTCAAAATTACTGGTACTCACCCCATAGGCCCGGATCTTGCCAGCCTCTTTAAGCCGCTGGAAACCTTCCAGGAAGATCTCCATGGTGGGATCCCGAAAATCTATATGGCTCTGGAGTACGTCAATATAGTCCGTATTAAGCCGTTTCAGATTGCTCTCTACCCCGGCAATGAATTTATCTACCGTAGTATAGGCGCTCCGGCCTTTTTCGCCGTCAAAGTCCCGCCAGCCGATTTTTGTGGCCACGATGAACTTGTCCCGCCGGCCAGCCATTGCTTTGCCCAGGAGTTCCTCGCTGTGGCCGCTGCCGTACACATCGGCGGTGTCGAAAAAGGTCACCCCCTGGTCCAGGGCATAATCGATGGCCCGCAGCACTTCCTGGTCTTCCGTTTTCCCCCAGGCGTCCCCGCCGGCGGCCCAGAGGCCCATGCCGATCTCGCTGACCTTAATGCCTGTTTTGCCAAGGTCCCGGTACTTCATTGTTCCATTCATAATCAAAGCTCCCCCTTCTAGATTTATATATAGATCAATATAAATATACTGGAATAGTTGAAAAAATACAATCAAATAATGCCTTAAAAAAACGGGGATTACGGAAAACCCGGTATGGCCCCCAGTAATCCCCGTTGCTATTTCCTACAGGCTCTGCTGTAAAAACTACCAGGTGCTTATGCCAGAAGCGCGGACAAAGCTGTCGTCCAGGGGAGTCCCCGTGTTGTTGCCGCTGCCCGAATTATACCAGTAATAGTATGAAGATTTTCCGTAATTCATCATGCTTTTAACCGTGCTGTCCGCTGCTGCGGCTCCCAATGCGCCGTTTTGGGTTTGGACGGTACCGCCCATGGACCAGAAGTACCAGAGGACTGCGTAGCTGTGCTGCAGGGCCGCATCGGTAAGGGGTATAAAATCAGGCCAGATCCGGAAGAAGGCGGTCATTTTTCGCATATCAAGGTTTTCATCCCCCACGAGGTAACCGCCGATAGCGGTAGACTTGGACTGTTCTACAATTACACCGAATTGGGAAATGGCATAATTAATATAGGTGCGGCAGACTTCGCCGGTCCATTTGCCACTCAGATAGGTTTTGCCATCCTTGCTCCAGAAGGGATCTGCCAGGTATACCCGTTTAGGGACCAGGGCTTTGGCAAGGCTGCCATTTTTAGCGTCCACCGCGGCTTTGTAAGCGAGGACCGTAGCCATCTGGTTGCCCAAGGAGTGACCTACCAGGCGTATATAGCCAGATGTATTGGATGCCAATGCGGCCTTGTAAGCATCGTACAGGAGATCCCCGGCGCTTTTTGCGGTGCTGTAGGAAACATAGGTGCCATTGGAAACCTTGTACCGCATCTGTTTAAGTCCGTTGTTTCCCGCCCAAATTTTTGCTTCCGCATCCTTGACCTCATCTTCATCGGCAAACTGATCCCAGTAGAAAACACCCAGGTTGTAGCCCTTCTGTTTCCAGAAGGTTCCCGTGTTTACATTGCTTGTGTACTTATCGTTCCAGAGGTAGGGAACTTCCCGCCAATAGTTATTGGTTACGCTACTTTTCTGCCAGCCGTGTATATAAAGCACGACGGGCTTAGTAGGATCATAGAACTGATTGGGAATCCCCGGAATATACTTTTGAGCCTCTCCTTTGTCATTAAACCACCAAATACCAAAGTCCAGGTTAGCGCAGCTGTAGGTGCTACTTTGGTTCACCGTGAGGCTGGTTCCGTTAGTAGCGGTAATTGTCCCTTTAAGGGTAATACGGTAGGTTCCGCCCTGCTTGGGGCCGGAAATACGGATAGTAGCAGAGCTGCCGGTTCCTGAAGCTTGGGTTTGGAATATAGGATAGTAGTAGATTTTTGTGCCGCTGCTATCCACCACAAGCCGGCCCGCTACCGCTGCGCCGGAGGACGTGTCGTTTAAGCTTACAAAACCCGATGGTACTTTGCTTGCATTAATTGGAGTATTAAAGGTGATGACCACCGGCTGGCCTATGGAAACGCCGGTACTGTTGGCCTCAGGACTGACTGACGTAATGGCAAGATTTACCACTGCCCTGGACAAATTGGTTTCTTCTTCGATATTTATGGGGCTGGAAAGCTGGTCAAAGGGGGATGAACAGGATATAAGCATCAGCACGGAGCCGATTGTTGCGATTG
>NZ_JAJUHW010000061.1 GCF_029265695.1 Gracilinema caldarium | reverse complement strand
TTCTAACGTATGATGTTGAGCCCCAATCTGTTCTGTTAATATGCCATCTCCAAGGATGGTTCGCTCCAGGTTGATAGCATAAAAGGGTCTTTGCTCATGGGCTTCAAAAAAGAGGAGCCGATATTGATAGGTACCGCCTTTATGGCCGGCGACACCAATAACCGAGTATCCTTCCAGTTCAAAGCGCTCCAGGGGCCCTAGGGCAACCTGGGATATCCATGAAATATCCCGAAGAACTTCCATGTTACTTCCTCTGGTATAACTCTAGGGCCAAATGGGTAAGGATGCAAGTGCTTTGTTCAGCTGATTAGATGTTCAACGTCTTCTTGAAAGTTCCTTTTCCTCGTATTCTGACACACAACTGAGCCAATCGGAACCGATTGGTATACCGGCTTCTAAACATAGCTCATCCCAAACTGCAGCGATCGGCAGCAGTTTTGCCTCCTCCATGAGGGCGAGCCGTTCGTGCGGTCTACCAGCCTGTTCAGCCTCTCTGATTAAATCTACCGGTTCAAGAAAGGCTTCAAGCAGAGCCTTCCTAAAAGCTCGGGCTCCTATAATCCAAGCAGCAATACGATTTATCGATGCATCGAAATAATCGAGGGCTAGATGAACCTTATCAAAGGTCTCCAGCCTATGAAGTTCTCGGCACAGCTCTCGTACATCATCTGAATAGAGGGCCACATGGTCCGAATCCCAACGAATTCCCCGGCTTATATGCAATAGCAGCCCCGGTACAAAGGCAAGTAGGGCTGATATTTTATCGGTTAGAGTTTCGGTAGGATGAAAATGTCCCATATCAAGACATAGTTTAATTTGTTTTTTTACCGCGTAGCCCATATAGAATTCATGGGAACCTACCACATAGGCTTCGCTGCCGATTCCAAACAGCTTGCTTTCAACTGTATCGATAATATTTTTCTTGTTAACCGGTTCTGCTAAGATTTCATCTAGCGCTGCTTCGAGTCGCTTCCTAGGACTGGATCGATCAGTAATCATATCCTTAGAGCCATCGGGAATCCAGATGTTATTAACGCAAGGTTCCTTTTGAACAGCTCCCATAGCAGCAGCAATTCGCCGGCTGGCTTTTCCGTGTTTTATCCAAAAATTCTGTATCTTTTTATCAGCGCTTGCCAAGGTGTAGCCTGTGCTGGCTAATGGATGGGAAAAAAAAGATGGATTAAAATCAAGATTGATATGCTGTTCCTGGGCCCAGCGTATCCATTTTTCAAAGTGTTCAGGCTCTAATTCGTCCCGTTCAACCTTTTTGCCCCCAGTCTCCGCATAAAGAGCATGAAGATTGAGTCTTGAGATACCGGGAATCAAAGAAATCGCAAATGTTATATCCTTTCGTAATTCATCCCCATTCCGGGCACGGCCTGGATAATTTCCTGTTGCAAGGATCCCTCCACCGGATAGTTCAGAGGCTCCTTCAAAACCTATAACATCATCGCCCTGCCAACAATGTAGCGAAAGGGGAACAGCGAGGGTCTTTTTGATAGCCTCATCAGAATTTACACCAAATTGTAAATATCGTTCCTTTGCATGCTGGTACATTTCTTTTACTGTATTAGGATTAGTTTTCTTTTCCTTTTTCATGGTGATTTACTCCTTTATTTTGTCGAAATGTTTGACCGGTACTGTTCAACTTCCCAGTTATTGATGAAATCTATATATATTTGTTCCATGTGACGGGGACCCCCGAAACTATCGGTAAAGCAGGCTACCTTTGCTGCATCTGAAATAAGTTCTATTGCAAGTTCCGCTGCCCGCTCAGTCAGTCCAAGACCAAAGACTCCAAGGGATGAAACAGCTATGATTTTTGGTGGCCTTTTAAACATATCTAGATATTCTTTCCATTGGTTCTTAATGCTCTCTTTGTTAGCCTCAGTTAAAAATGAATGTTCAGTTAGTTTAAGGTCTATAAAGAGGGGATTGCTGCCCGCATACACGATATGATCAGGTGTAAATGGAAGCTGCAGGGCTAGGAAGTTCTCACGATCCTGCGTGTATCGTGCAAGTTCAGAAGTTCGGCGAAATTGAATGTGCAGTTGATGATGATTATTATGAAAAGTCGTAAGGAAATCTGTTATAGATTTAGATGGTCCATACTCCACTTGAATGTCGTCATTTTGGGGAAATCGTTTTATATGTCTACTTATGGTATCAATAATAAATCTATACTGTTCTTCAATCTCTTTTGTAGTATCAGCTGCAACAAAAATGCCATGGTTCTGTAAGAAAATTACAGTCGGAGTCCTACGATGTTGAGTTTTATAGGCCTCTACTGCCATTTTTACTCTAAGGGAAAGGATATAACCAGGGTTTGTGATAGGGATCCAAAGGGGGACCTGGCCAAAGAGTTTTCGGAGAGCCTGTTCGCCTTGCTTTGAGCAGGTCAAGCCATTTACGATAGCCGGATGGGTATGGACCACATATGCATAGGGCAGAAGCTCATGGAGCATGGTTTCAACACTGGGGCGCTTATGGCCCTCACCTGGAAGTCGGGCTTCCATTAAATCCTCCAGCACCATCCGTTCCCGTTCACTTTCATTGTGCGGGTATTCCTTTTGCCATATATGTTGTAACTTTTCTCTATCCATGTGTACAAAGTCCTCTGCCTGTATACATGCCAGCGAGGTACCTGAACCTTTTATATAGAGAATTTTATTATCCTTGTAAGAAGTATTTCCGCCCCCAGCTATTACAAAGTTAGGATCGGCTCCATATTTTCTTGAGATATTTACTAAAGCTTCTAAACTCACAACAACTCCTTTTCCAGGATTAATCCATGTGAAACATTTCTTCCAGGGGATCACTTAACGGCGATTCATCAGGATTGGTTTCCATGATATCCGACATCATATGCCACCATTTTTTTACCACCTCTAAATGGGGAAGTTCATAATCAGTTGCGTCATCAGCCAGGTACTGAAATGCAAAAAGGGTATTTGTTTTCTTATCCAGATATATTGAATAATCTGAAATCCCAGCCCTTCTTAGTTCAGCTTTAAGTTCTGGCCAGATAGCATCATGTCTTTTTTTGTATTCTGCTTCGCAGCCAGGTTTAAGGCGCATGGCAAAAGCATTTCGTCTCATACTACGCTTCTCCGTGTATTAGTTTTTAAGTCAAAACGTTTAATAATTTCAGGAATAGCTACTGCGATTATAAGGAGTGAACCAGTAACCAAATTCATAACCCGACCAGGAACATTTATGAGCCCCATACCAAACTTTAAATACCCTAACAGAAAGTTAGCCACTACTACTCCAAAGATGCCGCCGAATCCGCCAGTAATAGCAACCCCACCGAGTACAACACTGGTTATGGCATCCAGTTCTATACCGCTAGCAATATTTGGCCTTGTAGACCCGATACGGCTTGTGAGTAAAACCGCTGCGAGCCCTGAAAAAAGACCGGCCCAACTAAAGATTATGAACCTTAGGCGGTTAACTGGTATGCCGGTAAAACGAGCTGCAACTGGGTTTCTTCCCAAGGCATATATTTTGCGGCCGAAGGTTGTTCTGTGTAGCAGAATTCCTGTAAACACCGCAAGGATCAAGAACAAAAGTAATTCAAAGGGAATTTTCGTGCCAGGTAAATATCCCTGGCCAAAATATGCAAAGGATTCAGGATATTTCGTGTATGCCTGATCACCTAAAACGGCTTGAGAGATTCCTCTGAAAAGAGATTGGGTCCCAATGGTAACCGCAATGGCTGGAATTTCAAAACGGGTGATAAGCCATCCATTGAGCATCCCTGCAAAAAGCCCTACTCCAAGACCAATAAGCACCAGCCAGCCTGTCTGCACCCCAGCCTGAGAAGCTGCACCCATTGCTAAAGAAGAAAGGGCAAGTATAGAACCAACCGACACATCAATATCTCCGCAGAGAATAATGAACATCATTGGTAATGCAATAACGGACTTTTCGATAAAATTAAAGGTAGTTTCCAAAAGATTATCTGGATCAAGAAAGTAGGGTGAAATAAAGGACCCTGCCAGCATTACCAACACAAAGATAATGCTCAAGGTAAAATCCCAGCTTCGTATAAGGGTATGAAACGTTTTGCCCTTCATACTAGACTCCTTTTAGCAAGCATTTTTTGCTGGTTACGCCGGTTAATGATGGTGTTTGCCACGATGGCTATTAGAATTGCTGCTCCTTGAATTGCCATCTGGTAGAAGGGTGATAGATTGATGACCGTTAGAGCATTGTAGAGCAGTCCCAGGAAAAAGGCTCCTAGCAAAACTCCTACGATGCTTCCTGATCCTCCAAGAACGGATACTCCGCCTATCACACAGGCTGCAACAGCCTGGAACTCATAACCAAGGGCCGTATCAGTCTGAGCAGCTGCATAGCGGGTTACATAGAGTAGTCCCGCCAAACCGGAAAGAACTCCACTTAAAGAAAAAACCATAAAATCAATCTTAGCTCCTGAAATACCCGCTAACCGTGCTGCAAGTCGATTCCCTCCAATTGCATAAATGGCCCTACCTTTTTGGGTGAAATTAACGAATAGCCCAACCATAAGTACCGTAATGACGGTATACCAGATAATTCCAGAAATACCGAGAAAAGGCCTATGAGGAATTGATTCAAAAAGGGCCGACATTTCATGAGCACTGACCCATTGTCCACCTGATACAAGAAATACTAGGGCTCTATAGATTGCTATTGTGCCTAGGGTGGTGATGATCGGTGGTATGTGTAAGAGACCTACTAGTGCCCCATTCACACTGCCAAAGATAAAACCCAATGCCAGAGTGATTAACAGGATCAGCGGAATAGGCAGTTCTGGTAGCTGCATATTTAACATGGAGACGAGCATACCCACTAGAGCCATCGTAGACGAAATTGAAAGGTCTATACCACCGGTTAAGAGAATTAAAAACTGCGCTGTGGCTGCCAGAATTAAAACTGCCGTATCATTTAATACATCATAGATATTACCGGGGCTTGCGAATTGTGGATATCTGAAACTTACAAGCAACATGAAAAAAACGATAATAATTGCAAGACTGGTTTCCCGTCTTTTGATAAGCTGCTGAATGTCTTTCATTTTAGGCCACCTCTACTGGTTTTACTGTGCTGCCCATGGCGGCCCGCATTATGAGCTCTTCTTTATATTCTTTGCGGGCAAAACTTGCTGAAACACGACCTTCATGCATGACAATCACCCGATCAGTCATGCCGATAATTTCTGGCAATTCTGATGAAACAAGAATAATTGCTAAACCCTGGTCTGCCAGATTTGAAATAATTTGATGCACCGCAGATTTTGTTGCTACATCAATCCCTTTGGTTGGTTCATCAAGAATGAGTAGGGAGGGATGGGATGCAAGCCATTTTGCTAAAACCACCTTCTGTTGATTTCCACCGCTTAAGGTTTGTACATCATACTCAAGCCCTGCAGCCTTTACTTCCAGTTTTTTTGCATAATCTAAAGCTAGCGCTCTTTCTTTTACATCATTTAAAAAACCCAGGGTACTGAGGGCATCAATTTGCGGGAGAGATATATTCTCAGCGATCGACATGCTTAAAATAGCCCCTTGCCGCTGGCGATCCTCAGGCACATATACAATTCCCCGTTTCATGGAATCCTGGGGGCTTTTAAAGCGACATGGGTGATCTCCCATTATTATTTCTCCGCTGTCCAAAGGATCTATCCCAATCATGGCCCGCATGACCTCCGATCGCCCAGCTCCTACCAGGCCAAAAAATCCAAGAATCTCCCCCCGATGTACTGAAAATGACACATCTTTAAAGACTCCTATTTTAGAAAGATTTCGAGCCTCTAACACTATTTCGCCAATCAAAGCATTGCCCTTGGGGAAGAGCTGGTCTATACTCCGACCAACCATCATCCGGATAAGCTCATCCTCTGTAACCTGCTGCATAGAACCTTCGCCTATATAACGCCCATCCCGCAGGACGGTGTAATAATCTGCAATTTCAAAAAGTTCTTCGAATTTATGAGATATAAATACAATGGCAGTACCCTGAGCCTTTAATTTTTTAACCAGATCAAATAGTTCTTTTGTCTCACGGATTGTAATAGCACTGGTGGGTTCATCCATAATTAAAATCTTTGCTTCCTGTGAAAGCGCCTTTGCTATTTCAACCAGATGCCGTTCAGCGGTGGAAAGATTCTTTACCAGTGTATGTGAATCGATAGACATGCCGAGATTTTGCAAGAGTTCATCTGCGTATCGAAACATGTTTTTCCAGGATATGGGTTGTACTGGGATCCAGTTAGGCATAGGATAACGTGGTTCATGGCCCATAAAAATATTTTCTGCCACAGTAAGGTCCGCAAACATGGCTGTTTCCTGATGTATAACTGCAATACCAGCCTTTTGTGCTTCCTGCGGCGATTTAAATTGGATCTCCTTACCCAGATATCGAATTGTACCAGAATTCGGTTTATATACCCCGGTCATTATCTTCACCAGGGTCGATTTCCCTGCACCATTTTCTCCGATTAATGCATGGACTTCTCCTGGCTTTATTGTTATATGCACATCATCAAGAGCTTTAATGCCAGGAAAATACATACTTATATGGGATAATTGCAAAAGTGCCTCATCCATGGAGCTGCACCCCCTTGTGTATATAAAAACCGCCCGTTTTCTGGAGACTCCAGATTGCGGGCGGGTAGGAGGACCTACGACTTAGAACATTGCTGCATATTTTGCAATGTTGTCTTTAGTAAATGTGAAGGGTTCACCCATGATTGCAAGCCCCTTGGGTCCAACCTTAATGGTTCCCATGCGGCCAGCTGTAAAGGTATCACCTTCTTTGCCGGTATTTTTTCCCTTTACCAGATTGTAGCAAATATAGGTTGATGAATAGCCCAGATCGATCGGGTTCCAAAGAGCAATCGCCTTGGAAACACCATTTTCTACGTATGCCTTCATTTCAGAGGGAAGTCCAAGTCCCGTGAGCTGGATTTTTCCTGTCAGGCCCTGATCCTGGATAGCCTTAGCAGTCGCTGCTACACCAACTGTGGTCGGTGAAATAATGCCCTTAAGATTGGGATAGGATTTAAAGAGTCCAAGGGCTTCCCGATAGGACTTATCCGATGAATCATCCCCATATACAACAGCGACGAGTTTCATGTTTTTGCATTTCGGATTTTCCTGAATTTCCTTTTTCATATATTCAATCCAGGCATTCTGATTTGTCGCCTGGGCGGTTGCAGAAAGAATGGCTACCTCTCCTTCCCAATTTACCAGTTCACCCATCAGTCTCATCTGGCTGCGGCCAATCAGCTCTGTATCCGAAGGTGCCAGATGCAGTATACGTCCAGCCTCGGCGATCCCAGAGTCAAAAGAAATGACCTTTATACCCGCTTCCATAGCCTTCTTTGCTGCCGGTACCAGGGCATCCTGATCATTCGCGGAGATAGCAATCGCATCGACCTTGGTGGCTATAAGGTTATTGATAATTTCGATCTGGCCTTCAGCGGTTGCAGAGCTTGGTCCCTGATAGATAATCTCCACATCTCCAAGTTCTTTTGCTGCTTCTTGGGCTCCGTCTCGGACAGCTTCAAAGAAGCCGTTCCCAAGACTTTTTACTAGAATTGCAATACGAACTTTTTTCCCCGCCGAAGTAGCCTTAGTATCCTGTCCTCCCGAGGCAAAAACCGAAGCCGCAATGAGCACCAATGCGGTAACTACGAATAGTTTTCGTTTCATACGAAATCCCCCTTTCTTGATATATCAGCCTATACAAGCTGATTTCAATGATTAGTATGAGGGGCTTTCCATTAAAATGAAACAGGACAGTTCTACAAAAATAGTGGGGAAATTCTATGATTTTTTATCTTGGCCAGGAGATATCCCCATAATCTTTTTATAAAGCCTTGCAAAATGCTGCTCATCCATATAACCAACAGCCCATGCAGTTTCCTTGACTGAAACCCCAGATCGCAATAAATTGCGTGCTTCTTTTATACGAAGGTTTGTGATATAACTGGTATAGGTTGTTCCAGTTCTCTGATGAAAAATGGCTGACAGATAATTCGGGCTAAAGCCAAATATAGCTGCGACTTGAGATAAGCTAATACTTTCTGCGAAATGCATATCGATAAACCGTAGTATCTCTGTAAAGGGATCCTTTTGTCTTTCCTTTTCGTTTTGTTGAATAAGACACAGTAGTTCCTGCCTTGTTTCATCTAGATAGCTATCTTTAAGAAGGTATTGGGTCAGTGAAGTTTCTATATATAGAGATTTTTCAAGATTTTGAATCAGCTGGTGCTGAAGCCTTTTTTCAACTTTTTCAAACTTTATATATAAATCGTAAACATGATTTTTACAGGAGATCCAATCCTTTCGGTGCCAACTTCGAGTCAAAGTAACAATTAAGCGGGCTGCCTCTAACTCATTCGAGGTATAAGGCTGTAGAATTTGTGAAGCATGTTCCAGATCGATACAAGCATTTGGTAAAAGTGGTGCAAAGTTTAAAAGATCCCGTATTTTTTTTATTTGTCTTGCGGCAGTCTCTAAGGAACTGCATAAAGATCCTATCAGCATTTTAATTTGATAAAGTGAAAAATCATGTTGCAGCCGGGCAAAAAGATGATTAAATCCAGTATCTTTCCAATGTGATGCATTCTCTGCCGTTTTAACCGGATATGCTATCTCATAGTACCCGTAATCGTTATTTGGATAAAGAAGTATAAAGGGGTTGTCTTCTGAATCAATTTTACAATAGAACTGGATTGTCTCTTTGATCGCCTTTTGCGGCAAGGTAGGGCCTTGTAAAGAGATTATATACGGTACTATGCTGTTCATATTTTTTTTAATCAGAAACATGGGTTCCGAATTGGTTTCCAATGGTTCATTAGAGAATGCTGCTTCAAGGTTCTCCAAGCGTTTATGCCACCAGGTTTCCAGTCTTTCAATCTGGGCTTCTTTAATTTTCTGGAATTTTTTTATAAGATCTGTTGTGACATCCCGCACTTCGGTGGGGTCCGGGGGTTTTAAGATGTAGCCCTGAGCTCCGAGTTCTATGGCTTTTTTTGCATAGGGAAAGTCAGCATAGGAACTGACAATTGCCCAGGGAATGTCCGAACGATTCTCACAACGCATCATTGCTTCTAGCCCGTCCATTCTAGGCATTCGGATGTCCACAAGGGCAATATCAACCTGATTTCCCTGAATCAGCCTTATTAAATCCAGGCCGTTTTCTGCCTCAATTACGTTGATACTGGTGAATTGTTCGCGAAGTATAGATAGTATGTTATACCGTGCCAGTGGTTCATCGTCAGCCACTGCAATCCGTATCATACCTCCTCCTCTATACTGATTTTAGTTCCAAAGGAACCTTCAGTTCAATTCGACAGCCCTGTCCCGGTTCAGAGAGAATCCTTAATCCCGCTTTTCTATGTTCAGATTGATTTGAATAGCAAAGGTGAAGCCTTCGTTCTACGTTCGAAAGTCCCACACCTTTTTTCATCATTAAGGGGGTGAATCCAGTCCCCGTATCTTCAATGGCAATGAGGCCCCATGTACCAGTCTCATCAATCGTTTTTTTTATATCAATCAAGATAGTTCCGGTTTCACCGGTAGGTTCTATACCATGAATAATAGCATTTTCTACCAAAGGCTGAATAATAAGTTTTGGTATTTTCATGGACCGCAAATCCGGATCAACTGAAAATTCCCATTTCAGTCGATGCTGAAAACGCATTTTTTGCAATTCCAAATATTTAGTAATAAATACTAGTTCGTCGTTAACAGTAGCAATTGATTCATGATCTAGGGTATATCGCAGCATATCCTTGAGGGCCAGTATTGACCGTTCCAAACTTTCCCGATCACCCATTCGGTTCAGTGCAGCAAAACCGCCCAGAACATTATACAGAAAATGTGGCTGAACCTGTGACTGCAGTGCCTGATATTCAGCGCTTCGTTCCTCCACCAATTCTGCATAGGTTTTCGCATTGGTGATAAGAAGGGCTGCAAACTCCAAAAAGTTTTCAAATTTAATGCGGTCTAGATCGTTATACTTGTCTTTCTCACGGTATATCAAAAATATGCCGTGAAGCAGCCGTCCCCCATTGAGTCGGGAATCTATCTCGCTTAATTGGGGTAACAATATCGCACTTCTAGAAGTTGTTTCTAAATTTTGTCCAAAATGCAGGGTTACTGAAATATCCTTAAGCAAGGAAGGTGAAAAATACTTTTCTTTGTTCTCTCCTTTGGCAAGCTGGCACTCAATACGATAATCAGCATTTTCCTGAACAAGAAAAGCCGAAGCATCTACTTCCAGAAGTTCCAGAGCTGCGTTGAGTACCGTCTCAATACCTAATTCTGTTCCATTTGATTGGCTGTTTTCCAGGGTCCTATCAGAAATTTGACGAGCGATAGATACCAGGGTTCTTAAATGTTCTTTAAGTATTAGGGTATAACGGTTAAAGTGGGTTGCCAATTCCTGAAATTCATCGCTGGTATTAAATTCTAGGTTTGTGGAAAAATCTCCTTCTGCAACGGTATACAGGGCGTTCCCCAGGGTTTTTAATCTCCTAACAATCCGTGCGGAAAAAACAAGGGGAATGAGGGCTGCAAGCACTGCTCCTACTAGACCTAAAAAAAGAAACGATTGTGTTAAATCCCTACGAATTTTTTGAGCCTCTTCATCGAGGGCCTGTATAAAATAGTTAAGAAAACTTTCAAAACTATTGGCTAGATAATAAGAAGTCTGTCTGGCTTCATCAAACAGAGCTATCAGATCGCTGTCGCTGGAGCTTTGGATGCGAAAATAGAGATCTTCTCCCAATAGTCCCGCATCCTGTATTTTTTGCAACCGAGCCTGTAAGCCCATAAGCTTTCCAAAAGCTTTCTGGCTCATCAGTTCTGCGGTTGCATACTCTTCTTTTAAGATACCCTGCTTAACGAGTTGAATCAGGGTAGGTTCATTCATAAATTTTTGGAATTGGTCCTGAAAGATAATTGATGCATCCTTCCAGGAACGGATAGCAGAGGTATACACATCAAAATAAAGTACATCCTTCAGATTGCCGTAGGTTTCCGGTGCAAAGGCCCCAATCATGACATCCTTGGTGAGCTGACGTACCCGCCGGGATTGCTCAAGTAGTGCCTGACCTCGTAGTGCTGCTTCAGAAAGTTTCTCGAGCCTATATTGGGTAAATATTGAAAGCCCTACCAAAGCCAGCACTATGAGAAAGATGCAGCTGTAGAGGGCAATAAACTTATACCGCAGTCGCATGTATCAGTATGGCCTCCCATTTCCAAGTCAGAGGGCCCTGTTTGGCCAGACTATACATCAAGTCACGGATTGCACCAAGGCGTTCTGCTCCCAGCTGATTTGCCATGCTTTTTCCCCAGGAGGATTTTTCCGTATCAAACCAGCTGTTGATATCCGAGGTACTGATGAGCCGCTCTTCACTTCGCTTAATAATGTTGCTCTGTGTCTCAAAGCCTGCGCTCCGGAGGGCAGACTCCAGGTCTTCCCATTCCCAGGCACTCTTATAGTTATCCCAGAAGACAGCCTCTGCTTCTTTTAGGCTATGTATCAGATCCTTTATGGTTTCAGACTCAATGTTTTCGAGTCTCGGTATTTCTTCTTCGATAAGGC
>NZ_JAJUHW010000017.1 GCF_029265695.1 Gracilinema caldarium | reverse complement strand
GGTTTTAGAAGACGCTCAGTTGGAATATACCCTGGGGGAACCTGACACAGACGGCCGTATTCCGGTGTATCTTGCTGTTAGAACTACCGACACATGGAACATTATAGCCCTTCCCTATTTTAAGTATGATTCAAGCAAGGGTTTAGAAATCAGTGCTAAAGCCCGAGATTACAACTTTTTTGGAACCATGCAGCCCCTTAGAGTTGATGTGGGCTATGTTATTGAACGGGAACCATTAATTAATCAGGCTTTTGATCATGGAGCGTTTTTTCTTGAAATAGATTCAAATCTTCCTTTTAAGGCTTTGAATTTAGATTGGAATTTTGATTTTGACCATTATTTGAGTTACACCTCTCAATATGGTTTTGAATATCTAAACGAAACAGGATTAAGTTTATCATTCCCTATAAAAAATACTACCCTGATGTTTTCTGCTTATCAGGGGGTCTCTATTAATGAAGAAAATGAAGACAAATATAAACCAATATACGGAGAGCGCTATTCCGGTTATTGGTATCTTAGTAATTGGCTTCGGGCAGACTGGATTATACCGACACCACTGAGATTAGAAGAATTTGGCTCCCTTACCTATACACCATCAGTCCAAATTAAACAAAATTATCTTCCCTTTGGGAAAATTGGAGAAGAGCGTATTGGACCCATTGGAACTATCGCTCAGGAACTTACCTTTGGCAGAATCGATTGGATTGGTAATTTTCGCCGCGGCTTAAGTGCAGTAGTTTTAAATACTAACGATTATAATTTCACCAAATTAACTTGGAATAGATCTATCCAGGCTGAATTAATTGGACATTATCCTATCTTCACTTTTTTTGGTGCTTCATTACGACTTAAAGCAGATTACTATTTTGATGATCCTGATTTACTTGGCGGCAGTCCTTTACGGGGCATCTTGGATTCCGCATTGATTACTCAATATGGTCTTTATACAAATCTTGACTTACCTGTTAGGGTTATCCGATTTGTTCCTTCTGAATGGTTTGGAAAATCTTGGATGCGCATCTTTGATCTTGAACAGCAATGGATTCCATTCATAGATACGGCTATGGTGAGAGATCCGGTTAATAACAAGAATTTTTCAGCTCAAGATATTCTTTTTACTAGTGGCATAGAGATTATTACATTTCCCCTTTTTATCCGAAGCTTTTTTCTTCGTCTCAGCATCGGGTTTAACTTAAATGAAGCTTTAAGAATAAAAACATTGCCAAATGGTGATTACCGAGAAGTATATATAGGTATAGATCAGCATTATTGACTTGTAATAACTTTTCCCCGCTGGCCCGTAAGCTCAATGTACGCTAGGTCAGCAAGACCGAAACCGCTATTTTTGGTCATGCTTTCCGCATAGTGATCATAAAGCATATCTTCATACATTTTACCCGCAAAGCCTTCGTCAATGAGCTCCGACTTCATGACTGTTTTCCGCATGCCCTCGAGCAGGTTCTTTACGAGAAAACTTTCCAATGCTTCGCATTGTTCGTAGAGCTTACTTTTTTTGTCTATATGGACATTTGAAGTGTGGCGATCTGATGTTACCGCCGATGGTTTTTCATTAGTTTCGGTATTACTATCTGTTTTTTTTGCCTTTTCAAGCAGGGCCGCAAAGGAAGCATCATTTTCAGCTGGCACCGGTCCTGCTGACCCGCTTATTAAATTCTGCTGTACTAAATAACTTCCGTACTCTCCTATCTTCATAAAAGCGCCTACCCTTTCATCAACCTGTTAACTTACCTACCCTGTTTTAATTCCGACTACCGTTTTAATCCCGTTGCAATGCCGAGCATGTTGTCGCTGGTCTGAATGGTCTTTGAATTAAACTCATAGGCCCGCTGGGCTACGATGAGATTGACCATTTCCCGCACCACCGAAACGTTGGACATTTCAAGGAATTTGTGAACGACCTTGCCCATACCGTCGAATCCGGGCCGGCCAGCAATAGGATTACCTGATGCATTGGTAACCTTAAATAGGTTTTCGCCCACTGCGGTAAGTCCCACCGGGTTCGGGAATCGATACAGTTCCATTTGACCTACCTGAATTGGGTCATCCCTGCCGGGTACCTTTACGGAAATGCGGCCATCCTGGGATACGCTCAAAGTCTCGGGGATAAAGCCTTCGGGCAGCACCACATCGGGCAGCACATGGTAGCCGTTTGATGTTACCAGTCTGCCGTCGCTGTCAATTTTAAAGGCACCATCCCGGGTATACGCATAGGTTCCGTCGTACATCTGGATACGGAAAAAGCCATCTCCCTGTATGGCAAAATCTGATATATTTTCCGTATTCTGCAGCGGTCCCTGGGTAAACATCCGCTGGGTGGCAGAAACTTTAACACCATGGCCCATCTGAACACCAACGGGGGTAACCGTATCTTCCGTAGCAGGGGTTCCCGCGGTTTTTATGGTCTGATACAAAAGATCTTCGAAATCGGCCCGTACTTTTTTGAAACCTGACGTGTTTACGTTCGCTAGGTTATTTGAAATCGTATCAATATTCGCCTGCTGGCCAATCATGCCGGACGCGCCGGTCCATAAGCTTCGTACCATTTATATCCCCCTACACCCGCACTACTTCGTTAATCAATTTACCCAGCATTGCATCTTCTGCCTGCACTACCTTTTGGTTTGCCTCATAAGCCCGGTTTACTTCGATCATCTGCACCATTTCAGTGACCGGATTCACATTACTGGCTTCTACAAAACCCTGTTCGACCTTGGGTCTCCGTCCTAGTTCTATAACTCTAGCTGGTCCCGATACATCCGTATCCTTATACAGGCTCGAACCCTGTTTTTGGATATACCGGTCGTTATCAAAATCGACTATTTTAAGGGTATCCAGGAGCACCGTATTTTCCCAGGTGTTTGTTTCTTTTGATGCAAATACCTCTGGATCATCGGGATAGTCGGCGTTTACCCAGACCCTGCCGTCCTTATCGACCTTAAAGTTATTCGCCTTTATTCTGATAGGGCCATGTTCGCCCAATACAGGATAACCTTCTTTTGTTTCAAGGTACCCCTCTTTACCAAGCTGGAACGAACCGTTTCGGGTATAACGCTCTCCATAGGGAGTTGCCACAGCAAAAAAGCCTTTGCCATCCAGGGCAAGATCAAAGTCATTTTCCGTTTCCTTCATGGCCCCCTGTTCAAAACTCGTAAAGAGTTCGTTGAGTTCCACGCCGGTTCCTATTTTACCAATAATGGGGGCCGCGTCGGCTGAACCAAAGGGATGCTGATAAACGCCGTCATCGTTCAGGCGCCGCATGAGAAGCTCCGGGAATGCCTTGTGTACCGCAATATCTTTTTTATAGCCATCCACATCTACATTCGCCAGATTATTCGAAACCGCATCGAGCCGGTATTGCTGTGCGGTCATACCGCTTGCGCCGGTGTACCATCCTCGTATCACGTTCGTTGCCTCCCTATTTAATATCGGCAGCAGGGAACTGTACCTTAAGGGATCATGAACAGGGTGAGTCTTTTTCTGGACTTGCAATAGTTTTGCTAAGTGTTTATTATAGCGTCACTTATGAATAAATATAACATCGGCGGTATGTCCGGCAGGCCCGAACAGGCAAAGGGCCTGGCGGCTATTTTTGTGTGTGCCCTCCTGTGGAGCACCAGCGGGCTTTTAATCAAACTGATACCCTGGAATCCCCTCGTTATTTCAGGCAGCCGCAGCCTGATTGCCTTCTTCTTTATCCTTGCCGTAAGAATTATAGAAAAACCAAAATTTGTGGGGAAAAGCAGAAAACGATACAAAATCTTTGGAGCCCTCTCTTATGGGGCTACGATGATTCTTTTTGTCCTCGCAAACAAGCTGACCAGTTCTGCCAATGTAATTCTCCTGCAATACATAGCGCCGGTTTGGGCAGCCCTGTTGGGCTGGGTTTTAGTTAAAGAGAAACCCCGCTTTGAACACTGGGTTGCACTCGCTGCCGTGGCTATAGGACTCGTTATCTTTTTTAAGGATAGTCTTTTTGCGAGCTTTGGGCGGGGAGGCGGAGGAGAAAGCCCTAATGCTATCCTCGGTAATAGCATAGCAGTCCTTTCAGGCATTACCTTTGCCCTTTATTCGGTTTTTATGCGCCTTGAAAAGGATGGCAGGCCCGAAGACACGATTCTTATTGCCCACCTGGGAACAGCCCTCTTTTGTCTCCCCTTTTTTTTGCTGCACCCACCCCAGCTGACCCCCCTTGCGATTTCCTCCATCCTGGGGCTCGGCGTATTCCAGATAGGACTTGCATCATTGCTTTTTGCCTACGGCATACGGCGAGTAACGGCGGTCCAGTCTATGTTAACCGCCGTTGTAGAACCGGTAATGAATCCGGTCTGGGTTTTTCTTGTCACCGGAGAACGGCCGGGACCGGCTACCGTAGCTGGCGGAGCGGTAATACTTGGGGCGGTCATCTTTTCATCAATATGGAGCAATAAAAGAACTTAATTATAGAGCGGCAGCCCTTGCGCTTTGCCGCTTTTTTTGTCATCTTATATATGACTATTTTAATCAGGAGTTAAGGATGCCCATTAAAATTCCATCGGATTTACCGGCCTACGATGCACTGAAGCAGGAAAATGTCTTTGTTATGACCGAAACGAGGGCGGAGCACCAGGATATCCGGCCCCTTCAGATTGCCATCGTGAACCTGATGCCTACCACGATCGATACGGAAATTCAGCTTTTGCGGCTTTTAGGAAACACGCCTATCCAGGTTGATGTAACCCTGCTCCGTATGGGAAGCCACGAATCCCGCAATGCGCCGCCGGGGCACCTTGAAAAATTCTACGTTACCTTTTCTGATGTCATGCATAACCGATACGACGGGCTTATTATCACCGGTGCCCCTGTGGAGACCCTGCCTTTTGAGGCCGTAGACTATTGGGATGAGCTTGTGTCAGTCATTGACTACAGCCGGGACCATGTCTGGTCAACCCTGCATATTTGCTGGGGCGCCCAGGCGGGGCTGTACCGCCGCTACGGCATCGGAAAACGGCAGCTGCCGCAAAAATTATTTGGCATCTTTCCCCATGCGGTACACGAGAAGCGCAATATCCTGTTCCGCGGCTTTGATGACGAATTTCTTGCGCCCCAGTCCCGACACACTGAAAGCATACAGGATGAGATCCGCAAGCATCCTGAGCTTACGGTGGAATCGGAAAGCGAAGAGGCGGGTATTTTTATTGCCACCGCCCGGGAAGGTCGGGAAATTTATGTTACGGGCCACCTGGAATACGATGCCATGACCCTTGACCGGGAATACCGCCGGGATATGGCAAAGGGGCTCCCCATACAGGTGCCCCGCAACTATTACCCGGAGGACAATCCGGAAAAAGCTCCGGTGGTCCGCTGGCGGGCCCATGCGCACCTTTTCTTTTCTAACTGGATTAATTATGTTTACCAGGAAACACCCTACGATTTGGCTACCCTTGCATGAGGCTGGGCATTCAGGGGATCCTCGGGCCAGTCGTGTTTAGGATACCGGCCCCGCATTTCCTTTCGTACATCCTTATAGGAGCCGGTCCAGAATCGGCCCAGGTCACGGGTAATCTGGATTGGCCGGCCCGCGGGGGAGAGTAATTCAAAGGTAAGGGGTAAGCCCAAAATGAGGGGGGATGTGACGAGGCCGTAGACCTCCTGTATTCTGATTGAAACCACCGGTTCTCCTGACGTATAGTCGATTGGACGGCTTGTGCCTGCGGGGCTTACAAAAAAGGCGGGGACTTCCTTATCGAGCGCGGAAAGCTCTTCCCAGCCATAATGGTTTTTTAAGGCCATGAGGAGTGTTTCACCGCTTAAGATGGGCCCCTCTCCGCTGTCTTTTCCGTTCCAAACAAAGGGGCCAATCCACCTTTCAGCTTCGGCAATGAGGGCTTCGTCGGACCACAGCGAAGGTGCATCATGAGAAGTCTCTGATAGGCGCTTCTCCTGAAAGCGGATACGGTTTAAAAGCTGCCGGGCCGTTGACTTCTGCTGGGATCGATGGCTCCCCGTATTGGCTTCCGCATTTTCATCCCAGGGGAGTATTTCTAGACCCTTATTTTTAAGAAGTTCAGTCAGGGCTGATGAAACTTCAGTGCGATCGCTCCGCCTCTGTGTTTCCTGTAAAACAAGCCTGCCTGCCCGCTCGCTTACCACGGTCCGCGGCACGAGGCCATTCCATATAATGGAAGTGGTAGATTCGGTTTGCGGTTCCAGGATGTGCAGCGCCTGCAATTTAGAAATCGGAGATGCAAGATAGATATAACCGCTTCGTTCCCCCGCATCCGCATCGGGAGCAACAAGCCATTCTTCCTGTGCGAGGCTCCCCTTTACCATGGCTTCCCTGCCTGAGGTAAAACGGTAATTACCGCTTTCCTGGCGGCGGCAAATCCGGTCAGGGAATGCACGGGCTAGAAGTGTCCCAGCTAGTTCAATGGACTGGGGCGAAAGCCTGAGATCTTTGTTTTTGCTGCCCCCGCTAACCTGGTTCGCCGCATCGAGCCGGCTAAGGATATCGAGGGCCAGATCAACAGCGGCCCTATATCTGCTGGGGATGATGGGGCTTGTAAATGCTTCGAGCCTGAGCCTGATGTCCGCTTCGTTTTCAAAGCCCGATGGGTCCCGTTCAGAAAGGAGGGCTGCAAGCAGGGCACCCAGAACCGGGTCGCCTTTTTCACGCCCTGCCAGTGCAAGCATACCGAGCCGCGGGTGGAGGGCAAGATGTGCAAGCTGACGGCCGGTTTCAGTGGGGCGGCCCTCCTGGTCAAGGGAGCCCATAGCCGTAAGAAGGTTTTTGCCGGATTCCCAGGCCGGGCGGGGCGGCGCTTCGAGCCAGGGCAGGGCTTCCCGATCCAAAGCGCCCCACAGGGCAGATTCGAGTACCAGGGATGCCAGGTCGAGTCGCAGGATTTCCGGTTCCGTTGCGGCAGGACGAGTTTCCTGGGGCGCCCAGAGCCGGATGCAGCGCCCGGGACCAATCCGCCCCGCCCGGCCCCGCCGCTGGTCTGCGGACTGAATACTGGCGGCTTCCAGACTCAGCCGGTCCATACCGGTCCGCAGGTGGTAGCGCTGGAGCCGGACGAGGCCTGTATCAACCACTATCGAAACATCCGGGACGGTAAGGCTTGTTTCGGCGATATTGGTGGCAAGGATTACCCTGTTTGTGCCGGGTTCTGCGCCCCCTAGAACACGGCGCTGCTCGCTTAAGGGAAGACTTCCATGGAGGGGCAGAACTTCCGTATGGGGACCCAGGTCCGCAAGGAGTGCATAAACAGCCGCTATCTCCCTTCTGCCCGGTAAAAAGGCAAGAATGGCATAGCCAGATGCTCCGTATGACTCAGCCCCAGAAGAATATTGATGTGTAGATGAAAGGGTTCCTTGTGGCACAGCCCTGCGGGACTCTTCTAAGAGGGACCTGATAGTTCTGCCGCAGCAATCTATGATAGATTCTCCGGTCCGCGGCGGCCGGTACTCGGTTTCTACCGGATAAGTTTTACCCGGACAGTTCAGGACCTGTACCTTGTCTGCACCCTGCCGATTTTCGATTTTATTTAAGTGTTCAGCGATTGCATCGCAATCCATGGTAGCAGACATAAGGAGAATTTTTAGATCCGGCCTAATACGGCAGAGATCCAGCACCAGGGCAAAAGAAAGGTCCGTGAACAGGGACCGTTCGTGAAATTCATCAAAAATAATCGTAGAGACCTCGGGTAGTTCGGGATTTGTCTGTATACGGCGTGCTAAAAGCCCTTCAGTGAGGACTTCTATCCTGCTCTCCCGAGATATACATCGATCTCCGCGGACCGAATACCCCACGGTTTTTCCCAGGGGTTCTTCTAAAAGTTCAGCCATTCGCGAAGCAATACCGATGGCCGCAATTCGGCGGGGCTCCAGCATAACAATTGAACCAGGGAGATCCAAAAGGGCAAGCGGAACCAGGGTTGATTTACCGCTTCCGGGCTCGGCTTGGAGGATAAGCCGGCCCTGTTGTCGTAGTATATTGACAATCTCGGGCAGCCACGGAAGGAGGGGCAGCTCCGTTTTGGTGAGATTTCGGTTAAGATTCATTATTTAGAAAGGGAACCGTTCCCGGAGGGTTAGCCCTCCAGTCTGCTCAACTCTCAGTTCAAAGCGGTCGCCGGCAGAAAAGCGTCGGTGCAGCGCGCTGCCATACAGGGATCGCACAATCCCCGCAGACCGTGCGCTGGACTCATTGCTGCTTATTTTTATCAGTTCCGCAAGCCTTTCCCGGTATACCTCTGGCGCGATACCATAGATATCATCATCGGCACGGTGAAACATATAGGGAATCCCTTTGCTGTCCACGCCGCCGAGACTAATGCCGTTGATCTGAGGAACCACGTCGCTAAACACCCGGTAGGGTATGGCAATATTGACCCGGCGGCCAGAAGCAATTTCCGAATAATCAAAATTGAGGACTATGGCATCAATATAAATATCCCGTCCGTCAATGCTTATTGTTTTTGTCTCCGCAATACTTTGCTGATTCGCGGGGTCAAAAAACGTTATTTCAAAGGTGGTCCGGTCGTTTTGAGTCGAAAGGACTCGAATTTCTGCGACCTTGAGACTCCGCTCAAGATTTCTGAGTACGGTCTGCAATTCCTTTATGCGGCTCGCTGCTTCGAGGGATGATTCAACTTTTTTCACCGTTTCACCAATGGCTACTACAGAAACTGAAAGCACCGCCACGACGAGCAGCACCGGCAGGTTCGCCGCAAGAGCAGCGAAGAGACTGCCAAGTTCATCAAGGCAGACAAAAAACTTTTGAGCCCCGCTCAATTGGGTCCCCGCCGCCATGGCAAGCAGCCGTTCCCGGCGCAGTGAGCGAGCAAGCGTAAAGATAACAAACAGGATTAACAGGCTGCCGTCAATAATATAGCCAATTGGATTCGTCGTAAGAAATAAAATTGCGGAAGATACTTTCTTAACAATTTCGAGTGCCATAGCCCTACCTCATTCGCTCATAATTTCGATTCCACCGTCGGAATGTATGACAAGGGAATAGACTGTGCCGATTTCGAATTGCCGAAGCTGTTTAATATCATGAACTGCATTACCAAAATAATTTAAAAGACGGCTTCCGGGATTTCCAGTATTATTGGTGCCATAGAGGCCCTCTGAAGCTTTAAGCTTGGTAAAAAGTTCCTTGAGCATGAGCCGTTTTTGTCCATCCTGAGAAGCTGAATCATAAATCCCCGGCATGCCATCAAAATCATAGTAATTTAAGAGCATGGTACCGCCCCGGGGCGCAACCGCATCGGTAAAAACCCGCACTGGGAAAACTAAGGCTCCTGTTTTAAGTGGAACCACCAGTGAATCGATATAGAGTTCGCTGCCTTTCCAGGATCTTTCAAAGGATGCAATTTCCCGGCTGTCGGCATTATAAAACTTAAAGCGGGCGGAGATCTCCGTATCACTGCGGGATAGGACCACAAAACGCAGGGGTATGGTCGTCATTTTAAGAGCTTCGATAGAGGCTTCCAAGGAGCGAATTATTTTTTGCTGCTGCTGGAGGAAGCAACCTGCCCCAATGGCTATTACAATGAGGCCTATGATAAACAGGGCTATCAGGGTCCTTAAAAAACCTCTGAAACGCCCCCTGCCCCTTTTTTCTTCTTCAGCTTTACTTTTAGTTTTCAAATAAATCCCCCTGGCGCATCCCCGCAGTCTGTTCCGGAGGGCTCTTTTTCCATGAATGTTCCCGAGTGTCCCTTGGCAAAGGTTTGTCTCCCTCTTTGTTCTCCGATTGAAGTCCTAGAGGCCCATTGTCGTGGGGCTTTCCCAAGCACTGAGCTTTTTCTGGTTTTTCAAGGACCTCTAGAAATTGCTCTTCGCTGATAACCGGGATCCCGAGCTCCCTGGCCTTTTGGTTTTTGCTGGAGCCGGAAGCGGGGTCATTGGTGATAAGGTAAGAAAGGTCCTTCACCACAGAACTTTTAGCTTGTCCTCCCAGGGCTTTTACCCGTTCTTCCGCCTCTGACCGTTTCATGCTCCGCAGTTCTCCGGTAAAGCAGAAGGAATAACCCCGCAGTAGGAGGGCTTCTTCTTTTGGCGGTTCGGCGATGCTGATGATACCGGTGGCCAATACGGCATCCATATCAGTCTTGGTTTCAGCAAGGCCTTCCTCAATAGTACGGGCGGTAATTTCTCCCAGGCCGTAAATGTTGGCCAGTTCTTCTACCGTGGCCCTACGGAGCTTTTCTAAGGTGTTGTACCCCGCGTCGGTCACCCGTTCCATAATAAGTTCCCCTACTCCATCAAAATCAAAGCCCGCGACAAAAGTAGATAACGATAGTGTTTTTGGACTTCGCAAATGGCGGATCACCTTTTTTGCGGAAAGCTCTCCCATCCGGTCCAAAGCAGATAATTCTTCTTCGGTCAGCGTATAAAGGTCCGCAATGCGGTTGAGCCGCCCCGCTTCGTACAGCCGCTGAAGCAGCTTGTCGCCGAATTCCCGTATATCAAGAACAGAAATCCATTTTTCTATCCGGTGGTGAATCCTTTTCGGGCACTGGGCATTTGGACAATAAAGCCGAGTTCCTCCATCCACGAGGTTTGTTCCGCAGGTACTGCAAACCTGGGGAAGTTCGATTTCCTGCATCGCTGCCGGATCTACCTGGTCCAGCATGTTATGGGCAAGTCCTTCTATTTTGGGTATGATTTCTCCCCGTTTTACAACCCGCACGGGGCTGCCGATTTTAAGGCCCAGGGCGCGGATCATATCGGGGTTGTTCAGATTAGCCCGCTGGACCGTGGTTCCCGCAAGTCGAACGGGATCCACAATCCCAATAGGAGTATAGGTAGAACCGGACTCGCTCCATTCAACAGCCCTTAATATGGTAATAGCTTCTTCCAGGTCAAATTTAAAGGCTATCTGACGTTCAGGCCTGGTCCGTCTCAGGTCATCCATATTGGTTTTTATATCCTTGACCACAAGACCATCGATATCATAGGGCAGCGAGTCCCGCTGGGCAGCTACGGTTTCTCGGTACTGTATTATCTGCTCTGGATCAGTAAAGACCCGCGCAGGAGTTACCATAAACCCGCGGGCCTCAAGCCAGCGAATTTTTTCAAGCTCTTCTCTAAACATGCTGTCGTTATTTGGATCGGAAACGTCATAACAGACCAATTCCAGGTCCTCGCAGCCAGCCCCATCCTTTCGCCGCATAAGCCCGTTAGCTGCGTTGCGGCAATTTGCCTTGTCATTGTATTTAGTCTGCCATACAGCACGGGGCATGAGTACTTCTCCCCGTACCCCTCCAGTAAAATCGGTATCCAGTTTGATAAGCACACCTTTCATACGACGGGCATTAGGGGTGATATCGTCTCCTACAAGCCCGTCGCCCCTGCTTACGGCCCGGGCAAGCTCTCCCTTTTCATATTGGAGCTCCAGACTCGCACCATCAAGCTTATATTGCACTACATAGGCAGAGGCAGCGGTTTTCATAGCCCAAGCGCGGAATTCCTCTGGATTAGCGGCCTTTTCCTGACTCCCCATCGGTATAAGATGGGATGCCTTGGGAAAACCATCGTCGGCATCCTTTCCTACCTGGGCAAAGAGGGGATGATCAGGAGCAAGGCTTTTTAATTCATCCCAGAGGGCATCGAATTCGGCATCGGAGATCTCCGCTTCTCCGTTATAATAAGAAGCCTGGTAACGGCGGATAAGACGCTCTAAGGTAGCAATCCGGTCCTGGTTCATCAGGTTTTGCTCCGTATCATATAGATTTCGTATACCCGGTGTTCTTTTTCGAGCCCTTTCTTTTCGAATTTAGTTTCTGGCCGCCATGTTTGCCGAGGGGCAAAGCCATCATAGGGATTTTCCAGGCCCGGCGTGGCGGAAAGTTCTTCCATGGCCCAGGTGCCATAATCGGCCCAATCGGTAGCCATATAAAAGTAGGCGCCCTGCTTCATTCGGGACACAAGAAGGTCTGTAAAGGGCCGCTTGATAAGCCGCCGTTTATGGTGCCGCTTTTTGGGCCAGGGGTCGGGGAAAAACACATGGAAGGCATCAACCGATTCTAGCGGGAACATATCATTTAAAACTTCTACCGCATCATGTTCAATAATTCTTATGTTTTTAAGCCCCCGCTTTTCAATCTCCCACAGCAGTTTACCCACACCAGGCCGGTGAACTTCGATCCCAATATAGTTGATAGAAGGATTCTGTTCTGCAATCAGAGCTGTAGCGGAACCCATGCCAAAACCTATTTCCACAACAACGGGCTGTTTCTTTTCGAACAGAGTACTGGGGTCTATGGTTTGTTTTTGATAGGGGATACAATACTGTGGAGCAAGAGTTTCATAGCTCCGTCTTTGGGCATCGCTCATGCGGCTCGCCCGTAATACAAAGCTCCGGATAGTTCCTAGGGGTGTCTCTGGCATTTGTAAAGCTCCACTCGTGAATAATTATTCCATACTAGAAATTTGCTGGTATTGTTTTTGTCAGGGCTCCGGTATTTCCCTCAGGGTCTTCTGCCCAGAGGGCAAAGGCAAACACTGAGGAAGGAAGTCCAAGAGCCTTAAGGCTTCCTGAAGCAGCTGTTACAGGCACCGACTTAACCAGAGCGCCGTCCTTATCATAACATAAGATAGTGTTTTTAGGATAGGCAGAACGGATAGTATAGGAATCTCCCATAACCTGGAGCTGAGGAAAGGCATACCTGCTTTGGAGCGGCGCATCGAGGCCAATAATTTTTTCTGTCCGTTCTCCGCCCTTGTCAGTAAGAATAATACGGTACAGTCCCCGGGGCAGCGGACTTTCATCAACCATAGATATACTATGACTTCCAATCCACATTTGGTTATCCCTGTTTACCTTGAGCCAATCTTCGGAACTTAAGGTCCAGTAGAGTTGTTGGTCATCATGTATTATATAAATGCTGTCCAGGTCTTCGTTTCCATCTTCATCCTGGGCCAGCACAAAAAGGCTTAGCTGTTCTTTGATGCCCTTGGATGTCTCGGTATAAATAAGCTTGTAACTGAAGTTTTGAATTTGCGGAACAGAACGGGAACAGGAAAGCAGTATCAAATTGATGAGTAAAAGGGGCAACATTCGGCGCATGTTCCTATCATATCGCCCTTGAGTTATCCCCGCAAGAGCATATACTCTGAACATATGCAGGTACAGCGAATCCATGAATGCAATAGCCGCGATGAACAGCGGGGAAGTTTTGTCCTCTATTGGATGCAGGCCTCAGTTCGAGGGCAAGGCAACCTTGCCCTGGATTGGGCTGTAGAAGTGGCAAACCGCAAAAAACTCCCCCTTATCGCCGTATTCTGTCTGCAGGATAGGTACCTTTCTGCATCGGTCCTTCATTATAAACATCTCCTCACAGGCCTCGCGGAAGCCCAGCAGGTTCTTGCGGACAAGGGTATAAGACTTTATATTTTCCAGGGCAGCCCCCTGGATATAATCCCGCGTCTTGCCCAGCATGCGGCCCTTGCGGTGCTTGATACGGGCTACCTCAGGCATCAGCGCACCTGGAGAAAAACATTGGGAGAGCTGCTTCCCTGCAGAACCGTTTGGATTGAATCCAATGTGGTTATACCAGTAGAAACCGCAAGCGTTAAAGAAGAATGGTCCGCCTATACACTCAGGCGAAAAATCACTCCTCTTTTAGACGATTTTCTTGATGTATCCACAGAAGCGGTGCCAGTACTCACATCACTTAATTTTGATTTAGCGCTGGAAGTGGTACCGCTGCAAGCGGTAGAACTAGGATCCCTCTTTGTCAACATCCCGGGCACCCGGCCCAGGAGGCTTAAGGGACAGCAGATTGCCGAACCAGCGGGACACAGCGCTGCCATGGAACGCTTCATGGATTTCATCAGAACAAAACTGGACAGCTATGAAACGGGCCGGAATAATCCGCTTGCAGAGGGGACCTCCCGTATGAGCGCGGCCCTGCACTTTGGTTTTGTTTCTCCCCTCGAGCTTGTATTGGCGCTCCAGCAGGAGCTGGAGCTTCCGCGGATTTCTTCCTGTGACCACCCGGGGGCAGCCGCCTATCTTGAAGAACTTATAGTACGGCGAGAATTGGGCATCAATTTTTGTTATTACAATGACTATTATGATTCTCCCCTCGGACTTCCTGACTGGGCGGTAAAAACCCTCAGCGAAGGCAATTTGCATCCCCGGGAACATCTTTATTCCCTAGAAAACCTGGAGGATGCTAAAACTGAAGATCCCTACTGGAACGCTGCCCAGAATCAAATGGTAAAAACCGGTTATATGCATGGCTATATGCGGATGTACTGGGGTAAACGGCTTCTTTCGTGGGTGGGTGACTTTGAAACGGCCATGAAATTTGCCATTTTTTTAAATGATCAGTATTCTTTAGATGGCAGGGATCCAAACGGATATGCAGGCATTGCCTGGTGTTTTGGGAAACACGACAGGCCCTGGTCTGGCCGCCCAATCTATGGGACCGTGCGGTACATGAATGCCGCGGGCCTCAGGCGGAAGTTTGATGCGGATACATATGCTACTCTTTACAAATAAGGGGAGGATCTAATGTTCGATTATGTTGAATATACCACCGTTGAAGGGCCGAATAAAAAACACGATGTGGAAGTCTATGCCCTTTCTACCTGCGGCTTTTGCAAAAGAGCCCTGGCGTTTCTCCGCGATCAGGGGATAGCTCATCGTTATATCCATGTGGACCTTATCCCTATCGATGTGAAGAACAAAATTAAAGAAGCCCTATATGCACAATTTAAGGAGCATGTTTCCTTCCCCTTTGCGGTGATCGACGGAAAAACAACCCTCATTGGATTTCTTGAACAGGACTGGCGCAAAACACTGCTGGACTAATAGGCAAGCAAGGAGGAAACTATGAACCCAAAATCTTTGGAAGAAACAAAAACCTTTACCCAGATGGTAGCCCGAAAACAGGGCTGGGTGCTTACCGCTGATTCTGCATTATACGAAGACCTCGTACAGGGCCTTAATACCAACTGGAACCGATATGGATACTATCTATGTCCCTGCCGGGATACCGGAGGATCCCGGGAAGCAGATAAGGATATACTGTGCCCCTGCGAATATGCAGCCCAGGACATAGCCGAATACGGCCATTGCTATTGTTCTCTTTACTGGTCAGAAGATTTTGCAAAGTCAGGGAAACAACCCCAGGGAATTCCTGAGCGTCGCCCCTTTAAGGCTCTATAGATAAAAACTTAAGGTAATTATTGTAGTGTCGGAGCTTTTTATCTGACTCACCAGGGACTCAAATTTCACTCCTACCTTTTCACAGGCTTCGCTCAGGTATGATAGATAGTAGAGTCCCAGCTCCGTATCGGCTCCACCTTCAGGGATTTCCTTGTAAAAATCAAAGAGGCTCTTCTTTTTAAGATCCGCCGATTTTTTGGAATCGATGCTATCTTTAATTTCCTGATATTCGCTTTCTTTGTTGTACAAGGTAATCTGGAGTTTTCCCTGGGTCCCTATGCTGGTACTGGTTCCGCCAATTTTCCAGGAAACGTAGACCAGGTCATTTTTTCTGGTTAGTTCCTCAATAACCCTCATACGGATATTTTGGTCAAAAAGGACCGCATTGGCATCCACTGCTCCCCGGTAGAGCGTCGCGGCTTCCCGTCTTAAGTTGGTATTTTCCGCGTTCACCGCCAGTTCTATCACCATGAGGGCCACATATTCGGCAATACGGGACTTTTCAATATATTCCGCGACGCTATATCGGATATCTTTTATAAGATTATCAAAATTCTCTACTCCGCGGAACTTGATAAGTATAAACCAGATAATCGATCGGAGATTATTAAGGAGCTTTTCACTTAAAAAAAGCTGTATATTTTTTTCTTCCGGAAGCAGATTGGAATTTCTCGTGACCGCGGTACGAATAGGAGATAAAATTTCCTCTTTTAATTCAAAAACCTGTTTTTCCTGTTCTTTTAAATAGTTTTGCAAAAAGGTTTCATTAAATTTTGTCTTTTCATCAATTATGGATGACGGGTTGGTACGGTTCCATTTCTTGATAACCTCTGATGCCAGCAGTTTTGAAAACAATGCATTGTTGAACTGCCGGTACAGCAAGCTGTAGACAATGAGCTTGCAAAGGTCCATTACTTCCTGGCGGCGGGATACAAATTCGGGCCGCGAAATTTCTATTTTTGAGATATAATCGATGAGCAAAAGCCGCTGTATGGCGGCGGGCACAAATTTATCGAGCAATAAGCCGTACTCTTCCTTATTGTCTGCCAGTTTAAATTTAGCAAGTTTCTTGTTTTGTTTAATAAAAACAGTGGTTCCCTCTTCGGACAACACAATCTTAAGAGGCAAGTCCAACACGGTTTTTCTTTCTTGATTTGACATACAAAGTTATTATAACTGAGACTAGTGCTTCTGTCATCCCAATCTTGACGGTTTGTCCGTCCCTTACTATCTTGTATCGGTGTATTTTAGACGCAACCCTTTATTGAATATTCAGATTCTTGGAATTATCTTCCTCATGCTGCCCCTATGGTTTACCCATGGCCAAGGTGCAGACAAACAACGTATAGTCCTGCGGGCCGCCCAAGGCAATGAAGAAGATCAAAGGGTTTTAGAAATTATTAATTACGCGGAAAAGCTAAGACTTCCCTATAACCTCAGGCCCCTTCTTACTCGTTATGGCGGTTTTGGTACTTCAATTCAGTTTGATTGGGGCGGTAAAGGTAATGATACAGACATAGCCTTCCTAGTCGCGGTCCCTTTGTACGCCAAGACGGCTGTAAACGTGGCCCTCGGCATGCTTTCCCATATTGCCCAAGAAATCCCTTCCTGGAGAATCAGAATAGCCTTTCTTGCGGATGAAAAAGATGGCCAGCGGGGTCTCATAGATCAGTTAGATCAGATTGATGATCCAGAATCGGTATCGGTGTTATATTTTGATGATAGTGCTGCGGCAGGTCAGCCACTCTCTATATACCAGGGATCAGAAGGGCATATTAGTCCCCGGCAGCTCATTGCACAAGCGCTTTCAAACGGTAAGCGGCTAGCCATCCCCGTCGAAATACCCCAGCCCTATAGCGAGCTATTCCGCCTTGGGTGGATTCCTTCTCCAAGGGCATTGCAAACAATTCAAGACCGCAGTTTTCCTGCCCTGTATATAACGCTACCCGCCGAAGGCAGCGGTATTGACTCTGATGTACTGTCCCAATTTCTTATATTGATGTATACCCAGCTTCCCGAAGACACTTCTCTTTTTGATTATCACTATTCTCTGGTTGCATTTAATAAAAATTATTTTATTATCGATGAAAAAACGACGGTTTTATTTATTATTGGGAGTTTTTTTGGAATTATTCTGTTTTTTTCCCTTTACTCTATTCTTTATCGGCGTAAAATCTTAAGCCATTGGCTCGTTTTTCTCCGCCGTTCCTGGGTATTCCTTCTTTATTTTGGCCTCCTTGTTTTAAGTCTCTATGCCGCTCGGCTGGCTGTAAAATTCTGGCTCATCGTACATTATACAGAAGAAAGCAATTTCCCCGCCATGGACTTTATGTTTTTGCTCCTATGGGTTTCCTTCTTTAGCATTGTTTCTCCGGTCACTGAGAAAATTACCATACCCAAACGTTCAAGTTTTTACGGACATGGGGCCCTTATTTTGGTCTTAGTAGGTTTGTTTACCGCTATAGCCATAGATATTACCCTGATGCCCATCTTTTTATGGGCCCTCATGTGGATTTTTATCGGCTCCTTTGTGCATTCATTTTCCATCAGCCTTATGAGTACGGTTATGGCTCCCGGTCTTATTCTCATCCTATTCACAAGTGCTGTTACGAAAGGGCAGACTATACATACAGCTTTAATTTATCCATCATCTTTGGTCTACAGTCTTTTATTTGCCCTTATCATGCTTCCCTTTGTTTTGTTATGGAAACGAACCGTGTTCTTGAAAATACAAAAAGCAAGAAAAGCGGGAAGTAAAAATCGCATCTTTGTTGGAAGGTATATCTTTGGAGCCGCGATTCTGTTAGCCTTCTTTACCATGAAGATGCCAGAGACCGAACTGCAGGCTAAGTCTGTCATTGACAGCAAAAAGCCCCAATTTACGGTAAGCCATTCCAGTACCATCTTTCTGAACCAACGTTCTATTTCTATACAAATTACAGCAAACAGTCCCGTAGACCGCTACGACATACGACTTGAACAAAATGGTGATGGTCAAATTCAGTTGATCGAGAGTACGATCCCCTTTGATAATCCGGGCTCAAAAACCATGACAGCCTCTTTGGGGATCCATCCAGATAATCCGCTCCGATTCGAACTACTTTTGCCTCAGGACGAAAAGATCAAAGTGCGTGTACGAGGTTTCCTTGGAACAGCAGAAGCAGAAAAGGTCCAGGAAATTCCATAAGTATAGCTTTTAGTCCAGCGATTTTACAAGCTCATCTGCACTTGTTGCGAGATCCTGTTCTACCGCCTTGCGCGCTTCCGCGAGGGCTGATTGTATCGCTGCCTCAGTGTTGCCGCCCTGACCTTTTACGGAGATCACCGGTCTGCTTATAGCAATAGTGCCGTTGCGTCTCACAATTCGAATCTGAGCCCGGGCAGTAGCGGTGTAAATATTGTATGCCTTGCCGTTCAGAAACATTTGGCGAGGCTCATCGTAACGAACTTCGGCAAGCACAAGATAGGAAACACTGGTCCCCCCTAGAGTACATGCCTTTTGAATCGCATCAAGATCACCCTGCATAGCTGCCGTAAAGGTTTTAGGATCCAATGCAGCATCGGCCGGAACCAGATCGAGCCCTGCGGTCTTCAGGGACCTGCCAATACTGTCCGCAAGGGCTGCTGCACCATTTGCTTGGAAGCCTGTATCAGCACTAGGGATAGCGGGTCCTTCTGATGCAAAGATCCGAGCAGTCCGAGCTGGCAGAACATAGGCAAAATCCCTATGAACTTCGGGGAAAACCCTCGTTTTACCCCGGTTGGAAATTACCAGGGTGGCCCTAATCAACACCGGTTTGTCAGTCCGCTGTACACTGCGAACCACCGCGGAAGCAACTCCATTCGCATCCGTAGTTGCAGAAAAGGTGATGTCTCCAAGACCGTCTACAAAGGCGAAGCGGATCGGTGCATCGGCCACCACAGCTTTGCCAAAATCGTAATTTACAACCAATCGTACTGAGGGCATAAGGCCGTTTCCCTTAGCGAGATCCCTGACATTTCCGGCTCGCTGGGTGCCATCATTATTCATCCATCCGTCTCCAGCTTCCAAGGTAAGCCGGGCTCCGATTTCTGTGAGTTTTTGATCCGCCTGTCTCACCAATTCGGCCCTGCGGCTTTTCGATGCCGCGGAGGATTCTGCTTGGCCTTCTTCGTTGAGGGCTAGCACTGCCACTAAATGTCTTAAAGCTTCTACCGGGTGGTTGGTATCAAAGGCGTCCTGGGAAGCCTTCATAAGGCTTTCCATGGATGAAAGCACATTCTGGCTCTGGGCGGATACGCTGAGGCCATTAGCTAGCAAAAAAAGGAATAGCATGACCGCAAAAAATAAATTGATACGGCGATTATTCATCCTTTTCACCCCATTATTCTTTCCAAGAAAGCTTTAGCTGGACAGCATCAGAACTCAAAACCAGATCAGTTACCGATGAACTATACCTGGCAGATTTTCCTGTTACAGTACCTTGGCCTATTTTACTTGTAGTAGACATGGTCGGTACCGAGGGAAGAGTAAAACGCATATCTATATTATAGCCAGAAAATATGGTGCGAACCAGGTTTTCCAATTCCTTGTCAACATTCTTTATTCCACGCACAAGCAAAAGTTCCAGGGTCCTGTTTCCGCCTTCTGTTGCAAGCCGCACCGATTGGCCTGTGGCATCCAGAAAACCTTTAAGGGCTTCTAGGTTCGTAAAAGCGAGTTCGGCCTTTACAATAATATCTTTATCATCCTGGCTGCTTGAATAAGATGAAAGAGACAAACCAGGAACGCGAGTGAGGGTTCGTTCAAAATCGGTGCGGCTTACCGGCAGTGGCAGCTGTTTTTCATTGCCGTCCAGCTTTCCCAAAGCTTCAAACATGCGGGAGAGCCGGTATTCCATTTGAATGGTACCGGAACCATTCTGACGGATGGTCACATTAGAATTGAGACCGATACAGGAGCTGAAAGAGAAAATGATGAACAGCATTGCCACGATACAGCCACAGGTGTTCCGCCTATCTATACACTCTTTTAGAAACTTTTTCATAACACACTCCTGTTAAAATTCTTCCGAATATATTTGTACATCCTGAATTCTTACCGGTACTTCCTGTTCTATCATGGAAAACGCCTTGTTTAGCACCGATTCGCCAAAGGTTCGGGAATTAGAAACCAAAGCTCCGCCGATATGGGCAAAAGAAAGTGAATCCTGCAGGTCTATCTCTGCTGCGCTCATATGAAACTGGCGCTGGAGCTTATCCTTTACGGACCTTACTATTTTCCGTTTGTCCTTAATGCTTTCCACATCGGGGATTTCAAAGATCATCTGTATCATCGAAACAACCATAGTCTGCCCCCCTGGCATTACACCAGGCAATCTTGTAGTATACTATACACTATTCATGGGTTCTTTGCGAAGCATCTGTCACACAGTAAAACAAAAAGACTCACCCATTTTTCTTTTCCTGATATTGATTTTATTCATGAGTTTATTCGCGAGCCCAGTTCAAGCGCAAATCGACAGTCCCTCACCTGCTTTTGTACAGGGAAGCAGCCTTTCCACTACCGCTACTGGCGGAGGGGGGCTTTCATCAATACCATCAAGACAGGCCGAGGAAGCTTCTCCTTCTCTTTTTAATCTTTCAAGAAACGACAGTTCGGTGAATCTCCTCCTCCAGGGGGCCTGGGAAGCGGGTCTCACTGCCCAGGGCGGCCTTGCCTTAACCGATTTGGGCTTACAAGCCGCAGCAACAAACAATCCCCTGCTTTTTACCCAGAAGGCGGATCTTACCTTGAGTCTCTGGATCCAGGACCGCTGGTTTTTAGAAGCAAGCTTTTTAGATAACTATGATCTCAATACCTACCGGGCAGGCTATCAGGGAACTCTTAATGAGAAACTGCAATACGCTGGGGTGGGCAACACGGGCCTCGATTTTCCCCGTTTTCCATATCTGGACCTGGGGGGCTCAAGCCCCTCTTCCTTCGGCTTTTATACTCGCTGGCTCTTTGCTGACATTCTCAGGGGTGAAAAAACAAGCCAGCCCAGTGAGGCGTCTGCCCAGGATAGCCAAAGTAAGAGTCCTAAGCCGCAGAACAGCGATAAACAACCGCAGCTTACCGTACACGGCATGGTCCGCTACGACGGGGCAAAACTGGAAGAAAAAAACTACATCGGAAGCCGGGAAATAAGCACAAGCAGCATCGAACTTTCCAGCATGGTCCGGGGCTACTCCTTTGTGCTCCCCGATGAAAACCTCGAAACGGTCCCGGTGCTCTATATTGAAGATCCCAAGGGTGACCAGATTGATGAATATGGGGCTCGCTGGAGATTAGCTTTAGCTTCCGAATACGCCGCAAGCGCCCGCTTTGGAATCATTGAAATACGCAGCCCTTCGGCCCTTGCGGCGGGGAAGCGCCTCTCCGTGGCTTACCGGAAGGGAGGAGTTGAAAACCCCTGGTCAAGCAGCCTCGGCACCTACGGAGATACTTCTGGTGCGGGAGCCAACGGTTTCCTCGGCGCGGCACAGGGGGCTTTTAATTCCAGTGCGGTTAAGTTTGCCCTCCGGAACTACCCGCAGCCGGGGCAGAAAGATACAAATTACATCGGGACTGACAACAACAAACCTGCAACGGTGACTATTGGCGGCACAAGCTGCCTGGTTATCTGGGAGCGGGGTACCTTCTCTCCCTTTGAGCGTCTCAGCCGGTACCAGATCCAAGCGGGGTCCTCTGCTAAAGTACAATTTGTTAACCGCTCCGCAGGGGAGCCTGAAAAGGGCTTTTCCCTGGAGCCCCTCTCTTCATATAGCGTCATTACATCCACAGCATCAGCCACAGCGGCTGGTTCTAGCAGTACCAGCGATACAGCTTCCAGCGCTGCTACCAGCGCTGATGTTAGTACCGAAAGCGGTACTGCAAGCAGTACCACCTACGGTAGCAGCTCCGGTGCAACTATCTATGAATTGGTGGATACGACGAAGGACTACGACATCCGCAGTACCGAAAGCCGCTGGCCCCTGGTCAATCAGCACCCTGAGCTGTACCTTCCCGCCTCCAATTCTACGAGCCTTTATAAAGCGATTCTTGTTACCACCTATGGTAGTCCGGGAGCCCTCTTTATAGGAAAGGATGTACTTCCCGGCTCGGTACAGGTATACCGGAACGGACTTCCGGATCCCTTTGCAAGCTATGACAGCGAAACCGGAGAGGTTCGTCTGGCGAGTCCTCCGTCAGACCAGGAACGGATACGGATCCAATATCTCAAACGGAGTGAGGAACGGCGTTTCGGGAGCCTCTCTGCAGGTATCGGGGCGAGCTACCAGAGCGGGGGGCCCTTTTCCGCAGAACTAGCCATGGGACTGCGCTGGAACGTGAGCCCCGATGCATTTTCGGAAGGCTCCAGCACCAGTCCCGGCACAGTGGGCCTTTCGGGAAGCCTCAGATGGGATTGGGAGCATCTGGCTCTTTACAGCAGGGCGGGTCTCTTCTACCGGCAGGAAGACACAACGGGTATATACCGCATTTTAGGGATGGAAGGGGCCCGTTACGCCGAACCCTTCCCTGTTTCAGGCTTTTATCAGAGTCCTGAACCCCGAAGCCTTAATGATTATCGCTCACCTTTGCCTGCGCTAACAGCAGATAACCAGGCGGGCCTGGTCTACCGTTCCTATAGTTCTACGGACATCCTCGGCATCAGCACACTCCACGGAATTGACTGGGACGGAGCCCAGCTTATTCCGGACAAAACCGGCCCCTACCTGGTGAGCGACAGCACCCTGGACACAAGAGTTTTAGTCGGCGAAGCCACTTATACTGAGAGCCGTTTCTGGGCGGGCTTCCAAGTACCGATGGAAGATGCCGCAGGCGCCTTGGCGGGGGCCCGCCAAATTGCTATACCCTTTCGGTTTTATGATGTGCCCTCTTCATTATCGGGTGTAACGGTCCAGGTTTACCTCCAGATCGGCGCCCTGGACGGCGCGGCTGGTTCCGCTTCTGGCAGCACCGGCTCAAGCGGCACGGGCTGGGAAAACAGCGCTATCGTCCTTACCGCGAAAATATTTGACAGCGCAACCGCTAATCCTGCCGGTGTTCTGCCGACCCAATGGCAGACCGCCACCCTTACCTTAAGCGAAGCCGACCGGCGGGCCCTGGCTGGGGCCCGGGCCCTGCGGTTTGTGGTGGTTACAAGCGGCACGAGCTACACGCTGAACACCCGGCTCCTCTCAGGCCCGCCGGTCGTGAGCGGCGCCAGTACCCGGCCCATCGTAGTTTCTGGAGGGCTGCCGCGGCCAGCGGCTGCGGAGAGCAATGCGCAGGTCGATGCGTTAGAACGTAACGATTCGAGCCTCCGCAGCCGCTACGGCGAACTTATCGACAAGCTCCATCCCGCAGGCGCTTCCCAGCGGATCCTTGAAGTCTCCTTTAGCGGTCTTGGCACCAGCACGGGCGGCACAGGGGCCGGAGCGGACAGTCGGGTACTGGCGCCGCCGCCAGAAAATTACAAAAACCTGACTCTTTTTGTCCGGGGCCCGAAGGCAAACACGGATCAGACAAGCCTAAATAGCGGCACATTGGTTATCCTCGTGTCTTCCAGCCTGGACCTTTTCACAAGCCCCCATATCCAGGCCCATATTCCCATTTCTACCTTTACCCCAGACCAATGGTCTAAGCTTGATATTCAATATAATACGAGCCAGAAACAGGTTTTTATAGATGGAAAGTCCATACAAAATGCAACGGTAACTTTTATGCCCGCGGGGACCGAGGGCCTCGGCGGAACTACTGCGGAGGGGCTTTATCAATATGTAGCCTTTTATCTTTTACCTCAGGATAGTTCATCAACCTTACCCGATGGGAATTTTGCTGTTGATGAGATCCTATTCACCGAGGCTGTTGCAAGCTTCCAGGGACGGGGCGGCATCTCGGTGCAGTGGAATCAAAAAGGGCCGCTCCTATCCCTGAACAAGGTTCCCATCCTCACTGACCTTAAGCTTCTAAGTTCCTCTGAAGGCCTGTACCAGCTTCCCGCGGAGGCCCCCTACCCTTCAGCCTTTGCCAACATTCAGAACCAATCTTCTGCGGCCTTTGTCCTCCTGGGCTGCCCGATAGAGCTGCGGGGCGGAATCACCGCGGAGCAGAATAGTCTTATCTGGAACGGCGCCCACCGCATTACCCTCCCCTTAGGCCCTCTGGAAGTCGAGAACAGTTTTTCCCTAGACCAAACAAGTTATATGCAGCAGGGGTCTGGAAAAGTAAGTATCCCGCGGATACTCATGTCCGACTTGTCCTTTACAGCCAGCCTTTCTGCCCAGGCAAGTCAGGAAATTGTTACTGTTCAGCGCCAATGGAAATACAGCGCTGAAAGCCGGAATAAAGTCTTCTTTATAGCTTCTACAGGGGATCTATCGTATATCAACAGCGCAGCGGAGGCGTTTTCCGGGACCAGCGTGGGATACTCCCTTGTATGGACCGAAAGCATAAAAAGTCTTTTGCCGGACGAAGGGCTCGATGCACGAAGCCGAGTTTGGACTCTTGGTGCAAAAAGCGGACTAGAACTTAAACCTTTAGGTTTTTCTGCTGATGCTGTCATGAGTTCCCGGTCTCAGAAGAATTTGAATGCTGCGGATCAGGCTATTCATTACGGGTTTTCATTTCCATTTATCTTTTCGCCCATTAAGGGAAATGTGGGATTTCGCCGGGAGATTAAACAGAATAGTTCTGACGCAGGCTCAAGCTTATGGACTGATGCAGACCAATACGGGTCGTTTATCAGCGCTCATCAAAATATAGTGCTGTTTCCTCCGGTTTATGGGCTTTTTGCGCCAGAGCTCAAAGATTATTTCATTTTAAATCAGGATGGGCAAAGCAGCGGACTGGGTTCATTATCTTTTATTGATAGCTACACGTTTTCTATTCAGGCCCCAGCCCCTGCAAATCCGTGGGCCCTCATATTCCCTGCAAGGGTAGAGTCTAAAATAGCAAGAAGGGCTGAACAGAATTTATCGAACTATACGGATAAACTTTCCTGGGAAACCAGCGTCGCCTCATCGGCGGTCAATCTGTTTGGAGCCTATGGCCAAAGCCCTCTCTTTAAGGTTTATCGGGATGATGAATTTTCACAGCAGCTAAGTCTTAATTTCACTTACAGCGACTATATACTGCAAGAATGGAAAGCGGTCCTCCAGCAGCGCTCTTCCTTCTATGGTTTTTCTGGGTCTAGCCTAGAAATCAACAATGCATTGAATCTTATGCAAACCCGCTGGTCTGATGCTCTGAGCCTCTCTTGGACCCGCCCCAATTCTCAGAGCCTATTGGGGGCGCTTTTCAGAACCCTTTCATCAAATACAAGGATGCAAAACAGCATACCCGGCCTTGCTGAAATAGCAGCAGCACCGGCAGAATTGCTGCAAAAAGAGACATTGGAAACAAAGATAGATATGGGCAGTTCTGATACATGGCAATTAAGCTTAAGCCATGAGTCTATTGTAAGGATACGCAACCGCCTTACCATAAGCGCCTTCGGCAAGGCTCAGTATGACCACAATTTAGAAAAAAACAGCTTTACCTTGCTTGGCAGTACGGGAATCCAAATTAAAGTCCAATTCTGACAAAATAGGTATTTTTGCTGGTTTTTAAGCAGTTTTGTAGTATACTATGAATGACATGGAGGACCAGTTGTATGAGAAACAGGCTTTTAATCGTCACCCTATTAGTTTTTATCAGCCTTTCTTTTGTTGTGGCTGAAGGAAGCGATGCAGCGTCACCATTTGGGTTTAAGTTTGAACTAGGTCTGGGAACAGAAACCTTACCAATAGATCCTACTGCACCTGCAGACAGTACCAATCAGGCAACCTATCAAAAGCTTGCCTTAAAACCTGATATTTCATTTGGGAAGATTGGTGTAGGCCTGGATGTTACCCTGCATTTCAATATCAAACCAGGGCAAAACGGAATGGCCATAGAAATATACGAACCGGACTGGATTCCTGAAAAAGCAGGAAAAAGCTTTTTTGAGTTATATTTACCCAAAATTGCCTATGTCCGCTATGGCCAAAAGGGTGAAAACCTTTTTGTAAAGCTCGGATCCTTCGATGACGGCACCCTGGGAAACGGCTTTATTATGGGAAACTACTCCAATACTCGCTTCCTTCCTGAAACACGAATTTTTGGTGCCGCCCTGGATGTGGATGGCCAGCTCTTAGACTTTCCCTATGTAGGAATCGAAACCTTTGCGGGAAACCTCGCAAAATTTGATGTTTTTGGAAGCCGCCTTTATGTAAGGCCCCTTGCCGGCACCGAGATGCCGCTGCTTAAAAATCTGCAAATCGGAGCCACCGTCGCAGCAGATACGGATCCGCTGCGCTATGCCAGCGATGCCTTTAGGACTGCGATTGGTTCTGCCGACACAGTTACCATCGCAGGGGTGGACACAAAATTGCCGGTCCTGAGTACGCCCCTTGTCAACATGGCCGCCTTTGCAGACCTTGCCTTTGAACCCAAAGGCCGCTGGGGCAGTATGGTTGGTGTGGGAGGAAAACTGGCGGGCTTCATGCTGTACGGAGCCCAGATCCGACTCCTTGGACCTGATTTTATTCCAACCTATTTTGATGGTTCTTATGATCTTTTCCGGCATCTTAAATATCAGGCTCTCCTGCAGGAAGCCTCTGGTTCCGTATATGCTGGCTGGCTCGCGAACCTCGGTTTTTCATTGCTTTCCGACGCAATCGTATTCCAGGCCACGCTGGACGGGCCATTTAAGGCTGCCCCTGATACCAATCCTCGCATTACCGACTACCCCCATCTCCGCGGCGTATTTACTTTGGCAGAGGGATTCCTCGCAGGCTTTTCTTTTGACGCCCTCTATGAAAAATACTATTTAGGCGCTCCAAGTCCCATTGGTACAGGCAACTTCTGGAAAGATCTTGTGAGCCCTGAAAACGCAGTAATCGGTGCTAAAATTAATTATAGAACGGGTCCTGCGGTCTTAAGCCTGTTATACAACCTACGTTACGATCCCGCTACTGGAAATTATATAGTGACATCGAGCCTCATGAGCTCGATTCAGTTCTGAAAAAGGAGGATATTCATGTTGCAAAAACATAATAGATTTTTTGCATTATTTTTCATTGCTTTGTTTGTGGTCGCAAACGGTCTGTTTGCCCAGACAGGACCGAAAGCGCTCCTGGTATATGCGGACGATGAAACAGCAATCCAAATACTGACCAGCGGAGGGACCATCCGCAGCGCCTATGTCGGAGACGAGATACTGCCGGGAGAAACAATTAAAACTCTGGCCACCAACGCGGAATTAAAACTGGATCCAAACGGCAGTATTATCAAAATAGCCCGGAATACCAGCTTTAAGGTAGAAGGCCTCGCGGGTTCCGCAGGCAAAGATACCAACGAGTTTGCCCTTCTTGGCGGTAAAATTAGAACCGTAGCGGCAAAGACAGTCGGCAGCAATAAATACCAGATAAAAACACCGACCGCGGTCTGCGGCGTCCGTGGAACCGATTTTAGCATGCTTGTTGTAGAAGGTGCCCGGGATGCAGTCTATGTACAGCGGGGCCTTGTAGAGTTTGCGAAAACCCTGGCTGATGGTACTTTGCAGCCGATTTTAGTTGGCGCTGGTCAATTTGCCGATGTTTTCGGACCGAGTTTTATTCCTTCGCCCTTTACTCCGGAACAATTCTCCAATGATTTCGGTGATATTGATGAATTCAAAGCGGTAGATCCAGCTGCAGTTCCCCAAGAAGAAACCACACAGGGAGAGGAAAAGGCTAAATCTGAGGAAAAGACAACTTCTCCCGTAGCAGAGACCAGCACTCCTAGCTCCGAAACTGCTGAAAAACCAGCATCTAAGCCTGCCCAGGAATCAAAACTCATGGCTTGGCTGGGAGACATCCTGGGCTTTGAAATTGGTTCTGTGGTGATCGATGGAAATACTTATTCTAAAGCAGTAATTCAACCCGTATTCTCCATTGGGAAACTGAAAATGGGATTGTATCTCCCTGTCATTTATACCAATGATCTCTTTAATCCCAACAGCTGGTACCATCCCAATGGGAACGATGAATGGTCCTTCGGAAGCGAATACTGGAATACGGATCCAACGCAGGGAGCCCTGGATGCGCTGCAGGACCTGGCTCTTAAAATCCGCTTTATTGAGTATGGACAACCTCTGGTTGACCCCCTGTATTTCAAAGTCGGAAATCTTTCGAACATGACTATCGGCCATGGAGTCCTGATGCGGAATTTCGCCAACGACGCGGATTTCCCCTCGGTACGACGGGTTGGCATTAACGCTGGCTACGATGCCGGTCCATGGGGAGTGGAAGGGGTTGTAAATGATCTCGGAAAACCTGAGATTTTCGGCGGTCGCATTAAATTGCTCTCATTCTTTGGTGTAAGCGCTATAGCTGACATTAATCCCGCAGGGAGCCTTGCGACCCAGGCTGAACGGGACAGCATCGGCGATCCTATGATTATAGGGTCTGCCCTGGACCTTGATTTCCCCATTCTGAAATTGAGCTTCTTGAGCCTCCGGGCCTTTGCCGATGTAGCTGCGGTAGCCCCCTATAATAGAACCGCCGCTGGCAGTCTCAAAGAGGGTTTGCAGTATCAGGCAATTTACAATCCTGAGTATGGCAGCGGTTTCGAGGCATTCAGAAACTACGGCTTTGTATCCGGTTTTATGGGCAAGGCATTGATGGTAGACTGGCGGCTTGAATACCGGTATTACCGCGGTGCCTATCGGCCAACCTTCTTTGACAATACCTATGAACGGAACAGGGTAAAATACGCTCTGGATTTCTACAGTCTGCTCACTGCAACAAACGCTTCAAACGATGTAACGGTAAATGGCATATACGGCGAAGCAGGTTTCTCCCTGATTAAAGACAAAATTGTATTTACCGCAGGTTACATGATGCCATGGAGTCCCGATTCAAATGCAAGCTGGGATGTAATTGCTCAACAGGATTATATCCTTGCAAAACTGGTTATCAACAAAGGACTTCTGCCCTTCTATGACATTTCCGGTGCCATCACATACGAACGGACCGGTTTCGCCTATGCGATCAGCAAGGGACAACCTCTGGTGGATGCAAACACTATTTTCTCAGGTGAAATCGTTGTTCCCATAGCCAGTACGGTTGACTTTGCAGTTGTACTTGCGAACAATGCAGTGCTGACTACAAGCCCAACGTTGGCAGAGCCACAATACAAAACAAGTCCAACCATTACATTTGAGACAAGGATTCATTTCTAAAACGACATTATAGATAATAAAAAGGCCATCCAGATTTTTTGGATGGCCTTTATTTTTTTTCTGCTTTTGACATCAAAACCTTGATTGATTGCTTTTGATTGTCTGAAAGTTTTGGATCGGAAAGAAGAAGGTTAAATTGGGTTTCATCTTCGTAGCCTGCAGCAAGAGCCGATTCAATATACTTTAATCCTTGAGTATCAGAAGGATCTGAAATCATAATATATTTTCCTAAAAGAAAATCGATCTCTCCCTTCTGTAGTCCTGCCGCTGATTCCCGGCTACCTTGTTTTATTTTTTTAAGAGCCTCAATAGCACGGGCAAACATCGATTGCCCTCCAGCTACTTCTGCAAATTCTTTTAATACCACTGGATCATCGCCCTTCTCAAGCCATTTTGAATAATGGTCCAGCGCTTCCGGATATCCAAGTTTTTTTTCTGTTCTTGCAAGCAGCAGCAGTGCATCCCTATCTTCACCCGAATGGGCGTTCAAATTTTTAAGTATGGATATGGCATCATCATACTTTTTTAATCCATATAAAACGAGCGCATAAGCGTAACAGCTGTCTTTACTTTCTGGGCTGAGTGCTACAACTTCTTTATATAGGGTTTCCGCTTTTTCAAATTTTTGTGAAGCCAAATATGAAAAGGCTGCAGCCTTTAAAAGTATAAGATTTTCAGTATCTTTTTTTAATAAGTTTTCGAAAATCTGTGCAGCCTCATCATATTTTTGCTGTATAAAAAGTATCCTTCCAATATAATAAAGAGATGCAGCCTCGGTTTTTTTATATCTGCTTGCTTTTTGGAACCATACTTCTGCTTCATTATATTTACCAAGATCAAAATATGCTTTTCCTATAGAATAAAGCTCTTCTTCTGAAACAGAAGCAGGTCCTGTAACGCAGGATGAGAGAGAAAAAAGAAACAAACCTGTTAAAAGAATGTTAACCAATACTATAGTTTTCTTCATCTATTGGCCAAGCACAGTGTCTTCTATTTCCCTCAACTGGGACCGGTATAGATTAGCTATGTTAGAACCATAGTCTGCTATAAGCTGCATAATATTCCTTGGATGCTCTTCTCCATCTTTTCCATTGATGCGGTCCCCCGCATCACCTAAACCGGGGAGAATATAGGCAGCTTCATTGAGCACTGGATCCATCCAGAGCGTATATACCTTGCAGTTATCCAGGGCTCGCACCACCCGTAATGCGCCTTTTAAGGCAGAAATAACATTGAAAAATTGTACCGAACGGGGCTTTACTCCCTGATCGAGCAGATACTTAACAACTGTAACCAAACTTCCGCCAGTAGCATTCATGGGATCTGCGAAAATGAGGTCCTTGTCATTCAATTTCTCTAAATCAAAATAAGATTTTTCTAAATCGAGAATATACTCCATGTCGTTTTCGTGCTTCGTATCATCACGCTTAATCTTAAACAAAGCAAAAGGAGTAACATAGCTATGGGATGAATATTCTTGTATTTCTTTTGACATAATCATCGATGGCAGCAGAGCGCCGCGCAGCATGACACACATAACGGTATTTTCTATTTTGTCATCAATATTAGGTATTTTATGGACCGCATAATTCTGTACCGGTACGGTAACCGGTGTTTTTACGATAAGATAATTTTTACTTGATACCTGCGTTCCTGCGTATGCAAGCTTGAACAGCATTTCATAGGCCCGTTGTATATAATAGACAAATTCCTGTCCACCAGTACGGACGTCCCTGAGCTTTGCAATAAGTCTTGATGCTTCAGGATGGCTTTCTTGAGGAGTTAAAAAGGAATAGACATGAATACCCTGTTCTTCTTTGCAGATTTCCTGCATTTTTCTGCCCATTTCGTTGTACAGTTCTATAAGATTCTGCTCTTCCCTGGCTCGTTCAGAAGCTGATTGGGTAGTCGTTAAAATGCTAAACGAAAGCATTACCTGCCGGTATAAAGCATCCATTTTTGTGATGTTTTCTTTGTCATTTTCCGTTAAGAATCCATCCAGGTCTTGAGCTTTTAATACAATCTTATTCACGATAAGGCTCCTTATTTTTTCATCCAATAACGCAAACCAAGCTCAGCGGCAAAAAAGAAATCGGGGAACTTAAGATTTGGGGATATAGACAAACCAAGCGATTGATCGAGGGCTAGAAATAATTCGTATTCCTTGTTTATATGCCATGATAAGCCGATCGGAAGACGCAATCCAGCGGCTGATAAGAACTCCCCTTGAATAGATCCCATATTAAGATATCCGCCAATACCAAAATACCAGTCAAGATTAAAATCTTTTTCGGAAACCAGATCCTGATCGTATATGTACTTATCGCCGGTAACACCGAAAGCCACATTGTTATTTTGGATGCCAAGATAAGCAGCCCAATAAATAGGTATTTTGGGCAGCTTAAGACTTAAACCTAAATTGGCACCGGTTCCAGCGAGCCCATAACTGGTTCCAATAACGCCACCGATACCAGTACCTTTTCCATGATCAGCAAACAGTTCGGTTTTAATGAATAATGTCACAAGAATAAAAATTACTATAGCCCTTAATTTCATATTGCTCCTCCTATGGCTGTTGATTTATTGGTTCAATAAAAGGTTTTTTTAATTGTGTCTGGGACCTTTTTTGCCATTCTTCAGCTTGCTCATACTTTGACAATATGGTCCACAATGAAAATGCGGTAGATCTTTGGCCAACGGCAAAGAGTGCTGCTGCAAGATAGTAGTTTGTCTTGTAATAGTCAATATCAATTATAAAAGGTTCTAGATCGACATAACGTTCGAGATTGCGCAGTAATTGAGTGTAATCAGAAAATATAAAGCCGTATTCACGGCGCTGAATTTCCTTAATGAGCAAGGTATTTTGTATAAGAAACGCGTAGGTAAGATGTTCCACAGCCTTATCATATCTACCTGTTGCATAGTAATAAAAACCAAGTTTACGGTGGGCTTGTTCAACATCGGTGAGATCATATCTGTATAAAACAAGAAAACGATTTATTCCGTCTTCAGTTAAGGTTTTAAACATCGCGGTCCTTATAAATGATTGAGAACGGGTGTCAGCGGACCATAGCGTGTCACTAGATAATATATTGATAAGGACCTTTTCGTAGTTTAGATAATCTTTTAATAAATAATGCATTTCTGCAATTTTATACCTAATTACAGTTGTAAATCCGTTATTTTCTATGGCAAGCTGCTGTGAAAGGGAGCGTTCATACTGTTTTAAGGCTATTTTTAGTTCTCCTTCAATTCTATACACTTCGCCAATCCAATATTCAGCTTCAGGGTATATCCGTAACTGGTCAATAAGGCCAATAATTTTTTGAGAAGAATCTTGGATAACCGTATCTTTATATTGGTATTTTATTTCGGATATTATATCTGAGATCCTCTTATTTGGCTTATCCTTAAGAAACAGTTCTAGTTTACCCAGAGAGTCACCTAAAGCACGAACTTCATTTAATGAAAGGAAATCAATCCAGTCTTTCTGCATTTTGCTATATACAGCATCTCGTTTTCTTTTTGCATCTTCAAATGCATTCAGCGCCTTTCCGTATTCACTGTTTCGGAAATACTGTTTTCCCTTTTCTAAGACAAGCCAATAAGGATCTTCCGATACTTGCGCCAATAATGGCAATGGATTGGTAAATTGTAAAAGAGCAAGAAAACAAAGTATTTCAGAAAATCTTCGTTTCATAATTTATCCAATTCTTCGCTGAATGCATGGTCAGCATCTTTTGCTTCAACAGTTCGTACGATCTTACCTTCTCTAAAAATAAGAACCTTGTCTCCAGCCCCGGTAATGCCAATATCAGCGTGCCGTGCTTCGCCAGGGCCATTAACCACACAGCCCATCACTGCCACGGTTATATCCTTTTTTAGCATATAAAGCCGATCCCGCCAACGCTCAGTAAATTCATGGGTGTCAAAGCTGTTCCTTCCACAGCGAGGACAGGAAACGATGATTACCCCCTGACCTTTGCTACCTTTACCGCTTGAATCTGCCAGGGCACTCACAATTTCTCTGCCGGCAATAACCTCATTTTCTACTGTATCAGATAAGGATACTCGGATTGTAGAACCTATACCTTCTGACAACAGCGCATGCAGTGCAACAGCGCTCCGTACAATACCGGGGATCAACGGTCCCGCTTCAGTCACTCCCAAATGAAGTGGCACATCTGTTTTTTTTGCGATAATTCGATTGGCTTCCAATGTATCATATACGGAGGAAGCTTTCATAGATAAGAGAACATTGGTAAAACCTAGAGAGTCGAAAATCTCAAGTTCCCGCTCTGCGGTCGCAACCAGAGCTTCAGCTCTGCTCATTGTTTTATTATCAACTGCATTTCTTAGTTCAACCGGAAGACTCCCTGCATTAATACCAATCCTAATGGGAACACCCTTTTCGGCAGCCTTTGATACAACTTTTTTTACTTTGTCTAAAGAGCCAATATTTCCAGGATTAATTCGTATCTTAGCAATGGGAAAGTCCATGCAGCGGAGGGCAATTTTGTAATCAAAATGGATATCTGCCACAAGAGGCATGGTTACTCGTCGGGTCAACTCACCTAGGACTTCTGCAGATTCTATATCAGGTACAGCAAATCTAAGTAAACTGCACCCCATTTTTTGCAATGTTTCAATACGCTGCTCTATTTTTTTTCCAGCTTCACCTTTGAGCAATGTCTTATCTAAATGATCTTTCCACATGGTCTGAACAGCCACAGGATAAGAACCACCTATAAGAACCGAGGATAGGTGTTCAAAACCACCGATTTTTACAACACGAGCCATCTTTATTTGTTTCATGGATTACCACATGAAAAGACGGAGAAACCCGTTCGTACTAGACTGAGTTTCTCCGCGTATCCGTGGCAAAGGATTGGGTTAACCTGCGATACCCAGGGAGAAAACCATCACAAAGAGTGCAACAGTTTCGATAAGGCCTACCACAAGAATATAGTTACCGAAGCCCTGTCCAGTCTCTGCCAATGCATCGGATGCATAGGCTGCGGCTTTTCCCTGATAAAGAGCTGAAGCTCCCATGGCAAGTCCGGCAAAAAGGCCCACTGCCAACTTACCGACTCCGTCAAGGCCGCCACTTCTAATAGCATTCATCAATATAAAACCATAAATGGTCTGGGTAAGAGGAGCACCGGCGAAGGCGACCAAGAGGAACGGCACCGGCTTGTTTTGCAAGAAACATTTTTTCCAAGAACCGATGGCGGTCATACCGGCAATACCGGCTCCGAGGGCAGAACCAAAAGCTGAAAGGCCCAATGCAGCAGCAACACCAATCATTCCGATATCCATAATCTTCTCCTTATCATGTAATATGCCCTATTGCTGGGAAGTTTCTTTTACAGCAAAGGGCGAATATTTGACACCAGACCATTCCATTCCGAGATGGCCGGAGTATTCCAACATATTAAGCCGAACCCCATGAACGACAACCGAAAGGGCGCTCATTGCCAGGTTAAGCCCATGTCCAAAGAACAGTATGAGGGCCCCCGCGAGTATCCTGACTAAGCCTCCTGGAAGCCCCGCCGCCATACCGTTAAAACTCTCTGCGATAGCATAACCCGCAAGTCCAACTGCAAACAGACGAATGTAGCTGATAATATCAGAGAAACTTGATACCGCAGAAAGAAAGGTCGGCAGAAAGTTGGCAAAACTCTTTAAAATATTAGCAAAAAAGTTTCCTCCTTTCTGTTCGGCAAATACAAAATAGGTGACAAGCCCGCCCCCTATCATCCAGAGGGCAAATGGCGGAACCGGAAAGGCGGTCTTGTCAAGCACCAGGTTCAGTACGAGAAAATAAAGTCCTAAAACCATTGAAAGCCAACCGAGCTGTGCAAAGGCAGTTAATGAAGGCAGTGCTTTTTTAATATTTTTTGTATGAGCCCATACAAGCTGTACTGTCCCTATAATGAAACACAGGTGCTTTACGTTCTGCTGTACCAAACGAGCTGCTTCTTTAGAAGACAACGCAGGATTTGGCCTAAAAGGAGGAATAACCAAGCTTTTCAAGAAAGACGGCAAACTTTCGTAAGGGAGCGCAAACCAGGTGCCATTTATTGCACCCCAAATAATTGTTGCAGAAGAAAGCAGCAACAAAAGAAGTACCCCATCCGCAATTTTCCCTGTTTTCTGTTTACCTTTTAATCCAGCCCACAGACTCAGCAGCAAAATCAAAACGCCGTATCCTGCGTCTCCGATAATCATGGCAAAAAAGAGGGAGAAAAAGACCAGGAAGGACATGCTGATATCATATTCATGATAACCCGGCACAGTACCAAGAAGGTCAAAAATGGGCTGCACAATTCTGATGTAAGGTGGATTGCGAACAAGGGTCGGGGGAGCATCGCCTTCCGAAGGGTCGTCGATGAGAAGGGCCCAGCCGTTTTCTGCAGCAGCCCGTTTTAGCTTGCCCGCGACGTCAGCCGGGATATAGCCATGTATCCAAGAAATAGCAAGTCCAGGAGGCGTATCTTCGGTAACTTCCATGCTTGCCTTTGCAGCTTCGAATTCTGCCTTTTCGTTTAATTTCTTTATATAGCCTTCAATTAATCCCTGGTTTACAGAAAGGGCTGAAAGCCTCCGTTCTATGTCCGCAATAGTTTGTTTTCGCTTCTCAATCCGCTGCGAAAGCGCGGCAGTTGAAAGCTCTGGCAAGGCAAAGGGGGTCTCTCCGGGAATAGGAGTACCTACCGCAAGGCAGCGAACCATATTTTTATCCTTTGACAGGGTAAGGATCTCTATTGAAGGATCAATATGTTCATATACCTTTTTCGGAAGTTCATAAGGGATAAGAGTAATACCCTTTTGCTTAAGCTCCTCTAAGCCTGCAGGATCAAAATCACCCCAGGACTGAATTCTTGAGAGCTCCTTAAAGTCAGAAGCCAACAATTCTTGTTCTTGTTTACGCTGATCGAAAAGGGTTAAAACAAGCGTAACGAGCTCCTCAGCCTGTACTTCTGCTTCACTGGTATTGGGTTGCGTTTTTTTTGCCGCAAAATTTCTCAGAATGCCAAGAGCATGTTCTGCCTGGGTTTTCTTTTCCATGACAGCGGAGAGGGACTCCGAAACAATGCCCTTTTGCTCGAGGTGAAGCACCCCAAGTTTTCGCAAAGCATCAAGAGATGCTTCCCTTTCGCGATCAAAAATGACTAGAGAGACCTTTTTCATGGGTACAATCATTGTGCAGCCCTCTCCATTCCACGCTTCGCGATTTTACCCCGTACGACAGCGGCGGTTTGCTGATCTCCGAGATATACCCTGATTTTTTTTATATTGCTTTTAGTTTCGGGAATTTTAACCTTTTCAAACAGGTTGACCCGTTGTGTGGTGGTACGCAACTCCCGTTCAAGCCGACGCTGCTGTTCTTCCAATGTTTTTGCTTCCAAATCAAGCAGCAGCACCTGCCGCATCCGTTCTACCGCAGTATCGATCCATAAGGGTGTCCGTAATACATCATAGGGTTGAACCTGGAATTCAGCTCCCTTAAACACGGGGATTTCAACACCCGCAATATTTCCAGAGTCAACGTGAATGGATGTGACCGAGAGGAGCTCTGGAGTAAAATACCCTTCTTCGCCGAACACAGCAATCCAGCTTTTAAATTGTTCATTCACCCTATTTTTTTCTTCCATAAGGACCCGAATACGGTTTTCTGTATTCCGGATTTCCATTTGGAGTTGCTGTTTTTTAAGCATGAGCGTCGGCAGATAGCGCTGATACATCTTAAGCGCATCCTTCTGCTTTTTAAGCTCATTTTTTGTAAGCTTAATCTTGGCCATAGATCCTCCGGCCTTACGCTTTCTTTGGCCAATAGGTATTGATCAGTTCGGTTCTCAATCCCGTTTCTTCGGGAGAGAAACAGGAAGCGAGTATTTCCCATCCCAGGTCAAGGGCCCGTTCAAGGGGAATATTAACCGAAAGATCCATCATTTCCTTTTCGAACAATTCGCCGTACTTAAGAAGTTTCCGGTCCCAGTCGGACATCATAAAGCCCATGGCCTTCTTTTCCAGCGTATCCTTATACGCCGCGTAGAGTTTTATCATACCGTCCATCAAGGCGCGATGATCTGGCCTGGTCTTGCCATTTACCTGCTGTTTAAGACGGGACAGGGATCCAAAGGGTTCGATACGGCCGTTTTTAAGATAGTACTGCCCCTCGGTAATATATCCGGTATTATCCGGAACCGGGTGTGTTACGTCGTCACCGGGCATGGTAGTAACGCCCAGTATAGTGATAGAGCCTGCGGTGTCGAAATCGACAGCCTTTTCGTAACGGGCGGCAAGCTGACTGTAAAGGTCTCCAGGATAACCGCGGTTTGATGGAACCTGTTCCTGGGTAATGGCAATTTCCTTCATGGCATCGGCGAAGTTAGTCATATCCGTGAGGAGTACTAACACGTCTTTACCCTGTAAAGCAAATTGTTCAGCCACCGCAAGGGAAATGTCGGGTACCATAAGACATTCTACTACCGGGTCTGCGGCGGTATGAACAAACATAACCGTCCGTGAAAGGGCACCCCCTTCCTCCAGGGTATCCTTAAAATAGAGATAGTCATCGTATTTAAGACCCATACCGCCGAGGATTATGACATCGACTTCGGCCTGCATGGCAATCCGAGCCAAGAGTTCGTTGTAAGGTTCACCTGAAACGGAGAATATCGGAAGCTTTTGGGATACGACCAGGGTATTAAAAAGGTCGATCATGGGGATACCAGTACGGATCATCCGGCGGGGAATAATTCGCTTGGAAGGATTAACCGATGGTCCTCCGATGGGAATGAGGTTTTCTTTCATTTCCGGTCCCTTGTCCCGGGGAGAACCTGAACCGGTAAAGACCCGGCCCATAAGGTTTTCAGAGAACGAAACTCTCATGGGATGGCCTAAAAACCGGACCGTATCGCCGGTTGAAATTCCGCGGCCGCCGGCAAAAACCTGCAAGGATACCAGGTCATCCTGCAAACGAATGACTTCCGCCAGGGAAGTTCCAAAGGCAGTATCAATTTCAGCCAGATCGCCGTAGCGTACATCCGTTGCGCGAACGGTAATGACGTTACCGGTAATGGATTCTATTTTGCTGTATACCTTTTTCATTTCGCCACTCCGTCCTATGCAAGAATCTTTTCCGCGTTTTTATCAAGACCCGCGGAGCGTTCGGAAACTGCTTCGAGTATTTCTTTTTCCAGCGTTGCAAAGCGCTCGCTCTTCCATTCCGATCCATTGTAGTCCAAGAATTTTTGCCTGAGCCGGTTGAACCAGCTGCGGGCATCTTCCTTGTCCTTAAATTTGAACTGGGAAGCAAGAATTGTAAGCAGTATGGAGAATACGTGTTTCTGCCGTTCAGGGCTGACCGCAGCATCGACAGCATCAAAGGAGTTTTGCTGGAAGTAAACTGAGTCAAGGAAATTACCCTTAAGGTAGATAATAAAGTCATCCAGACTGGTTCCTTCCTCGCCGACAACTTTCATCATCTGTTCTACTTCACTGCCCCGGGACATGAACTTATGTGCATAGGCTACCTTCTGTCCATCGATAATACCTTTGTATTTTGACCACGAATCAAGCGGATGAATAGCAGGGTACTTGCGAGCGTCTGACCGTTCGCGGGAAAGACCATGGAAGGCGCCGACGACCTTTAAGGTTGCCTGGGTAACTGGCTCTTCGAAGTTACCGCCCGCGGGAGATACGGTACCGCCGATGGTTACCGAACCGGTGCGGCCATCCTTGAGCCGCACAATGCCTGCCCGTTCATAGAAGGCGGCAATTACCGATTCTAGATATGCGGGGAAGGCCTCTTCTCCGGGGATTTCCTCCAACCGGCCCGACATTTCGCGCATGGCCTGTGCCCAGCGGCTTGTTGAATCTGCCAGAAGCAATACATGGAGCCCCATCTGCCGGTAATATTCTGCCAGGGTAACCGCGGTGTATACGGAAGCTTCACGGGCCGCTACGGGCATGGAAGAGGTATTACAAATAATGATTGTCCGTTCCATGAGGGATCTGCCAGTTTTGGGATCCAACAGTTCGGGGAACTCTTTAAGAGTTTCTACAACTTCGCCGGCCCGTTCACCGCAGGCGGCGATGATTACCACGTCCACATCTGCATGACGGCTCGTTATCTGCTGGAGCACCGTCTTTCCTGCACCGAAAGGACCTGGTATACAGTAGGTGCCTCCACGGGCCACAGGAAAGAAGGTATCGATGAGGCGAACCCGGGTAACCATGGGCTCTACCGGTTTAAGCCGTTCCGCATAGCAGTCCACCGCACGCTTAACAGGCCAGCGGAACGACATGGCCACGGGAATTCGGTTTCCCTTGCCGTCATCCAGTTCAGCGATAGAATCCCGGACGTGGTAGGTTCCTTTTGGTTTTATAGATGCCACCGTATAGCGGCCGTACATATTAAAGGGGACCATGATTTGATGAGTAAAAGCACCCTCGGGTACGGTACCCAAGGTATCTCCCCGCTCAACCATGGCGCCAACCTGGACCGCAGGGGTAAATTCCCATTGCGCATCCAGAGGCAGGGCATCAAGATAAATACCCCGTTCAAGGAAATAACCCGCTTCCTCCGCCAGTTTTGGAAGAGGATTCTGGAGACCGTCGAAAACTTGCCCCAAAAGGCCCGGGCCCACTTCTACCGAAAGCATATCGCCGGTAAATTCAACAGTGTCACCTACCGCGATGCCTTTGGTCATTTCAAAAACCTGAAGATAGCAAAGATCACCTCTAATACGGATGACTTCACTTTTTAGTCGTTTATCCTGAACCTTTACATAGCCGACTTCGTTCATCGACACAACGCCTTCAAAACGGACGCCGACCATATTGCCATTAACGGCTACTACTGTACCCTTAGTTCCGATCATTTCGGTTCTCCCGCATATATTCTAGATTGGGCCGCATCCATAATGGAAGCATAGAGCCCCTGATAAGCTTCAAATCCTTCATCAACCTTAAATTTCTGCTTCCGTTCTATCAGTTGCAGCTTAAGGTAGTACGCATAGATCGTATCCCGGCCGAAATAGTCAAAACCCTGCAAATTCTCAATCGTTACCCATCGGGCCCGATCCAGAAACAGTTCGGCTTCAAGAGGAGATTCCATAGCTGCTGCATTTTTAGCAACCGTGGCTGCATCCATTGGTTCTGCAGGTCCATCGGCAATATGAGCACCTTCGCGTTTTAAATGCTGCAGTCTGAACCGTGCGAGGTGCAGTCTCAAAGCTCGCTCCCATGTTCTCCAATTATCAAGCAGATAGGACCCAAGCGGTTCTGGCATCTCTTGATACCCCTGTCCTAGGCTGCCCGGTTGAAGTCCCTCTGGATCTAATCGGCAGGATTGTAGGAGGAAAAAATCTTGTGGAGTAAGAAAGGTTTTACACAGGTCCACAAAATCCTTAGTTTCTATAGCAGCCGAAACACCATAATTTAATGAAGGCAGCTGTGAAACCAGATAGTAATAGGAACCCACGATTTACAGCCCCTTTGCTACAGACTTAATGAGCTCAGCCAGCCGAGGATTAAGATAAGCAGACATCAGCTCTGCTACGGCTTCTGCGGAGAAATCATAATAAGCAGAACCATCTTTTGAAGCAATTCGGAAGCCCGCAGCAAGATTCCGATCGGATTTTAATTCCACACCCTTTGCAAGTTCTGCAGACAGTTTTTTTGCAAAATAACCTTCGAGTCGTGCCAAGGTATCAGCCTGCAGCAATACCGCAAGCTCATCCTTATCTTTCCGAGCCCATTCAGTAATAATCTGAGGAATCGCTGTCTTGAGGGCTTCATCATCAAAGGCAGCGGTTACTTCCCGCCGAACCACCGCATCCAAAAGTTTCTGAATCTCTGACTGGAAACTAAGAAGCAAATTGCGGGAGGCCTGTTCTATTGCGGCAATACCAGCCTTTTCGGACCGTTCAGCATCCCGTTTTGCAGCAGCTACAATCGTATCGGCTTCTTTTTTTGCAGCATCTACGATTTTGCGTGCCTCAGATTGTGCATCCTGAATAATTTTTTCGGCCTGAACCGATGCGGATTCCACTCCGTCTTTCTTTATTTTATCAATCAGTTCCTGCAATTGAATATCCATAGGCTCCTCTCTTGTTATTGGTTTGTGCGTTCGTTCACATATCTTAAGACCTTGAGAAGTTTACGTTTAGCTATTTGGTAAACCGCTTCGGGGTCTTCGTATTCAAGCACTTTCTTTTGTATCACAGCATCCACTGCAGCCGCAAGTGTATCTACATTTTCATATGTATTAATATCAATATCATCCAAAGATTCCATGGCCTTCCGAATTCCATTAAGCTCACGCTTCAGAAGGGCCTCGTTCTCATTGTAAACGTAATTGGTAACATCGTTTTTAAGCAGGCGCCGCTCGTATAAGTTTTTTAAATCCTCTACATCTTCCAGACAATCTTCCAGTTCGGCCTTAAGTATTTTCATGAACAGCAACTTCCGTTCTGGCATACAGAACCTCCCTGTATATTCTAGTGTAACGGTATGAATAGGCTTTTGCAAGCATTCCTACCATTCAAAAGTAAATAATGCTTCTTCATGATATTTTCTGTCGGGACCGAAAATACAGGAAGGAAATTCGGGCCTATTGGGACTGTCTGGATAGTGCTGGGTTTCGAGACAAAAACCTGCATGTTTTATATAACGGGAACCAGATTTCCCTGGCTCTCCGTTTAAGAAGTTTCCAGAATAAAACTGGACACCAGGCTGAGTAGTATACACTTTCATGATTCGGCCCGTATGCCCTTCATATACTTCTGCGCAGGGCCGCATTTTACCTAATTTCCCATCGACCACATAACAGTGATCATAACCGCCGGGAACATGGGAAAGATCCTTGCCGATCGGCTTGCGCTCAAGAAAATTAAAGGGGGTATCTTTTACCGGAACAAGATTTCCCGTGGGAATAAGCTGTGCATCAGATTCTACAATGTGGTTGGAGTAAAGCGTTAATTCATGGGATAGAATGTCTCCGCAGCCCTCTCCTTTGAGATTAAGATAGGCATGATTGGTAAGGTTTATGGGTGTTGGAGCGTCTGCCTTTGCCTTGTACTCACAATGTATTTCGTTGTTATTGTTTAATGTATAGGTCACCACCGCTTTTACGCTGCCGGGGAAGCCCTCCTCACCGTCGGGACTTTCAAGCTCAAACCTGACAGCCACAGAGCCCTTATCTTCGTAAGCTTCGGCCTTCCAGACCCGTTTGTCAAAACCGCGGCGGCCTCCGTGAAGGGTATTTTCACCGTCATTTTTATACAGGCCATAGGCTGAACCGTTTAAAGTAAAACGCCCTTTGGATATACGATTTGCAAAGCGGCCGACGGTTACCCCAAAAAAGCTGGGATTATGGGTGTATTCGGTTAATGTAGAATATCCAAGCAAAATATCATCTTTAATACCTTTTTTTGAAGGCAGATATAAGGAAACCCAGGTTGCCCCATAGGTTGATAAACTAAACTGCAAATCACCGGCTTTGAGTGTATAAAGGTCAACCGATTCTCCGCTTGAAATGACACCGAAGGTATTTTTCGTAATTTTCATGACCGCCTGCCTTCATTTCTATAATTTTTGAACGATTTGATTATATCAAATCTCATTTATCATATTCAAGTGAAAATATGATGTTCCTGATTGATAGTATCTACTAATTTGGAGTAAAATACCAGACATGGACAAATTTTTTGACCGGCTTGGGGATGTTCTCAAGAGTTTTCTGAACGATGACTCGGATGATGATATATTGGGGGCCCGGCAGAGCAGGCGATACTCAGGGGATCCGGATCTTGATGCAGCCTATGATGAACTGGAAGAATTTTTAAATACCGGGAAGAATCAGCAGAAACATTCCTATTCCTGGTCAGAAACGGAGCAAAGGGCCGGACGACAAGCCTATACAGACACTTCAAGGCAACCAAAGGCGGCTCATACTGTTCCAGAGGTTCTCCGAAAGGATTTTGAGGAATTGGGAGTCCCCTTCGGCGCAAGCGAAGATGAGTGTAAGGCAGCCTATAAACGGCTCCTTAAGATTCACCATCCGGACCGTCATGCGGGACATCCTGGCAACATGAAAAAGGCTACCGAAAAATCCGCACGGATTAACGTATCATATCAACGAATACAAGCCTGGCGTGAAACCGGCAAGGTCGAATAATGGGACCAATTAAATTGGCTTAGCATATGATTTGCGAGTTCTGTAACAAAGCGCAGATTATTTAGTCTTCGTCTTCTTCTCCGCTTACATCTCCCCATTCAGCCAGTTTTCTGTGCAGGGTTTTCCTGCCGATGCCTAAGACCTCTGCGGTCTTGCTTTTATTGCCCTTTTGGGCTCCCAGGGTTTCCCGAATAATAATTTTTTCAGCTTCCTCTAGCGAAATTCCAAGGGGAATCTGTATAGAAGTAGATTCGGAGGACTTTCTCACCGTGGGTGGTAAATCATCCAGAGTGATAACTGAACCTTTGGCAAGCACGACAGCACTTTCCATGCAGTTCCGCAATTCACGCACATTCCCCGGCCAGTCATAACTGTACAGGGCTGTTCGCGCCCGAGGGTCAATTCCATCAATCTGTTTGCCGTTTTCTTTTGAAAACTCTTTAAGAAATGCGGTTGCTAAAAGGGGGATGTCTTCTTTCCGTTCCCGGAGGGACGGCACATGAATGTTGACCACATTGAGCCGGTAATAGAGGTCTTCCCGGAAGCTCCCCTTCTCTATTTCTGCCTTGAGATCCCGGTTAGTCGCAGCCACTATACGGACATCTACCTCCAAGGTCTCTTCGCCGCCGACCCGCTCGAATTTCTTTTCCTGCAGCACCCGGAGTATTTTTATCTGCACATTCTGGTCAATTTCCCCGATTTCATCGAGGAATAAGGTGCCTTCGTGAGCAAGCTCAAAGCGGCCCCGTTTTCTGCCAACCGCGCCGGTAAAAGCGCCCTTTTCGTGGCCAAAGAGCTCGCTTTCTAATAGCGTTGCAGCTAAGGCCGCACAGTGAACTTTGATAAGGGGTTTATTTTTTCGGGGCGATAGTTCGTGAATAGCATTGGCCACTAGCTCCTTTCCCACGCCGGATTCGCCGGTAATGAGCACCGATGCTTTGGTGGGAGCCACCTGCCGTATGGTGTCAAAGATTTTCCGCATGGCAGGACTGTTGCCAATAAACATCTCAAAGGTTTTATTGTGTTCCAGTTCTTCTTCGAGACGGCGGTGCTGGAGGATGAGCTCCCTGTTTTGCAAGGCCCGTTTTACGAGCAAAGAAAGCCGGTCCAAATTGAGGGGTTTGGTCAAAAAGTCATAGGCTCCGTTCCGCATGGCATCCACGGCGGTTTCCACCGTGCCATGTCCGGTGAGCACAATAACCGGGACCCCGGGGCTTTCGGTGTTAATTTTCCGCAGAAGCTCTTCGCCACTTAAGCCGGGCATGCGGAGGTCCGTAATGACTAGATCAATATCGCCCTTTTGGAATCGTTTATACGCTTCGTCGCCGTCAGCGGCAACTACTACATCGTGACCTTCGAGCCGCAATGCCGCGGCTAGCCCCTCTCTGATATTTTTTTCGTCATCCACCACAAGCAATTTAAATTTCATGGCTCAAAGCCCCCATAGGTAATCAATTTTGTTTCTTTCTGAGGCACAGGCAGGGTAATCATAAAGGTGCTGCCCTCCCCTTCTTTAGATTTTACAGAAATTTCACCCCGGTGTTCTTTTATTATTTTAAATACCAGGGTAAGCCCCAAACCGGACCCGGTCTCTTTCGTGGTAAAATAGGGTTCAAATATTTTTGAAAGGTTTTCTTCGCTGATACCGATACCGGTATCAATTATATAAATATGGACCTCCGATCCTGTGCTTTCGGTTTTAATAGTCAGCCGTCCGCCGTCTGGCATGGCTGCAATCGCGTTTTTTATTAAATTGAGCAGCGCCTGTTTGATATACCGTTCATCGTAACAAAGGGGCGGAAGTTTCTCGTCCAGTTCAAGCAGGGTGGTAATGTGATTTTCTTCCAATTCGTAATGTACAAAATCCACTAGTTCCTGAATAAGGCTGTTAAGGCTGCCTTCCCGCAATTCCATGTTCATGGGACGGACCGCAAAGAGAAAATCCACTACAATACGGTTGAGCCGGTCTATTTCTTCATTAACAACAGCAAGGTATTTTTCAAGGAGATCAAAGGGAGCAGCATCCAGGCTTATTTGTTGAGCATTCTCTGGATCATCAGAACAGGCTGCACGACTAGCCTGCAGGGCCTTTTGAATAAGTTGTATGTGGATAGAAATAGAACCCAGGGGATTTTTAATTTCATGGGCAACACCGGCGGCTAGGGTCGTAAGGCTTGCAAGATTTTCTGCCCGCCTGAGCCGGGCTTCCTTTGCCCGCTTTTCGGTAATGTCCTCCACATGAACCAATGACCCGGTTACCCGCCGGTCTTTTACCAAAGGGAGTACACTGATCGCCAATAAACGCTGTATGCCCTTTACTTCGATATCAAATTCTCGGTCTACAACACGGTCCCCATCGGTAAGCGTTTTGTGCAGAAATTCTGCAATCCTATCATCGGCGATACTCGACCAGAGGGGCCGCTCTAATTGGTCATGAAACACCAAGGGAAGCAGCCGCTCTGCGGATTTGTTAACCAAAATAAGGTTGTATTCAGCGTCGCAAACCAATAAGCCCTCGGCGAGAGAATCCAGAACTGATTCAAGCCGTTCGTTTTCAGCGGCAGTTCTGATCAGCAGATCCGTTATCTGTTCTGCTGTCATTTTAGGCAGTTTTTTAAGAGCCCGTTCTATAAAGGTTCTCATTTATATTGCTTCCAGCATTAAAACAAACAGCCGTTCAAGGCTGCTAAAGGGGTTCAGATTATAGGTGGAGACCGCATTGTCCGCTTCTTTTATCTGATCCTTCCAGATATTAACTAAATTGACCATATCCGGTTCTGACTGACTAGAACGGAGAAGATGCCCGCATATAGACAAAAGTTCTTTTAAAAAATCGGTAAAGATAAAAGAAGCCGAAAAGTTGTCCATATCTTTGGTCAAAGCAAGAAGGCTATGACGGACTGTTATATTTTGAGGGATTTCAACATCCTGCCATTTTTGCATCAGAGCCTGCAGGTCATCGAGAATCTGGGGATTCCGAACAAGCTTTTTCTGCTGCGCCTTAAGTACAATGGTCGCAAAATAGAGCGCTGCGGCTCTTGAGATTTGCGAAGGCTGAATCGGTAAAAACGATTCTAAATAGCCTTCCAGGCTGACCGGTTCAGAACCGGAAAGGGCGCTGCCATCTCTGAAAACCCGTCTTATGACATCCTGTTCAGCTTGTTCGTTTCGTTTTTCGAACATATAGGGCCTGAGCCTCGACCGGATAGTAGGAAGCAGGGCCGCCTTTTTCGTAGTACACAGTACTATCTGCGCTGTTTCAGGAGGTTCTTCGAGAATTTTAAGCAAGGCGTTTCGGGCTCCATCCTGCATACGGTCCGCATTTTCGATGACCAAAAGCTTCTTTTTCCCCAAAGGAGCAAGCCGCGCCCAATAGGCGGCTCGACGGATTTGAAAAATGGGGATGGTATCGGAAATACCTTCCCGTTCTAGTTGGAAAGCATTCTTGATGAGCTGGGAGGTAAGTTTTTCCCGGTCTGATTGACTTAGCTCCAGGGCTCCCAATTCTTCTAAAGTTTCGTTGCAAACCGAAATAAGGGGAGTAAATTTTCCCAGTCGAGCTTCTTCTCCCTCCCATAACACAGGGTTAAAGCGTGCCAAGAGTTTTCTGAGGGATCTAAAAAAAAGCAGCTTCGCTGCCGATTCTGGCTCCCGCAGGTATGCTGCGGCAGCAGCGGCAATCTCTGCGGAAAACGAACGGCTTCCCAGCAGCAAGAGATCAGGATGGGTAAGCTGCCTGTGCTTGGCACATTCAGAACAAGTACAGTTCCAGGGAGCCCCGGGGCTTAGACAAGACAGAGCCCTGCCTAACTCAAGGGCTGCCGTCCCCTTACCGGAAGCAGGAGGACCTTCGAACAAGATGGACGGCGGCAAAGTACCGCTCGATACATCCAAGACAAGCTGGGTAACCGCATTTTGTCCCAGAACATTTTCAAACATGCCTTAGGCTCCCAGCTTAAGAGGTGTATTCCGTTGCAGTTCACCAATTAGGGGTAACAGCAGTTTTGCAAACCAGCTTTTTTCTAAAAGAAAGGCAGGATTAAAGAGGGGCTGATATGCCAATAGGAACAATATAAGCGAGACCACGAGCAGACCTTCTACCAAACCCAGCAGGAGGCCAAAGAGGTGATCCAGAGAATCCAAATGTATCCGTTCAATAATATCGTGCAAAATAGCTTCGAGAATTTTTACAACCACGAAGGTGATGACAAAAAGAATAACGAAGGCCGCTAGTTCAGGGAAAATGGTAAAGCCAAATCGAGTTCGCAATAAATCTGCCCCATTTTTAAACAAAAGAAAACCTACGATGAGGCCAAGCACTATCGCCGCAACGGACATAAATTCTTCTACAAAACCGCGCAGGGTACAGCGGAGTGCAAAAATGATAAGCAGTGCTCCTAAAATAATATCAATGGTGGCAATATTCATCTGAGATCTCCTTTGATAAAATTGATAATATCTTCGGCGATTTGCTGCGCAGTATGTACAGAGCCAATTTTTTTCGAAGCCGCTGCCATTTGCCCCCTGAGTTCAGAATCGCGGCTCAGCTTTTTGATGAGGCCTAAAAGATTTTCAGGGGTAGCCGCATCGCCTATAAGCAGCTCCGCGGCGCCGGCCCTTTGGAAATACTCGGCATTTACCACCTGGTCTCCCCGGGTACCAGAACCTGCAAGGGGAATTAAAATCATAGGCTTACCCGCAGTTGCCGCTTCCCAAATGGTGCCGGCGCCGCTGCGCCCCACAACCAGGTCTGCGGCTGCAAGCACATGGGGAAGTTCATCTTTAATATAGGGATATGCCTTATAGCGGTCAGTGGCGGCTATGCGAGATTCCTGGCTAGGCCCAGTCTGATGTACCACCACATAGTCTTTAATTATTTCAGGAAGGCAGGCTTCTATGAGTTCATTAACCTGCCGAGCCCCCTGACTCCCGCCTAATACAAGCAGAATCCGCTCCTGCTCCGTGATACCAAGAAACTGTCTGCCTAATGCAGCATCGCCATTGTAAAAGGCGGCTCGGACCGGATTACCGATAGCGCTTGCCTTTTCTTGGTGTTTTTTCGGGAGAAATGAAATAGTATCCGGATAGGCGGTATAGAGTTTTCTTGAAAAAGGAAGATTAAGCTTCGTAGCCAGTCCCGGACTATAATCCGATTCATGGGAAAAAACAGGGATACCCAATGATGCCGCCGCTGCACAGGGGGGTACGCTTACAAAGCCCCCCTTGGAAAATAATAAATCCGGTTTTATATGAGAAAGTATGGAGCGGGCCTTAAAAAAGCCTGCAGCTATATTAAAAAGGTCAGTAAGATTCTTAAAAGATACATAGCGGCGAAATTTACCCGTGGGTATTCCATAAAATTCGATTCCCGCATCTTCTACAATTCTCTTGTCCATACCTTCCTTATTGCCGATCCAGACAAGACGAAAAGAACCTTTCTGTGCAAGTTCCCGGGCTATCGCAAGTCCGGGATAAATATGTCCGCCGGTGCCTCCACCGGTAAAAGCTATGGTTGTCATAGAACAAAGCTACACAATTCTTGATATTTTCGCAACTAAAAAGATATCCTCTTAGGATTGCATAAGATTGATGATGGCTTCGTTATGAAATAATTTTGCATATTTTCTGGCACTGAGACCAAGCTTATCTTCTATATCTGGGTCTGCGCCTGCATCAAGGAGCAGCTTGCACAGGGCCACATCACCTTTGCCTACGGCAATAACAAGGGCCGTTTGACCATCCTTGCTCTGTATATTAACGTCCGTACCTGCTTCGATGAGATCCTCGGCAATTTTGATATAGCCCCCTGCAACCGCATCCATAAGGGCCGTGTTGCCCCGATCTTCGGACCGCATATTAACGTCCGCCCCTGCATCAATTAAAAGATCCACCATTGCCCTATTTTGTTCCCGTGCGGCGATGCAGAGAACGGGGACTCCCTTTTTATCCCTCGTATTCGCAGGAAAACCGGCCCGCAAAAAGAGGTCTACCCCGTGGGTATTGCCTTCCCGAACCGTTTCTGCAAAGGCATCGCCCCGTATGGATATGCCCAATTCAAGCAGTTCCCGGCGGGCCGAACGCCGTTCCGCCACATCGGACCATTCTTTCTTTTCGGCCTCTAAAAAACTCCCGAGGTCATCGAGGGATAAAACCAGGAAAAAAGGGGCTAAAAAGGGCGCTTGAATCGGTTCGCGGGAAGGTCGATAGAGTATCATCGGTTTTTCGGAGCCCAGGGAAAAGCCTGCAACGAAGGACAGCCAGGCACTGGCTGCGGATAACATTGAATACACCACCACCAAATGGGTGGCAGGGCTAATTATTTCATCAAGCCGGTGCTTATCGGCCCGCCAGTTCTTGCCGATCTGAAAGGCTTCTGCGTTTATTTCTATGGTTTTTAGCATTTTAAGAATGGCCCTTGCCTGCTCAGCATCAGCCTTTTCGCATAACACAAGCACTTTCATCGTTTATCCTCTTAAGCCCGGACCTTTATCATACAATTATCAAGATAAAAAATAGCCGCCCCGTCTTCGGGCATAATATCCAAGACCTTTCTGAACTGATACATGGCATCGGTAAAGTCCTTGCGGTAATAGCTCATCATTCCCTGTTCGAAAAAGCTGTTGGCCTTCATTTTCCGTTCCAAAAGCTGCGGATCAAGGCCGTCAAATATCTCAAAGACCGAGACCGGGGCCTCTTTGCCTTTGACCCTCACCTTTCCGATAAAGCGGTACATGTAAGCTCCCGGATCCTTGAGGCTCTTGAATGTTTCATCGCTAATGGCAATAGAAATATTAAAGACCTTTGTAATACTCTCCAGCCTGCTCGCCAGGTTGACCGCATCAGAAATAACCGTATTCTGCATGCGATCCTTTACACCCACAACGCCGAGCATCAAGGTTCCCGTATGCAATCCTATTCCCATAGAAAGGGGCCGGTAATTACACTTAGCCCGGTGACCGTTGTATTCAAGAATAATGCGCTGCATATCTATGGCTGACCTGACCGCTGCGTCGGGACCTTCTTCGTTGGGGAAAAGGGCCATAATGGCATCTCCCATATATTTATCGACAAAGCCCCCATGCTGAGTAATCGCCGGTACAATCCGGGAAAGATATGAGTTGATGAATTTAAAGCTCTCTTCGGGGGTTAAGTCTTCCGAGAGGTTGGTAAATTGCCGAATATCGGAAAAGAAAATAGTCATTTCCCGTTTAACATGATCGCCTAGTTTTAAATCAACCACACTCGGCTTTTCAAGAATTTGCAGGAACTCCTTGGGAATAAAGCGGGTCAGGGCTATGGAAACTTTATCAACATAATCAGATAAAAGGGGTTCCTCGCTGACCGCGGGGTTTTTTGAAAAAATAACAAAGACAAAGAAGAATGAGAGAAGCAAAATATGGGTGAGAAGCAATAAAAGCTGGAGATCTGGACTAGTTTCAAGCAGACCTAAGTATTGCAGGCCATAAGGAACAGCAGAGACAATAATAAAAAGACCATAGTTTAAAAGGACAAGGCCTCCCTTGCGCTTATTTTTAAGAACCACAAGCCCATATATGAAAAAATAAAGGCCGAGAAACAGCGTTCCTGCTTCAAATGGTATGAGAAAGAAGGGCCCTAAAAAAATGGTTGCCCCAAGAGCGATTAGTTCAATCCCGCCAACCACAAAGGCAGAACGCAGGGCAGGCAGGCTTGAACGGCTCGCAAGTATTAGAATTCCGAGGCCTGCTTCCTGTGCTAAAAGCAGGGCTAAAAGGCCCTGCATCCAATCTTGAAATTTCAGGGGCTGCTGCTTTGCAAGCAAATACACAAGGGGGCTTAACACTAAGAGGGCAAAGAGCAAAAAGAGGATCGACAGGGTAAAAATGATGGATCTGGAAAACCTGCTCCGTTCTCGGGAATAAAAAAAAGTCCCCAGATAAAAGGCAGAAAAGGCGAGTTCCACCGTTCCAATAAAACTTACAAAGGCTGCAGAAAAGAGGGTGAGCCACACTTCTTGTGATATAAACCAATTTGTCATACTACTACTTTAAACTAAAATTACGCGCTTGGGTAGGGTTTATGTGTTTTACTTTTCTTGCCTCGGATAAGATCTGCAGTGCAGAAGAGGAGACTCATCGCAGATTTTAAGTACAACTTACTTGGAAAATAAAAAAGGCCAGTTACGGGAACCGCAACCAGCCTTTGTGCCGCCAAAGGGAATCGAACCCTTGACACAAGGATTTTCAGTCCTTTGCTCTACCAACTGAGCTACAGCGGCGTCACGGTTAGCTTTATACCCAAGATACAAAAAAATGTCAATACAAAGCTTGGATTATTTTTTATTTTTTATGATTACACTAATTTATTGGTAAACTTCGTAATTAGAGATATATTTATAGTAGCGTAATTACTTTCTGACCACATGGTTGGAGGGTGATATATGCGTATCTACCACAGGAGGTATGTATGACTATTTCTGTAAAGAAATCCTTAGGGATTGCGATACTTGCTGCAGCCCTTGCCATGCCCTCGTTCAGCCAATCTATTGAAGACTTGCAAAATGGCGCTGAAAGCATGTCTAAGGCACTCTCGGCGGCCCTGCCCTTTAACTCCACCTTGGGACTCAACTGGTCCGATGCCTATATCGGCCAGCTTTTAGCCGTACCGCCCCATTTTGGCGTCGGTGTTTCCGCCGGAGCCACCACCGTTAAGGCCGAGGAGATGAAAACCCTGCTTGGTTCTCTCGGCGTAGATACGGGAATCTTCCCCGCGGTTATCCCGATTCCCGCTGCGGTAGCCGAAGCCCGGATCGGAGGCTTTCTCCTTCCCTTTGATATCGGCGTAAAGGGCGGCTATATTCCGCCCGAGCTGGGCACAACCATTAAGGAGGCTACCGGGGGTCTTAACCTGGACTACTTGGCCGCCGGCGCAGATATCCGTTTTGCCCTCCTTAAGGGAAACATCCTGCTCCCGAGGCTTACCGTTGGTGCCGGGGTCAACTATATGAAGGGAGGACTCGGAACAACCATTTCAGGAGCTCAAAGTTTTACCTTTAATGATGGGAATAATTATCACACGATTGCTTCCACAGATCCTGAACTTGGTCTTTCCTGGGAAACCACCACCATAGATCTTAAAGCCCAAGTATCCAAGGGAATTCTCATTTTTACCCCCTATGCAGGATTTGGAGCTAGTTATGGCATGTCTAAGGCAGGGTATTATGTTAAGAGCTATATCACCTATGATGGAAATACAATTACCAATGATCAACTTCAACTGATAAAGGACACTCTATCAGCAAACGGTATCACCCCGCCGGACATTTCTGCCACGGGGATTTCTTCCTACTTTGCCAACAACGGTTGGGCATTCCGGGCCTTCGGCGGTCTTTCGCTCAACATTCTTGTGCTGCGCCTGGATCTCACCGGGCTCTATAACTTCAGCGACGGCAGCTACGGCGGTTCCTTAGGAGTACGGTTCCAGCTCTAGCAGTTAAAGCTGCAATAACTAATTATATGCCGGCAGGGCTTTCACAAGCTTTGCCGGCTTTTTAAATTTGACGGGACTAGCCGGATGCAGTAAAATTCTTTGTGGGCATTGAATTCGCCTGCCACTACAATAAGGCAAGTGTGAAGGCCGCTCATGGAGGCTTAACATGGGAAAAATCAACCAATACCTTACCTTTCGGCTCGATCAGGAACAATATGCGGTAAGCGTCTATTCGGTCCGTGAAGTATTGGAGTATGTACCGATTACCAGGCTTCCCCAGACTGCGGCCTACATGAAGGGAGTTATAAACCTACGGGGTATGGGTATACCCGTCATTGACCTCAGGATTAAATTCGGTATGCCCGAAGTACCGGTGACAAAAGACACATCTATCATCGTGCTGGATATAAAAAGCAGAGAGGGGCTCCTTATTATCGGAGCTTTAGCAGATTCTGTTCAGGAAGTGATAGAGTTAGAAGACCAGGAGATTGAGGCGGCCCCCCGATTCGGTCACAACCTGGCGGTAGAATATATCCAGGGTATTGGTAAAAAGGATGGTAAATTTATCATCATTTTGGATATGGATAAAATCCTCAGTACCGACGAGGTGGTAAACCTTTCTCAGATAGAAACCAGGCTTGAACAGGAAGCGGTTCCAACGGAGACTAGGTAGGGCTGTTGCCCCTGCTTTTTCCCGATACGTTAATTGCCAAATCGACCTCTGCCACGGTTACCTTAAGCTTACTGGCAATCAGTTCGGGAGAAAAACCCGCAAGATACAATTCTAAAACCTGTTCCGAAAATGATGGAGGTTTCGGCTTAATTTCTTTCTCAGCCTTCACAAAGCGCGGGGTTTGTATTGGTTGAGGTGTTTCACCTGCCGATTCTTCATCTTGCACAGTTTTCTCGGCGGTTTGCGATGCCGCCTTGTTTTCATCAAACAGACTATCCTGTCTTTCCTGTGTAATAGGATTCCGTTGGACTGGCCGGGCGGCCGATTGCCGCCTCCCGAGCTCCGCATAGGCCTGTTCCTGCATAGCCCTCCGTTGCAGCTCTTTAGTATAAGAGATTATACGTTTGTCTGTTTCATCCAGCAAGGCTTTGAGGGTCTTAAGTCGGTCTTCTATAAGACCAATATCCCGGTCTGTGGCGGCATCTATGTCGGCAATAAGGCGATCCACTTCATCGCGAAATTCCGCAAGAATGCGGTCCTTGCTTGTGCGTTTTATAATAAGGGATCGGACATATAGAAAAGAAAAGGCCCACAAAATGAGGCTCGCCACCGAAAATATAAATGAAATTTCCATTATCCCTAACCGCTTACATCAATATGTTTTCCAAGATCGGGATCCTTGATGACACCGGATACAGGTTCTTCACCCTGTTCCTTTTTTTCATCCTTTTTTTCGGTCCATCCTTCCTGGTTCTCTTTTTTAGATGCTCTATCTTTTATTCGTTCGGCTCCATCTTCCGGCTCCTTAGTTTCTGTAACTGAACGGACCTTTTCTTCTGTCTTTTTAAGTTCCGCTGCACCCTGCAGGGACTGCTGAAGCATAAGGCCTTCTTTCTCAGCCGTCTTTT
>NZ_JAJUHW010000002.1 GCF_029265695.1 Gracilinema caldarium | reverse complement strand
TCGGACATATAGAAAAGAAAAGGCCCACAAAATGAGGCTCGCCACCGAAAATATAAATGAAATTTCCATTATCCCTAACCGCTTACATCAATATGTTTTCCAAGATCGGGATCCTTGATAACATCGGATACAGGTTCTTCGGCTTGTTCCTTTTTTTCATCTTTTTTTTCGGTCCATCCCTCTTGGTTCTGTTTTTTAGAAGTTCTATCTTTTATCCGTTCGGCTCCGTCTTCCGGCTCCTTAGTTTCTGTAACTGAACGGACCTTTTCTTCTGTCTTTTTAAGTTCCGCTGCACCCTGCAGGGACTGCTGAAGCATAAGGCCTTCTTTCTCAGCCGTCTTTTGTTTTCCGACCTTGTCCATTTGGGTAAAAAGGGTCTGTAAATCAATTGGTTGAATAGCCATCGGGGCCTCGCTTCGCTTCCTCATCCGGTTCTTCATATTTAGTTACCCGAATAAGGTTGTTCTCCAACACAAAGGTAACCGCACGGTATTCGCTTTTTACATCCTCTTTTGCATCACGGATAATAATTTTTACACCAGGATACACCTTGCTGGAAGCCGAGACTTTTCCGCGCACTTTAAGTGTATTAAGATAATTTTGGATCGATGCAATTTCTTCATCGATAGCCTGTATATCCCGCATTACAAACTGGCGCCGTTCCATGAGTTCCTGTAAATAAGCTTCTTTGTCTTCCGGCAAAGACTTCCTTTGCTTTTTAATGCTTACCAGGGTTCGTAGGTTAAGCTCGATATCTTCAAGTTGCTTGTGCAAGCCTTCATTTTTAGACGTAAGCTGATCAAGTTTTTCCTTACTTTTGGGATCAAAACCGACCTCACAAATTGTTTCGGTACCACTTACGGGGCTGCCCAAAACCTTTGCATTAATTTCTTCCGCAGCCCGCAGCCGTCCGCCTACAATATTGGCCCGTTTTCCCTGACAGATAATGCTCTTGTTCGCATTTACCTGGGAGTTGATGATACCGTCGGACACTACCACCATGTTGCCCGCTTCTACGATGGCATTTTCGATAAACCTGGCCCAAATAGAGCGTCCAGTCCGGACAAAGCCGCTGCTTTTTCCGGTGATACCCTGGTGAACAATGATGTCACCTTCCGCATCCAATTCAGCCTTTTCTACGGTACCATGGACTTCGATATTGCCAGCAGCTTTTACCGAGAAACCATCTTCCACGTTCCCGGTAATAATAACCGTACCAAGAAAGATAATATTTCCTGTTCGAAGGTTTACATCTCCCTGTACAGTGTATATGGGCTCCACATTGATTTTTCCCCCGCTTAAGACTACCTGCCCGTTCATATCGGCAATAATGGTAAGCTGGTCATCGCCGACATGGACATTTTTGCCAATCGGCATGGGTATATCTTTGCCGTTCTTTGCGGGAATAACTTTTCCTGTTACGGTTTTGCCGGGAACACCCCGTTCTGCGGGAACCTTGCGGGCCAGAGGCTGGCCTTCCACCACGTTTTGAATTATATTCAGTTCCTTAAAATCTACTTTTCCGTTTGCCCCTTCTCGCAGCTTTATTTTTGACTGATCCGTATCGAAGTTATATTGAATATAAGCATCGCGGCCATTGACCGGCCGGCTGCCTTCAGCCACAAGCACCATTTCTTTATATTTTGGCTTATCGGTAAATTCCTGCAGCACCTCTTCTTTTATGCCGTGTATGACCCGGTTGTTACGAAGAAAACTGAGTATGGTTTCCGAGGAAAGGTCACAGCCCCCCGGACCAGGCGGAGTCACATAGATGTAGGCCTTCATCTCCTGGTCAGCGATGTCAACGGTAATAATCGCATCGTTCGCAGGATTTTGAATAAAGGTGCCAACTTTTACATATTCCCCAGCGGCTTCTTTTACTACCCGAGATACCAGTTCTTCATTTATATCTCTAACAGCCCGCCTATTTAAGGCTTCTATAGCCTGCTTTTCAGTTGCTTTTCTACCCTTGCCTTTTGGCGATGTAACTTTAAGGAAGGCGCCTTCAGGGCTTAAGTGAGCAAAGGCTTCGCCATCCTTATCTTCGATAATCGGCGCAGCGATGGTAATTTCTGGCCCGACTGTTTCAAAGAGCGATGCGGTTTCCTGCTTTTCGGCCTTTTCATAGGCATTGATACGCCAGCTTTTTTTCCCGGTTCCAAAAAAACCAGGATTCCCCCGTTCTAATACTTCGTATTCTACTTTTTTTACACTCACCCCCAGCAGTGTTGCAGCATTTACCACCGCTTCTTCCAGGGTGTCCCCTTCAGCTTCCACCGATCGGATTGTCCGGTCCCGTTCCAGCTGTTTCTTAATTCTTTCCTGTAGCTGGACAAAATCGATCATGGGTGCCGCTCCTACATAATACCTTTTCGGATGTTGGTTAACTTAGCTCGCAGCCTTAGTATTGCCTTTGTATGGAGCTGTGATACCCGAGATTCGGTAACTTCCAGCACCTGGCCTATCTCTTTAAGAGTTAAATCTTCGTAATAATAAAGAACAAGAACCTTTTTTTCCTTGTCTGGCAATTCGTTAATAGCCTCTACAATAATACGTCGAATTTCATCTTTTTCTACAATGATGTCGGGGTTTAAACTAGAGGGAGCTTCGATACTTTCTCCGATGGAAACCTTGTCATTTTCATCGCCGGAAAACCAAACATCATTTAATGACAAGATAGAGGTACCCGAAATGCGCATCATGGTTTTCAGGAAATCTTCTTCGGTCATTCCAAGAGCCTGGGCTATTTCCTGGTCAGAAGCAGTGCGCCCTAATTGGGCTTCCAGAGCTCCAATGGTGTCTTCCAGTTCTTTTGTTTTCTGCCGCACCGACCGGGGAACCCAATCAATGGAGCGAAGTTCATCAAAAATGGCGCCGCGAATTCTTGTAACCGCATAGGTTTTAAATTTTACGTTCTTTTCTGGATCAAACTTTTCTATGGCATCCAGGAGCCCGAAGACTCCAAAACCTACCAGGTCGTCGAATTCGACGTTATGGGGCATGCCCACTGCGACTTTGCCGGCTACATATTTTACCAGAGGTGCGTACTGTTTTATAAATGTTTCACGGATTTTTGGATCCCTGGTCTTTTTATAAGCAAGCCAGAGTTCTTCTTCCGTTTTTTGCTCCAGGAGGACATTCCCCATACCCTATCCTTTCTGGTCCCGTTTCAAAATGGTTTGTATTGCCATCGCCATTTCTTTAGGATCAAAAGCTGCTGAAGAACCGGTCTTTCTAGCCGGAGTGCTTATATCAGCAACAGTTGATGGTTCATCAACCTCCGATCCCTCTGAAAGTGGCATAACAAAGGCATCTGACATTCTTTCCAAATCAGGCAGTTCATCAACATCGTCGATTACCCCTAAGGGGATTGCCGGACTTGGACTTGATTCTACCGTACTTTCTGTTCGGGCCGTAACTTCTTTCTGTTCAGTATATCCGTCTTCGTCCTTCTGGTCCAGAGCTTTTTCAGAAATGAATTCATCTTCTTCTAATCCTTCTTTCATAAGCTGAGCAGAAAGGGTGTTTTCAGGGACTGGCTCTTCTTCTCCTACCGAAATATTAACTTTTGCTCCGAGATCAGGAACCTCTGCCTGAACTCCTTCTGAGCTTGACCCTTGGGATTCTAAGAGTTCTGGAATAAATTGGGTAATAAGCCAGTAGACAAGACCTGAGAACACAAAGAAAAAAATCGCAAAAATAACAGCCCTGAGCAGCACAATAAGAAACGAAGCGCCTGCTAAAAGGCCAAAGAGGAAGGAAAGAATAAAGGCTATACCCGCAACGAGGGCGCTTATTTTTGGATCAAACACCAGCATGCTCCATCTACAAGACTAGGCCAGAACAGTCCCTTGGTCAAGAAAATTATTCCCTGCCAAAAAGCCGCTTGATGAGGTTACCAAGCCCACCATCCTGGCGAATCTCCGTTTTTTCCATCCGGCCCACAATATGCTGTACACAGAGAGAGGCTTTACTTTTTGGATCCAACACCATAAAAGGTCTCTGGCGCAGTACTGCCTGGGGAACCGCAGGATCATCATAAATAAATCCAAGATAGTCGACCTTTAGATTAAGAAACTGGCCTGCAATATTAATCATCCGGTCTGCCACTTTTTTAGCCTCCGCTACGGTTTTTACCCGGTTCACCACCAGTTTAAGCCCCATATTAAGATTATCAATTTCGGTGGCAATAATTTTAATAATGCCGTATGCATCGGTGATTGCGGTAGGTTCGGGTGTTGTGACAATAACCGCGTCGTCGGCCGCAGCCACAAAGGAAAGCACGTTATTGGAAACCCCTGCACTGGTATCTATAATAATAATATCCGCGTTGGACAGAGTATACAGTTCCTGGATAAAGTTTTGCCGCTCATCTTCGCTCAAGTTTGCAATTTTAGAAAAACCCGAAGCTCCTGCGACAATCTGAATACCATATTCGGTATCCAAGAGGATATCTTTCATGGTTTTCTGCTTTCTGATGACATGATAAAGGTTGTACTTTGGTATCATGTTAAGCATTACGTTTACATTGGCAAGCCCCAGGTCAGCATCCATAACTATTACTTTTTTTCCAAGCCGTGCATAAGCCAGGGCCATATTGACCGAGACATTGGTTTTCCCTACACCGCCTTTTCCGCTGGCAACGGTAATAATCCTTGTTTTCCGAGCTTGCTTGGTGGAAGCGCCGGAGGGGACGGATTGGCTGTTGTTATTTTTTGCCCTCATCAGTTCACGAAGCTGTTCTGCCTGGTCTTCCATGAAAATCTCCGTAAAAAAATAGTTTTATAAACCTACTTGCTGTGCTAATGCAAATTTTTCTTCAATCCGCTGCCGATTAATTCGGAATCCTTCCAGGTTGATTAAAAACCGGACCGCCGTCGCCTGTTCGATATCCTGGGGAACCCTTTGTCCGTTGGTAATAAAGGAAATGGATTTACCCCGTTCTGCTACGGCGCTGATGATATTTCCCACTCGACTGGTCTCATCAAGCTTGGTTACTATAATGGAGCGATAATTAAAAGGTTCATACTGTTGCATAATCTCTTTAATATCGCTGGACTTGGTAGAAGCTGAAAGAGCAAGATGTACTTCAGCACCGCTTCCGCAGGCTGAAAGTATTTGTTTCATCTCCGCTAACTTTACCGCATCCCGGGGACTTTTGCCGATGGTGTCCACTAATACAAGATCGACTTCCTGGGCATACATGGCTAATGTTTTTCGCAGGTCCTCATAGGTTTCTACACAGGAAACGGGTATTTGCATGATTTCGCCATAGGTTTCTATCTGCTGTTTTGCCGCGATCCGGTAGTTGTCTATGGTTATCATCCTGACTGAAAGAGGATTCGTACCATTGATACCAAGGCCATACAGGGCGGCAAGCTTTGCAATGGTAGTCGTTTTACCAACTCCGGTGGGCCCGACCAACACGAAAACCCGGGGCCGGAATTTAAAATCCGGTTCCCGGTATAGATTCACACTTTCGCCGATCCATTCGATAACCTTATCCTGCACTGTATCATAATCTTCGAGGGCTTCAAGGGAAAATTCTTTTTTTATCCTGTTTTGGATTGCCTGTGTATAGCCATGAGAAAAATCGTTCAAATACAAAAGATCTCCGATTTTTGCTATAGTCTGATGTTCTTCGCTTGGTTTGCCCTGTATTTGGGCAGTTTCCAATTTTTCTTTTAAGCTGCGTACTTCCTGCAAAACCGTTTGAATAGATGGATCAGGTTTGCCTGCCATGGCAAGGATTTTTCGTTTTTCCTCTTCCAGGTCCAGAGGCTTTCGTACATTCTTAAGCGGATCAGCGGCATACCTAATAGGCTCATTATTTACTATTCCCGTCATTTCTACGCCGTCTTTGGCAAAGAGCCCTAAAAAGCCGCCAATTCGGATTGATTTTTTCATCAATATTTTAGCGTTTTCCCCATACTTTTCTTTTATTTTGCGAATACATTCTGCATGGGTAGGTGCCTGTTCAGTAAAATATTCCATACCGTTTCCTTTTTCTATTCAACCCTTATTTCGCCTACCGCTTCTACGGTGATATCCGATACTATTTCCGGGACAGAAAGGACCACGAGATCAGGGATTTCCCGTTCTGTACTGGACTTTACCAGAGGCCGGCCTGCTTCGGAACAGAGTACGATGGGTATCATCCCCTGCTCCTGCATGGCTGCCACCGACCGGGAGAGGGCCTTAATCCAGGCCCGCTGCAGGCTCGGCTCCAGGGCAGCAACGACTCCACTGGATGTTTCTACCCGGCTGTCTATTATTTTTTGTTCCAAAGACTGCTCTATGGTCAACACTCTGAGGGTCCGCTCTTCATCGGCATACTGGAGGCAGATCTGCCGAGCCAGGGCTTGCCGAGCCTTTTCGGTTAGGAACTGAGTGTCCTTGGTAACCGGCGCAAAGTCCGCCAGGGCTTCCAAAATAGCTACCATGTTACGGATTGATACCTGTTCCCTCAGTAGGGATTGCAGAACCTTTTGAATCTCCCCGAGAGAAAGCAGTTTCTGGGCTTCTTCCACCACCGCAGGATACTCTTTTTTAAGGGTTTCAAGGATGGCCTGAGTTTCCTGACGCCCAAGGATTTCAGAAGCATGACGTTTTATAATTTCTGTTAAATGGGTTGCAATAATGGAGGGTGGATCCACCACGGTGTAACCTGCCCGTTCGGCCTCTTCCCGGCGGTCTTCGCTGATCCACAGGGCAGGAAGACCGAAGGCGGGATCCTTTGTTTTTTCGCCCGGTATTTCTTCAGTCACCCCGCCGGGGTTAATGCACAAAAAATAACCCATGCGGATTTTGCCCCGGCCCACATCAACTCCTTTTATTTTAAAACAGTACTCGGAGGGTTCCAGGCGCATATTATCAATAATACGGATACGGGGAATGACAAGCCCAAGATCCAGCGCCGACTCACGGCGAATCCGGTGGACCCGTTCAAGGAGTTCCGCACCCTTGTCCCGATCGACCAGGGGAATAAGACCATATCCCAGTTCCAAAGAAAGGGGATCCAGGGGAACCACCGGCGACATTTCAGCGGCTTCATCGGCGGGCTTTTTAGCTGCCGATGTTTTTGTCTTTTCCGCTTCCTGAGCCTTCAGTTTACCCTGCCCTAAACGGTAGGCCGTAACGCCCAGTGTCAGTGAAAGCGGAATGAGCACATACCAGGGGAAGCCGGGCATAAGGGCCAGGGCTGCTAAAACAAAGGCACCGATCCAATAGATTCGCGCATCCCGGGAAAACTGGTTTGTTATATCGGAACCGAAGGTACCATCAGAAATAGAACGGGTAACAATGATACCCGTGGCAGTAGAAACCAACAGGGCCGGAAACTGGGAGAGCAGGCCATCGCCGATCGAGAAGGTAGTATAGGTCCCAAGGGCGGTGAGTATATTTTCTCCATGAAGACTGACCCCAATGATAATACCACCCAGAACATTAATTACCGTTATAAAAATACCAACCTTTACGTTTCCCGAAACAAATTTACTGGCACCATCCATGGCTCCGTAAAAGTCAACTTCCCGCTGGAGTTCATTTTTTCTACGGAAAGCCTCTTCCTCGGTAATAGCACCGGAATTGTATTCCGCTTCTATGGCCATCTGTTTGCCAGGGAGAGCATCCAGGGCAAAGCGGGCAGCCACTTCCGCAACCCGGGTGGCGCCCTTTGTGATTACTATGGCTTGCACAGCAATAATGACAATAAAAATAACAAATCCTATGACAAGGCCTTCGGTGCCTCCTGAGCCGACTACAAAGGATGAAAAGGCCTTTATCATTTTACCGTCGAAACGGGCCCCCTGGGAAAGAATGAGCCGTGTGGATGAAACGTTGATGGCAAGCCCAAAGACGGTGGACACAAGGAGTACGGTGGGAAAAATGCTGAAATCTGTCGGCCGCTTTGTGTAAAGGACAATCAAAAGGATAAGCAAGGCCAAGACAAGATTAAGGGCCATGAGGGCGTCGAGCAGTACCGTCGGCAGCGGAATGATGAGCATCATAACCACGGCGACAACGCCGACGGCTACAAACAGGTCGCTTCTATCCTTTAGAAAACTGTCGCTTAAAATTCTACGGGCATCGGACATGTATCACTTTTCCCTTTATACTGCCGCTTTACGGCGTTCTTCGTTAATCTTATATACATGGGCCAGTACCGTGGCAATGGCCTGATAGTATGTTTCTGGTATTATATCCCCAATTTCCACTTCTGCGTACAGTGCCCGCGCTAAAGGTTTGTTTTCAACAATGGGAACCCCATGTTCCTTGGCTATCTCCTTTATCCTTTGTGCTACTTCATCCACTCCTTTAGCACTTACCATAGGAGCCGGCATGGTTTCCTTATTCCACTCCAGCGCAACCGCATAGTGGGTCGGGTTGGTGATAACCACATCGGCCTTTGGAACATTGGCAGCCATATTTCTTGAAAGCAGTTCCCGCATTCGCTGCCTGAGTCTGCTTTTAATGAGCGGATCTCCCTCGTACATTTTCCGCTCCTCTTTTACTTCCTGTTTAGTCATTTTGAGGGATTCCATATACTGCCAGCGCTGGAAAAGATAGTCAGGAATTGAAAGACCCAGCAAAAGTAAAGATGCGATGATTAAAAGCTGAGCAGTAAGCCCTGCGATGGTAGTAAAACCCTTCCAAAGGGTGGCGGTTTGGAGCCGAGCAAGTTGTTCAATTTTTGAACTGATAATAACATAGGACACAATCCCGATAATAGCAATTTTAACCACCGACTTCGCAAAGTTAAAAAGGCCCTCAACCGAAAAAAGGGTACGCTGAAAATATTGGCCGAGACGGGGAACAATCTTTGAAAACTTTGGAACCAGGGGTTTTGTCGTAAAAAGAAAGCCTGTCTGTACCAAATTCGCAATAATACCTGAGATCATGGCTACAGAAATTACCGGCAATGCAAGACGCAAAAAATAGGAAATAAAAGCCATGAAAAAGGTTCCATTAAAGATCGATTCAGTTTCATTTATTCGGGTGAAAAAGAATCGAAACATTTCCAAAGAGGTTCTAAATAGAGAAGGGCCCAAGAAAATAAGTGTCAACGTTGGGAGCAACAGGCCCAGGGACCCCACAAGTTCCTGACTTTTCGCAACCCTGCCTTCTTCGCGGGCTTTCCGAATTTTATATTCCGAAGGTTCTTCTGTTCGTCCTTCATCTTCAGCAGCAAACCACTGAAGATCTATCGAAAGCGCATTTTGAAGTGATATGGCTTCTTCGAGAAACTGCTTAAAACTAGTCTTACTCATAGGGGTTTTCCTATTGAGATGATAAGCTGTTCAAGAAGGTTGAAACCGTTATTAATGACATAAGCAAAGGCTTCTACCAAAAAAGGCATGGTAGCCATAATGAGGAAAAATGCCACGGTAATGGAAATGGGAAAACCTTCGGTCAGCAGGTTCATTTGGGGGGCCGCTTTGGAAAGAAGCCCCATGGCAAGGGACACAAGGAACAGGGTTCCCAGAATTGGCATGGACATGACAAGGGCATCGATAAAAAGCTGGCTCAGACCTTTCAGCAATGTAAGCAAAATTCCGTTCCGGGCATTCACCAGGCTTAACACATTAAAGGCCTGGACAGAGCGCTGAAAACCGCCCAGAAAAAGCTGTTGGAATCCATCCACTGAAAGAAACACCAGCATACCTATTAGGTTTAAATACTGACCCATAAGGGGGTTTTCAATTTGCGCTAGGGGGTCATAGGTTTCCGATGCACCAAAACCCATCTGAAGGGAGAAAAATTGTCCAGCGGAGGAAAAAGCAGAATAGATGATAGTGAGATAAAAACCGATAATGATACCTATAAAGGCTTCTCCAATGACAAGAACAAGATACCCCAGATTAAATACTTCCGCAGGTAAGCTGATAGTCGCCGCCTGAGGGAAAACTGCAAAGGCAGCAAAGCCCGCCAGAGCAACTTTAGCGACCTGGGGTATGGCATCGGAAGAAATGAGGGGAGCAATCTCTATCATAGCAAGGGCCCTGACAGCGATGAGTAAATAAAGCGGTGCATTCGCCAGGATCTGTTCCAACATGCCTTACCTCGCCATGGACGGAATCATCTTAAAGAGTTGTACGGTATAATCACCCAAGGATGAAAACATGAATCCACCCAACAAGGCCAATATCAATAATATGGCAATTATTTTAGGTACAAAGGTCAGGGTCTGTTCCTGGATCGAAGTCGTCGCCTGCAGTATGGAAATAATAAGGCCCACAACCAGAGCGGTCAGTAAAATGGGAGCAGATAGAATAATAACTTGAAATATTCCTCCCCGCATTAACGTTACAATTTCACCAATTCCCATGACTTACCCCTAAAAAAAGGAACGCACGAGCTGTTCGGTTAAAAGACCCCATCCATCCACCAGCACGAACAAAATAAGCTTAAAGGGCATGGATATCATGACCGGCGGAAGCATGATCATACCCATGGACATAAGTACGCTGGCCACGACCATATCGATAATAATAAAGGGAATAAAAAGCAGTATGCCTATTTTAAACGCCACGGTGAGTTCATTGAGTATAAAGGCTGGAATGAGAACATAGGTAGGGACATCGGCCAGAGTATTTGGTTTCGGCAATCCCCGCATGGCCATAAAAAGCCTAATATTGTTTGGATTGCCCTGCATCTGTTTGTACATAAAAAGCCTTAAGGGCTTTTCAGCCTGTGTATAGGCCTGTTCTAAGCCAATTTTTCCGTCGGACAGGGGCTTAAAAGAATTATCATAAATCTCCTGGAAGGTTGGCCACATAATAAACAGGGTTAAAAATAAAGATATACCGAGTATTACCTGGTTCGGCGGAGATTGTTGGAGCGACAGTGCCCGTTTTATAAAATCCAAAACGATAGAAATCCGCAAGAAACTGGTCATGAGAATAAGCAGGCTTGGCGCCAGTGACAGAATAGTAAGGAGCAGGAGCATCTGAATTGAAAAGGCAACTTCCTTACCTGTGCTGGGATTTCGTACCGTGAGATCTATAAAAGGGACAACCGGAGGAGCCTGAGGATTCGGGACACGTACCGTTCCCTGGGTTGAGCGGGTCGGAAAGTTCTGGTTTTGTGTCGTATTTTGGGTACCCTGAGATTCTTGAGCGAACCCGGTTCCTGCAGTAAAAAGAAAAAGCCAAATAAAAACAATCAAAAAGTTTCGTTGTAGATTGCCCATTCTACAACCCCCGCAGCCGTTCGCGCTGTTTTCTTAGCCGTTCCGCATTGAGATCGATTGTTGTCTCAGGTATCTTTTGATTTGGTATAAAGCGGCGCAGGATCGATGCAAAATCCTTTCCACTCTTTCCGGATTCCGACATTTTTTTAGATTCATCCAGAAACATTGCATCCAATAGTTCCTTGTCGGTAATTTCTGCAATCGGTTGTACCGACCCGTCAGAGGAGCCTATAAGCCATGCCTTTGTGCCCACCGCAACGATATGAACAAATCGATTAGAACCGAGATGGGTTGTACCAAGAACCCGTAAGTATGGATCCCTGGCTTCAGCGGGCCGGGCTATTTTTTTTAATCCGTAGACAATACCATAAATGGCAGCCACAGAAAGACCAAGGACAAGAATGAGGCGAAATAGGGTCCAAAAATTGATGGTTCCTTGAGTCTGTTGTCCGCCGGTTCCTGCAGCTTCGCCTATCTGCAGGCTCCCTTCGTCATTGGGTATCGCAGTGGCAGGGACACCATTTGCGTTCGCTGTTGCCGGTTGGGCTGTTTTATCCTGAGCTGTTGTCTGACTATATACCAGTACACGCCCCGATACTGCCAATAATATGGCCAGGGCGAAGACGCGAAGATTTTTCAGTTTTCCCCTCCCAGAGACAATTGGTCCCCTTATCGCGTCTATTTTACCCCATATCGGACATTCTTTCCATAGGTGAAACGATTTCAGTTACACGGACACCAAAATTTTCATCAATAACAACTACTTCGCCCTTGGCGATAAGTTTATGGTTCACCAGAATATCTACGGGCTCACCGGCAAGTTTATCCAACTCGATAATGGTCCCTTCGCCCATGCCTAATATTTCTTTAATTAGTTTTTTGGTCCGCCCCAATTCAACGGTCATCTCCATGTAAACATCCATGATGAGACCGATATTTCCCTGTTCTGCCGATGATGCCTGAGGAACAAGGCTGGGGAATTGTACTGGCTGGACATTGGTTGATCCTCCGGCCATACCATAAGAACCGAAGCCCGCTGCAGGATTTTGACCCATGCCAGGGAAAGCGCCCATTCCACCCATCGGCATACCGCCCATAGGAGCGCCACCCATTCCCATACCGCCCATGGGAGCCTGAGCCTGCATGGCTGGCATACCCATTCCGCCCATGGCTGGAGTACCACCAAAACCGCCCATGGATGCACCGCCCATCGGCATATTTCCCATGCCAGCCATGGACTGCATGTTCGCTCCTTTGCCTGCAGAACCGCCGCTCAAGGCAGCGGTAATATCCTGAACAACCGAGGGGCCGTATATTTCCCACAGAGGAAGTGTAGAGCCATCGCCGAGACTTAATTGGTAGGTCACGCGGACAAAATCCCCATTGGGAAGAGCGACGACAGCTTTTGGCACAAAGGATGCCTCCGGAGAAATGGAAGCAATAGATTTATTCCCCGTCTTTTCAGACAGGGTCGTAATCTGAGTCCCCGTAAGCTGGGAAATGATTTCGCTGATTACAGAAAGAGCCATATCGTCCAGTTCGATGTTTTCTTCTTTATTCATCAGACTGGCAATTTTTTTAGCCCCCTCTTCTGAAAGTACAAACACATGCTCACCAGGGAAACCAGCGGTAAAATCAGCCTTTACCGCAACGACCATATCGGGAACTTTTTGCAGAAAGGACTCACGATTCACACCGTCCAGTTGGGTTAGCTGCATGATGACATTGGTACCCATCATCATGGAAAGGTTAGAAGATTGGGTCTGAACGGTTGAAACAAGATAATCCTGCAACAGAGCCTTACTTTGTTCGCTGATACCGCCGCCTGAAGACGCTGCAGGCATGCCGAGACTAGAAGAATCAACTCCTGCCAAGAGGGCATCTATTTCATCCTGGGAAAGGGCGCCATCGCTCATATGTTTTCTTCTCCTTCTGATGCAAGTTCCTCGAACTCTTCCTGTTCAAGCTCAGCTAACTTCTTTACTATCTGTACAGCCATTTTTTTACCGATAACACCGGGTCTGCAAAGAAATTTCTTTTTATTTCCCACATTAAGCGTCATCGGATCTCCTACACGAACATTATACAACCTTATAACATCCCCGACCCGCAGAGAAAGTACATCCCGCACAGGTATCTGGATTTTGCCGACCTCGGCAACCACATTAACATCTACCGAAGAGAGCTTTTCTTTTAAGATATTAAGGTTTTCCGTGGTGGTACCGCGGCGAACCGAAGAGTACCAGTACTGGGCAGAAAGTTTACCGATAATTGGTTCAATGGTGAGGTAGGGAATACAGAAATTCATCATCCCTTCCACTTCGCCTACCTTTGTTTCCAAAGTAACAAGAACCACCATTTCCGTAGGGGGTACAATCTGGGCAAATTGCGGATTAGTATCTATTTGGCCAAGCCGGGGTCGGAGGTCTATGACCGTTGCCCAGGCTTCGCGCATATTACCGAGGATCCGGACGATAATTCCTTCCATAACCGACTGTTCAATGTCGGTTAATTCATGCTGCACCTTAGTACCTTCTCCGGTACCTCCGAACAAGCGGTCAATTATAGAAAAGGTAACCGCAGGGTCTATTTCCAGAATTGCGTTACCTTTGAGGGGATCCATATTGATAATTGCCAAGGTTGTGGGTGTCGGAATTGAACGGATAAATTCTTCATAGGTAAGCTGGTCTACCGAAGCAACATGGACATGTACCATGCTCCGCAAATTGGCCGACAAGGATGTGGTGGTAAGCCGGGCAAAGGTTTCGTGCATAATCGAAACGGTACGGATCTGCTCTTTAGAAAATTTGTCAGGCCGTTTAAAGTCATATATTTTTATCTTACGAGTATCTGTCGCGGGCTTAAATGCCTCGGGTTCTGCATCTCCGGCGTTGATTGCGGTCAGAAGCTGGTCTATCTCTTCCTGTGACAGTACTTCGGTCATGCGGTTCTTCCACCTTTATTCATTACATTTCAACTACATCGAGCTGTTGAAACAATATTTCCTTAGCCTTCGCATTTTGTAAAATAAAATCATTAAGCAACTGCTTAATTTCATTTTTTAAAGCCTGCTCATTCTCAGGCTTGAGATCCTTAGCGGATTTATTGCTGAAATATTTTCTGACAAAGTCCTTGAGCTCATATAAGCGGTTGGTCAATTCTGTCTGGGCATTTTTGTCATTCAGCTCATAACCGATAATGACATTGACAACCACCGAATAGGGCGTTGGATCGTTGGTACGAGTTCGTACAACACCGATTGTAGTAAACCAGGAATAGACTGGTTTTTTGGGCTGGAACGGATCTGCCTCGGCTGATACCGTAGTTTGAGGCTTTCCAGATCCGGCCATAATGCGATAGGTAATAACCGAGACAGTGACTATAAAAATAAGAGCACCAAGACCGATAGCGACGAATTTAAGGATAGTGGGGAGAATCCCGCCCAGACCTGAACCTTTCTTTGGGGCACTCTCTATTGTAGATTCGGTATCATCAAGATTAAGCTCATCCTGGTCTTCAGCCATGGCGAAGTACCTCCATGTTTTCGATAATAATATACGAAAAAAAGCGGTAGTGCAAATAGGAAAGGATAAACAGGTTGCTTTGGCAAACTGTTATAAATGGCCTTCGTCCAGAACGACAATATCGACTCGCCTATTGTATGCCCTGCCTTCTGGCGTATCATTGGAAGCCACCGGCATGGTATCGGCGAATCCGGCCACTTGGAACCGCTTCTCCTCTACTCCAATATCGGTAAGATATCTCAGTACGTTAATAGATCTGGCAGTAGAAAGATCCCAATTTGACGGCCAGGGGCCGTTCGGATCCACGGGAGTGGCGTCGGTATGGCCTTCGATACGGAATTTTCGGCCCTGTAATTCCTCTGAGTTTAACAATGCTCCAAGACGGAGCAGTATATCCCTTGTTTCTTCTATGTTTATTTGAGCGCTGGCGGGTGCAAAAAAGGCATCTGAGGCTAGGCTTATAACGAGGCCCCGTTCATCACTTGTTATTCTTACTTTATTGGACTTTACTTCGGGGGCAAAAAGACTGGTGGCCTTTTTCTTTGCCGTAGACATTGATTTTCCCTTTTCCATTGAAGGAAGAGACATGATAGTGTTTCCTAAATCAGCATTTCGACCAGCAGTGAGTGTTGCTCCTCCTTCCATAGCCCCCATGCCAATATTGTTGAGGGAAGAAATCATTTGCTGCAATTGAACTTCATCTACTTCGGATACATTAAAGAGGGCTGCAAAAAAGGTAAGCAGAAGGGTAACCATGTCAGAATAGGTAACCATCCATTCCGGAGCTCCTCCCCCACCCTCGGATTTCTTTTGCTTTTTTGCCATATCCTAGTCCTTAAGGATCTCGGCTTCTACCGATTTGCGTACATTCGGTGAGAGGAAGGATAACAGTTTTAGTGCCAAAATACGGGGATTATCGCCAGCTTGAATAGAAAGAACACCTTCAATGATCATTTCTTTTACCTGGGTCTCTGATTCATCCTGAACTTTTAATTTTCCAAGTATGGGGATCAAAATAATATTAGCCATGATTGCGCCATAAAAAGTTGTAATGAGCGCAACTGCCATATTTGGACCAATAGCACTTTTATCTTCAAGATTTTTCATCATAGCGATAAGACCGGTAACGGTACCCAACATTCCCAAACCAGGCGCGAGTTTAGACCAGGAATCTACAAGATTCATTTTAACCGCATGCCTTGCTTGCATCTGATTTAATTCTGTTTCCATCAATGTGCGAATTATTTCAGCATCTGTACCGTCAACAACCAACCGAAGACCTTTCTTCATAAATTCATCGTCTAGATCTTCCAGTTCTTCTTCCAATGCAAGCAGACCTTCTCGTCGTGCTCGTTCAGAAAAGGCCATTAATTTTGTTATGATTGCTTGTTCACCAAAATTGGGAATCTTGAAAGCTAGTCCGATTACCTTAAAAATACCCAGGGTTTCAGACATACTAAAGTTGATAAACAAGGTAAAATAGGAGCCTACAACGACCATCAAGAATGAGGGTAAGTCCATGTAGGTTAAAATTGTACCGCCCGAGGTAAAGATAGACATTACCAGCATGGTAAAAGCACCGACTAACCCGATTATAGTCGCTAAATCCATGGTCTGTTACTCCTCGTTCTTGAATCCGCCTATCAGTTTTCTGTAATCGATGATTCGCTTTAAAATCTGTTCAGTAGTTTCTTTCACAACAACTTTTTTACCGGACAGCATGACCAGGGTAGTATCAGGATGTGTCTCGATAGACTCAATCTGATGGGGATTGATGTAATATTCTGTTCCGTCAAGCCTCGTTACCTGTATCATGCGGTCCTACTGTATCATATTATCGTTTCAAGGTTAAGAGTTCCTGGAGCATCTGGTCCGATGTCTGTATTGTCTTGGAGTTAGCTTGGAATCCACGCTGAGTTACGATCATATCGGTGAACTGCTCTGCCAGATCCACATTAGACATTTCCAATGCTCCCGCAATCAATTTTCCTTTACCTGCGATGCCAGAGGGACTTATGTTAGCAAGACCTGAGTTATTGGACACCACATAGGTATTCTCGCCAGCCTTTTCAAGACCTCCAGGATTTGTAAAACTAGCCATTGCTACTTGTCCAATGAGCCGGTTGGTTCCATTTGAATAAACGCCGGTAATAATTCCACTCTGATCAATCTTGAAATTTTCAAGATATCCCATGGGATAACCATCCTGCATGAAAGCCTTGGTGGAACTCTTTTCAGCAAACTGGGTTACTGTATTGACTACACTGCCAATTCTCCCCAGGTTTATATTAAATTCCTGCCGTAACAGGTTACCATCGGCTCCCGGAGTAGATCCTTGAACATCAAAGGCTACACGGACATTGACATCCCCTTCTGTTGGGGACTGATTACCGTTGGCATCGGTAACACCTGCCAGAGTTCCAAGATTTGAAAAAGTGATTGTAAAGATATTTGGACCACCAGCTGCGGTGGTTCCCGGAGCCAAGCCAACCGCTGTATTGGTTGGTGTCTGCCCTTCTGGATCGACCGTTACCCGTCCCTGCCACTGGTTATTTTGGCCGGGAACTCGAGTAAAATCTACACGTAATGTGTGTTCCTGACCAAAGTTATCGTAAATTTTAAAGTCCGTGCTCCATGTTCCGTCAAGAATTGCACCGGGTCCAGCATTCTCTGGAATTTCCGGCGTACGTTTATCCAAGTTACAAGCAAAATTTACAGAACTGGTTGCCTTTGCGGGATCCTTGGAGCCAACAGGAATAATGAGGTCCTCCACATCCCGGGCAGTATCAATTCTAGTTGTTCCGCCCACATCCCGGGCCATCCAACCTTGGACTCGCATTCCATTCGCAGGGTTTACCAGCGTTCCGTCCCGATCAAGACTAAAAGCACCAGCCCGGGTGTAAAAGGACTTCTCTCCATTTTTAAGTACAAAAAAGCCCTGTCCCTGGATGGCCAAATCGGTACCAACACCGGTAGTCTGCAAGGATCCCTGGGTATGTATCGTATCGATGGAAGCAATCATCATTCCAAGACCGACTTCTTTGGGATTCACGCCGCCTACCTCTTCGGTGGGCCGAGCAGCACCGGACATCTGCTGATACAAGAGGTCTTGGAAATTGACCCTTCCTTTTTTAAAGCCCGTAGTATTAACATTAGAAATATTGTTACCCACCACATCCATACGGACCTGGTGATTCTGTAAACCCGCTACACCGGAATACAATGATCGCATCATAAGCCATTACTCCTTATCCGCATTGGTGTACACTTTAGTAACCTGTTCCCAGATATAGTAGTTGCCGTTGACCAAAACCTGGGGGACTGCACCCCTGGTAACAGCCTGCACTACTCCATTTATCACTTTATCACCATCGGTCAGTTCTACCGCCTTTCCCAGGGAGCTCGTAGCTTCGCTGCCGGACAGCATATTGGCAAGACGGTTAAAGTCCTGCGCCATATTGGTCATTTGTTCCAGGGACGAAAACTGGGCCATTTGGGCTATAAATTCCTTGTCTTCCATCGGTGCCGTTGGATCCTGATGGGTGAGCTGGGTAATAAGGATTTTTATAAAATCATCTTTTCCCAAATTCTGACTTGTCTTTTTGCCCTGCTCAATCGCTTTGTTAAAACTATCCACCTGCATGCGAAGCAGTGATTGTTCCTGGGCATTCAGGGTTGCATTCAGTTCCATCAGTATGGCCTCCTTAGGCTAACATATTTATCGATACATTTGTTCCAGAACTTAATTGGCTATTCTGGGAGAGCGGCACATCAGACACCGTCTCGCTATACGTGCCTGCTACAAGCCGCTCTGAATAGAAGGGTTGCTGCAGATTGTCCTGTCTCCCGTGGCCTGAACCGCGGCCATCGGCAGACACAGAAATTTCAAGACTTGCCCCCTGGAATCCCCCATCTTTGAAAGCCTGCTCGAGAGAATGGAGTTCTTTTTCAAAGGCCCGCAGAGCTTCTTCGCTTTCCACGACGATATGGCCAGAAACCTTATTGTCCGCCATTTCAAGTTTTATTCTAATGTTGCCGAGAGATTCAGGTTTTAGGTTCAGCCTGATAAGCCCTTCCCCTCCATCTTTAAGTACCATTGATGCATGTTTTACTATATCGCCGTTTAAGGAGGTTCTTAGTTCCTGGGCAAGCATATCTTGAAAAGAACGGGAGGGACTAAGCGGTGCTGTCCATGAGTCTCCCTTGTCCTTTTTTATACCCTCTTCTTTAAGATGGACGGTCAACTCAGCGGTTTTCGTGTTTCCTTCGGCGGCGCTACTTATTTCGTTCTGTTTTGCCTTCTGTTCTGCGCTTTGGGTCCTGAGGTCATAGACTTCTATATCTATCCGTTCCTTCCGTCGGTCCCGCACTTTTTCCGTTCTTTTTTCCTGTGTACTACTTACATCATCTTGTTTTTCCGCTTTAATCGTACTTTGCCGGGACTGGACTAGGCTTCCATTTTGAGACGCAAGGATTGCCAGGTTTTGGTCAGATCCAGTATCTTGTACGGCCCTGCCGTTTCGGCCCTGCTTTGTAAGTTCATTTTGCTTTGAAATACCCTGACGAGATAGGACAGTACCTGGATCGCTTGTTTCGCCTGAGGAATCTTTTTTCTTTTGCTGAATGCCTTCTGTTTCTTTAAGCGACAGGTTCGATGTACTAATACCTTCATGGATATTTTTCTGTAAGGCGCTATGGAGCGGATCAAAAGGCGAGCGCTTCTCCGTTTGCTGCTGAGGCACTTTTTTATTATTAGTCCCTTCGGCTTTGGCCTTTACTGATTGCAAAGACCTTTGCTTGTCCGCCGTTCCCGACTTAGAGACAGATTTTTCCTTGCTCGCAATTTCAGCGCCAGAGTCGGTGTTGCCGTTTCCGAAGGACTGTAATTTTTTTAGAATACCTTCGAAGGATCCTGAACATTGGTTTGATTTGAACAGAGTTGAATTACGCTGCCCCTGTTTTGACTTTTGAGTCTGCGATATGGTGGATGCATTGGGGACTGCAAGCACGGTCCTTCCTCCTCCCGAAACACCGGACGGCCGGTGACCGGGGAAGGAAAGGGGGGCTCAATTCAGGGTCCGGGGCTTTCCAGCCATCTTTCGCTGCAGTTCGGCAGAACGTTCGGCCGGCAGCAGTGAGAGCCAGTAGGCAACCAGGGAGGCCTTACCCTCCTTCTGAGCGATTTCCTCGGTCATCCGGAACACATCGATAATATCCTGGTCATCCATGGCTGCTAAAATTTTTACCGCCTTGTCCGGCGGCATACCGACCAGGTATCTCGAATTCTGTTCGATGTTTACCCTTCTATTTTCGAACTGTTGGACCGTAAGGTTAAAGGTTTTTTCCCGTTCATCCTGCGCTTTTTGTCTATCCTGTAATTCCTGGGCCTTTTGGTCTATTTCAGCTTCTTTTTTCTTGAGTTCCGCTTCCCGTTTATCTAGTTCGATACTTCTGAGATTCAGTTCTTCTAGTCGCACTGCCAGGCGTTCCGCATCAATGGAAATAGCCTGTGTATCGGTAAGACTCTGCTGGGTTCGAGGTTTTAGACCAAGGGCAGAATAGAGGGGACTCAGGATGGCCTTTGCATCGATAATTGCTAAATAATCAAACCAGACAAGACCACCGATGGCGAGCACAATAATAAGAATAATGAGAACGATAACTCTGCCTAAAATGCGTTGTGTTCCATAGCCAGCCACTCTGGTTCCCCTTTTTTATGGCACAGTGAGCCAATTTCAAAAGTCTGTCACTACGCTTCGCGTCTTGAAATTGGCTTTGCGATTGCTTGCGGTTGCGTTGCAACCGCTGCGCCAAATCGCGGTTTTTAAGGTAGCTCTTTCAAAACTCCCTGAGTTTTGAAAGAGCCTCTAGTGTAAAAGGGCTTTACCTTGTTTTACAGAGAAAGCCCCTTGCTAATATTGCCCCAAGGTGGCCTATGCGTCAAGGATTTCATCCTAATAACTCAATTTTAGCCATGATATAATCGAGGCGATCCGTATTTAAGACAGAACGCCGCTGTTCTGTTCCCGCAAGCGGTTCGATCGTATAAGAACCGCGGCGAACAAACTTTTTCCCCTTCCCTTCGGTGAACCAATAGACCAATGAAATATTGCTGCTATCTAGTTCTATTGCATTGATGCCCTTCTTCCCGATAACAGAACCGGAATTAAATAGACACGGGACCGGAAGTTCATCTCCATACAGGCTTTCCTTTAAGCTATTCCGCCGTTCGGATCGTTTAAGCTTAGCCAGTTCTATCCTGAGAAAAAGGACTTCGTCGGCTATGCGTTTTCTATCTTCCCCAGCAGCCAGGGGATATTCCCTGCACAGCCGTTCAATTTCAAATTTGATATAATCAAACCGGCCGAGGGATTCAAACAGGGGACGGTGGGTGTGCCCAATAACAGAAATAATACCGTTGTTCCGAGCGTAGTTATAGGCTTTTTTTTCTACTGAAAACCGGTGCCGCGGGCTGCGGCCAGAAGATATATTGCGGATACCCAAGGGTTTTAGAAAATAGCGAAGACTGGCCCGTATAATATGATTATAATTGGTGTATACTTTTGATGTCTGGTGCCCGTGAAAAACATACACGGGAATAACCGGTGTCTCAATTTTCAGAGAACCGAGCAGCGGATAAGGATACCGTTTTTCCAGAACCAGATCCTCATCATGATTGCCAAGAATTTTAAAAAGCCGTCCTTTTTTATAGAATGCATCAAATATTTCGTAGAGCTTACCCCAATAGGACCGAATCTTTGAATAGGAATAGCGCTGCAGTTCTTCGATATCGCCGTTCAGTACGAGGTACCAGTCCTGGGTAAGATAGTACTTTTCTAGGATGTCCTGTATCAGGTTTCCATTTTTTAATAGATCATCTGAGCGGCCGCCGTCTCCCATATGAAAATCGCTTATAATAAGGACCCTGTTTCCCGGAGCGAGTTTAAATACTTCTGCTTCAGTAAAACTCTTGTGTAAATCCTGGGTTGTATCAGCGGAAACTGCGACCATGAAGGATCTCCGCGGCCGGCTTGAACCGGCCAGCATGTAAAAGCTCTATCGTTCCGCAAGCTTTGCAGCAATTTGGGCTGCAAGGGATGCATTGTTCAATACCAATTGTATGTTAGCTTCGAGACTTTTTCCACCGGAAAGTTCCACTATTTTGGCAAGGAGAAACGGAGTTGTTTCTTTTCCCTTTATGCCGCGGCTGCGGGCTTCGGATAGGGCTTGTTCAATGATCCGATCTATATCCGCTTTAGGAAGCGCATAGGCTTCCGGAATAGGATTTGCGATAACTACGCCGCCCTCGAGCCCGGTCTGCCATTTAAGGGACAAGACCTGGGCAATTTCTTCAGGCGTATCAAGCCGGTAATCCACGGGGAAACCCGATTCCCTGCAATAAAAAGCGGGGAGTTCCTTGGTTTTATATCCAATAACAGGAACCCCTCGAGTTTCCAGGTATTCCAGAGTGAGCCCTAAATCGAGAATACTTTTAGCCCCTGCACAGATCACAGCAACGCTTGTCCGGGCAAGCTCTTCCAAATCAGCCGAAATATCGAAGGTTTCCTGGGCAAAGCGATGAACCCCGCCGATGCCGCCGGTAGCGAAGATCCGTACTCCTGCCATGTGAGCGACAATCATGGTAGCCGCCACGGTTGTTGCACCGGTTTCTTTTTTCGCAAGCACAAAGGGGATGTCACGACGGCTTGACTTTATGACAGCCAAGCCCTTTTTGCCAAGGAACTCAATCTCATCCGTAGTAAGCCCCGCTTTAAGCTTTCCGTTCATAATTGCAATGGTTGCGGGTATAGCTCCCTTTGAGCGGACCTGGGCTTCCACCTGCAGGGCGGTTTCCACATTTTTGGGGTAGGGCATGCCATGGCTGATAATAGTGGATTCCAGGGCAACTACCGGCCGGCCATCCCGGAGCGCCGAGTCCACTTCCGGTGATAGTTCAAGATATTCCTGTGTTTCTGTCTTCTTCATACTATACTCCTGTCATATACTCTTAGTGATCGTCACTGGCAACCACGGTAAATTGTCCTTTTTCTTTCCATTCATTGATAAGCCGATACAGGGCGGCTGGTGACATATTACGGCTCACCGCTTCTTCATCTTCCAGCGTAATCGCCGAGGCAGCACAGCCAGAGGCAATCCTGTAGTGTGGATCTTCTGACCAGTTGCTTAGAAGGTCCGTCCGAACCACCGCCGCCAGGTATGAATCCCCGGCACCGGTAGCGCTTTTCATGGGAATAATCGGGGGCTTTCCCCAGATTACACGGTCCTTAGTCACGAGAAAAACTCCATCGACTCCGACGCTTACATGGAGTTCCCGGCAGCCCTTTTCCAAAAGAAAAAGAGCGGCCTGTAAAATCTTTTTAAGCCCATGCTGATCTAAGTTCTTAAAACCTTTGAAAAAAGCATGTTCTATGAAGTTTTGGTATACTGTATTTAAATGAGATGCAAAACTGTAGCCCAGGGTTTCAGCCATAGCCAAGAGTTCGTCCGCATTAGGTTTTAGACCATAAAAGCGACCGATGAGGCCCCCATTCTGGTACGCGGCAAAGCGCCGGGCCTTAGCAGTAGAAACCGGATCAAACCAGGCGGGGACATGCGGCAGGGCGGCTAGCAGAGCATCGATGGTTTCGGGTAACAGGTTCCCATCAGCGATAAGGGCAGAAAAAAGAGGATCCTCCGGACCAGACACTGATGAGAACTTTTCTAGACAGGCCCTGATAGCTTCGGGATTGAGAAGGGAAATACTGTCCATTGATGAAAGGGCAAGCCGCATGTCCCCCAAGTCATCCAGTATGGATACATAACAGGAAGGACTGTCGCTTTCAACATGGAGCACTCCATCAAGATGTACTCCCGTCTCTTTTGTCTCTTCAAACAGCATCCGTGAGAGAGGGTCTCTGCCAAACACTCCGATAAACTGGACCGGTATGTTAAGGCGTGCCAGGTTTTCCGCCATGTTTCGGCCTGCGCCACCCCGGGAAAAACGGACACGGCCCGGATTAGAATCGCGGTCCCGGAGCGGGCCATAGGGCCTGCCTTCTATATCCACATTGGCACCCCCGGCAACTAAAACGGGCTGGGGTTTTGTGAAAAAGTGCAGGTTTTCCCCCTGAATAAAATGGAGACCGCTGCAAAGGGCTAGGACTTCGAGACTTTGATCTGAGTAAAAAGACACATGGGTGGGATCTTCCTTGTACCACCAGGGGGCAAAAAAGTCCTTGAGAGAACCAGCTTCGCCAGCAAAAACTTCGCAGGGAATCTTGTGGGTATGAATAATGAGAAGACCGCCGTTTTTAAGGTATCGTGCCATGGCACTAAAATCTTTTAGGGGATCCTTAAAATGCTCAGCTACCTCGATGCAGAATATTATATCGAAACGCGGATCCTCTAGCGGAAGGGGTGAACCAAAGAGGGGATCATAGGAATAGACGGTGCAGCCCCGTTCCTGCAGAAGTTCTGATGCAAGCGGATTAGGCCCGGCTCCCCAATCCAGCACAAGCGGGGCTGTTTTCGTATCACCCAGTGCCCCCTCCTGATGATAAACCTGAGGTCTACGCTTGCTATACCAGTACTGAAGCCCCTGGTCCAGAATTTCTGACAAGAAACGGACATAACCGGCATTTTCACGGCTGTTCTCATGGAGGCTGTAACGTTTTTCTTCTTCGTCGCGACTCAGATATAAAGCGGGGTCGGCCCAGACAAAGCCGCATAGACTGCAGCTATAAAAGGAACGCCGTTTTGTTGAGATTATTTCTGTGCTCGGCCTATCGCAGAGGGGACAGTTCATGGGAGAACTACTGTAGCGCAGTTTTACCTATCCCGCAAGGGATAGCCGCTAGGGTTTGCCGCTTATTGTCGCAGGGGGGCATCCTGTTGTAGTATGCAATCCATGACACTTTGGCTTGCTACAAACAACGATCATAAAAAACGAGAACTGGAAGCGATTTTTTCTGATTATACACTCAGAACTCCCGCCTCTGCAGGACTTGTCTTTGATCCTGAGGAAACAGGCAGGAGTTTTATTGAAAACACTCTGCTTAAGGCCCGGGCTCTGTTTGACCTCGTTCACGAGCCGGTTATTGCCGATGATTCGGGACTGTGCGTGGATGCCCTGGATGGCCGGCCGGGGATTTATTCTGCCCGTTACGGCAGTACGGATGGCAAAAAATTAGAAAGCTGGGAACGAAACCAGCTGCTTCTTAAGGAACTAGAAGAGGCTACGGACCGAAAGGCCCGCTTTGTCTGTTCCATGGTAGCCCTGTTCAGCCATGACCGTTTTTATGTGGTACAGGAAACCCTGGAAGGCGAGATTATCCGTGAAAGCAGGGGAACAGGCGGTTTTGGCTACGACCCCATCCTCTATCTGCCGGACCGGGGATGCACGGTGGCGGAACTCTCGGAGGAGGAAAAAAACCGTATCAGCCACCGTGGAAAGGCTGGCAGAGCACTGGCTCGATTGCTTAGTAAGTAAGAGGCGTTCATCAATATGGATAAAATGATTCATGCTATTCTTGTGGACTCGGTCATTTTTCTCGCCCTCTTCGGCATAGCCGTGGGGAGGCTTCCCCGGCTCAGGATGAACCGGGCTACTATTGCCTTTGCGGGGGCTGCCTTCCTTATTGCCCTTGGGGGCATTTCTGCTGAGGAAGCAGCGGCGGCCATCGATTTAAGCACCCTGATTCTCATTCTTTCCATGATGATTATTACGGCGAACCTGAAGTTTTCTGGTTTCTTTGATATGGCGGGGCTTGCAGTCCTTAGGGCTGCAGACCGGCCGCGAAAACTCCTTGCCCTGGTTATGGCATCCGCTGCGGTGCTTTCGGCTCTGTTCCTCAACGATACGATCTGCATCATGATGACACCCCTTGTGGCGACCCTCTGCGTGAGGGCCAAGCGGGATCCGGTTCCTTATCTGATTGCCCTGGCTCTGGCTGCCAATATAGGCTCCGCAGCTACCATTATCGGAAACCCCCAAAACATGCTCATCGGAGCTTCAAGCGGCATTTCCTTCGTACGCTTTCTTGCCCGCCTTGCGATTCCCTCCATAGCGGGTCTTATGGTGGCCTACATTCTGACTATTGTGGTGTTCAGAAAAGAGTTTTCCGCCAACGAACGGATGACTGCGGCAGAGTTGATGAGCGGAGAATCGGCGAATCAGAACCTGTATAAGCCGCTCCTGTACAAAAGCTTGGCTGCAATATTGATTATGATTGTGGCCTTTATACTTAATGCTCCGGTTTATGCGGCCGCTATGGTCGCTGCAGCTATCCTGCTCACGACCCGACGGATAAAGCCCGAACGGGTCTTCGCTGAACTTGACTGGACCATTATTGCCTTTTTTGGGGGCCTCTTTATCATTACTGCCGCGGTTGCCAAAACAGAAGCTTTTGCGTGGTTTGTCGCTAAGGCCTTACCCCTGGTGGGCCAAAGCATGGCGGGCCTCTCGGCCTTTACACTGGTGCTTTCCAACCTTATCTCCAATGTACCGGCGGTCATGCTCATGCGGCCCCTGGCCCAGTATTTTGCCGACACGGAGAAATTTTACCTGGTCCTTGCCATGGCCAGCACCTATGCGGGGAATCTCACCTTACTGGGCTCCGTAGCAAACCTCATAGTTGCCGAAAGCGCAAAAAAGTTCGGCATCCATATCAGCTTTGGAACCTACCTTAAGGTAGGCTTGCCCACCACGGTGGTAACCGTTATTCTGGGGACCCTTTACCTCATGTTCACATAAGGAAAACCGATGAACCTGCATACCTTTTTATGGACCACCTTTTTTGCATTTCTTCCCATTTCTGAACTCCGAGGAGCTATTCCCTTTGCACTTTCCCAAGGGATACCCTGGTATATTGCTTTGCTATTCAGTGTAGGTATCAATGCCCTTGTAGCCCCTGTGTGCTGGCTTTTCCTTTCTACATTTCACCGGCTCTTTTACCACTGGAACTGGTATCGGGGTCTCTTTGATTCCTTTGTAGAACGGGCCAGGGGTAAGGTTCACGAAAAGGTTGAAAAATGGGGCTGGCTCGGTATCGCTGCCTTTGTGGCTATTCCCTTGCCGGTAACCGGGGCTTGGACCGGTACCTTGGGAGCCTGGATACTGGGATTGGACAAAAAAAAGACCCTCTTGGCAGTTATTATTGGTGTGGTCTGCGCGGGGCTCATCGTCACCGCTGTTTCCATGCTGGGGCTTTCTGCCTTTGCTATTTTTGTGAAAAAGATGTAAGAGAGACCCATGTCAAAACTTCATTTTGAAGCGGAACTAAATGAACAGCAGATTCGGGCGGTTAAAACCATCGAGGGACCGGTACTGATTATTGCCGGTGCTGGTTCGGGCAAGACCCGGGTAATAACCTACCGGATTGCCTATATGCTCGAACAGGGTATTCCCCAATCGGCTATTCTGGCCCTTACCTTTACCAACAAAGCTGCCCGGGAAATGGAAGAACGGGTCCGGGACCTGACGGGCAAAAAGCTGCAAAACCTCACGGTGAGCACCTTTCATGCATTCGGGGTTCAAATACTGCGCGCCCATATAGATAGGCTCGGATATCGGCATAATTTTTCCATTTACGACGAAACCGACCGGACCCAGCTCATTAAGGACTGCATACGGGAATGCGGACTATCCACGGAAACCGCGGACCTGTACAAAATAGGCCAGCTTTTTTCCAACGTAAAAATCGGCCGTTACCATTGGGGCGACGGAGCTAATGACGAATATGAACGGGTCTACAAGGAATACCAGCACAGCCTTAAGGTCTACAACGCCGTGGACTTTGACGACCTCTTAGTGCTGCCCATCCAGCTTTTCGAAGAACATCCTGATGTGCTCGCCGAATACCGGCACCGCTACCGCTATATCATGGTCGATGAATTCCAGGACACCAGCCTTACCCAGTACCGCATGATGCGCCTTTTAGCGGACCGGAATGTCTGCGTGGTAGGCGATGACGATCAATCTATCTATTCCTGGCGGGGAGCAAACTACGAAAATATCCTAAACTACGAACGGGACTTTCCGGGCCTGGTGGAAATAAAACTGGAACAGAATTACCGGTCCACCAGCACGATTCTAGAGGCCGCTAACGGAGTCATTTCCCATAACACGAATCGGAAGGATAAAAAACTCTGGTCCGGTAATGGGGGCGGAAAACCCATAGAAATATTTTATCCTGAAAACGAAAGCGACGAGGCGGACTTTATCGCCCAATCAATACGGTCTATTATGATGAAGGAAAAGCTAAAATACGACGATTTTGGCGTCCTCATCCGCACAAACTCCATGACCCGCCACATCGAAGAAGCCTTCCTCGCCGAAAACATACCATATCGGGTCTCGGGGGGTACGAGCTTTTTCCAGAGAAAGGAAATAAAGGACATTATCAGCTACCTCCGGGTCATCGCCAATCCGGACGACGACGTGAACCTCCTCAGAATAATCAACACCCCCCGGCGGGGCATCGGTAAATCCTCGGTAGAACATATCACCAGTTTTGCCCGGCAGCACCAAACCTCGGTCTGGGATGCGATGAACCGCCTCCGCTATGCCAACGACACCCTCTTTCCCGAAAAGGGCCGCATCGATGTGGAAAGTTTTATCACCCTGATTGAATATTTCCGGGGGGAAATGCTGGGCAAGCGGGGCCTGGCCAAAAAAGTCCGGGCCCTTGTGGACAACATCGATTACTGGAGCTACCTGGTTACCGAATACAATAAAAACGAAAAGGCCGCCCGCTGGAAATTCTTGAACATCGAACATCTTATTCAGTCCATCGAAACCTGGGAAAATGACCCGGACAACTTTGACCCCACCCTGTTCCCCTACCTCAACCGGATCAGCCTTATCACCCGGGACGACGACAACGAGGAAGCCGGCAAAGGCAAGGTTAATTTGATGACCATCCACGCATCCAAGGGCCTTGAGTTCCCCGTGGTGTTCATCGCCGGAGCCGAGGACGGCCTCATTCCCCACGCCCGGAGCCTCGAAGAAGGAGATGGCAACATCGAAGAGGAGCGCCGCCTTTTTTATGTGGCCATTACCCGAGCCCGGGATAAGCTCTTTATCACAAGCTGCCGCAAACGCCGCAGAATGCAAAGCTTGGCCGAGTGCAGCCCTTCGCCTTTTCTCCAGGAGATTCCCCAGCACCTGGTTGAATACCACGAAGGGGAAGCGGCCATAGAAACCGCCGACGAAGCGGCGAACTACTTTGCCCAGATAAAAAGCAAATTTGCCTGATAGACAAAACGGGCCACCATTGGATGAGCCCGCTGCGCTTCATTTAGCGGTGACTTTCAGATGTGGCTTTTCTATCCCTGTCTGCCTATTTTTTTAGGACACCCATTCTGCTGTTTTGCAAGGAGCCGGTTCAGGCGTTCTTCCAGTTTCATATTGATGAATGGAGAAGCGGCTTTGGCGCCGCTTCTGAGCCGTTCTGCGCTCAGCTCCACAAACAAGGCAGCGGCCCTGCGGGTCCGGATTATGGCAGCTTCATAGTCCCGGGCTTTCCACTCGTAATAGCTTGCGAGCTGTATGTTTGCCCGCAGCCGCCAGAGGAGTACAGCCCCTCTGGGAACCATAGCGCTTTCAGAAACAGAATCTGCAGCATCGGCGGTCTCTTCCATGAGGCTGCGGTAGCGCTCCCATTCGCCTGAACGGCGAGCAATGCGAGCAAGCTCGTAGCGGGCACGAAGGGATCCCCGCAGGGCCGCTTCCTGTAAGAGGATCCTCCGTGTTTCTTCTTCTGGCCAGAGGAGCGCAAGCCTATCCAAATGAAAGGCCCTCTCTTCGATAGCCCCCACAGGATCAGACCCAATGCGGAGTACCATACCGAAAAGAGAAGAGAGGCCTACAATATCAAGCACATTATGGTCACAGACTCCGTACAGTTTTTCCAGGGCAGACCCGTGGGGTCCTTCACGCAGGAAGTCAAACCATATTTGAGGTGCCAAGGCTCCCGGAATATCCCCTTCCCGCCTTCTGTTCAGAACCTGAGTTTCCAGTGTACCCAGAGAACAGGATGGCAGAAGACCAGACCAGAGGAGCCGGGAAATATACAAAAGATCAATATGCCTCTGGTCTCTTAATAGCCGGCCCTGCATAGCAAATCGGTTGCGGAGTATCTGGATGTCAAAGGCTTTGCCATTGTAGGAAACGAGTACCCTATCCTCCATGCCTGTTAATTCCGCATGGACATATTCTAAAAATATCGGTTCCCCCGGGTAGTCCAAAAGGAGGTATTGACGAACTTCGAGACCCTGTTCGGTCAAGATCCCAAAGGCGGCCAGAAATGCTACCGTACCTGCCCCTCCAGAAAGCCCCGTGGTTTCCAGGTCAAAGAAAAGAAGGTCCTGTAAAGTTAGATCCTCTGACGAGGACTCCCCGCCGCGAAAGAGGATGCTGAGAAAAGACGGCGACAGTTCGGAGAGACGGCCCTTTCCTTCATAACAGGAAAGGAAAGAACAAAGCACGCTGTCTTCTTCCCACCGTACTAAACGGCGTCGGAACAGTACCAGGGGATCCAGAACAGTCCAGGGCGGCGGGAAAAAAGAAGCAGGAGACCTGGAAGTATCCGATTCAGGAAGTATACGCGGAACGGGGACAGAAAAGGCGGAACTTTCACGGGAATGGCAAGGGAGCCCCGGCCCTACGCTTCCGGCCCTGATGCGCTCAAGCCGGGACTTAAGATTTCCCGCCATCGCCAAGCACCTGATGCAAAAAGTCCCGTACTGCCCCTTTATCCCCATCGGGGCCTACACAGCTGGGGCAGCCCTTTTCACAAGAACAAAGCTCTACAGCCTCTGCCACCCAACGCAGAAGATCAGGGATATGAGAAGCGAGGGCTTCTGCGAGCCCGGTTCCTCCGGGGTAATGGTCAAAAATAAAAAGGGCGGGCACCATAAAATGCGGATCCCGGACCCGTTCGGAAACACCTAAATCACGGGGATCGCAGAGAACAAAAACGGGGGCAATACGCTTAATGAGGGAGCCAACGCCCGATAGTATCCGTCCCGTCGCTTCTTCGTCCCGTCCCTCGAGGGCTTTGCCGGCCTCTGTTCCCGCTTCAAACAGCAAGGCAAGGGACCGGGTCTGCAGTTCTTCCTCAGGCAGTTCAATCGTCCCGTAACCGATATTTTCATGGGTATGGAAGCGTATTTTTTTAAATTTCGCCGCCTGGGATCGGACAAGCACATCCCCTAAAACCAGACGGCACAGATTTCCCGGCACTTCCCGCTTTTCATCTTCCATGAGAACCTTTATATCAGTTTTAACCAGCGCATCGGTATAATAATTCACATCCGCCTCTTCCACAAGGCATTTCCGGTTCTGGATATCCAGCTTTTTAACCACATATTGGCGGCTCCGGTGAATGTATACTGCATTGTCAAAAATCAATTCCTTGGCGCTAGGCCGGTCCATTTCGCCAATCACCGCATTGCGGCCCTGGGTCGTGTCGATAATAGCCACATTGTCCGCCGTAGCGGAACGGAGACTGATGCTTTCCGCCGGGTAAGACCGATCGGCCCAGTACCAACGGCCTCCAACAGAGCGGAGAATCCCCTCCTCTTCCAAATAGGTAAGTACATCTACAACAGCGGAACCAAAGGGGTCTTTTCCCGCTGCAAGATTCTCTTGGGTAAAGGGCAATTCAAAGGCAGCACATTTTACATGGTCCGTAATCACATAGGGATTATTTGGATCAATATGAGCCTCTTCAGCGGAACTTCTAAAAAACCAGTCTGGATGTTTAATAATATATTGGTCCAAAGGCGAAGAGGAGGCTATAAAAACCGCCAGGGAAGTACCGCCTCTGCGGCCAGAGCGGCCAATCTGCTGCCAAAAGGAATTGAAAGATCCGGGAAAACCTGCCACAACAGCCGCATCAAGGCCGCCAATATCAATACCAAGCTCAAGCGCATTGGTGGAAACAACACCTTGAATAGTCCCATCCCTGAGGCCCTTTTCTATTTCCCGCCGTTCATTGGGTAAGAGTCCTCCCCGGTATGGTTCCACTTTGATATGGTGATTATCCGTATAGATATTTGCCAAGTCTTCCCTGATGTACGAAGCGGCCACCTCTGTTTTAAGCCGCGAGTGGGCAAACAGTATGGTTTTAATTCCCGCCTTGAGGAGCGCTACGGTCCAGCGGCGGCTTTCGGTAACCACACTGCGCCTGATCCCTTGCACCGCATCTACCAATGGCGGATTATACAGGATTATCCTCTTTTCTCCCCGGGGAGCTCCGTTTTTATCCACCAGAGCTACCGGCATGCCGATGAGGCTTTCGGCTAATTCCCTGGGATTGCCGATAGTGGCAGAGCATAGGATCACAACCGGATGAGCACCGTAAAAAGCGGCAATCCGGAAAAGCCGCCTCAGCACATTGGCCACATGGCTGCCGAAAACACCCCGGTAGGTATGGGCCTCATCGATCACCACATAGGTGAGGCGGGAAAAAAACTTAATCCACTTGGGGTGATTTGGCAGAATACCCGCATGGAGCATATCCGGATTTGAAACGATAATCCGCCCCGTATCCCGGGCTGCGAGCCTTAATGAATCGGGGGTATCGCCGTCGTAGGTACACACCTTGATGGGGAGCTTACCCGCTTTGCCGTCTACCAGTTCGTTCAGTTCCGCCTGCTGGTCCTGGGATAGGGCCTTGGTCGGAAAGAGGTATAGTGCCCGTGCATGTTCATCCTCCAACAGGGCCTGTAAAGCAGGCAAATTATAGCAGAGGGTTTTCCCCGATGCGGTAGGAGTCACCACCACTGTATGTTCACCCTTGCGCACACAATTCCACACCTCCGCCTGGTGGGTATACAGTTCGCGGATACCCCGGCCTTCCAGTGCGGACTTCAGCCGGGGATCCACTTCTTTTGGCAGAGGCACCGTAACAGCAGGTGCGGCGGGGATCCTTTTTTCAAGAACAATATGGTCCGCAAATGCAGGATTAGTGAGCAATATATCCAAAGCGTTAGCTTGAGCGTTAGCTTGAGCGTTCGCATGATTGGGAGCGTGATCGTGATTCATAAAAGAATTATAGCAAGAAAGTATCGACAGATGGAATATCTCACCTTATACTAGGAGAAAAGGACGGTGCAAATAAAACTTCAGGAGGAGCATCATGTCTCAGGTACTTTCCATTGTACTAGGTGGAGGGAAAGGAACGCGGTTATTCCCACTCACCCAATCACGGGCAAAACCAGCCGTTCCCTTTGGCGGAAAATACAGGCTGGTGGATATTCCTATTTCTAACTGCATCAACTCGAATCTCAGGAAAATCTATATTCTGACCCAATTCAACTCAGCATCCCTCCATATGCATGTTGCCCATACCTATTCATTTGACTCCTTTTCCCGGGGTTTTGTAGAGATTCTCGCTGCTGAACAAACCTTTGAACATTCCGGCTGGTACGAAGGGACTGCCGATGCGGTCCGCAAAAACTTTATCCATTTTAGAACCCAGAATCCAAGCCATTACCTGATTCTTTCGGGGGATCAGCTGTACCGGATGGATCTGCAGGAACTCCTGAAACAGCATAAGGATTCGGGAGCTGAGGTTACCATTGCCTGTACCGCGGTTACCCGGGAAGATGCGAGCCAGCTCGGTATCCTGAAGGCTAATAAGAAAAACGAAATCACCGAATTTTTGGAAAAACCGGGACCGGTAAAAGATATTAGCGATTTTAAGATTCCTTCTGAATTGCTTCAGGACCGCAGAACAAAGGGTAAAGATTACCTGGCGTCCATGGGCATTTATGTGTTCGACGCCCAAGCTATGGAAGCAAGCCTGGATAACGATTACACCGATTTCGGTAAAGAAATCATTCCCTCCCTTATTGGGAAAAAGAAGGTTAACGCATATATTTACGACGGTTACTGGGAAGATATCGGAACCATTAAAAACTTCTACGAAGCAAACCTGGATCTTACCAGTCTAAAGCCGAAGTTCGATTTCTACGATGAAAAGGCGCCTATTTATACCCATATGCGGAATCTGCCGCCCTCCAAAATGAACTTCAGTAATATGAACCAGTCCATAGCGGCAGAAGGGTGTATCATTACCAACGCGTCGATTTCCAATTCTATCGTCGGTATCCGCACTATCATAGAATCTGGAGCCAGCCTGAATGGGGTGGTTTGTATGGGCGCCGACTTTTACGAATCAGAGGAGCAGAAGCGTCAGAATGCTGAAGCACGGCTCCCCGATGTAGGAATTGGAAAGGGCACCATCGTAAAGGGAGCCATTATAGACAAAAACGCCCGGATCGGCGAAGGGTGCCGTATCGGTATAGATGATCTTAACAGGACTGACGGAGATTACGGCCATTACCATATCGTGGATGGCATTATCGTTATTCCGAAGAACGCTGTCCTGTATCCAGGAACGGTAATTTAAGTCAGACAGAAGGCCTAAGAGATTTTTAATTGCTTTTGTCTCCGGAGGGGGCTGTCTAAAAAACTAAGACAGCCCTTATGTTTGGAAAGTTTATTAACATTTCTGGGTCGAAAGCAAAAGTTCTTCTTTCATTTTGCTAAAAAGGCTTCTATGTCCGCTTCTAGCTTTTCCGGTTCAACAATCGGAGCATAGCGTTTAACCATTTGACCATCCCGGGAAACAAGAAACTTGGTAAAATTCCACTTTATTGAATCTCCTATAACTCCATGGGCCTTACTGCGGAGCCAAACAAAAAGGGGATGAGCTCCTGCACCATTTACTTCGATTTTTTTCATAAGCGGAAAGGTGACCCCATAGTTTACTTCACAGAATTGGGCAATTTCTGCGTCGGAACCTGGTTCCTGGTGGGCAAACTGATCGCAGGGAAAACCAAGCACCATCAATCCCTTATCTCTATATTTCTCATATAAAGCCTGGAGGCCCTTGTACTGGGGTGTAAAACCGCATTTGCTTGCCGTATTCACCACAAGTAGCACTTTACCTTTGTATTGAGATAGATTTATTTCAGTACCGTCATTCCGTTCAGCGGAAAAACTAAAAATAGTTGTCTGCATAATTTCCTCCTCACCGCTAAGCCAGACTAAAGAGATCTTCCAAAGAAAAGGCTGCAAAGTCCCGGCCGTCTTTTCTAAAGAATTCCCCAGTTGCCTTATCAAAAAAATAATCTTCTGACCACCGAACTCCGTTTTCGCCAATTTCTTTTATAGCCCCAAGCACATAGGCCAGTTCATCATTGGTCATAGTCGGATGGAGTGAAAGCCTTACCCAGCCCGGCTTTTTAGAAAGGTCCCCCGATTCTACCTGGCAGGCAATCATATGGGACCATTTTTTATCAATATGGAGCAAATAGTGACCGTAAGTGCCCGCACAGGAACAGCCGCCCCTCACCTGTATCCCGTACCGTTCAGAGAGGAGCCGAACCACCAGGTTGTAATGGAGATGGTCAAAATAAAAAGAAAGGGCTCCGATACGGTTCCGCTCATGGTCTGCCATTATATGTAGTCCGGGTATATCAATAAGACTATCAAAAGCTAGATTGATAAGCTCCTGTTCCCGTTCGTGGATCGGCCCGCTTCCCATAGCTTCCTTTAGATCCATAGCCATGGCGGCTCGAATGGTACCGAGAAATGCGGGGGTTCCCCCGTCTTCCCGGGCTTCAATATCATCCACATAGTGGGCATGCTCCCAGCGGTCCGTCCACTTAACGGTGCCGCCGCCGGGATCATCCGGGGTAGTATTGTGGTAGAGCCGTTTATTAAAAACAACTATACCGGGAGAACCGGGTCCGCCTAAAAATTTATGGGGACTAAAATATATCCCGTCTAGATAGCCTTCACTGTCTCCCTCTGGGTGCATGTCTATGGGATCGTATGGCCCGGCGGCGGCAAAATCGACCAAGGCTATACCGCCGTGCTGGTGCATGATACGGGCAAGCTCCCTATAGGGAGGCCTGATGCCGGTAACGTTTGAAGCGGCGGAAAAGGCGCCGATTTTAACCGGCCGGGAAGCATACTGCTTAAGCTGTTTTTCTAATTCCTCTGGCTGAACCATAAACTGGCTGTCGGGTTCCAAAATAACCACATCAGCGAGAGACTCAAGCCAGCTTGTATGATTTGAATGGTGTTCCATGTGGGTAATAAACACCACAGGTCTATCTTTTTCCGGGACTTCGCAGTTTCCCCGGCCGCAGAGTCCCCGGGCCCGTTCGGGTATGCGGAGCCCCAGAATGCGCTGAAGCTTGTTGACCGCTCCGGTCATGCCAGAACCAGCGGTGATAAGTACATCATCAGGACCTACATGAACATGGGCCTTTATCCTGCGCCGAGCCTCATGGTAAGCCCGGGTCATGCTGGCTCCCAAGGCACTGGACTCCGAATGGGTATTTGCCACAAAGGGGTAAGCGACCTTAAGCATCTGCTCTTCTATGGGGCCGTAGAGTCGGCCTGAGGCTATCCAGTCAGCGTAAACAAGGGGGACTTGTCCGTATGGACCATTAAGGACAGCGTTTATACCTATAGTGTTTTTACGAAAAAGAGAAAAATGGGCTTCCCAATTTTGCATTATAAAATTTCCTCGATCACCGGGTTCCGCAAAATGCCGATACCTTCAATTTCTACTTCAACTTCGTCGCCGGCCTTTATGGGGCTTACGCCACTGGGGGTTCCGGTGGCAATGATGTCACCCGCTTCGAGGGTGAAATTGTGAGATATAAACGAAATAAGCTTATGAATGCTAAAAATCATATCCGCAGTGGAGGCTACTTGGGTAGTTTTACCGTTGACTCGGCAGCTAATAGCGAGTTTTTGCGGATCCGGCAACAGATGGGGTGGCACAATTACGGGGCCTATGGGGCCAAAGGTATCAAAGGATTTTCCCCGGAACCACCCGGAGGCGTCTGATTTCTGGATGTTGCGCTGGCTCACATCGTTAAAACAGGTGTAGCCAAGCACATAGTTCAGGGCATCCTGTTCTGTAACATGCTTACATTTTTTTGAAATAATAATTGCTAGTTCAGCCTCATGATCGATTCTGGGCTCATCAAAATGATATTCTTTAAGAAGGGCCGGAATCACAATAGGTTCATCGGGACCGATGAGCACATTGGGAGTTTTGGCAAACAAGACTGGTTCGCTGGGAACTTCGAGTTTTTTTAGGTCAAAAACCTTGCTTTCCTGGACATGGGCATGATAATTGAGCCCTACGGCTATTATTTTGGAAGGGGCAAGGCTTATGTACTCTTGAGTTCCTTTAACGGGCAATTGGACCATGAAAACCTCCTCGATCAGGACTTGCTCACCGGCTCAGTAGAAACCACTGGAACCGATGAAATAAGGGCTGGTTTATTTCTTTTCGGTTTAATGCTGATTTTGCCGTCCCGCCCTTCTGCGACAAACACCGTCCCTGCCGGATAGTCCTGTTCAAGAATAAGCACCGCCAGTACATCCTCCAGTTCCTTTTGAATTGCCCGGCGCATCGGGCGGGCACCATATTTTGGATCCCAGCCCTTTTCTATCAGAAGATCCTGGGCGCTTTGTTTTACCTGGATAACATAACCTTGATCATGGAGCCGACTGTTCAGCTCCTGTATTTCAAGGGCAAGAATAGCCTGGACCTGCTCACGGGACAGGGCATGGAAAACCACTATGTCATCTACCCGGTTGATAAACTCGGGGTTAAATAGCCGCTTGAGTTCTGCCAGGGCTGCAGAACGGATTTCTTCCAGGTTCATAATCCCCGTATCGGGGTTAAAACCGAGCCGGGCGTCCCGGGAAATTTCACGGGCCCCCGCATTGCTGGTCATAATGATGACCGTGTTGCGGAAACTGACCGTATGGCCCAGGTTGTCCTTTAATTCCCCCTCTTCTAATACCTGAAGGAGCAGGTTAAAGACATCGTGATGGGCTTTTTCAATCTCATCAAACAGGATGACCCGGTAGGGGTTTCGCCGAATTTTTTCAGTCAGGACCCCGCCCTCTTCGTATCCCACATAACCCGGAGGGGCTCCTACAAGACGGGATGCGTTGTGTTTTTCCATATAATCCGACATATCAATGCGGACCAGGGCTTCTTCAGTACCAAAGAGGTACTCGGCGAGCCGTTTTGCTAAGAGCGTCTTGCCAACGCCCGTGGGCCCTAAGAAAATGAAGGAGCCCTGGGGTCGTTTTAATGATGAAACACCGGCCCTGCTCCGCCGGATAGCCGCTGCAATCCGCTGGACCGCATCATCCTGGCCGATGACCGAACGGTGCAGTTCTTCTTCTATCTTTAACAGTTTTCGAGACGCGCTTTCTTCGAGCCGGGCAAGGGGTATGCCTGTGGCCTCGGCTACGACTTGCCGTATATCCGCTTCGGAGACTTCAGGCCGCTCTTCCCGGGAAAGCCGTTCCCATGCTTGCTTTACCGATTCGAGCTGGTAACGAAGAGACCGAACCTGGTCGCGGAGATCCGCGGCTTTTTCATAGTCCTGGGCTGCAACCAGGCGAACCTTTTCTTCCGTAAGGCGCTTTATCTCCGCTTCGATCTCACTGAGCTCCGCAGGTTTTATATCAGTCTCAAGTTTCCGTTTCGCCCCCGCTTCGTCCAGGAGATCGATAGCCTTGTCGGGCATAAACCGGCCTGTAATATATCGCTGGGCCAGGGTGGCCGCCGCAAGAATTGCTCCTTCACTGTAGACTACCCGATGATGTTCTTCATATTTGGATTTAATACCCCGAAGGATCTGTATGGTTTCATCGAGGGAGGGTTCTTCTATGGCCACCATTTGAAAACGTCGTTCTAGGGCCGCATCCTTTTCAAAGTGTTTTCGGTACTCAGACAGGGTTGTGGCGCCTATACATTGCACTTCGCCCCGGGAAAGGGCCGGTTTGAGCATATTAGAGGCATCAATGGTGCCTTCAGCCCCTCCGGCTCCTATTACGGTGTGTATTTCATCGATAAAGAGGATGATATTTCCAGCCTGGCTGATTTCCTTCATGATTTTTTTGAGCCGTTCCTCAAATTCGCCGCGGTACTTTGTACCCGCTACCACCGATGCGAGATCGAGGGCGAGGAGCCGCTTGTCTGCAAGGATTTCCGGAACGTTTTCTGAAGCGATAAGCTGGGCCAGGGCTTCCACCACCGCGGTTTTGCCGACCCCAGGCTCGCCTACCAGTATGGGATTATTTTTCGTTCTCCTGGCGAGGATGCGTACTACCCGGCGAACTTCCTTTTCCCGACCAATAACAGGATCCATAGCACCAAGCCGGGCCATGGAAGTGAGGTCCCGGGAAAATTCGTCTAATATAGGGGTCCTTGTTATTTTTGGACCCGAAGACGTAGCGCTGCCAAAAGCACCTGCGCCAGAACCAGCACCAGGTCCTGAACTGGAAATATGCGAATTATCCCGAGGATCTTCGGCAGGGCCATCGTCTCTGAATTGTCCTAACACGAGCTGTATGGTGGAACGAAGCATCTCAGAACTGATATGTTTTTCGGCAATATACCGGGCAGCCGGTGAATCCTCTTCCCTCACCGAGGCCAATAAAAGATGTTCCGTTCCGACATATTCGTGTCCAAAAGCGCGGGCTTCTTCGGCCGCAGCCTCAAGAAGCATCCTGGCACGACGGGACGGCGGGACATCGCCAAAAATAAAGGTTCCCGTTTTTTGCGGTATTTCCCGTTCAAGGACATGGCGAAAATCCTGCAAATCGATGGCCAGATCCTCGAGGGCTCTGCAGGCTGTACCGGATCCATCTTTAATAATCGCCACGAGTATATGTTCAGGCAGAAGCTGATCGCTGTGGAAGCGGCGAGCTTCATCCTGTGCGATAACCGTTAATATTCGTTGGGCCCGTTGGGTCAAACCTTTAAACAAATTAAATCTCCCCCTCTATATGGTACTGCGAAAGTATGTTCCGGACAAGTTTTGATCTGAGACTTTTTGATAATTTTTCCGATCTCTGATCGGCAGGATAAGCTTCCAGGGCTTGCCGTACCAGCGTTTCTGTGCCAAACCACAATCGGTCGCAGTCTTTCAGAATCCCTTGAGCACTGCTCATCGGCAAACTGCCATATACAATACCGGCTCGCAAATCTGAAATGAGGCTGCGGCACTCCGTTTTAGACAGAAGCTGTGCATGAGTTAAAAGCGCATAAGCACGCCAGGACTTGTCCTTTATTTCTTCCGAAAGCTTTTCCGCAAGCCGCTCCCTCGTGGCCCGTTCACCCTTCATAAGACCTTCAAGGGCATTTGTTATTTTTTCAAGCCCTTCCTGTTCAGAAACTCCCAGGGGTACTGTATAGGTTAGTTGAATAAAAGGGCTCCTTATCTCTTGCTGCGATAGGTCTTCTTCATCCTTTTGCTCCTTTGTATCGTATACTGAAATTGCAAAGCCCTGGGCAAGGAGTCCCTTCATAACTCGATCATACATATCACTGTCTATAATACCCGGCAAAAACAAAAGGGCTTCAAATTCCATTCCGCTGCCCGTATGAATAGGGTCTGGGTTAAGAAATCCATAGGTTTCGGTGCAGGCCCAGGAGAGGCGTTTATCAAGCTGAGTATCAATGGCTACTAGATCCTGAAACTGTTCCAAAGGCTGAGATCCTGGTCCCATGAGCGAAAAATTAATATGGGAATGAATATTTATGGTCGCAAGAAAGGCCTTTTCCCCGATAAAAACCGCTTCTCCCGCTTTCAGGGTTAACACCTCTGGAATATCAAAAACCTCCCGAGCAGATAATTGACAATCTCTAGAACTCTCAGGTCCTATTAAAATATAGGGATCAATCTCGAGGCCCTTAAGGGCTGCAAGCACATTATTAAGAACCCCTTCCTTGTCTTCCGGGGAAGCACGATGAGGAAACAGTTCATTTTTGAGGGATCGATGAAAGCCGAGACGGCTATACAGAATACAATCCTGCTGATGATTTGGGCCAAACCAAAACCAGTTTTCAAGACATGTATTATCCACGACGTGCAGCTCCCATTTCTAGAATCCGAATCCGGTCCCGGTAGATTGCGGCCTGCTCATAATCTTCCCTTTCAACTGCAGCCTGTAAAAGGTTCTTCAGTTGTTCCAGCTCCTGCTTTTGGGCAATTGCATCAGAAACTTGGATCGAAAAACGGCCCCTATGCTGTTGAGCCCCCTGTTTTTTAACATGAGGTACAACCAACAGATCTCCAAATACATTCCAGCATGTTTCACAGCCCGCAAGACCTTGTTTTTTAAGTTCCTGTAAAGAAAGTCCGCAGAAGGGACATTGTTCGGGATATTTTTTTTTCGCTTTTCCTAAGGGAGAAAGGCCCGATGCGGGCACTTTATCTAAGGGCAGTTTCTTAAGCAGATCTGAAAGCGCCTTGCCTATATCACCTTCCAAATTTTGTAAACCATGTTCGTAGGCACATTGGGAACAAAGATGCAATTCTGACTGTCCCCCCGCACCCACCTGATGAATAAATACAATTGCTTCCCGTTTTCCGCAAATATCACAAAGCATATGTCCATCCTTAATATTTCTGTAATATTTCAACCGGTAATAGTTTGCCAGCCTGACGGGCACCACCCAGGGCGGCAATCATAGAACCAAGCACGGTAATCACAAACAGTATGCCAACAACCGACCAATTAACCACAATAGGGATCCGTTCAAGATAATAGGAGGGGTTAAGAATCACAACCGGATCTCCATGGTACAAACTCGAAATTCCAGACAGGATAAATTCTAATCCATGGATGATTTCATTGATAGTATACCCAATTCCCAGTCCCAATGCGATTCCTATAGCAGAACCGATAAAGCCGGTGATTCCAGCCCCTAATGAAAAAAGCAAAGAAATATCGAAAGGAGCTGCCCCATAGGATTTAAGGATGGCTATTTCACGCCGCCGTTCCACCACCAGCATACTGGTTGCGGACGCCACATTGACCGCTGCAACTAAAACAATAATTGCCATAATAAGAAGCAGCATCTGTCTGGTAGATTCAAAAGACTGGTATTGGGTAGCCTGCAGCTCTTTCCAGTTGTACACTCCACTAGTATCGCCTAACCGTTCTTGGATTACCGCAGCGGTTGACTCAAGTCCCTTATAGGGGTTCTTAGTTTTAATAACCAAAAATGATTTAGAGGTATCCGAAGACAGTATAGAACGGCCTAAGTCATAGGGGATAAAGCACCATAAAGAATCCAGTTCACGATACCCTGAAGAAACAATGCCACTTACAGTGAGGGCCGTTATCCTCGGTATCATATTCCCCGTATTTGTATTTTTAACTGTCATAAGCCGTATGGTATCACCTGGCTTGGCACCGATAGACTCAGCCACCTTAGTCCCTATAAGACATGATCTTGGGCCAGACAGGCTCAGTTCCCCTGAAAGGAGTGAAAGATATTGGCGGGTACCAGGATACTCAATATAATTGTGCGAAACAGATCGAAGGGTAACACCGGTTTTACCATTGGGCCCGACCACTATGCCAAGACCGTCCCGTTCGGGACTTATTAGACTAACTCCTTCAATATCCTGTATATGGGGTATTAAAAGGGAGACCTCTTCCTGTGCAGGCCCATAGGCATAGACCTGCAAATGGCCAGTCCCCAGTTCTAAATAACGGTCAGTAATTCCCTGTATCATACCATCTGAAACGATGAGGGTTACCATGATGGGAATCATACTGATTGCTATTCCCAGAGCAGCCCCCCGCAAATACCTGCTACCTTCGGGAGACCTGCCTAAGAGATACCGCAGGGCAATAAAAAAACGTACCCGTTGTCTCATGGAGAAACTCCGCTATCGTCCTGGGTCATAAGGATACCTTCATTTAGTTTGAATCGGATTTCTGCCCGCCGCGCTATTCCTTCGTCATGGGTCACCACAATGAGGGTTTTTCGATATTTTTCGGCATTTGCAAAGAGAAGTTCCGCCACAGACTGACTGTTGTATCGATCCAGATTGCCCGTAGGCTCATCGGCTAAAATCACATCCGGATCATTTACCAATGAACGGGCCACGGCAACCCGTTGGCGTTCCCCGCCTGAAAGCTGGGCTGGATAATGGCCGAGCCGGTGTTCCATTCCTACATCGGCAAGCAAAAGTCGAGCCTTTTCCAAGGCATCCTTTTTGGAGGCCCCTGCCATGTAAGCAGGAAGCATTACATTCTCAAGGGCCGTAAAATCCTTAAGGAGATAATGGAATTGAAAAATAAATCCCACATGCCGTCCTCGGTATTCATTGAGCTGGCGCTCATTGAGCTGTTCTAGCAGGTATTTCCCTACCCGGACGGAGCCCGCATCGGCCCGGTCAAGACCGCCAAGGATATTAAGCAGGGTACTCTTGCCGCTGCCGCTTTCTCCAGTGATTGCCACGCTTGAACCTTCTAAAACAGAAAAGGACACGGATCGTAAAATTGCCAGGGTTTCAGTCCCGGAAAGATAGGATTTATGGACCTCCCGAATCTCAAGAGCAGGAACAGAAGTCTGCATCGTTTCATTACTGATCATAGCGAAGCACCTCCGCAGGATAAAGCTTGCTTACCGGGCCAGCAGCCCAGAGGGACGCAAGGGTGGCTGATAAAAGGCCAAATAAATAGATAATCAAAACTTCAGAAGGCACCAGCCTGCATGGAATATCCTTTAAATAAAAAACTTGGGGAGAGAAAAAGGTAATTCTTTGGTCAAATTGGATCGCATTGCCGGATATAAACGTTACTATAACATTTGCAGTTCCAATAAAACCATTCACGAGACCCTCGAGCATTATAAAAAACATTTGTATATTATTTGCAAACCAAAGAGCCGGCAGCATGCCGAGGGTTGCCCCTGAGAAACCTACCACAAACCCGTTAATCGCAAAAATTGTTTTAATCGACGGCACAGATGCTCCCATAGCCCGAAGTAATCCTATTTCTTCTCTCCGTTCCAAAACCGATTTTCGCTGCGATTGGTACATATTCAGGGCAACGACAACAAATATAAGTCCCACTAAAAGAAACATGGTCAATTTTTCTGTTCTGAGGGCTCCGAAAAAAGAACGGTTATATTCCCGCCAGGTTGTTATTCGGTTTGACCAATCTGGGTTGGTTTTTGCCAATTCTTTTTGAACCTGTTGGTCCATCCAACGATCATGGAGCTTAACGCCTAGCTGCACAGTGCCCTTTCCTTCCTGAAGAGCTATAGCACGGTCCATATTGATGAACGCCCAGGAGGAATCAAATTCATAATAATTGGAGCGAAATATGCCTGTGACAACAAAGGTATCCAGCTCTGGCCTTGTCTCTCCAAACAAATCACCGCTTATTGAAGCCAGTGAAACAGGGTCTCCAATCCGTACACCTAAGATACGGGCTAATTCTGTACCAAGTATAATGGAATCGGTTTTATCGACAGCAAAGCTACCAGCCTGTAAATGGAGAGCCTGTATCATGGCAGGATCACGCCCTGCCGCATCGGCAGGGAGGCCCCGCACAAGCGCAACCTGCTGATTTTTTCGCGTTCCCCGGATCAGGGCTTGAAATTCCGAAAAAGTGATTGCCGAGCGAATATGAGGGTTTGAAAGCCATGGTTCCGTGCTCTCCTCTAATGGCTTTTCAATACGGAGATGAAATGAAGAAATCTCAAGGATGCTTTCTATAAATCCCATTTGGAAACCATTCATGATGCCGATGACAATAATGAGTGCAAAGACACCGGTAGCGATGCCTATAATAGTGAACATCGATGAAACTGAAGCGGAAGATCTGCGTCGTTTTTTAGACCGCGACAAATATCGTAATGCAATAAAACCTATCCAGCGTCGTTTGCCCATAGATTATGTTTCTCCTGAGCAGCAGAAAAGATACACCATGATTTACTCCCTGCTATGGTTTAAGTTGTTGGCGTCTAGGCCGCTGCTCCTGTATCTTTATTCCATTAACCCATATAGTTTTAAGAACAAGCTGCCCTTTATCATATAATTCTTCGATTTCCTGGTTTCCTTGAATAATAATTTGCCGCTCCAGTTGGGTACCAGCGTAGTATTTTTCGCTTATTCGGTTTCCCTGTGCATCATAGGTATATTCAATTCTTTTTGTAGGGCCCTGCTCATCAATGGTTACCGTTACCAGCCGATCCTGTTCCCATACATTGGTCCGCTCATATAGTACACTGCCATCTTGTTTTTTATGCTGCTCCCGTATCACCCTGCCCCTTGAATCAAGATTATACAAAATTATGATATCCTGTAAGGTCTCAGTTTTTATAGTTTCTGGGATGACAACAGCCCCGGGCCCCGGCCTGTTAAGGCTCGTGAGGGATGGGACATTCTTTGAAAACCATTCAGTTTTAGCAGAAACGAGAGATTCTTTTGCTGGCACTCTTTCTATGATACGCAGTAAACCTGAGCGGTCATAGCGGTAAAAGTCAGTGAATATGAGCGAACCTTCTTCCATCGGAGGAGCTGCAAAAGTTTTAGATACGGAAATGCGATCTCCCGCAAAAACAAATACCCTTCTGAACCAGTCAGAATCTTGAACAGCCCAGTATTCTTCTATAAGCTGCTGTTTTGTGTCATAACACTCTATCCATGAATAACCTTGCGTGTCGAATTGGGATGCGTAGAGCATCTTGTTTTGCCCATCCCAAAATTTGTATCTGCTGAGCGTTACTTTTTCATTATGGTAAAGCCGCTCAGCACTCATGCGACTTGCTTTCTTTCCAATATCCTGGAGCATTTCAGGCAGTTCCGATAGAGCCGGTTCGTAAACTTCCAAAGCATATTCCTGGCGCAGAGCTGCAAGCTTACCCATTTGTTCCAGCGCAATACCTCCCGGACTGGAACGATACCAGTCCGAAGCAGAAATCGGAAACAGAACAAGGATGAACAGACAGGGGAATAGCTTTGTTTTCATAAGCGGATTAGGATATTCCTATAAATTCTTTGACAAAGGCTTCAGAATCAAACTGACGGATGTCGTTATATTGTTCTCCAGTGCATAGATAAAGCACCGGGAGCGATAAGGACTCAGCCAGAGAAAAGATAACTCCGCCCTTAGCGCTTGAATCATATTTAGTAAGGATGACACCGTCTAATTTTACTGCACTGTGGAATACCTCTGCCTGGGCAAGCGCATTGCGTCCTGTAGTGGCATCCAGTACCAATAATTTGTAATATCGCGCATCCTGCGCTTTGGATAGCACAATCCTATCGATTTTTTTTAATTCTTCCACAAGAGCAGATTTTGTGTGCATGCGGCCAGCGGTATCTCCAATCACGAGGGGAGAAGCGGATGCCTGGGCCGCTTCGATTGCATCAAAAACGACGGCCCCAGGGTCACCGCCCTGCTTATGGGCCACTACCCGCAATCCAAGCCGTTCCCCGTGTATTTTAAGCTGATCTATAGCGGCAGCCCGGAACGTATCGGCTGCTGCGAGGATGGGCCGGATCTGGTATAGGCGCTGATACTGACTGGCAAGCTTTGCGCAGGTTGTCGTTTTGCCGACTCCGTTTACACCTAAAAGAAGCATTATAGTCAGCCGATCGGGCTTTTGTAATACAGCTTGAGATTGTGGCACTTTCTGTAGCTGCTCGGTAAGCAGCTGAGATAGTATTGTTTTCACTGCTTCGACTTCGCTCGCACCCTGCTTTTTGCAATAAGCCTTTAAGGCATCTACCGTTTTATAAGCCTCTGCAGCGCCAAAATCACCTTCTACAAGCAAATCAGTTAAATCATCAAAGAGTTCATCAGAAAGTCTCCCTTCAAGTCCCAGAAGACGCTTTAACTTATCCGCAAATGTGCCGCTTGCCACAAATACCATCCTTTCATTTTATTGTTTTGGTTCAATTACCGTACTAGCTCCATTTGATGCACTATACACATAGAAGCCTAAACGGAACAGGGACTCAATTAAAAAAATACCCGTGACTACCCAGGCTCCCTGGGATGAATAATAAAAAGTTGTCGCAGGATTAATCAAATCCCTGTTACCGCTTAGGTTGTAAGCGTTAATATACGTATCTGTTATGCCGCTGAGAAGAAAGGCCGCCGGCAAGGCCAGCCAAAAACGGCCGAATGCTCCATAGAACCCCTTTCGTGCCTGCTCTACCGTTTTCTTTCCTCTTGACTGCACATCGTTTTCTGATAGGGATACAAGACCGTCTTTCGATTTTAAAACGAGCAGCTTCGATTGAATCTCTGTTTCACCTTCATTTTTTATAATCTGGAGGACATAGTTTCCTGCTGGAAGAGTTATATCTGAAGGCGTATTTCCTCTGTAAAGACCATTAACATAGAGCGAGAAATTTTCTTTATTTTGAATCTCCAGACGGAGTGCATACTGCGCCATGGGAGTGAGAGCGATGCTCGCTGTGCTGAGCTCATTCGATCGGCGTTCAATCGTAAATTCAGCAGGGAAATACGCAGGATGAGTTACCTGTACAAAAAGTACTTCAGGAGGCCCCTCTATAACAGATGTATTACCCTTCCCCATCATTTTTTCATTTACAATTATTTCAGAATTCTCAGGCTTTGCCATAATTTGTATGGCCCCCGCAGGTTCTCCGGATAGGGTCTCATAAAGGGATGTAGCAAACAGGGGCAGTATCGATTCCAGTTCTTCCGGGGAAAAAGCCAATGTGTCTGTATACATCACCGTATCATCGACCGCACGATACAGGCTGTATGTCAGTATCCAGCGGCCATAGAGTTCACGAAGGGAACTTACCACAAGAAAATCCACACCCTGTTCGGTGCAAAACTTTTTCCGTCCATCCAAAGAGGGAGCATTCTTAAAATTTCCACTAGCCATATCCTTATGTAAGGATAGCGTTACTATTTCCGCTATGTTGGGGGGATTGGTTTGGACAGCGGCATAGTTATTTTCTAAATCTCGAATTGAAGCCTCGATTTTAATCAGTTCTTTTTTATAGGTGTTTTCAGAATAGCCCTTAAAAAAAAGAGTATCCCGGCTATTGCGGGCCTCTGTCAGCGATTTTGCAGCCCGAGCCTTCCATTCTTTCCAGAGTGAATCCCGGTATAGAAGTATTTCTTCGGATCTTCTTTTACGCCTTTGAATCTGGCCTAAAATATGCAGAAACTCATTGCGGAGGCGTCGGCCAGCAATTTTCTGTTCAGAAGGGAGTTGAGATACATCAATATCGCATACATAAATCACTGCATTCTGTTTTTCTGCCTGCGGTTCCGGTTTTGTCTGTTCTGCAGTGCCAAGACCAGAAACAGAATGCAGCGGGAACAGCAGCATTCCCCATAAAATGACAACAAAGGATAATTTATGAAGACTGCTGCTGTGAATTATGCCATGCAAAACGGAGATACTCCTCAATAAACACATCTATGTCGCCATCCATCACGGCCTGAATGTTCCCCACTTCTATTTTAGTACGGGAATCCTTAACCAACGTATATGGCTGAAACACATAGGACCTAATCTGGTTACCCCAAGAAATGTCTTTTTTCTCCTGGGCAAAGCGCTCGTTTTCTTTTTCTTTTTCAGCCCGGTAATATTCGTAAAGCCGGGCCTTAAGCATGCTCATTGCTGTCGCTTTGTTTTTAATCTGACTTCGCTCGTTTTGGCAGGCTACCACAATACCGGTAGGAAGATGGGTGAGACGTACCGCACTGTCAGTCTTGTTAACATGCTGTCCGCCCGCACCTCCAGAACGGTATGTATCGATACGAAGATCTTCAGGTCTAATTTCCACCTCTATAGAATCATCGAGAACGGGGAAGACATACACCGATGCAAATGATGTATGCCGCCGTGCGTTGGCATCGAAGGGCGAAATGCGTACCAGCCGATGTACCCCGGATTCACCCTTAAGGTACCCATAGGCATAATCACCATCAATTTTTACTGTTGCCGACTTAATGCCGCCCTCGGCTTCGAGCATATCGACTTCTTCTATAGAATATCCTTTCCGCTCCGCCCATCGTACATACATTCGGTACAGCATCTGAGCCCAATCGCAGGCCTCGGTTCCTCCAGCACCTGCATGTACCGTTAAGAAGCAGCTGCTTTGATCTACTTCTCCGGACATGAGTTCTACAAGATTTTGTTTTTCAAACCGTTTCTGTAGTTCTTTTAAGGTTGTTTCTATTTCCCCCGCATGGGATTCGTCATTTTCAGCACTGGCGAGCTGGTAGAGAACTTCCACATCATCAATCTCTGCCACCAGACTTTTCCACGGTTCATACCGAGCCTTAAGGGCCTTTATTTCGTTCATTACTTTTTCAGCTCTGGCTGAATCGTTCCAAAAATCACTTGCTTGGGTTTTTTCTTCAAGATTTTTTATTTTTTCTTCAAAACCTGCGGCTTCAAAGACGCCTCCAGGTGTCATAAATTTGTGCTTTGAGGTCCTGGATAGGACCACCTAATTCGGAAAGCAGCATATTAAGTCTCCTTATGTTGAAGGGCGGACAATAAGACGCCGCCATTTTTTGTCTTTCAGCGAGGAAATAACCAAGGTGCCTTCAACAGGATATTGAAAAATACGAATCCGGTCAAAGGCATCGGTAATACGGTCTATATCGCGCTTTAACCGATCAAGGCTGGAAGGATGAAAAAGACCAGATTCCCACAAACCGCGCTGAATTTTTTCAAATCCATACTGGGCAAGTAAATCTGCCAATTCTCGAGCCCGTTCTTCCGACCCGGGATCCAAGGCTACCGATACAAACATACCAGTAGCTTACGGAAAAGGGACCGTTCTGTCAAACCCGTATTCTAAGAGCTGTTTACTTGTAAAAAAATAGCCGAAAATTAAACAATGGAGTATACTGTTTCTATGAAACATCCGGAAAAGGTTTTCCTGCTTATTTTAATAGCGCTAAGTAAATTATATCCGATCCTTGCAGAAGATACGACATCTGCGCTTCCCTTTGTTCGGCAGCTTACCGCTGCCGTTCAGGACAATGTAGTCCGTCTTCAATGGATTGATGCTCCCGACAGTACCGGACCCGTCACCATTATCCGCAAAATTATTCCCGCCGGTTCCAGTACCCCAAAGGACCTGGATAGCATACAGGTTCCCCATGGCGTTCAGTCCTATATTGAACCTATTGAATCCGATGGGCTTAGGTCATATCTGGTGCTTGCGAGCGGATCTGATGGAAATCCATACATGGTTAGGATTCCCAATACGAACTATGTAGAGTTGGATGTAAAGAAAACAAATCTTGTGCTTTCTCAATCCGATTCAAAGTACCAGAATATATCCTCACTCAAAACAGAAGTACAAAAGGATAGTATCCTGCTTTCTTTTTCATTAAACGGTTCCGAAACCACATCAAGCCGGCCGCTTGTTTTATATCGGAGTACCCAGCCCATACGGCATATACAGGATCTTCTTCAGGCAGTCATCGTTCAAGGGGGTATTACATCGAGTCCCTTTGTTGACTATCCAGTCCCAGATATTTCTTATTACTACGCATTGGTTTTCGAGGACGATATTAAACAGGGGAAATTAAATCTTGAAGCGGGAAAAAATACAACCCTGGTACCCGCTGAGGTTCCCGCTGGTTCGTTCCGTATCGGTCTTCCGGGGCCCCAGCAGAACATTCGCTCTATTCCGCTTCCCACACTTTCTATCTCAGCCGCTGTCCCCAGTGCAGATAATACGATTATTTTGCCACCTCTCGCTCTCCCGCTTAGCCCGGAGACTCAAAAGGCTGTCGCCTCTTTGCCATTCCCAGAACCGCAAAAAATGGTTCTTAAAAAACCTCGGGCCTTTTCTCAGGATCTTAATGCCTCCGGAGGCGGAGAAGAATTTACCCTTCGCTCCATCGTACAGGGGCCTTTTGCAAGCAGAGATTGGAATGAGGTCATTGACCAGCTGGTACGTTTTTTATCTTTGCCAAGATCGTCTATTATAGAAGCCCGAGGCAGGTTCTATCTTGGTCAAGCATATTATATGACGGAGAAGTACCGCGAAGCCCTCTTTGAATTTTTACTTATGCAAAACACCTATCCTGCAGAGGCACGCGAATGGATCCAATCCATATTGCCCCTGCTGCAATCAAAGGGTATGTGATACTAGCGGAGTGTCCTCAGAAGGTACCTCAGCTCAGGATCTATGGATACATCCTGGGGTACAGATTGGCTTGGCCCTTTTTCAGGGATGGCGATTACCTCATCGCCCTTGGTGATCTCATCATAAAAGCCTGCTCTGGTGGCTGTCCCTTGAGAGACTAGTTCATCAACTTCATCGATAACCAGGGTTCCAATGACATCCTTTGGAGAGTATACAAGACCAACCCCTTCGTTCCGTACCACAGAGCTGCCCTTTCGAATAATTTGATAGGTATTCGATTTGGCAACACCATCGGCTTTTCCTTTATCAATCAATACAAGGTTTGCCTTTCTCTGCAGAATAAGGGCTCTAAAGGGCAAAGCAGCCTGCAATTGGGACACAATTTGGCGGCTCCCATTACGCAGCCGGTCCTGTCCGACCTTATATACCGAGAAGGATGCGGCTGAAGATCCTGTTCTCCCGACATACATATCCGCTTGAATGGATAAGTCCCGATCCTGTTCCTTTACTGAAAGTATAAGAAAATAATCCGCTCCAGCCTCTCGGGCAGTTCTGAATGCAGATGAAAAACTGGGCTGCCGTATTTCTAAAGACATAACCGCAATATTGCCGTCATGGCTAAGCAAATCCTGAAAATAAGCCGCCGCTACCGCACCGGCATCCACATGTTTCATTCCTGATTGAGAACCTACCGAGAAGACCGCAACTTTCCAATGACGGTTTTGCAAGGTATAGGGGTTAACCTGCCAGATCCGAGGAAGAGTATCATAAAGCAAAGAGTTATAGGCTTCCACAGTGTCATTGATGACTCGATTGGACCTGCCGATGTCTTGCAGAAACTTGAGTTCTTCGAGCTGGCGGCCAGGGTATCCCTGAATCCGAAGCAATTCAGCATATTCCTGACGTTCTGGAGCATAGGGATGTATCCGCAGTCCCCTGCGGTATTCAAAAAGAGCTTCCTGTAAAAGGTTATTGCTCTGGAAAGATCGAGCCCTGTTAAAATGCCAGGATGCCCACACAGACCGTTCAGAAGACTCAAGGGCAGTTGATTTAAGGACCGTATCTTCCAGGGCGGCTCGTATAAACTCATCTTCGCTGTCTATCGAAAGAGCCACGGAAAGGATCTGACGGGCTTCCGCAAAGCGTCCAAGCCGGATAAAGGACATCCCTTTAATATACCAGGCGCTTACATCATTACGATTCGCCGCTATAATCTGATCCGCAATCCGTGCAGCTTCATCGAATCTGTTTGCCCGATAGCGAACACTGGCAAGCAAGGAATGGGCAGCCAGGAAATTGGGTTTAAGCGTGAGGGCGATATCAAGGGACGCGGCGGCGCTTTCTAATTTACCCGCTAATGCATCAAGATAAGCAGCATAATAATGGACTCGATAATCGTCTGAATGGAGAGATACGGCCCTGGTAATATTTAACCGGGCTGCGTCATAGTCTCCAAGGGATCCCTGGACTAAGGCAAGTGATACCAGGGCCCTCCGATCGTCGGGATATCGGGCAACCGCCTCGCGGTATTTTTTGACCGCTTCACCAACCTTGCCACGGGCTAGTTCTAATTCTGCAGCAGCAAAGAGGGCGTCCCTGTTATAGGGTTCCCGGGCCAGAATCTCCGACAGAACAGACGATGCGGTTTCGAGCTGTCCCATAGCAATAAGTATAAGGGCTTCCAGATTAGCCAGATTCATCGAACCCCTATTCAGGGTTCTTGCCTTCCGAACCCAGGAAAGGGCTTGGTCATATTCCCGTAATTGGTAATAGCATTCAGCGAGGGCCGCGACACTTTCTGCATGGGACTGGTTGATTTTTAATGCTTCCAGAAATGCTTCCGCAGCGCTATACCAATCTTCCTGCACCATTGCGGTCTGCCCTTTTTGAAACCACGTATTAAGGCTTTGCTGGGCTGAAAGCAGTGCGGGAAAGAGCAGCAAGCTGATAAAGAAGGAGAGCGCATTCCGTTTCATTCCGTCGGGCTCCGTTTTAACACTATTTTAACGGTGTTGATTTTGTGGCCCTCCATGTCCTGAATAATGAAATCATGACCACCATAGCTGACTTTTTCGTATTTTACCGGTATTTTTCCGAAAAGATCAAATACAAAACCCCCAAGGGTGTCAAAATCGTTTACCGGTAAATCTAATTTTAGTTCTTCCGCCAGATCCTCCAGATTAAGCCGAGCATCGCAGAGATACACCCCATCTCCGATCTGAAGTATGTCTTCCCGTTCATTGTCAAATTCGTCCTGTATATCTCCAACGATTTCTTCGATAATATCTTCCATGCAGACGATACCGGAAACGCCGCCATATTCGTCCACGGCTACGGCAATATGGACCCGTTTGCGGCGCATATCCCGCAGAAGATCATCAATACGCTTAGATTCGGGAACAAAAAATGGCTTTCGCAGTATGGTTTGCATCTGAATCGATTCATGCTTAACGAGAGTGCGGAGCAAATCTTTAACATACAAAATACCGATAACATTATCGATCGTATCTTTATAAACTGGGAATCGTGAATGTCCGCTCTCAGCGATTTTTTCCAGCATTTCATCCTGGTTCATTTCAACAGAAAGAAAAATCGTATCAATTCGAGGAACCATGACTTCCTTAACCATGGTATCAGAAAGTTCAACCACGCCGCGGATCATGTCCTTTTGATCCGATTCCAGCTTTTCAAATTCCTTTATTTCCTCTTGGGTGGCTGCACTAAAAAAACGATTCCAGATTTCTTTGATATTCATAAAAGAATATGCTCCTCTTTTGTTTGCTCAAGAAGAAGTTCCTGAAACTGCAGCATCGGTTCTGAAGCATCATTAGTTTGATGATCCATGCCGCTCAAGTGCAGAATACCATGGATTACAAGACGACGAAACTCCTCATCGGGCTCTACGCTGAAATAATGAGCATTCTCATACAGGGTTTGCAGGGAGATGACAATATCGCCCGCGAGATATCGCTTTTCTCCATCCTCTTCCACTGTCTCTCCCAGATCAAAGGATAAAACATCGGTAGGTTCATTTTTATTCCGGTATTCCGCATTAAGCTGGCGAATAGTTTCATCATCACAAAGAAGAATAGAAATATCCCAATTGTTTTTTTTAAGTTTTTCTAGAATGAGCAAGGCAAAAGCTTCGAGTTTGTGCATCCAAGGTAAGGGTTCTAGACTTTCGGCGGATGAAATTTCAACCCTGTTCAAAGGGAACCTCCCGGCTTATTTTTGGATATTCAATTCTCGAATGATAGTGTCCAGCTAAGACGCGGACGAAGGCGCTTTTAATCAATTCCAAATCCTTAAATGTTAATTCTGATTGATCAAGTTGTCCCTGTTCAAATTTACCAATAATCAGTTCATGAACAAATTTTTCAATTTTGGTAATTGTGGGCTTTTTGAGGGTGCGCATGGCAGCTTCTACCGTATCGGCCAGCATGACTACCGCCGATTCTTTGCTGCGCGGAGGATTGCCAGGATAAGAAAAATCATCGGCCTTGACCTGATCCTCCCGCTTTAGAGCCTCATTGTAAAACCAGGCTATAACCGAATTTCCATGATGTTCTGATATAATATCAATGACCGCTTGCGGAAGACCAAGGGCCCGAGCTTTTTCAATACCGAGCTTTACATGGCTTCTTATAATAGTCGCAGAGAGCCGCGGAGCAAGTTCATCATGCTTGTTATAGGCAGCCTGATTTTCGATAAAATAATCGGGCTGATCCATTTTTCCAATGTCATGATAATAGGCTCCAACCCGGGCAAGAAGCGCATTAGCCCCAATATCTCTGCAGGCAGACTCAGCTAAGTTGGCCACCGTAACCGAATGACTATAGGTTCCGGGCGCTACGGTAAGAAGCCGCTTTAAGACCGGAGAATTGAGATCTGCCAGTTCCATAAGCCTAAATGTCGTCGTTGCATTGAGCCACTGTTCGAGCAGGGGCAAAAAGGCGAGCACCAGCATACCGCAAATAAGTCCATTAAAAGCTGACCAGAATATCACCATGGGAAATACAGAAAGGGGACTCTGATCAAAGAGAAGCAGGACCAGTGAAAAGAGAGCCTGCATCGCAGCCACAAACAATCCGGCTTTAATAAGGTCTATACGCCGCTCCGCCGCCCGCATAGAGAAAACTCCCGTTATGCCCGCAGCGAGGGCAAACAGGAAGGCCTGCTCATCATAGGCCCCAAGGGCAAAGGCGATGACGGGCATTGATATGGCTATAGCGGTGGCGGTTCTTCCGCCAGTAATAACGGCGGGGAGCATAACAAAAAGAGCAGTAGGCACAAAAACAGCCAGTGAGAGGTACTCTATTCCTATCATTCTGGAAAGAACAATAGCGCTGATACCGTATAGTCCCCCTAAAATAGTGAGAAAGTAAATCTCCTTTGCTTCAAGCTTTCTCCCCACCATTGCAGGGCTTGTCATAAATAGAAGCAGCCCAAATGAAAAGAGCAGCATCCCTACAAGGCCCATTATATAAATTGGATTCTGCCGATCCTTGCCTTGATTCAGCGCTTTAATCCGAGCTAAATCGTCTTTTGAAACTATGGACCCTTTTTTAATAATCCGTTCACCCCGCTCAATTTGCCTAATCACCGGTTCTAACCGAGCCCTGGTCTCTTCGAGACGAAGATTAGTATCCTCCTGCGAAAAAAACACATTTTCGACCACAAAGGGTGTCAGGATATAGGGAGCTATGGACGTAAAACTTGAGGGATAGGAACCTGAACTTGCAATTTCTGCGATTCGCTCTTTAGCGGTGATTAAAGTAACCATACGGTTAATAGGAATCCGTTCTCGCTCAGTACGGATTGCCCCTTTGCGAATCACTTCTACCTGGTCCGGATTGTATAGATCCAGATTCAGTTTACCCGTGGCAAAAATTCCTTCCTCTAAGAGAATTTTTAAAACCGATTCGGCATATTCTAAAAACCGTTCCCGTGAGGGGCTTCGATACAGGGTCTCGAGTACTTGCTGGGGAAACATTCCAGGGTATTCTGCCTGTATTCCCAATCTGAAGGCGTCAGCAGATACCCGGTTTGTAAAAAGGGAACGTACCATGGACTTAAAACGGCCAAACATGGCAAGGGCATCTCTTGTTGCATCGGTAGAATAGCGAAAAACCGCGGGTACCAAGTGCTCCTGGGCTTTTTTGCGGAGCTGTGTAGCTTCATCGTCCACATAAGATATTGATTTATCCGCAATAAAATCCCGTTCAGCAACCTTGCCGACTTCAAATTCACGGAGTATTGGACTATTCGCAGCGGAACTGCCTATATTGCCCAGGGTAACAAAAAGAATCATGGCAAAGGTTGCACTTATAGCCAGAGCAGGCCAAAAGCGGATCTTATGGGGCCATAGGGAGCTTAAAAAAGAATTATTTTGATTCATGGTCATAGGCTTGGATGATCTTTTTAATAAGGGGGTTTCGTACCACATCAGCGGTATTGAGATACGAAAAATAGAGCCCCTCCACATTATGAAGCAACGAAATAGCATGGAGCAACCCCGAGTCACTGCGGCGGGGCAAATCTATCTGCGTCGTATCACCGGTCACAATGGCTTGAGATCCCTCTCCTATACGGGTAAGAAACATTTTCATCTGTTCCTTTGTGGTGTTTTGGGCTTCATCAAGGATTATAATACAGTCGTTCAAACTTCGGCCCCGCATATAAGCCAGGGGGGCTATTTCTATAGCCCGATTATCTTCCATTCTGCGAATGGTTTCGTAGGGCACCAAGGCTTCCATGGCATCGTACAGCGGGCGCAGATAAGGATTGATTTTCTGAGCCAGATCTCCTGGCAAGAAACCCAGACTTTCACCGGCTTCCACAACCGGACGGGTAAGTACGAGTTTACGGCGTTTTTTAGATAATACCTGCCTGAGTGCTTCCGCAACTGCAAGAAAGGTTTTCCCCGTACCCGCAGGACCGACACAGAACACTATTTCATGGGTGCGAATCCCTTGGATATAGGCTGCTTGGTTGAGTGTCCGCGGGTATACCCTGCCAAAACCATTTGGTATTTGAATAACCCCTTCTCGCAGCGGATCCAGAACTTTAGCGGCCTCGCCCTGCTCCAGAGGACCCGACTCGAGGGTAACAGTCAAGGACCGCACATATTCAGGAGACGGGTGTTCACCCTTTCGGACCGCATCGATAAGATGATCGATGATAAGCTTTATGCGGTTTTGCAGTGCCTCATCATAGCCCTCCAGCCGCAATACATTTCCTTTAGTGGCAATATGTCCACCCAAGGATTTTTCTATCACCCGCAGGTTACTGTCATTAGCGCCGCAGACACCGCTTGCAATATCTTGACTATCCAAAATAATGGTTACATTACTGTCCAAAGGAACCCCTAACATGTAGTTGAAACATAAACCATTTCAATTGCATGTTAGGGGAAAGTTTATAGAGGCCTGGGGGTCACGTCAAGGGCATTACTTGAATATGAATCCATTCTTTGTATCGCTAAAGGTTTCAGTTTTGAATTCTGGAATGGGAATCCATTGAACAAGGAAGGAAACAGAAGTATTAAATTGGTAGCGTTTAGGGACTATTGCGTTATTCAAATAGGGATTTAAATCTATTCCTAATGTGGCATTCCAGTCTCCGAGATAGTGGACCGCCTTAAAACTGAGGGATTTAAGCTTAAAACCGGACTTTTTTCGCAGTTCTTCATTATCGAATCTGAAGGAATTAAGCAGATCCACCAAAAGATTCTGTTCCCCTGGCATAAAATCGGGGGTTTTCCATATCGGCCAGTTCTGCATATACCGGAATACAACAGAATTTTGAGATTTAGTGCTGAAACTGAGGTCGAGAAACTGGGCAATCTTGACCGTAGTCCCCATCGTAAAGGTAAACACCGAGTTGGTATAGCGCTGGAGATCCATATTCAGACTACTGTTGATATCCAAGGTATAGGCAATCCTGTTTTTCCATAGTGTATTGTAGTTAAATACATTGATGTATCCAAGAGAAAATGCCACCGGTTCTAATGTTCCGGAACCTTGATTTCTTGCAGCCCGATAGTTTAGCGAAGCTGGCCCTAAAACAGCCCCGGTGTTCCAAGATGTAAGAGCCTTCAGTTCCGGATCATAGATGAGATCCTGTTTAATACTGAGTTTTTCCCTCAATTTTATCTCTTCCGAAGCGGTAAGGGGCTTAAAAACCGGCTCTCCAAAGGGATCTGCAATCGAGAAAGAAAGGCTCGAACGGCTAATCCCGTATGATACATTCACAGTGCTTTTTAAAGAGCTATCCCTGGGCGGTAATTCCAGGGAAAATGAGCTATTCTGGGAAAGCGAACTTGTACTGGCCGCTAAATTCAGCTGTATTTGATGGCTTGAAACATATTCTTTTGTCCATTCTCCCATGTTAGTTAGCCATTCCCCGGTAGCCGCATCGCCCACAAATGCCGTTTTTACCAGGGTACCTCGCAGCACATACTGAAAACTTGTAGTTTTCCAGATTTCGTCCTGCACAAAAGGAGCAATTTTAAAGCTTAATTCCGGTATTACATTGTTATAGGTTCCTGCATAGCTGCGAAGCAGCGCCGTTTCCCGCTCGGTTTGGGTATCATATTCTTCGGCCTCCTGGTTCATATAGTTGTATATTTGCAGTGCGCTTTGATTCGTTAATTTCCATGAGGCAGAAAGCATATTAGAAGGATCTGCAACAGATAATCCAATGTTTGCATCGCCTCGGAAATTGGTAAAAATGGAAGCGAAGTCATCCCAACGAACTGCATCTTTGGTCGGCCAATGGGAGGCGTTGGAGCGGAAGAAAAGCTCAGTCGAAATAGCTGGATTAAAGCTGTAATCCATTTGCATTTTATAGGGGCTTTGGGCGCTTGTTACGGTAAAAGTCTGCTGGAGAGCCGGGGGCTGCAAAGTCTCCAGGGGATCAGAAATCTCTGCAAGTACGGAACGATCTTGAACGGAATCCCTTGTCTTTTCGGCAGCCCAAGGGGACCAGACATCCGGGACCTTCAAGTCAGCGGGAACAGTAACAGCGCTGGTACCTTGCTGTGTACTGGATGACGAGGAAGCAAGCTGGCTCGTAGAAGGAGTAACGAGGGATCCCCGAAGCGAAAAATTTGTTGAGTACAGGGTAAACCGCTCTGGATAAAAAAAGAGTGCATCCAAAGGAGAAGCTGGATTGCTGACTGACCGGGTATTAAAATAAAGAGATGAAGATAAGGAATTGACTGACAAGGTGACAATAGAAGGCTTAATTTCAAAAACAGGGCCAGGAAAGGCTACATTGAATCTCCACTGGTATGAGCCCAGGGTCGATACTTGATTGGCAGTACTTGTTTGGGTCTGACTGCTCCCTTCCTTAATCATCTGGAGCCAATCCATTGATTCTGTCCTATTCAGAAAGTCCCGATCCACATAGGGATCTGAATATAACGGAAACTCCCAATTAAACGAAAAAAAGGGACTTTGCAAAGTACCTGTAGTTTTAAAACGATACCGAAAAGGTATTGGATACCCAAAAATATCCGATGTGTTCCAGTTGCTTATACCATCATTATTTTTAAACGGTGTATAATAATTGGGTAGGACTTGATATACATCCCTGGTAAGTCCAAGCCCAATTGACAAATCTGTTTTACCTAAAATCCCACCTTTCGGAAAGCTTGCATTGAGTCCTGCATAGGCACCCAAATTAGTATAAATATCAAAAAGAATACTCAGGCTTGGGCCATCCTGGTTAACTATTCGCTGGCCTGTGCTTCGCAAAAACAGGCCTTCCTGCTTCCGTTCCGTATCAGAAGCAGAGCCGAGTATTTTTGTTATAGAATTTTCCGAAGCGCTTGTCGCCTTCGGCCTCCCAAGCAGGTAGGTTGTGGTTTGGACAAAGGACCCTTCACGAGATCGGTATCCTAAAACAGGATGAAAAACCACTTCGTCCCCGGGGAGATAAATAAACGGAATATATAAAAGGGGAATTTCCCCAACCTTTAAAACCGCATGAGCCATGGCCCAATCGGAGCTCGGAAGGAGCCACAATTTTGCCGCCCCTATAGACCAATAGGGGTCGTCCCTGGATGCACTGGTAATAGTTGCATTCTGTAAAACAGTTACCTCTTCCTCGTCCCGGGAAATTACTTCCCCCGCAAAACGATAAGCTGTCGTTTTATCCTGTAAGGATCGCTCGGAAGCTCCGCCCAGGAATAGACCTTCCCAGGTATCCACATTGATAGAAATAGAGTCGCCCTTAAAAACCTCTTTTACACCGCCCCCTTCCTTGACATACTCAACAGCTCCAGTGGCGGTTATACTGTTACGGCTTCGGTTAAAAAGAACCTCGTCTGCCTTGAGCCGGTGGGCAAAATCTCCGTCTTTTACCGTTATAATGACCGCACCCTTAAGCCGAGCATAGGATTCATTTACACTTTCAAGGGTAAAATATTCAGAACTGCGGGCAGATTCTATGGTAATGGTCCGCCCTTCTTTCGTTTCAGCAGCAGGAGCTGCAATCCCGTAAAAGGTCCGCAGCCTTCCGGCGAGTTCTTCCCAGGTCCCCGCATCGGAAAGCCCCAGCCTGCGGCACCAGTCTGCCAGTTCTTCAAGCCGAGATGTACGGATATCCATCTCGATATAATTGGGCTCTTGAAATGCAGCGTCTTCAGAATCGGCTGAAACCTGAGGCCCAGATGGGGAATTGGAAATGGGACTGGCGCCTTCAGTTTGGGCACCTAAAAGTCCTGCCATGAAAACCATCGCAGAAATCGAAATTGCAGCGAATTTTCTCATCGATTGGACAGGCTCCGTTCAAGCTGCTCTTTTATATAATACCCTGTATAGGACTTTTCACAGGCAGCTACCTCTTCCGGTGTTCCGGTCACCACTACAGAACCTCCCCGGTCTCCCCCTTCAGGGCCAAGATCTATGATATAATCGGCCTGCAGTATTACATCCAGATTGTGCTCTATCATAACCACCGTATTTCCTCCGTCCACAAGCCTCTGAATCACTTCCATAAGCTGTTTTACGTCGGCAAAATGGAGCCCCGTGGTAGGTTCATCCAGAATATAGAGGGTTTTTCCTGTAGAACGTTTAGAAAGCTCCAAAGCAAGCTTAACCCGCTGGGCCTCTCCACCCGAAAGGGTTAAGGCAGACTGGCCTAGTTTGATGTACCCAAGACCGACAGAAAGTAAAGTTTCCAGTTTGCGAGCCACATGGGGGATAAACGCAAAAAACTCTGCAGCTTCCTCTATGGTCATATCAAGAACATCGGCAATATTTTTGCCCTTATAGCGTACTTCCAGAGTTTCCTTATTAAAACGCCTTCCATGACAGACATCACAGGTAATATAAACATCGGGGAGAAAGTTCATTTCTATCTTAATCGTTCCGTCTCCCTGACAGTTTTCACACCTTCCGCCCTTAACGTTAAAGGAAAAACGGCCAGGCTTGTAACCCCTGGTTTTAGCCTCGGGAAGGGCCGCAAAAAGATCCCGGATGCCAGAAAAAACGCCCACATAGGTTGCAGGGTTTGACCGGGGAGTTCGGCCGATGGGGCTCTGATCAATATTTATAACCTTGTCGATGTATTCGACTCCTTCTATGCTTTCGTATGCACCCTCTGTATAACTAGTCCCACTTACCCTGTTAGATATTGCAGGATAGAGTACATCAGAGAGAAGTGTTGATTTTCCAGAACCGGAGACACCGGTAATACAGGTAAAGGCTCCGAGGGGAATAGACACATCTATCCCCTTGAGATTATGTTCTGAGGCATTTTTAAGCTTTATAAAGCGCCCGTTTCCCCTCCGCCGCTCCTTTGGCAGTTCCATAAAAAGGGTTCCCGCAAGGTATTGACCGGTAAGGCTATCCTTTACCTTCATTACCTCTTCCGGTGTCCCCTGGGCAATCACCTTACCGCCGTGAACACCAGCTCCGGGCCCCAAATCAACAATATAATCTGCGGTCCGGAGGGTCTGCTCATCATGTTCTACCACGATGAGGGTATTGCCGATATTCCGCAAATAGATGAGAGTATCGATAAGCCGCTGGTTGTCCCGCTGATGGAGACCGATTGAAGGTTCATCGAGAATATAGAGCACACCCACAAGGCTTGAACCAATCTGGGTAGCAAGCCGGATCCGCTGGGCCTCTCCGCCTGAAAGGGTCGCAGCTTTTCTTTCCAAAGTGAGATAGTCGAGACCCACATTTTTCATAAAGCCCAGGCGGGATACAATTTCTTTTAGGATCTGCTTTGCAATAGTCCGTTCCGTGTCGGTAAAGCGAATAGAATCAAAAAATGCAAGTGAATCGGCTACCGAAAGGCTGCTCAATTCATGAATATTTTTGCCCCCGACCGTAACCGAGAGGGCCTCTGGTTTGAGTCTCCGTCCGCCGCAGACTTCACAGGGTTTCTGGCTCATAAACTTTTCAAGCCAATCCCGAACCCCCTGACTTTGGCTCTCCCGATACCGGCGTTTCAGATCCTCCAAAATACCGGGGAACCGAGACTTATATTCAAACTTGCCTGTTTTCTCCCTATTCTCGTACACTACATCGATTGCATCGTCAGTACCATATAAAATGGCATCGAGAACCTTTTTCGGAAGTTCATTAAAAGGAGTATCCAGGCTGAAATGTAGATGCCGGGCGAGACTTTCAAAACGGCTCCTGTTCCAAGCGGAATCGGGATTATAGGGAATACAGCCCCCTTCATTAAAGGAAAGACTTTTGTCGGGAATAATGAGATCCGGATCAAATTCCATTTTAATTCCCAGTCCAGTACAGGCAGGACAGGCTCCAAAAGGATTGTTAAAGGAAAATAGCCGGGGCTGCAACTCAGGAATCGATATACCGCATTCGGGACAGGCACTCTGTCGGCTGAAAAAAAGCTCCTCATCACCATCAGCGGTGGAACGAATGACTTGCATAATGCCATCCGCCGAATCAAGGGCAGTCTCAACCGATTCGGCAAGACGGGAGCGAATATCGGAGCTTATAACGAGCCGGTCTACCACAATTTCTATCGTATGCTTTTTCTGTTTGTCCAGCTTGATATCATCTTCCAGGTTAACCATGAGACCGTCAATGCGAGCCCTGACAAAACCTGCTTTCCGTGCATCCTCAAGGATTTTCTGGTGTTCACCCTTTTTTCCCCGGATGACGGGAGCTAAAAGCTGCACCCGGGTCCCCTCTTGAAATGATAGAATAGTATCCACCATCTGGTCCACCGATTGCTCCTTAATTTCCCTTCCGCAGGATGGACAATGGGGAATTCCGATACGGGCATACAAAAGCCGGTAATAGTCGTATATTTCCGTGACCGTACCTACGGTCGAGCGTGGATTCCGATGGGTTGTTTTTTGCTCGATCGATATGGCAGGGGAAAGACCTTCGATATAATCCAGATCGGGTTTATCCATACGGCCAAGGAACTGGCGCGCATAGGCGGAAAGGCTCTCTACATAGCGGCGCTGGCCCTCTGCAAAGATAGTATCGAAAGCAAGGGAGCTTTTTCCTGATCCGGAAAGTCCCGAAATAACAATGAGTTTGTCCCGGGGTAGTTCAAGATCGATATTTTTAAGATTATGTTCCCGGGCACCTTTAATAATTAATTTATCCATACTTGGGTAAGCATACATGGACTTGGAAAGCCTAACAAGCCCCAGAAAAACGAGAAATATCGCCGAGAGGCTTGACTTTACGTCCTACTTTATGATAGTTTCTCCCCATCGGGCGCTTAGCTCAGTTGGCTAGAGCGCCTCGCTTACACCGAGGATGTCGGGAGTTCGAGTCTCTCAGCGCCCAAACACATGGGGGTGTTCAATAATTTGTTGAACACCCCTCTTTTTTTCTAAAAAGTCCAATTTTTTAAATTGGCTAGATTGCTTATTTTAGAGTACAATACGGGCATGAACACGATAGAACTTGATGAACTTACACGACAGGGCCTCAAGAAAATGCCTGTCGATTTCTTTGACAATGTATACTTGGGCAACACCATTGAAAAAGCCTTAATACTGTGTATCGATATCCGTAATTTTAGCGATTTTTTACGCAGCAACGATGATAGGATCGTCTTTCCGCTCATACAAAGCTTTACAACAAACCTGCTTTCCTGTGTCAATCAATATGGATATAACTGTTCCTATTACAAGCTCATGGGAGACGGAGCGCTGCTGATTTGGGACGCTTCGAATCAAGAAACAATAGATTCGGCCCTTACCGTTTTTAATTCCTATACAGATTTTCTTAACGATTATCTTTTTCATCCCTATCCGAGCCTTGGGCTTGCCGGCGCTCTCGTTCAGGGAAAGGCCTATAAATACGAAATATCTGCAGAAGCATCACAGCTTAAGTACCGGGATTATATCGGTTATGGAGTAAACCTCGCCTGCAGGCTGCAGGGGATAGCCCCTAAGGATTCACTGATTGTCAACCAAGAGCTTGGGTTGACCGGTCTTGTGCCGGTAAAACCCTTTGTATGGAGCGATACGGCTCAGCAAACAGCATCGCTCAAGGGCTTACGGGATGAGGATCGAGACCAATTTATGCTTTACGATCGGCAGTAAACGTTTATTTTGCCTGCTCCATCAGGGTACTAATCGGCACAATCTGATAGCCTGCGCGCAGTAAGGCGTCTAGTAAAACATCAAGCTGATTAAAAAGATAATCGCCCCTCACATTTTCGTTTGCCCCAATCCGGATAGGTATGATAGACCCCGGTTTTTTTGTCTGTATAATATGATCAATCATTTCAGAAGCCGTACGATAAGGTACAAAACTTCTGCGCACATCGGTCTTACCGAGCCAGTCAAGAGGATCAATATCTCGACCCACTGTTTTATAACCCGCAGCAGCGGCTGTGGCTAAAAGTTCAGGCGAAAGCACATAATAGGGTGCATGCCAAAGGGCAGAAAGCTCCTTGCCAGTTGTTCCATAATACTCATCTTCATTTCTAGCCAGTCCTCGCTTGATAAACTGAGCATCCACACGGTATCGTGTATCTGATAAATCGATGGGAGCATAAAACAGTGAGCCAATCTCATGGCCAGAATTGCTCAGGAGGCGGGTTAAGTCGGCATAACGACGGATAAACTCGCCGTTTACAAAAAAAGTAGCCCGGATCCCGTAACGCTTTAAACAATCGAGTACGGTGGTAAGACCCTCCGGGGCATCAATGACGTCAAAGGTAAGAGAGATCGTGCGGGATCCATACCTTTTCCCATTATTAAAAACACCGTCTCTTGAAGTCCCTTCATCTTTGAGCGGAATATTACTGATAGTCTCGTATTGTAATCCGTCAATATTTATCAAAGGTCTAGTAGTTATATCATCCATGGCTCTAATCATAGGCAAATTCCGGTATGGACCGCCGCCTTGAATTTCTAGGTATACGCGAAATCTGTCTGAACTAACAGAGAGGGGACGCAGCTCCACTTTACCAGTACGGGGCGACCAGGCAAGACTTCCATCAGTGCTAAACCAGGTGTTGTCGGTCTTTGCAAGAATAGTTCCCGACTTATCTTCAAAACCATATGCATCTACTTGGGAGAGCCCAAGTATCTTACGATTGTTTGGCAGCTTGAAAAAATAAATGAATTGTATATCACCAACAACCAGTTCATCGTTATTAAGCCAGCCTGCACTGAGGGTCTTAGTTTTAGTAATAGTCTGGGAAAGCTTCCAGTCCCGATAGCTATATACAAAAGTTCCAGCATCCCCCCAGAGCACAGCTTTTGAACCATCGGGAGAAAGCAGTGCATCAGAAATTGATGGTAAAGTCACCGGAACAAAACTATAAGGCCCCTGATCTTTAGAGACATCCAGGCGGTATGCAAAGGCAATATCGTTATTGTCCGAACGAAGTCCCCAAATCGTTACAATACCATCGGCAGACCATAGGAGCTTAATATCCGAACAAAGGGATGGCAGAACTAAATAGGGATAAATAGAGCTCTGCCCTGTTTGAGAGGAAACAGCATTGGTTCCATCAATTAAAGGAAAATAAAAAATACTCTGCCCTGACTTTGATACGATAATTGCCTTTGAAGAAGGGTGTATCCAAAATAAGTCGAATGAAGGATCAAACGTAAAAGGCAGTATTCCAGCAACCTGGCCGATATCTAAAAAACTTGTGTAAAGGGACCGGGCAAACAGTTCGGTACTTCGTACCCTATAGATAGTCCTGCCATTAACATAAAAGAAGTCTCCCTGGGGTCCCCAATAGACCGAATTGATCTGTCCGTTTCCGATTACTCTAAATTGTTCGTCCACTGAGACTGAGCTGAGTGTAGCTATAGAAAAGTAGTATAACTTGCAATCTTTCGAATAAATAAAAACCCGGGAATCTCTGCTCCACTGGGCAGGAAAATTGCGTCCAGGCCGTTCAATACGAGATGAAACAGAAAATCTTCTACCGGTACTGACATCTATTAAAACTAAATTACCATATCCAGCGCTTACTGGTTCAATATAAAGAATCCACTTTCCATCTGGCGAGGCAGCCATGGCTTCCACCTGCCCAAATTGGATTGGAGCGCCATCGGTAAAGCCAGGAAATCCTGTAACCGACAGGGGGAGCCCGCCTGATATCGGAAAACGGTAGGCTCCAAAACTGTTTCGTATCTGGATTATTTTTCCATTATCTAGGAGATCAAGTTTTTCTGGAAATGCGGTAAGCATACTGCTTTTATTTTTTTCTAGATCCGCAATAAATAGTCCTTTCTGAGCACTTACACCAGGATTGGAAACTTGACCCGAATAGAGGAGACGCCCATCAGAATAAAGGTCAAGCCCTTCGAAAACTATGTCCGCATTGAGGCTGGTCAAGGATATAAAAAACAAAACAATTGTAACTACTCTATTCATTGCTGCTTCCTCTATTTAGATTATCTATTGTAATTTGGGAGCTTTCGATAATTGCGTCCAGTTCTTCCTCTAATTTCTGAAGGGCCCGCTCACAGGCTCTTATATGCCGCAATTTTTGCTGAGCTTCCAATACCTCCAGACTCTGAAAAGAATTGTCTACGATTTGCTGGAAACTTATTTTCACCATATTTAATCCTATTGTTTTATAATAACCGTGCCGCAAGCTCAGCCAGCTCACTCCGCTCGGTTTTCTGGAGAGTAATGTGGCCAAATAGCTGCTCACCCTTAAAAGCTTCTACCAGATAGGACAACCCATTGGAATTAGCGTCCAGATACATATTGTCTATCTGCTCTGGATCACCGGTAAGCACCACCTTTGAATTGGCACCGGCCCGCGAAACAATAGTCTTTATTTCATGGGGAGTAAGGTTTTGAGCCTCGTCTATCACAATAAACTGGGATGGAAGTGAACGGCCCCGAATATAGGTGACCGCTTCTACTTCCATATACCGTTCTTTGAATATCTGGTCCACATTTTTCATATTAGGACGTTTATTTATAGAAATTAGATACTCCAGGTTGTCAAAAATAGGTTCCATCCAGGTGGCTAATTTAGCGGCCTTTTCACCAGGAAGGTAGCCTATGTCTTTACCCAGAGGAACTATGGGACGGGAAACAAGGATGCGGTCATATTTTTTTTCTTCAACCACAAGATGTAAGCCTGCAGCCACAGCTAATAGGGTTTTTCCGGTGCCTGCCCTGCCGATTAAAGTTACGCAGGGAATATCAGGATTCAGCAATAGGTCAAGGGCTGCCCATTGTCGTTCATTCCTGGCTTGAATACCAAAACAGTGTTTTCGCTCATGGGGAACTATGTGCAGCGTATTGGCTTTCTTATCCCAACGGCCTAGAAAACATTGTTCTGGATCCGAAGCATGGGCATAGACATATTCGTTTGCCAGTAGTTTATCGTTAAATTGGTTAGAAACTGCCGAAGAAAAGGCTTCTGGAGAGGAACAGACTACATCTAAATCTCTGATACCGCCATAGAGTTCCGCCGCATTGACCTTCTGTTTTTCATAATCAACGGCCTTAAGACCCAGAACCGCGGCTTTAACCCTGGCATTAATATCCTTGGAAACAAAAAATACTGGCCTTCCACTCTGTAAAAGAGCAGCAGCCTGTAAAATAATTACATTATCGTTGCGATCCAGGGGCAGATCCGCAGGGGGCTCGCCGATTCCGCCAAAAATGACCCGCAGCACAGAGCCGTTTTCAAGTTTTACACCACTGCGGACATCACCGCCTTTGATCAGGGTATTGAAAAAACGGATAGCTTCCCGGGCATTCTTTCCCCGTTGATCCTGGTAGGTTTTGAGCTTATCAAGTTCTTCGAGAACAACCAGGGGAATGGCTATTTCCGAATCGCGGAAAGAAAGGACCGCTTCAGGGTTATGGATAAATACATTTGTATCAATGACAAACAGTTTATTGGATTTGAGCATACATCCAAAAGTTTACTACCGACTATGGATGCATGCAAGTGTTAGACTTAAGGAAATTTAGTTATTTGCGGTTATATTTTGGACCGTTATCTTTCCTTGAAGAGCCTGGTTCCCGGATACATCCGCGGAAGGTACATCATAGGCACGGATAAACGTCACCACCGCAAGCAAAGCGATTAAGACAAATACAAGCTGCCGCATGGAACCTCCTGTTCCCGCCTGCAGTATACCATCGGCGGGGTAATTTATGCAACAATAATCTATACCATTGGGTTATTTTCCCAAAACTTCTAAAGGATTCATAGTTCTTCCATTCTTAAAAAGCGCAAAATGCAGGTGAGGTCCAGTACTATAACCAGTGTTTCCCACCGTACCAATAGCTTGTTTTTGTTGGATCCGATCGCCTTTTTTTACCCTAATGGTATCTAAATGAGCATACATGGTCTGATATCCGCCATCATGATTGATGATGACATAGTTGCCATATACGGGATTAAAGCCAGTGGCTGATACTCGGCCATCCATGGCAGCACCAACCGGCACACCGAGATTCTGTGCGATATCTATGGCAGCATGGAAACGGCGTACCCCGGTGAATGGATCGTTCCGCCAGCCATAGGGACTGCTGATAGAACCGCTGATGGGAAAAACAAACAAGTTACCTAAGACGCGTTTTATCTCAAGAGCGCTTAACCGTGCACCGGGAAGAAACAGCTTTGTACCTGGACTTATGACATCGCTGCTTAAATCATTGGCGTCAAGGATAGCTTCAAGCGGTATGCCCCAGGCCTTGGATATTTTAGAAAGGCTGTCTCCCTTTTTTACCGTATAGGGAATCCCGTCCATATTGGGGATTTTTAGTATCATTCCACTGCGAAGGGAACGGGCACTGGTTATGTTATTAAGGGCAACTATTGCATCGATTGATAGATTAAAAGACTTGGCAATACCCAAAAGCGTATCTCCGCTGCGAACCCGGTAGGTCTGCCAGGCAAACTGTTCTGTCAGCGCAAGGGGAATCGTGTCCATATTGCTGCTTTCAGTTGTTTCTGCCTCGGTTTGAGCAATATAGGATTTTAAATAAGAAGAAACAGAAAGATCCGCGGGTAAAGAAAATGCTTCTCTGCCTGCAGCGCTCGGAGTCGTGAGGTATGCTGCTGCCATAGAAAGTACAAGACATGCAGCGGTGACGGCAAGGATCAATGGTATACTGCGGGATTGAGAAACTACCAGAGTTTCGGCGGGCTTAATGGAAACGGATCTGGAACGTATACCAGAATTGACCGGCTCTATGCGAAATCTGGGAACCGTAAGAGGAAGCGGAGTAAAACGCTTCCGCTGATGTATATGCTGTTTCCTAATTATTTCATTCATCATAGTAGTTTATCGACAGAGCTGGTTCAGTTCATTATACTGAGTTCTCATGAATATACCCCAAAGGGATAAACAGCTCGGCATTACAATAGTCGGGGCATTGTTCGTAGCGGTACTTATAAAGTTCTTCTGTTTCGATTTTATGATTGCAGAAGGGAATTCTATGGTCCCCACAATTCCTTCCGGGCAGGTGCTGTTCATCAACCGACTGGCCTATGGCTTTCGTTTTCCCTGGGCCAAGGTATATACACTCCGTTGGAGCTATCCACGAGTGGGAGACATCATTGTATTTTTGTCCCCCCAGGGTACAATCGCCGTAAAACGCTGCGTGCAATTACTGGATCAACAGTATATAATTGTTCATGGCGAAAACAGCGAAGTGTCCTATGATTCGAGGAATTACGGACCTATATCTGCTGAGTATGTACTAGGAAGGGTCGAAGGAATTAAATAATGGAAACAATTCCGCCGAATAAGGGACGATTCATCTTTTTTGTAAGCCTCTTCGCCCTGTTCATGCTTATTGTCTATATTCGTTATGCCCAGCTCATGCTCTTTCCCGATTCAGTAAGCCAAGGCATAGAAAAACCTAATCTTATTGAACGGGGCCCGATTTTGGATAGGAATGGTTCCATTTTAGCGATGCAGACCAGACTGGGTAACATTACGGTCTGGAAACCAGAAGCCTTAAACAACTTGGAACAAAGCGCTGCATTGCTCTCGCCTATTCTAGGAATGGATGAATCCCTTATTATCGACAAGGTAAGGCAATCAACCAGTTCATTTGTGTATCTAAAAAAACGGCTCGATCAATCGGTTTTGGGAAGCATTGAGCAATTAATAACTGAAGGGAAACTTCCTGGCATTGCGATAGAACCTGTCATGGGCCGGATATACCCAGAGAAAAATCTAGCCAGCACGCTTATTGGCTTTGTTGGGGATGAAAACCAGGGACTCGGGGGTATTGAATACGCCTTTGAATCGGAACTAGCCCCGCAGAACGGTGTATCCTTTGGAAACCAGCTTATTTTAACCATAGATACCAAAGTGCAGCAGAGTCTAGAAAGCATCGCAAAAAAGACATTGGAGGAAAACAAGGCAGAAGCGGTCATGATGATTGCCATGACCCCCCAGACGGGGGATATTCTTGGCTATGTTTCGCTTCCTAATTTTAATCCTAATGATATTACGGGCTCGACGGAACAGGAACGGATGGATCGGCCTGCAATCTGGGCTTATGAGCCAGGATCGGTTTTTAAAATATTTTCGCTTGCATCCATTATGGACACCGGGGCTGTCACTCCAAACAGCACTTTTATCTGTGATGGCCAATACGAACAAACAAGCTTAGGGGGAGAAAAGATAACCATTAAGTGTCTTGGAGCCCATGGAACAGTACGGCCCCAGGAGATAATTACCTATTCTTGTAACGCCGGGGCAGCCTATGCATCGGACCGTATAGATTCCCAAACCTTTTATCAAATGCTGCAGAATTTTGGTTTTGGTACAAAAACCGGTATTGGCGTTTCCGGAGAAACCAGCGGTTTTTTGCGGCCCGTTAACCGATGGTCCGCCAGATCGAAACCGACCATAGCTATAGGGCAGGAAATATCAGTGTCGGCGCTTCAGATGGTACAGGCTGCGACAGCTATTGCCAACGATGGAGTGCTTGTGCCCGCTCGGATAGTATCTCGAATCCTGAACCATGAAGGGAAACTGGTCCGCGAAATACAGACCGGCGTTCCCCGGCAGGTTATAAAACCAGAAACCGCCCGGGAACTGCGTAAATATATGATCGCTGCGGCCTCTGAGGCAGGAACGGGTAGACGGGCAAAAATCGACGACATATCAATCGGTGTAAAAACAGGTACAGCACAGATCATCGACCCTAAAACGGGGACCTATTCAAAAACAGACTACATTGCCAGCATTCTCGCCTTAGTTCCGGCAGAGCAACCATCGCTTATCCTCTACCTTGCAATAGTTCGTCCCAAGGGGGATTCCTACCTGGGAGGACGCATCGCCGCCCCACCGGTAAGAGAAGCCGCAGAAGAACTGGCTAATTATCTTGGGATTCCCCGGGGCAAAAGTCCCCAGGTAGATCACAGCGGAACAGTCAAAATTGCCTTTCCTCCGGATCTGGTTATAGGGGACGCAATGCCCGATTTACGGGGATTTTCTAAAAAGCAACTATTACCCCTTCTATTAAGGGATGACATAACTGTGGAAATAGAAGGTGACGGCTGGGTATTTAAACAAAATCCAGATCCGGGAACACCAATTACTAAAAACATGGTGATCCGTCTGGAGCTTCAATAATCATGCTTGCGCAAAACAGAATAGTACTGGAGCGGGTCTTCCCCGATCTTTATAAGGCTTTACAGCAAGAATGGGAAGGCTTTTCAGCACCTGGGTCAGAAATTGAGCTTGTTCCGACTCTTTCTGGGGATCTTAGTGTAAAATATCGAGGGATTTGGCTGCACTCAAGCCGAAACCCCCGGGAAGAATCACGACGCATACTGGCAGGAGCACTGCCGGCAACCGCTGAAGGGTCTAAACAACCCTTTATTTTATGTGGTTTCGGTTTAGGCTATCTGGCAGAAGAGATCCGGTATAAGTTTCCCGCCAACCCTTTAATCATTATAGAACCAAATACCTCTATTTTGCTTTCCGCCCTCGCACACCGAGATGTGAGCCAATTGCTCGGATCTCCGGGACTTATTTTTATTCTAGACCGAACTTTGGATGCCCTGCATGAAATTCTTTTACTATTTTCTGGCTCACCTCTCCTTATAATTTCGCGGCCTTACCGTGAAATTGAACCGGAATTATCTGAAACCCTGGCACGAATCGTAACGCTTTGGGAAACAAAACAGCAGGTTAACTCTGCAACGGTACATAAATTTGGCAAGCGGTGGGTCCGCAATATAATTGAAAACCGCTTTTCCATATTTGAACTACCGGGCATTAAAGATTTGGCTAATGCTTTATCCGGCACACCCGCCCTCATTCTTGCCGCAGGACCTTCCCTCGATGAGGTGCTTCCCTATCTCTCTGCAATCCATGAGCGCTGCCTTATCATTGCCGTAGATACCGCCCTCAGAGCGGCGCTTCGGATGGGGGTAGAACCAGACTTCGTTGTTGTGGTGGATCCCCAATACTGGAATGCCCGCCATCTTGATTTTTGCTCTGCCGACTCTAGCTGCCTGGTAACGGAGGTGGCCGTTTATCCTAGCGTTTTTCATCATCCCTTTAGGCAAACCCTGCTTTGTTCTTCCCTTTATCCTTTGGGTATGTATTTTGAACGAGCGGTAGATATAAAGGGGCGCCTCGGAGCAGGAGGTTCAGTGGCAACCACAGCCCTGGACTTTGCCCTGCACCTTGGCACAGGACCCATCTGGATAGGCGGGCTCGATTTAGCCTATCCGGATTACAAAACCCATTTTACGGGGGCCCTGTTCGAAGAACGGGCATTTACTCGATCAAACCGGTTACTGCCTGCAGAAACCCAATCGTTCCGCTCTCTTTTAGATGGACACCCCTTTTACGCTCCCTCTGCTTCGGGCGGAAAAGTACTGACCGATACAAGATTATCCCTGTATACAGCCTGGTTCGAAGCCCGGCTTCGCCAGCTCGCTCCCGGAAGCTGTAAAAGTCTTGCTCCTCAGGGCATTAAAATTAACGGACTTGAACTAGGAACTATCGAAGAAATTCTATCCCTGCCCATAATAAGAACCCATATACGCCAATACCTTTCGGACAAGCTTGAAAACCTAAAAACGCAGTATGCAAGCTACGAAGCGCAAGAAAAACGGCAGCTTCAATGGAAACGGATAGAGAGTGAACTCGTACATCACCTCACCTCTTTATGCCAGGAACTACAGAGGGGTTTACAGCTTCTCCAAAATCTAACAGAAGCAATACAAGAAGGATCCTGCAAAGATATTCAGCAACAGTTAGATGAGTTTGATAGGATTAACAATATGATCGCCGAGAGCCCTGTAAAAGACATTGCAGGTTTTTTATTTACCGATAACTTTCAAACAAAAAGCGAAGATTCTCCTCAAGACGAATGCAGGCAGATGGAGTTGTATCTTGCTTCGTTACAATCATTCTACTCAAGCTTATTGGAATCTCTCGATTTCCACAAAAAACTTTTTACATTGTAGTAAAGACCTGGAGCACAGTTACCGATAATAGGAATATCAACGGGGTATATTCCTCTGATAAGTGAGGCGGTGCGCACAACGACGTCCAGGCGCATCGCCTTTTTTTTATATTTGCTTGTAGGTGGCTAAGAACGTCCTGAGCCGGTTCATGGCATCGGCTATGGTTTCCTTATCGGGCAGAAAAACAATCCTGAAATGATCCGGTTCCTTCCAGTTAAAGCCAGTCCCCTGTACGAGCAGAATTCGCTGAGAGCGCAGAAGATCCATTACAAACTGTTCGTCATCAGTAATATTAAACTTTTTAATATCAATTTTTGGGAAACAGTACAGGGCTCCCTTAGGATTGGTAACAGAAAGACCTGGAATAGAGTTAACCAAAGAAACGCAGGTATCCCGCTGTTCCTTGAGTCGTCCCCCGGGAAGCACTAAATCCTTGATACTTTGATATCCCCCAAGGGCGGTTTGAATACCATATTGGGCTGGCACATTAGCACAGAGCCTCATATTAGAAAGCATTTCAAGGCCTTCCCGGTAGCCAGATATGATCCGTTTGTTACCTGAAATAACCATCCATCCAGAACGAAAACCCGCTGCCCGATATGCCTTTGAGAGACCATTAAAGGAAATGGTACAAATCTCTGGATTAATGCTGGCCATGGGGATATGAACCGCGCCGTCATAGAGGATTTTATCGTAAATCTCGTCGGCAAATACCAAGAGTTCAAATTCGGCTGCAATGGATGCAATACCTTCCAAAATGCTCCGGTCGTAGACCGCACCGGTCGGATTATTAGGATTGATGACTACAATTGCCTTGGTTCGGCTATTAACCTTGGATTTTATGTCCGCCAGATCCGGATTCCAGTCGGAATTTTCATCACACAGATAATGAACCGCCTTTCCCCCCGCCAGGGTGACTGCGGCGGTCCACAGGGGATAATCCGGCGAAGGGACCAGAACCTCATCACCCTCATCCAAAAGTCCCTGCATAGCAATCATAATGAGTTCGCTTACACCGTTTCCGATAAATATATCTTCCACGGTTACGTCCATTATTCCCTTGGACTGGAATTCCTGCATGATCGCTTTGCGGGCCACAAAAATTCCCTGTGAATCCGAATAGCCCTGGGCATTCTGCAGGTTAATAATAATATCATGAAGTATTTCATCGGGAGCATTAAACCCAAAGGCAGCAGGGTTCCCTATGTTGAGCTTGAGAACCCGGAATCCCTCCGCTTCGATTCTTTTGGCTTCCTTCATGACCGGTCCGCGAATATCATAACAGACATTATCCAGCTTGTGTGATTTATTAAACATGCGCATGCTCACTAGTCTCCTCATAGATAAACCTGGCTGCGTCCTCTAGAGACTTGCCAAGGATGATGACATGAATATCACTTTGAGCTTTTTTAAGCTCCTTGTTCCATGCATTCCGGTCAGGCAGTGTTTTTCTTATCCTCGTTTTGGCAAGTTCTGCCGATTCCCGAGCAGATGCAGCCTTATCGGGCAGGGCTCGCTGTATGGTGTCCCACAAAAAAAGAGCAGACAGGGCACACACCAGGGAATCCTGACCATCACGAGCCAAAACTACAAGCCGATCTGAGGCCTCAGCAAATTGTTTTTGAAGAAGCAAGGCAAAACAGAGGTACCATCGTTCCCATTCATTTTTAAGCCCCTTGGTCCGCTCCTGTTCTATAAAAAGCTCTTTTGCCCCCTCATGATCTCCCTTCAGAATATGTGACAAGCCAAAAAGGAGCCTGTTTCCTGAAAGCAGAGAGGGCTTTTCTTTTTTCAGAACCGATTCCAGATTTATGACACCCTGGGGATCCGACATAACCAGGTAGCTATGAATAAGCAGTTTTACTAATCTTTGGGAATAACGGCGCTGTTTTATAACCCGATTCTCAAGGTACTGCACTAAAGCAGGCCAATCTTCCCGTTCAAGCAGTTCAAAAAGTTTACTATTGGACAAGAAAAAGCCGTCCAAAACTGCTAAAATTACCAGTAACAATAAACCCAGAGGCCAGCTTGTCTTCCAGAAATTAAGAGCAAATTCGGCGCCAAGGGCAAAAAAAGGCATGAGAAAAACAAAACAAAAGGAGAGAATGATGACCACGTTAAAAAGAATAAAAATTGATTTGAATTTCAATGCTATTCTCCTTTATAATTGTCGAAAATGATAGAGGAAAGTATGGTACGGGTCAACAGGGGTTCACTAAATGCAATCATATCCTATTAAAGATATTCCGGAAGATAGTTATTTTGACAAACCGGTTTTTTTGGATGGACGGTTTATTTTAACTGCACCGGAAATGCCCTTTACACATTCCCTGAGGAAAGCTCTTTTGCAATGGGAATTCAGAGAAGTGCAATCCGACGGAATACCAAAAGCTGAATATTCAGATATTTTAAATAGTACTGACGGAACCGCGAATGAAGAGAAAGAGATTGAAATAAAAAGCCAGAATGATAGTGAACAACTTCAGCAAGCCACCGATTTTTACCAGAAGTTTTTGCTTTATGTAGAAAACCTCTTTACCCGATATGCAACAAAAAACGATCTTAATTTTAAGGAAATCGCGGATAGGGTTAAGGAACTCTGCGAAGTAATACGGGAAGACCGGCGTTTCCTGCTCCGGGTGGAAATTCATCAATCTAAGACCCAAAATTTTCTTGCAAACCACACCGTAAAATCGACCATCATTGCGGTCGTTATTGGTTCATACCTTAAATTGCCAAGCCATCGGCTTATTGAGTTAGGAGTTGCCGCGCTGCTCCATGAAATCGGTATGTTAAAACTACCTCCCCAGCTTTATATGTCAGGCCGGCCCTTGAGCCCCCAGGAACGGAAGGCAATCCTTACCCATCCTATTTTAAGCTACAATATCCTTAAAAGTTTAGACTTTCCCCTTTCTATCTGTGTTGGTGCCCTGGAACACCACGAACGCCAAAACGGCGAAGGATACCCTCAAAAGCTCAAAGGGGACCGGATCAGTCTTTATGCAAAGATAATTGCCGTAGCCTGCTCGTATGAGGCCCTCACCGCTCAGCGCCCCTACAAGGACGCAAAGGATGGCTATACCGGCATGATCGATCTACTCAAAAATGTGGGGCAGCAGTATGATGATACCATAGTCCGAGCCCTGGTTTATTCCCTGTCAATTTATCCCATCGGCTTATACGTGCTTCTATCTAACAATAAAAAAGGTCAGGTAGTAGATGTAAATCCCGAAAACCCGCGGTATCCTATTGTTCAGGTATTCGGTGAAAAAACTCCGGATGGTAAAAACAAACTTATAGAAACTAGTCAAGCGGGGATACACATAATCCGGCCCCTTATTAAAGAAGAAGTGGAAACAATCCAAGAATAATATGGAATCTTCACCCTTAAGAGATATTCTCGTCATTTTTATATTGATTCTTGTAAACGGCTTTTTTTCATTGTCCGAAATGGCCCTGGTTTCATCCCAGAAATCACGTCTTCAGGCTAAGGCAAACAGTGGTAAAAAATCTTACAAAAGAGCCCTTGCTGCCAAGGAACAGCCAGGGCGATTTTTATCTACCATTCAGATAGGAATTACCCTCATCGGAATCCTGGCAGGAGCATTCGGCGGTTCTACCCTCACCGAGCCGCTTCGCCGCATCTTAGCCAAAATTCCCTATTTCGCCCCCTATGCCGAAGGTGTTGCGGTCACTATTGTGGTTATAAGTATTACCTATTTTTCGATAGTTTTAGGAGAGCTGGTTCCAAAACAGGTCGCACTTTCAAAACCGGAGACTATTGCATCCATTGTTGTTCCTATTTTGGAGAGAATAGCCCTCGTATTTAAACCCCTCGTTGGATTTCTTTCATTCTCTTCTTTCATATTACTGAAAGTCTTGCGTATCAAGGAAGCTCCCACCCATACCATGACCGAAGAAGAACTCCACATTGCACTGCAGGAGGGTCAGCAATCGGGAATAGTCTTAGAAAAAGAACGATCTATGGTGGAAGGTATTTTTTATCTCGGAGATAGGCCGGTAGAAACCTTTATGACCTATCGTTCTGAGGTAGAATGGCTTAATAGTGACACCTTGCTGTCATCCTTAAAGCATCGGATTCTTAATCCCAATAGTCCTAAATACTATCCCGTGTGCCATGAGACGCCTGATCAGGTTGCTGGTATCGTATCGAGGGAAGATCTCCTGGTTCATATACTTACGGACAGCGAAAAAAGTCTTAAACATATTATGAAAAAACCTATTTTTGTACCCGAAACGATGTCGTCCCTCAAAGCATTTGAGGTTTTTAGACGGGAGCAGGTTGATTATATTCTCGTTATGGATGAATACGGCGGGTTTTCAGGAACCCTGTCCTTACAAGACCTGATGGAAGAAATTGTTGGAGAACTTTCCAGGCCTGACAACGATGCGGAAGAGATTATTCTGCGTGAAGACGGCTCCTATCTCATGGGAGGAGCGGTCAATATAGATGAGGCAGCGGAGTTACTCGGTTTTGCATCGGTTCTTAAAGAACATTTTGAATTTCATACCCTGGCGGGCTTTATTTTAGAAATTGCGGGAGAAATTCCACGAACCGGGGCAAGCTATCATTGGAATGGATATATATTCGAAATTGTCGATATGGACGGCAATCGAATTGACAAGGTAATCGTAAAAAAGCCTGTGCCCCAGTCTGAAGAACAATAGATGCAATTTGAAATGATTCTCAGAGCCGTTTACTAAGCCGTGCAGCCGCTGAACCAATCGCTACCCCTGCAGCGATGGCCCCGGCAATGGTGAGGGTTTCAAAGCCGGTAGCGAGAGTTCCCGGCAAGTCTCCGGCAAGAGAACTCGCCAGGGTGTAATACATACCGCCCCCAGGAACAAGCGGAATTAGCGCGCATACTAAATAGGTTGTAGCAGGACGCCGTAAAAGACCTGCGAGCAGCTCGGCGTACAGCGCGATACAAATAGAAGCTAAAAAATAAGATACCCCCGAAACGGTTGCTGCGGCCGAAAAAAAGGAATACACGGCCCAACCTAAAGCTCCTCCAAGGGCTGCAAAAGGAACATGACGACCCCGAACATTAAATACAACCGCAAATGCGCCGGATGAAAGAAAGGCCCACAATATATCCATAGTTTACCTAATAAGAGAAAAGACAGCCCCTGCACCGATCGCCAAGGCTGCGGCGGTAATAACCGCATCAGTGAGTCGGGCAATACCGGCCACAAGGTCTCCCGCGATGGTATCCCTAATAGCATTTACCGTTGCAAGTCCTGGTACAAGCAGCATTATGGAGCCAATTATAGTCTTATCCAAATGCTCGGTTATACCTATCTGGACGGTTATTATCGACAGCAAGGCAGCAATGGCCCCGCCAATTATGGTGGTAATAAAATCTGGAAAATGCCAGCGCTGAAGGAGATAGGCAAAGGTTTTAATTCCCAGGCCTACAAAAAAGGCCCCGAGGGCGTCGAAAAGACTACCATGAAAAAGGAGGGTAAAAAAGAAGGCACTCATGGCCGCGGCAAAGAGTATAAAAACCGTACGATAGGGTTTTTCTTCATCAATTTCTAATAGCCGCTGTCGTACTTCCTTACAATCAAGATGTTTTTCTTCCGTAAGACGTACCAGGGTATCCAACCGGCTAATCCGATGGAGATCCACCACACGGCGGGTAATACGGCGCACCACGGCTCTGCTCATATTGTCCCGATCAACCAGGGATGCCATAATACCCGTAGGGGTCGCAAAGGCTTCTGCGTCTCCGTAACCCCAGGCATGACAGAGCCGTACAATAACATCCTCAGCCCGGTAGGTTTCTCCGCCCGCTTCCAGAATACGGCGGCCCGTTTCAGCGGCAACAATAAGCGGATCGAGAGGCTCTTCTGAGTTTTCCATAGATTTCTGGTGTACCCCGCCTTGGCGGATTAGGTCAAGCATGGTACCATATGTATTAAGCAAAATAACAAGGAGGCTTCCTATGAACGCATTACAAAGTGTTTCAAAAACAATTTTGATGGGCCCGGGACCATCCTGTGTTCATCCTCGAGTGTATGAAGCCTTGGCTTTACCCACTATTGGCCATTTAGATCCCCGGTTTATCAATATTATGGACGAAATAAAGGTAATGCTTCGTCAGATCATGGGTACAAAGAATGAAATTACCCTCCCCATGTCGGGCACCGGTTCGGCAGGCATGGAGGCGGCTTTTGTCAATCTGGTTGAACGGGGAGATAAGGTCCTTGTCCTCGTAAACGGAGTCTTTGGAAAACGCATGGTCGAAGTGGCCCGCAGACTAGGGGCTGATGTAGAGGAACTGGAGTTCACCTGGGGCACTCCAGTAGATCCCGATGTGGTAGCAAAAAAAATAAAAGAAAAGAACTGGCAAATCGTTGCGGTTGTGCATGCAGAAACTTCCACCGGGGTACGCAATCCGGTAGAACAGTTGGGGAAACTCGTACATGAAGCGGGGGCCCTGTATATTGTGGACGCGGTCACGAGCCTCGGAGGCATACCGGTGGAGGTGGACGCGATCGAAGCGGACCTATGTTACTCCGGTACCCAGAAATGTTTATCCTGTCCGCCGGGACTTGCCCCCCTTACCATTGGAGAGCGGGCTATCAGCAAGCTTAAAAACCGTGCAACCAAGGTTCCTAACTGGTATCTTGATATATCAATGATTATGGATTACTGGCAGGGAGCAAAACGGGCATATCACCATACGGCGCCCATCAATATGATCTATGGACTCCATGCAGCCCTGTCGGTAGTATTGGAAGAAGGGCTTCCCCAGGCTTATGCGCGGCATCAGGAAATGCATGAACGGCTTGTACAGGGCTTGGAGAGTATTGGACTCACCCTGCCCGTGGATCCCCAGTTCCGTCTCCCCATGCTGAACGCCGTAACCGTGCCCGATGGTGTAGATGAGGCTGCGATTCGCAGAGCCCTCCTGGATACTTATAACATAGAAATTGGGGCAGGCCTTGGCCCCCTGGCGGGTAAAATTTGGCGCATCGGGCTCATGGGATACACGGCTCAAAAAGAAAATGTAGACCTGGTAGTAAGTGCTTTAAAAAACATTCTCAAACACTAGGGGTTTTTGTATGACTGGACATTGGGCGCTCTATCAAGACACACTCCTTCCCCGGCAGGATGCTAAAACAGACATAGAGGATCGGGGCTATCAATTCGGAGATGGGGTTTATGAGGTCATTCGAGTATACAGCGGTGAGTTGTTTCTTGCGGAGGCCCATGCAAAGCGGATGGAAAAGAGTCTTCGGGAACTGTCGATATCTTTTCCTGATTGCTCAGAGCGGGTAATAAAGGGAGCCCAGCTGCTTGTTGAAGCGGAAGGAATTGATGATGGCATTGTATATTTGCAAATTACCCGGGGTGCGGCGCCCCGGGTGCATCAATTCCCCAGTAAAGATACGGTACCTGTTTTTACGGGGACCGCAGGCCCCCTCCCCCGCTCGCTTGAATTAATGGGTCAGGGAATTACTGTTCTTTTGCTGCCCGATATTCGCTGGCTTAGAAATGATATTAAAAGCCTTAATCTGCTCGGTGCGGTCTTAAGCAAGCAAAGGGCAAAAGAAAAGGGTTGTTATGAAGCCATACTTGAGCGGAATGGCATAATGACCGAGGGAAGTTCATCAAACCTCTTTATCGTAAAAGATGGAACCCTGATTACCCACCCTGCAAATAATCTTATTCTCAATGGCATAACCCGGCAGGAAATTATAAAACTTGCAACGACAAGAAATATTCCCGTCCAAGAAGTACCCTTTACGATAGAAGAATTCTTCAGATCGGATGAGGCTTTTATCTGCGGAACCACCACCGAAATCATGCCGATAACACAGATCAAAACCTTAGACTCTCCGGATGCCGTTCGGTCTTCTGCACTGGCCTCAGGAACCCCTGGGCCCATAACGAGGAAATTGCAGGATCTCTTTAGCGATCTTGTAACTCGTTGCGGCGGGGGCTCTTAAAATAAATCATTGGTAAAAGCGGATTTTGCGGATGCTTCCCAACTTCCAGTTCTATGTTGTAGGCTTTCTGAAGCAGTTCACCTGTAAATACTTCGGGGACCTTGCCACAGCGAACCATGGATCCCTGAGCTATGAGTCCTACGGTATGTGCATAGAGGCTCGCCAGATTAAGATCGTGAAGACTGATAAGCGCTGAAATGCCCCGGGCTACCAAAGACTGTATTAATTCCATGACACCGACCTGGTAGCGGATATCCAGGTGGGACACCGGTTCGTCCAACACAAGCAATTCCGGTTTTTGAGCCAGTGCGCGGGCAATGAGCACCCGCTGCAGTTCTCCCCCGGATAATTCTGTCACCAGGCGTTCTTTGAATGAAACGAGGTCTGTAATTTCCAATGCTTCTTCTATGGCAAGTCTATCTTCAACGCTTTCGTTGCCAAACCATTTTCTGCTGGGAAAACGTCCCTGGGAAACGAGTTCCCTGACGGTAAAGGGCCAGGTAATGCCGCTGCCCTGGGCGACATAGGCAATTTTGGAGGCCCGTTCATAGGAGGAATAATCCGCGAGCAGCCTTGTATCCAGCCTGATGGTTCCTGAGAGGGGTTTTTCAAGACCTACAATAGCTTTGAGCAGCGTAGTTTTTCCTGCACCATTGGGGCCAACCAGGGCAAAAAGTTCTCCTTTGGAGACGGAAAAAGTAATTCCTGAGAGTACCGGCGATCCATGGTAGCCAACTATAACATCATAAACCGAAAGCATTTTTTCAGGCACCAAGATGACGCCCCCGTTTAAACAAAAGAAAAATAAAAAAAGGTGCACCTATCACCGAGGTGATGATCCCAATGGGCAGCTCAAGGGGGACAGCAATGGTCCGCGCGATAATATCCGCAGTAAGTACCAAGAGGGCGCCCCCGAGGGCAGATGCGGGAAGCAGCCGCCGATGGCTTGGTCCAACTATAATTCTCATAGCGTGGGGGGCGATGAGTCCAACAAAACCAATAATACCGGCACTGGCCACGGCGGCTGCGGCGGCAAGGGAGGCCCCTGCGGCAACAAGGACGCGGAGACGGCCTACATCGAGACCCAAAGACTGGGCCACATCGTCACCCTGGATAAGCAAATCGAGGGGCCGGGAAGCAAGATACACGATACCAGCCCCTGCAGCCATAATAGGAAACACAGTGAATAGCTCAGGCCATGAGGTCATCCCAAGCCCGCCCAAGAGCCAGTAATATACTCGGTGCATGTCCCGGTCTTTTAATACAAGAACCAACGAAAGCAGGGCAGAAAAAAAAGCACTCAGGGCAGTCCCCGCAAGAAGCAGGGCTACCGCTGGAGGCGGGTCGCCGGCAAAACGTGATATTGAAAAGGCAAGAAAGGTGGTAAAAAGGGCGCCTAAAAAAGCGCAGAGCGAAACGGAAGACAGAAAACCCAGATTCGGCAGTGCTAGCACAATGGCCAATGCAGCCCCCAGAGCGGCACCAGAAGAGGCTCCGATCACATAGGGGTCGGCCAGGGGATTCCTGAAAAAACCCTGAAACCCCGCTCCGGCAATTGAAAGAGAGACTCCAACAGCCATGGCCAGCAAGACCCGGGGAAGCCGCAGGCTGAACAATATGGTGTAGCTCGTATCTTCCTTAACCGGAGCAAAGAAACCCATTATGGCAGTAAAGACATCAGAAACCGGGATTGCCACCGAGCCGGCGGCAATCCCATAGAGGGCGGTAAAGATCAAAAGGATGAGCAATAAAAAGATGATGGAAAGATACCGCCTGCGGGGCATAACTATTTCAGTATTTTAGCCAGGGCTTCTACCGCATCGGCAAGACGGGGGCCGCCCCGATACACAATATCAGAATCCACGGTGGCAATTTTTTTGTTCTTAACCGCTGCAACATTGGACCAGCCGGGGCGCTTTACAATTTCATCCAGTTTCATCTGGTCTCCATGATCGGTTCCTGAAAGAATCCAATCGGGCTTTCTGACCAGCAATTCCTCAAAGCTCACCTGGGGCCACTGTTCCTTAAGGTCTCCAAAAATATTAACACCCCCGGCCAGTGTAATAGCCTCAGTAATAAAGGTAGGTCCTCCGGCGGTCATGAGTGGATCATGCCAGAGTTCCCAGAAAACCTTTGGCTTAACCTTAGGTGATGGCAGCTTTTGCACCGCTGCAATGCGGTTCTTCATTGTGGTGACCACCACAGCAGCTTCCTTGTCATGGCCGGTAAGAGCCCCAAGGGTTTGAATATCCCGGTACACATCGGCAAATGAAGCAGGTTCCACTGCAAAAGATGTAATACGAACCTGGTCCAAAAGGGGGATCAGTTTGGCATGCATGGTTGCAGAAAGGACCACCAGGTCCGGCTTAAGAGCCACAATCTGTTCAACGCTGATGGTAGCGCCTGAAAAACCGCCCACCTTTGTTTTCGTTGCCGCGGCTGCAGGATAGTTGCAGAACTCGGTGACCCCAACGATCTCCTTGTCTGCACCAATGGCAAACAGGGTTTCAGTAACAGCGGGGCTTAAACTGATCACCCGAGCAGCACTTTTTTGCAGAGTAACACTGCGGCCTGCGGCATCCGTAAAAGTTTGCTGTGCAAACACCGAGGAGGCAACGGCAAAGGCCATTACCAAAGACAGAAGAGCGGCGAGGAATTTTTTCATGGTACTCACTCGTCCTACGCCCAGAGGACTGGGAAAAATCTCAGGACCATACAGTCCCAGGAGAGTGGCAGGTATCCTGGCTTAAGACTGCAAACGTTCAACACGCCCTTCCAGGGGCTATCCCCCGTGGTGATGGTTCAAATCTTGAACCCCGTGTTGTCCTTGTCTTCTACAGTGCCTGGGGGCGCGCCGGCTTGTACCGGCTTCCCTCTTACGGCTCGAGGCGGAAGCCTTGAGCACCACTATCGAGGCAATCATACTCCAGATTTTAAGCCTTCGTCAAGTTCGGTAATAATCGATCTTCCATAAGAAGAGGCCTTCAGGAGGCGCGGTAGGACCGGCAGCCCGGTGATTTTTGGCATCTAATAATCGTTGCACCGCTTCTACCGAAAAGCCCCGTTCTTCAAAATACAAAAGACTCCCTACTATGCTCCGTACCATTTTCCATAAAAATGCATTGGCGGTTATTTCAAATATAAGGGTACGGCCTTCTACCATAAAGCGGGCATGGGAAATGTATCTGCTCCGACTGAGCGATGGATCCCGGGGGCTAGCAAACAGAGAACAGTCTGTTTCACCTAAAAGAAGTCTCGCATAGGCATTGAGAACCCTTATATCCGGCTGTCTCCAGATTTGCCATGCATAACGCAGTTCATGGGGCAATGCGGGCCTCCCGCAAATTATATGATATCGATATGTCCGGGACTTTGCATCGAAGCGGGCATGAAAATCAGGGGAAGCTTCTTCTGCGTGGATAATTCTCACATCCCGCTCCAATATACTATTGAGTGCCGGCACAAAACGTATCGCCGGTATATGGGCTATACTGGTTTTAAAATTGGCAACCTGTCCTGCAGCGTGGACTCCCGCATCGGTTCTTCCGGAACCAATGAGGGTAACCGGGTGTTTATGCATCTTTGCAAGAGCAGCCTCTATATCGCCCTGGACAGACCGATCTGGCCCTTGACGCTGCCATCCGGAAAAATTGGTCCCATCATATGCAATAACAAGACGGATGTTTCGTTCAGTCATCGGTTTCATGCAATTCCGCATTAATCGCATCATATAAATCCCGGGCTTTTTCAAGCAAGGGGCCCGGTTTTGCCTTGGAAGACTTTCCTAAACCGAAAATTTTAGCAATGGTCCGTTTGGCGTTTCCCAGGGCTTCAATGCGGTTCGATTCTGGCTCCCGGGGACCATATTTTAATTCCAGGAGGGCAGTTAAGTACAGGGCACCCTCGTAGGCATAATTTTTATCCGTGTCGGGGCCAAAATTTTTTATACCCGAAAGAGGTTCTTTGCCGCTCTGTTCTAAGAGTATTGCCTGACGGTAAAAAAAACGGGCTTTTTTCTTGAAAAGCAGAGCGAGCCAGTCATAATGCTGCCCTGCATACTTATCATTAAGCTCGTCAAAAAGCCATCCGCAGCGGAGGGCCAGAATCGCCTGTTTCATAGTTGGAGAAAACTCTTTAGGGTAAAGGTCATAGCATCGAAGAGCCAAATAGGTTGCGGCGGTGCCTGAAAAAAGGTCCCGGGGGCTGGTAAAGTCCACATGGGGAAATAGACGCTGCACATCGGCAATCCGGTTGTCCCGGTCTATCATCGCCCGCTCTTTACCTGTGTTCGGAATAAGTGAGAAATCTGATTCGGTAGATGCAAACCAACAGGCAGGACAGACGGTCGGCTGGTAGATAAGCGGATACACTTCGCCATATTTAGCAGAGGGTTCATATTTCCGGTGCAGCTCATCGGTCAGTCTTCCTGCGATAAGCCGCCCACCGCCGGATAAAAGTTCCTCTCTCCTAAAACTGGCATCACAGACAGGACAATGAATAGTTTCTTTAGCGTAAAATGTAAGTTTTAATTCTTTATCAATCATGGCAACATCCTGCCTGTTTTTCATCAACCTGTTCTAAGACTATCATGGCAATTGCATTATCATGCTCATGGGTCAGCGAAAGATGTATTTTGTTGGCTCCGTTTTGTTTTAGGGCCGCCAAGGCGGTTCCGAAAACCTGTATCTCAGGCTGCCCGTTATGCCGATTAACCACCATGATATCCTTAAGGACTATGTTTTTTAGCCCCGTCCCCAACGCCTTGCCAAAGGCTTCCTTTGCAGCGAAACGGGCCGCCAGGGAGACTGCCATGCCATGACCGCGGGATCGGGCTGTTTCAAGCTCATGGGGATGGAAAAAACGTTCCAAAAGTCCCGGAACCTTTATCCAATGTTCAAGCCGATGCACATGGACAACATCGACGCCGATTCCAGTAATCACTGTTCACCACCTGTGAGTTTTATAACTTCGATAGGTATTTCAAGGGGCTCATATCTCAGCACTATGAAGTTTTTAGGAGCCGTTACCACCAGTGGTAAGAAATAGGTCCCTTCCCTGTCTATATCCGAACAATCAACTGAAAGCAGCGAAGAATCGGGGGTGTATGAATCGAGATCGATCTGGCTGCCTTGCAATTTGACTGTCCCGTAATTAATTTGCGGCCGAGCAAGTAGTCCGTTCTTTAGGCCTGAAATGATAATAGGCAGCCTGTCAAAGGTTTTAATCACAATAGATTGCTGGATAATCGCCGAAAAAGTCACTGAAAGGGGTCCTTTAATTTGTACCAAACTGTCCTTGGTGACTATTTTTGTTACTACGCTAAAATTTTCCTTGCGTCCCGTTAATTCGATATAATCGGTGGTTACATCGTTGATTCCACTGACAATATTGACTGGCCCATACAATGGAACCTGGTTCGGATCCAGAGTATAACTGCTCAATTCGTATCCGCTTTCAAGATAACCGCGAAAACTGGGAGTAACAGGAACAACCTTTGTCATACTGTGGTCTAGAGGGACCATTACTTCAAGGGGATCTACCTGTATTTCTAGATTAGCAATACCAACCGCAGTCCCCATCCTGCGTACCTGTATAGGAGCCCTATATAAACCAGGACTTGTATACTTTGAGAGATCTGCATAGGCTTCGATATCCGATTCTTGGATAGGATACAATGAGTTTGCCTCCCCTTTTAGGGAAAGTCGTACCATTTTTGGGTAGGGCCCTGAGGGCAAAATTCCTTCTGCAGTTTCTATTTGCAGGGGTACAGAAAAATAACGCTCTTCCAGAACGCTGATTTTATGAAACAGAGAAAGCAGGATTGCTATGGCAAGAGAAAGGACTTTGGCAGGCCAATTTGCGGTTAGCCGGTCCAAAAGTTTATCGTACTTCCATAATGCCATTTTTTTCTTCCTCCGCAGAGCCTTCTTCTAATAGCGGATTCTCATCTTCTAATAATTTTTTCATGGTTCGCAGTATTTCCAAAAGGGATAAGTCATAATAAAGCCGTCCTTCATAGGCTAGGCTGATTGCTCCCGTTTCTTCCGAAACAACAAGCACTACCGCATCGGATTGCTCGGAAACACCAAGGGCCGCACGATGACGGGTCCCAAAGCTTTTGCGGATATCCTGCTGCTCAGAAAGGGGCAGAAATACTCCCGCTGCAAGGATATGACCATTCTGGATCACAATTGCCCCGTCATGGAGCGGACCATCATAGGCAAAAATGGTCACAATTAAGCTTGAGGATAACTCAGCATTCAGCCTCGTTCCCGTGTCGATAATGCCCTTTATATTAATCTTGCGGGGAAAAACCATTAAGGCTCCCCGTTTCTGTTTTGAAAGCAGGTCCGCTGCGGTAACCGCCGCATCAATCTGGCTGAGACGCTGCTTTGCGTTTATATGGAATAGATCACCCTGTCCAAGTCGCATAATGATTTTGCGCAACTCCGGCTGAAAAACAATGGCAATTGCAATAAAAAGACCAGGGGCGAGCAGATTCAATACCCATTGGAGGGTGCTTAGACGAAAAAAATAGGCAAAACCGTAGAGCAGCACTAAAAACCCAGCGCCTTTTACCAGCTGAATTGCCTGGGTTTTGACCAATAAATCATACCCCTTATAAACAAGAAAGGCTAGGATAATAATATCCAAGAGAGGCCGGAGGGTATTGTAGATGGCCACAAGACGCTGTATCCATTCCACTGAAACTATCCTTTACTTTGATCTATGGCTTTTAATACTTTGATAAAATCAACGGTTTCTTTGACGTCATGAACTCTCAAAATTTTTGCACCCCGATAATAAGCTGCTGCATGGGCTGCCAGAGTCCCCGCAAGACGCTCTTCCGGCGCCCTGCCGGTAATAGCTCCAATAAAAGACTTTCTTGAAACTCCTACGAGCAAAGGATACATGCCGTCTCCGATTTCCGCAAGATGAGCAAGCAAATCTAGGTTGTCCTGGAGCCGTTTTCCAAAACCAATTCCCGGGTCAAGAATAATTTTATCCATGCCAATTCCCGCAGCTTCCGCCCTTTGGGCAGCGTCCCGCAAAAATGTATTTACCTCGGCCACCACATCATCATAATAAGGCTGGTCCTGCATGGTAGCGGGAATACCCTTTTTATGCATCAGAACCACTGCGGCCCCCCGTGCTGCGCAGAGGGCTGCCATTTCACTGTCATCCTGTAAAGCAGATATATCGTTGATAATGAGGGCTCCTTCTTCCAAAGCGGCCCGGGCTACAGCTGCCTTTCTAGTATCTACCGAAACAGGCACAGAAGATTGCTTTACAAATTGCCGCAAAACCGGAATAAGACGCTTGATTTCTGTATCCGCATCCACATATTCTGAGCCGGGCCTGGTTGATTCGGCTCCAAAATCTATGATTGCCGCCCCTGCTGCAGCAGCCTCTAAAGCCCGTTCCACTGCCTGTTCTGCTAGGGCCCGGCTCGGAGCATAAAAGGAGTCTTCGTTACAATTGACGATGGCCATCACGAGGGGCGGCCCTGAAAGGTCTAAAAGGCTGCCATTAAGAAGCTTAATATTTGAGATCATTTGCCCACTATCCTTAATTCTGTTTCTTTCATAGTTGGCATAAGGAACTGGGTAATTCTATCTGCCAGCCCCATTCCATCAAGTCTGTTGCGGGTGAGTAGTTCTTGTCTGCTTCCCTGGGGATGAAATTGGTCGGGACAGCCAATACTTAAAAAACGTACATTTGTTTTTTTCTGAAGCAGCAGGGCCCCTAGATATTCACCGATACCACCCTGTTGCACTCCCTCTTCTACAACTACTACCGTTTTATAAGGTTCCATAGCAGAGAGGAGATGCTCTTCGTCTATAGGTTTAAGGAACCTGAGATGGTATACATCGCAGGGGTAACCAGCGATGGAAAGCCGGTTAGCCGCATCTTCGACCTGGTGTAAAAGACTTCCAGTAAACAGAATACAGATAGAGGCTCTATTCTGGCGCAGAAATACCCCCTGGCCTTCTATAAGCGGAGACGACAGGACAGGTATTTCATCCGGGCATACATCCTTAGGATATCTTAACATACAGGGCTTGCCCGAAGATACAGCCCAGGAAAGCATGAGATCCAACTCTTTTGCTGAGGCCGGCGCCAGCAACACAAAGTTCGGAACTGATCGGAACAGGGCAATATCGAATAGTCCCTGATGGGTCTCTCCGTCGTCGGGAACAAAGCCCGAGCGGTCCAGGGCAAACACCACAGGGAGCTGCTGCAATGCCACATCATGAATAACCGAATCCACCGACCGCTGCATAAAGGTAGAATATACCGCCACAACAGGTCTGAGGCCTCGCGCCGCTAGACCTGCAGCAAAGGTAACTGCATGGGCTTCTGCGATACCAACATCAAAAAAGCGATTGGGAAACTGGTCATGAAAACGGCTTAAGCCCGTGCCTTTTTCCATTGCGGCGGTAATAGCCACCACATCGGATCGGACCCCCGCCAGTTTTGCAACCGAATCCCCAAAGGCATCGGTAAAAGTGGAACCGGAACTCTTTTCTACAAGACCATCCTCCACAGAAAAGGGGCCTATTCCATGAAATTTGGATGGATCCCGCTCAGCCTGATTGTAGCCCCGTCCTTTCCGGGTAATGACATGAACAACCACGGGCTTTCCAAGCTGTTTAACATCATCAAACACATCTTCCAATATGGGGAGATTATGACCGTCTATGGGACCCACATATTCAAATCCCATTTCTATAAAAAAGTTCTGAGGATAAAAGAGAACTTTGATGCTGCGTTTTATTCTTACCACCAGGTTATATAGCCGATCGCCGAAGAGAGGTATTTTTTTGATAAGCTGATCGATGCGGCTTCGAACCCGTTGATAGCTTCCGGTCATGGTTAGCCTGCTCAGATGCTTGGCGAGACCTCCCACATTAGGACTAATCGACATTTTGTTATCGTTAAGAACGACAATGAGCGGAAGCTGCAGGTGTCCTGCATGGGATAGGGCTTCGTAAGCCAGTCCTCCCGTAAGCGCACCATCTCCTATGACTGCAATAACATGATGCTTGCTGCCGAGTATGTTTTCTGCTGCGAGCATACCCAGAGCTGCGGAAATAGAAGTAGAAGCATGGCCCGTATCGAATGCGTCATGTTCACTTTCTGACCGTTTGGGAAAACCCGATAAGCCGCCGTTTTTCCGTATCGTATGAAAGGCTTTATAACGACCGGTTATGAGCTTGTGGGGATAACATTGATGGCCCACATCAAAAACAATTTTATCCTCCGGAGACTTAAAAACCCGATGCAAAGCGAGGGTAAGTTCGACAATACCAAGATTGCTTGCCAGGTGACCTCCGTTTTTGCTGACCGTACGAACAATAAGCTGACGAATTTCCCTTGCAAGCTCTATCAATTCTTTGTACGTTAAGCTGCGCAGTTGTTCTGGTTCTTTTATTTTTTCTAGAATTGGGTATTTATGCAGTTGCATATGTATTTTCTATAATACACCTTTTTAATAACCCTTTCCAGAGACAGCCGTGGACATCCCTAAGGGCAAAAGCCATCAAAACAACATAGTTAGAAAGGATAAGGGCAAAAAAAAACCGCGACGGTACCGGGTACCCGCGGTTTTCAGAAGGAGCTATAACAAGCAGAATAGCCTAGCGCTTGTTCTTATGCCGATTCTTTCTGAGCTTCTTCTTCCGCTTATGGGTGGCGATTTTCTTTAACTTTCGCTTTCTTCCGCAGGGCACTTCAGAGTCTCCTTTGCAGTAAGATGAATCCCGTCGAACCGAACAGGTGGTACCTCGTAGCCAGTTGGCAACAAACCTTAGAACAGTATGTATGAGAGATGATAAAAGGTCAAGGGGGCGATGGTTAATGAATACTACCTATTACTTCAGCGGTAGTTCAATTCTGAATGTTACAGGATCTGGTGAAACTAAAGTGAGCTTCCCTTTATGCCTGGCCTCAATGATGTCTTTGCACAGTACTAGCCCAATTCCGGTACCAAGGCTTGATTCTTTTGTGGTAAAAAAAGGATCAAATATTTTATTCACCTGCTCGGGAGGTATTGGCGTACCGGTATCCATGACCTCACACCATACAATGGTGTTGTCAGAACCGGTACGAATCTCCAATATACCCCGTTTCCCGGTTTCAGCATAGGAAGTTTCTATCGCCTGAAGAGCATTAGAAAAAAGATTAAAAAAGACCTGTTTAATCGCTTGTTTTTGCATGCGTAGAGGAGGTACAGAACCATAGTTGCGAACAATTTCGGCCAAGCGTTGGAATTCTATTTTTAGTATACTCAACGTGGAATCGATACAATCATGAAGAGATGCGGTTTCAAAAGAAAAATCGAGGGGATCATTGCGGACATATTGCAATAGGGATCGAGTAACCTCTTCGATACGGCTTAAGCCTTCATAGATCCCCGATGAAATAGAAAGCATCTCCCTATACAAAGCTTCCATTTCCCCTGATGGGATCAAGTGCCTTAGTTTTTCCAACAAATCATTGAATGAACGAATATCACTTTTGATATAACCTAAAGGATTATTTATCTCATGGGCGAGCCCTGCAACAAGCTGACCGATTGAAGCCAGTTTCTCCCGTTTCATAAATTCATTTTTGATGTACATATTTTCATTAGCTAATGAAACTTGTGCAGATATATCCTCAAAGATCAAAATAGTCCCATTTAAGGATGTACCGCTGGATTGCATTGTGCATTTTAGATAGCGATTATTGATAAAAGCCTGTCCGGTTTGTGGCTCAGTAATCGGAACTCCTGGCACATAAGATATTTCTTTTAGAAAGGTGTTTAACATAGGAAATTGAAAACATTCTTTACCAACCATTACTTCATCGAGGGCTAAAAGCCTATCTGCGCTTTTGTTGTGATCCACTACCCGGCCCTTACGGTCAAGTACAATTATTCCAACATCGATATCCTCTAGCATTGCACCCCGGGAAACCGGCATGATCCAGAACAGCCGGTGAAAATACATACCAATCAGGAAAAATATCCCTGATATAGCAAATCCAATGGGTGTAAAATCCTTAATAATACCATTATATTGACGGGTTACATTGATGATACTAGTCATCGCCGGAAGCAATGTCCCCGCAACGATCCACAAGGACTGTCGGTGATACAAAGACTCACCCTTAAAATAGGACCGGAATATAATAAGGCATCCAACTCCGATGCTCAGCCATGAATATGCAAAAGCAACCCAATACAATGGACCATAATGGGGTTTTAGAACAGACAGGGTTTTCCATTCATAGAAATAAATCTCTTGCCACAAAAGGCCATGGCATTCATTCGTAAACACGATAAGAATGCCAATAAAAGGACCACAGATTGCTGATACAATAAGTGGTTTGATATTTCTTTTAATCCAGCCAGTGAACCTCAAACTGAATGATAGCCATGCAATAGGGATATATAAAAAGGCAATATATTCTAATTTGGCAAAAAGGACAGTCGCATTTCCGGGAGGGGCGATCAGTTCACCAATATTGGTCACCAGCAGCCAAATACAGAGGCTAAGATACCATAGAAGAGATTGTGCTGCTGGCTCTTTACGGTATGGCAATACGGTGAGTATAGCCACTATCAGAATAACGATTGCGACAGGAGCTATATTAATAAACAGCTCAAACCCATTACTCACCAGATTTCTCCAAGGAATACCGTATAGAAATGAGGCTTACATCGTCGGTAAAACAAGCTTCAGGCAGGGAGGCGCGAAAAGAGGAAACTATATGCTCTATCGGTTTTTCAATCTCAGAACGTACAATGGATATAATTTCTTTTTCATCCATGGAATAGAAATGGGGAACCGATTCTATGAGACCGTCGGTATAGATAAACAAATGATCTCCGGGAGAGAACTGCTGCTCAATTTTGGTAAAATTAGCCTCTAAAAAAGCCCCAAGCATAGGATTACCACTACTTATCATTTCCGCTTCATTTCGGTGTACCCTGAGAATACTCGGAAGGCCCGCAATAGCCAAAACAAGCTGGCCAGTGTCCGTGTTGATATTCAATACCGCAATTCCAACAAGAATTTCAGGAGCGCTTTTCAATAACCGGTAATAATATGCGTTTAAAGCTGATAAAAAAAAATCTGGATGTTCCGGCAATTTAGGATTGCTATTTAGAAGATCATCCATGGCTGTTTTAAGCATAACTGCAACCATGGCAGATTTGAGGCCATGGCCTGAAACATCGCCTAATATCACAAAGACATTATTATTTGCATCACGGCGGAACTCGAAAAAATCTCCTCCGCAATGAAAGGTCTCTACAGGGATAAACGATACATCTATTTGGAGATTGGGAATCACAGGGATGCTTGAGGCGAACAGGTTTTTCTGAAAATCCCCTGCTTCTCGGAGCATGGCATCAATACGGGATGAGAGGATTCTGTTCTCCCGGCGCACTTTCCATATATCAAAGGCTTTGTTAATTTCAGCTTTTAAAGATTCTCTAGTCCAGGGCTTGAATAACAGACTTTGTATTGACGCAGAAATAGCCTTTTGGATTTGTTCAATATCTGAAAATGCCGTAAGCAGTACGGTCTGTATTTCCGGTGAGGTCGCCCTCACAAAGGTAAGCAAATCACTACCACTCATGACTGGCATTCTCAGATCCGAAATAACAAGGAAGATAGTATCTGCATGATTGGCAATATATTCAGCAGAAACCACCGGATCATTAAAGGTTTTGACAGAAAATTGTGAACCAGTAAAAACAAGCCTAATTTCCCGCTCAAGGGCTTCTGTAACCTTTATCTCGTCATCAACCAGAACTAGTTCATAGATTTCATTCATGATGAAACCCCTTTGATACTAGTATACCATATATGTGGTAATTTCTCATCATGGGATAGATTTAACTTTATGTTTGTTACTGTAAAATAAACTCTTTCACCAATGTCTCAATATGGGCAGGCAATTCATCAGAAGTATCAGCATTATCGGCCCCTATCCAGTGTACATCCTGTAAAGCAGAGAAGAAGGTTATTTGCCGTTTTGCATAACGGCGGCTGTTCTGGGCAACAAGTTCTTCCACAAGAGCCAGGTTAGAACACAGCGTACCGTCTTCCAGAAAAAACTCCTGGTATCCAATAGCCCGCATCCCTGGATCTGTTCTTGTATAACCTTGGGCAACAAGACCTGCAACCTCATCGCTGAGGCCCCGGAGAAACATCTCATGGGTTCGTTGGTTGATGCGCTGGTATAAATTTTCCCGGTTTCTCTGGATACCGATGAGCAAAAAGCGGTAGCGGGGCCGGTCTCCTCCAGTAGGATGACCAGAGCTCCCCGAAACGGAAAAACTGCTCAACGGCTTCCCTGTTAAACGGTATACTTCTAGGGCCCGCAAAAGACGGTAGGTATCATTTGGATGTATCCGGCCAGCACTGACCGGATCAACCCTTTGCAGTTCTTCCACAAGCGCAGCAGCACCGTTGTTTTCCAATTCTGCTTTTAATGCGCTCCTTATATCCGCATCAGAAGGAGGAGCTTCCGGAAGACCAAGAACAAAATTTTTTAAATAAAACCCCGTGCCGCCAGAAACAACCGGCAGTTTTCCCCAGCTATAAATATCGAGACAGGCCTGATCTGCATGGCGTACAAAATCGCCGACGGTAAACTGCTCTTTAATATCACAAATATCGATCAGGTGATGGGGCAAACGGGAACGAAGTTCCGCTCCAGGTTTTGCAGTACCTATATCCATGCCGCGGTAGACCTGCATAGAATCGGCGGAAACAATTTCCGCCTCAGCAATCGCATGGGAACCAGTAAAGAGATGTTCAAGGATGTCTGTTTTTCCTGAGGCGGTGGGACCAAAGAGCAGGACCACCGGGATAAGGGGTGTATCCTTAGTCCGGTCCGGTATCATGGGAGACTTAGGCTTCCAGACGGAATTCTATCTGCTGGGTAAACACTTGCCGGGCCGCAAGGGAAACAACCTTGCCATCGTTGCGTTCTATTTCAGGATCCTTCATCATGGAAAGCTGGTAGGCCCGCCGGGACGCTGCGCAGGTGATTTCATACATGTTTCCGTCATATTCTACTAATTGTTCCAGGGGAAATACCATGGGCTTACTCCTTAAATGACAATAGAATACAAAAAAAACGAGTATGTTGTAAAGCCCCCGCCTTTTTAAGCTTTTTTCTTGACTAAGACGCATCAAGGGGATACCTTTTCTAAAGATTCAAAAGGATGGGCCTATCTTATTCTTGAGGATCGGACATCACAAGATGTCAGCATAAAAGTGGAGGCTTTGCATGCGAAACGCAACGTATCAGCCAATGCCTAAATGGCTCGGACCAACGACAATAATCCTTGCCATTGTTGCCATTGGTGCCATTATTTTTCTGAGTACCAGCTTCTACATCGTTGACCAGACCGAAGAAGCGGTGGTAACCCGGTTTGGCAAGTATCTTACTACCAACGGACCCGGTATGCATTACAAACTGCCTTTCGGAATTGACAAACAATATCAGGTAAAAACAAAGGTTGTTCAGACCGAACAATTCGGTTTCAGAACCGTTAAAGCCGGAGTGAGTACCATATATTCAGATCAGAAATTTCCCGATGAATCGACTATGCTCACGGGGGACTTAAACATTGTTGATGTGGAATGGATTATCCAATACCGCATTGTAGACCCCCGTGCATGGCTTTTTAATGTAAAAGACAGGACCGACACAATCCGTGATGTATCCCGCTCGGTCATCAATATGCTCGTAGGAGACCGGGCCATACTTGATGTTATTGGGTCCCAGCGGACCACCATCGAGGTGGAGGCAATCCAGCTCATGAATGATACCTTTAAGCAGTACGGTCTCGGTATCGAAGTCATTGCGGTAAAACTGCAGAACATCGTACCTCCCGAGGGTGTCCAGGCAGCCTTCGAAGATGTCAACAAGGCCATACAGGACATGAACCGGCTCATCAATGAAGGAAAAGAAGCCTATAACAAGGAAATTCCCAAAGCTCAGGGTGAGGCTGATAAAATCATTCAGATTGCGCAAGGTTATGCATCCGAACGGGTCAACGTTGCCCGCGGTGATGTGGCTCGCTTTAATGCAGTGTACGACGAATACCGCAAGGCGCCGGACATTACAAGACGGCGGCTCTATTATGAAATGGTCGAAAATGTCTTTAAAGACGAATCCGGCACCACCCTCATCGACCGGCGGTTCCAGAATTTTCTTCCCATGATGAATCTGGACAATTCCGGAACCAGCGCCGGTAACACCCAAGGAGCGCGATAATGAAACGTCTTATTAGTATACTCGTTGTTATTGCAGTATTATTCATTGCTATTCTTGTTGCTGGTCCTTTTTACACACTAGATGAAGGAGAACAGGCGGTGGTAGTCCGGCTCGGCCAGATAGTGGAAGTAAAAAAAGACGCGGGGCTGCACCTTAAGACCCCTTTCTTAGATGACGTCATTAAATACCCCAAAAAAATAATGAGCTGGGACGGAGAAAAACAGCGAATCCCTACCAAGGAAAATCAGTTTATCTGGGTTGATACCATAGCCCGCTGGCGAATTTCGGACCCCAAGAAATTTTATGAATCTATCGGCAACCTGGAGTCAGCCTATGCCAGATTAGGAGACGTCATCGATTCTGCAGTACGGACCATTATCGCAGAAAACTGGCTCCGGGAAACGGTGCGTAATTCCAACATTATCCGAGAAACCAAGGGAAGTACAGAAAATTTCGAGGTCGGCAGCGACCAGGATGCTGGCCAGCTTTCTGCCTTTACCAAAACCGATGTAACCTACGAAGAGGTTCAGAAAGGTCGGCGTAAGTTGGCCGAAGAGATGCTTAATCTTTCGCGGAAGCTGGTACCCGAATACGGTATTGAGCTAATCGATGTGGTGCCACGGCAGATAAAATATTCTGATGAACTGACCCAGAGTGTGTACAACCGAATGATCAAGGAACGGAGCCAGATTGCCCAGGCATTCCGGTCCTTCGGCGAGGGTAAAAAGGCCGAATGGGAAGGTAAACTCGAAAACGAGCGGAGGAGCCTCCTTTCTGCAGCCTACGAAAAGGCAGAAAAGATCAAGGGAACTGCCGATGCGGAAGCTACCAAGATTTATGCCCAGGCTTACAGCAAGGATCCGGAATTCTTTGAATTCTGGCGCAGCATAGAATCCTATAAAACGACCCTGCCGAAATTTAACAAGACCCTGTCTACCGATATGGACTACTTCCGCTATCTCTATTCACCAAGGGGCCGCTAAGTAATATGGAAGAACAGTCCGCAGACTTAGTACTCAGATTCGAAACCGAGGGCCGCAGAGTCCTTGGTTTCGACACCGGCTTGAGTCCACAGGCATTTGCGAAGGCCCGGCTTGGCAATTTAATGAACAGCCGGGGCCTTATTGTAGATACGGCGATTCATATCTGGAAACCTGAAGGTACCGCAGAATACCAGGGCCGCATGGTTATTTATGGCAGTGATTTTGAAGGTTTGAGTTTGGAAACCCTGCTTTCACAGTCAGGGGAAACCGCGCTTACGGCCATGCGGCATTACCTGGAGGCACTTAAGAAGATCGCAGAGACCGATGAAACATGGTTTGCAAATATAAGCCTGTTTCCCGCCGGGGTATTTCTTTCCGGCGAGGGCCAGGTATTTTTTACCCCCCTTCCCCTTACAAGCCGGATTTATGAGTATAAAAATCCTGAGCTTTATATTGAACATGTAGTTCGGTGGCTGCATCCAGACAAAAAAGGCAGCAATGCGGCAGGCTTTATAGCTGCTGCCCTCCTATACCGGCTTTTTTCAGGAGAAGCTCCTTTTAGCATTCCAAAGGGAACCAATATAGAAAAGATGCGGGAGATTACCGCCCAGGATATGCGGGATGGTCTTTTTACGAGCATGAGCCTTGCAGCCCCTCCCCTCTTGCCAGACCTTGCTGAGGCAATCGACAGTATTCTTTTACCGGATGTTGATAAAGAAAAGACAAAAAATCCCATTTCTAAGCCGAGTCTTACCGATGTTATAGATTTGCTCGGCCAAGAGGGAACAAAACACTTTTCGGATTTTTCTTCATCTTCTCCTGCGACGCTTCCAATAGAGACGCGGAAGCGCGAACAAAAACAAAGGGAAGGCCGAATTAAGTTTCGTCGTTTTATTAAGGCCTACAAGTATCCATTAATTGCGGGAATCGGAACGGCCATTGCGCTCTTCCTTATTGGCAAAAGCATCCTCAACGACCAGAAACAGCGGCCTACAACCCTCGGTATGGGGCCCCATGCAGTGGCGGAGGCTTATTATAGGGCATTCAACAGCCTGGACCACCAAATGATGGATGCCTGTGTGACCAAAGGGGCCGGAAAAGGCGACATCGAAGCTGTCATGAACTTCTTTGTCATATCCCGGGTCCGGGAGGCCTACGAACGCAAAACCAGCATTATTGACCCAGAAACCTGGAGAAACCAGGGCTCCCCCGAAACCGAAGCCAGTGTTTTCGGTATAACAGACCTCGTTCTTTCATTAAAGAGCGAGGAACCGCAGCGTCCTGTTGCAGGGGATCGGTGCAAGATAGAAGCGGTTTACCTTTTTTACTATCCAGAGACCTCTGAAGCAAAAGAGGCGCAGCCTCAGAACGGGTCACCGCAGCAAACAGTTATAGAACAGCGCTGGGACATACTAACCTTGGAATGGGTAAAAGACCGCTGGCGTATTGCGGTCATAGAAAGAGAAATCATTCGTCAATCTGATATTCCTTGAGCTTGTTTAACAGGGTCCTGCGGGTAATACCCAGGGCCTGGGCGGTTTTCTCACGGTGACCGTTGTAAAATGCCAGGGCTTTAAGAATTGCTTCTTTTTCCAATTCTTCCAAGGATTTTATTTCCCCTTTTTGACCTGAATCGTTGGGAGTTTCCGTCGCATTGGGCACCAGAGCGGTTCGGGGCCGTACATCCGCGGTGCTCATAACTGAGGGTTCACCCATGGCAGAGCCCGCAAAAGAAAAATCTTTGCCAAGCAGTTGCGGCCCTTCGCTGAGGATGACCGCCCGTTCGACCGCATTTTCCAGTTCCCGCACATTTCCAGGAAAGGGGTAATTTTGCAGAACCTGGAGCGCATCACCGGACAGGGAAAGGGAGGTCCTGCCCATTTCGGCGGCAAAACGGTTCACAAAAAGCTGGGCAAGTAAGGGAATATCCTCCCGCCGCTCCCGCAAGGGGGGGAGCCTTAGCCTAATAACCGCGAGCCGATAAAAAAGGTCTTCCCGAAACTGTCCTTGTTTGACCGCCTGTTCAAGATCCTTGTTGGTGGCCGCAACAATTCGTACGTCAATCGGGATCTGTCGGCTTCCTCCGAGCCGCATAATCTTTTTTTCCTGAAGCATTCTTAAAATTTTGACCTGCAACGGCAAAGGCATGTCTCCCACTTCATCAAGGAAGAGGGTACCTCCGCTGGCAAGTTCGCAGAGACCGGTCTTTCTGGAATCCGCTCCGGTAAAGGCCCCTTTTTCATAGCCAAAGAGCTCGCTTTCTATGAGGTTTTCCGGGATTCCGCCCATATTGATAGGAATAAAAGGGCCGTTTGCCCGTTTACTTAAACGGTGGATGAGCCGGGCCACAACTTCTTTTCCGGTCCCGCTTTCGCCGGTGACCAGCACCGTTGAATCAGTAGGAGCAACCCGTTCAATCAGGGCCCGGACTTCTTTCATGGCGGGGCTCGAACCTATCCAGTTTGCATCCAGGGCCGCTACGCTCCGGCGAACGGTTTTATCAGCCACAGTCTGCATTGCCGAAGCGGATGCGGCAAGACGGGCATTTTCTACCACCATACGCAGTCGTACTACCAATTCTTCTGGATTAAAGGGCTTTACAAGGTAGTCTGCAGCCCCCCGTTTCATAGCTTCCACAGCGTCCTTTATATCTCCATGGGCACTGATCATAATGGCGGGGAGCAGGGGTCCTCCCTCTTTTAACCAGGTAAGAAAATCCAGGCCCGACATACCAGGCATTTTAAGGTCCACTACCACCGCATCGAACCGTTCGGCTTCAAGCAAGGCCTTGCCCGCTTCGCCAGATGCTGCTGTTTGCGCTTCTATTCCTTCAGTCTGAAGGTAGGCCGCAATAGAATCCCTCAGGTTTTTTTCATCATCAATAATAAGAACCCGCAAAGGCTGTGCATTACTGGAACCATTCATGGTTTTAAGCTCCTTTTGCTGTAAAAAGCGGCAGTTCTATATAAAAAATGGTTCCCCCTCCATCCCGCTTATGATGAAAGAGTCTTCCCCCCGCAAGCTGAATATAACGCTTGCTGATGGCAAGCCCTAGGCCGGAACCGCTTGTTTTGGTCGTAAAAAAAAGATCATAAATCCGCTCAGAAAGAGAATCGGGGACCCCTGCTCCGCGGTCCGCTACACTCAAATGTATGGTATTTCCATGGGACAGGGCAAGTTCGAGCTCTACAGGCTCAAAAGGGCGATCGGCCATACTTTCTAGGGCGTTTTGAACCAGGTTCTCAAGCACCTGGTTCAAGTGGGTTCTATCAATATAAACAGTGACTTCGCTTTCAGGCATTGCAATGAGTTTCACCCTTCCATCATAACGCACACAAAAGTCTGGTAAAAATGTTTTAAGATTTATTGGTTCAGGGTTCCCTTCCGATCCGGAGAGGAACTGTCTAAGCCGGTCTGTAAGAATACCAAGCCGATCTATTTCTTCTTCCATAATGCGGACGTTTTGCAGCAGCTCTGTTCCATTGAGCTGTTTCTGCAAAAGGGCGGTTTGTATCTTAAGTACCCCTAGGGGATTCTTAATCTCATGGGACAGGGTCCGGGCAGCTTCTCCCAGGGCTACCAATTCCCGGTTTTTAGCTTCCCTGAGCCGGAACTGGTCTAGATTGCGGGCCAGACGAAGCAGAAGCGCGAAGGCTCCGGTAAGGGCCAAAGTGATAAGTAATGCAACCGTATAGAGCACATATAAACCCTTCTGGAGGGAAGAAATGCGATAGGAGACAAAGACGAGCCGGATCATGCCGAGTCCAGCAATGGCAGACATCATCATATCAGTGGTATCAGCGCTTTGCCGAAAGCCGCCAATACGGCCCCGCATAGCGCCGCCGCCTCCGAATGGGCGGACCAGGGTAATGATGTCCCCTGAAATAGTAGGCGGATTCTTGGGATCCTCAGGGTCCACGGTTTGCGGCGCATTTCCAAAGCGATACAAAGCAATTCCCCGTGAAGTGTAGATACCAAAGGCTATAAGGTCAGGATATTTTTCAAAACCGCTCAAGGTTCCCCGATCATAGGCCTGCTGAAGTTCCGCAGCCAGCTGAAAAGCCCGGTATTCGGCTAAAAGCTGCTGCCGCTGCCGCTCCTGAACAACCACCACAAAGATACCCCCAAAAGCTAGAAGAGAAATAAGGGCCAGCAGTATAAGGGCCATAGCGGTTTCTGAACGGCGGTCTATAAGCTTTTTCATATACTTACTATATACCATTTTCATGCTGTTGCGCTATTTGTTTCTGTTGTATACTCTCATCATAATGAGTACGGACAAGAACAGACAAATTCCTGGCCCGGTGCCAATGCCCCTCTTTGACTACCGGCCCCATACCTATGAAACCCTGATCTATGCAACCTATTACGCCCCCCGGGGCCGGCAGCGCCTGTATATGCTGGGAAACGAACTTTCCCACCGGTACCTCTATGCAAACGACCTTATTATCGGCATTATCGGAGCCCCCGGTTCTGGCAAGTCTACCCTGGTCCGGGGCCTATTTCCAGGACTGGAACTTACCAATGACGACGAGGGCACCAATGTACGGCAGGCATTAATTTACGACTTTGACCCAGAGGATTTTTTTGCCCCCCATACCTTTCATATCGATGTCCATTACGAGCTAGGCTTCCGACAAAAATGGGAAATCGCTGAAGCCATTTCCCATGCCATATCACATGGCAGGCGGGTGGTCATAGAACATTTTGATCTTATCTGGGAAACCCTGGGATACAATGCCCAGATTATCTTCGGTATCGGCGAAGAAGTCATTGTAAGCCGGCCCAGCGTATTCGGCCCTTTTCCGGAGGCCATTCGGGATATTGTAAACCGGACGATCAAATTCCGCCTCATGGCCCATTCAGCGGAGGATATTACCACTATGATCCTTGAACGGGACTATAATCTGAAACGGCGGGTACTCCATTCGGATGTAAAACACGGATTTGTCATCAATTTTCCGGAAAAACCGGACATAAATATCCCTGAGCTTGAACAGAAAGTAAAGGAGATTATTCAGCAGAACATCCCGATCATGCCCATTGATGCGGACCACATTCAAATTGGGGAGGAAAGCATCTTCTGTACCGGGATCCGGACCCATGTGCAGAATTCGGGCCAGATAGAAAATTTCCGTCTCGTTAAAGCCTTGCGATACCATCCTATTTTTCACGAATATATGCTGATTGGCCGGGTCGGCCACGAAGAAAACGCCGGCTACGATCAAATCTTAAGCAACATCGCCGAGGAGTAAAAGAGGATTAGAATATGAATATTGGATCAATTATCGATGCAGCCTTTCAGAATACCAGCTTTGAACCCCTTCTCCCCCTGCCCGGAACAATCCGTGTTTCTCAGGGCCGGCTTTCTTTGGATCCCTCGGTGCTCACCGCTGTAGCTCAAGAAGCCTTTTTTAGGGTCTCCTACTATCTGCGGCCAAGCCACCTTAAACTTTGGGCCGAAGGCTATAACGCCGAGGCAGCGGGCACCAACGACCGGCTTGTATTGGAAAAACTCATTACAAACGCCCTCATATCGGCGGAAGGAAAGCTCCCCCTCTGTCAGGATACGGGAACCGCCACAGTTATTGGCTGGAAGGGTGAATCGATATATACGGGAACGGATGACCAGGAATCCATAAGCCGCGGGGTGCTGCGGGCCTACACGGAAAATCCCCTGCGATCCAGTCAAGTTGGATTTCTAAACCTTTTTGATGAATTTGACACGGGGACCAACCTTCCCGCCCAGATTCATATCGAGGCGGTACCGGATAAGCCGGAAGGTGCAGAATACCGATTCTTATTTGTCGCTAAGGGTGGAGGTTCATCTAACAAGACAAGTCTCTTTCAGATGACCAAGGCACTCCTCGAGCCAGAAGCCTTCGAAGCCTTTTTAAGAGAAAAAATAGCAGCCCTGGGAACCGCTGCCTGTCCGCCCTACCGGCTTGCGGTCGTGGTGGGCGGCACGAGCCCCGAAGAAAACTTAACCATCCTGAAACTAGCAACCACGGAAATTCTGGATAGGGCTCCGTTTATGGATGGGGCAGCCCAGCAGGGACAGCAGGGATGGCTCTTTCGGGATGCCCTTTGGGAAAATAAGTTGATGAATATCGCACGGGCGAGCGGCCTCGGTGCCCAGTTCGGGGGCAGCCTTCTAGCCCTCGATGCCCGGCTGATCCGGCTGCCCCGCCATGCCGGCTCTTGCCCGGTTTCTATCGGCGTATCCTGTTCGGCCCACCGTAACATGCTGGCTAAAATCAACGCCTCTGGGGTCTGGCTCGAAAAACTCGAACAGCAGCCGCTGGATTTCCTTAAAAAACAGGGCGGCGCAGTTCGGAGCCTGGCAGAAAGCTACGAGCAAAGCAGGACCCGCAAGCAGGGGCTCGGGCGACCAGCAGGTTCGGCTGTATCAATAAAAGGTCCTGACCATGCTGATTCAAGAGTACGATCCATAGACCTTGACCAGGGCATACAGAAAACACTTGAAGCCCTGCGGGGCTCCGCTGCCGGGGACCGGATACTTCTTTCGGGGAACCTGCTGGTCGCCCGAGACGCCGCCCACCTGAAATGGCACGAGATTTTACAGCGGGGCGAAAAGCTTCCGGACTATGTTGCCCGGTACCCTATTTACTATGCGGGACCAGCAGCAACCCCTGCGGGAAAAGTAATCGGCAGTTTCGGTCCCACCACAGCTCAACGGATGGACGCCTATGCGGATGAATTGATGAGCCGGGGAGCCAGCCTTATTACCCTTGCAAAGGGTAATAGGACTAAAACATGGAGAGAGGCCTGCAAAAAATACGGAGCCTTTTATCTTGGCACCATAGGCGGAGCCGCGGCTCTCATAGCAGAAGAAAACATTTTGGAAAGCGAAATTATTGACTATCCGGAGTTAGGCATGGAAGCGGTCCGGCGCATCCGGGTCCGGGACCTCTTGGCCTTTGTCATCATCGATGACCAGGGCAGGGATTTGTACGCCCCCTAAGCCAGCGGTCGATAAGGAAACGGGATATGGATCCTGGGGCCGGAAGTTCAGGGAGCGTATCCGGGGTAACCCAGCGGGCATCCAGGATCTCTTTGCCATCGCAGCGAAGCTCCCCTCCTTTATAGCAGGCTTCAAAGGCGAGCATAAGGGAAGCAGGAAATGGCCAGGGCTGGGATGCCACATAGGTAACCGAATCTACTTCAATACCTACCTCTTCCCGGACTTCCCGGTGTACCGTATCTTCCAGGCGTTCTCCGGCCTCTACAAAACCGGCTATAAGGGCATATACGTTATTTTTAAACTTGCCGTTATGGGCAAGAAGGAGCCGCCCCTGACCATCAGTAATGGCAACTATAACCGCAGGAGTAATGCGGGGGTATTCTAATCTTCCGCAGCGGGTACACTGGCGGGCAAGCTCATCCTCCGCATCGCCGTGAGGGGCGCCGCAAAAACCGCAAAACCGGGATGAAACATGCCATTGGGCAGCATGAAAGGCCCGCAGAAAACGAGAAAGGATCTGCCAATCATTTCCATCTGCATAAGGGGCCTTTAATGAACCCAATACAGTACGGACCGGCAGAGAATCCCAGTCTGCAAAATCTGGGTTCAAAGATTCCCCATCAAAAAACAGGGTATGGATAAGAGTACCCTGATCTTTTAAACAAAAATAATGATCGCTTTCAACAAAGGTTTGGGATGATTCAAATACAATCCCCTGCACGACATCATTAATTGCTGTGCCCCGCGGGAATAGGACATCGTTGTCCTTAAATACAAACCACCGGTCTTTATGCATCATAACAGCAACCATACTGAATCGGCCCCAGAGGGTCAACAAAGAAGTGCCACTTTGTTTTCTTTTCAACCTTTATATATTACCTTTATAGTATGAAATACAGCATTTTACAGGCGGCGATTCTTTTGCTGATTGGCTTTGTGCTGCTTTTGCAAATGCTGGAGGGAGTGAACGGCATGGAGATGAATAAAAAACGAGAAAGTATAGTGCTGGGCGGCGGTTGTTTTTGGTGCATCGAAGCGGTCTATGAACGGATCGAAGGAATTGAATCCGCTGTTTCTGGCTATGCGGGCGGAAAAACAGAAAACCCAACCTATGAACAGGTCTGCACAGGACTAACAGGACACGCAGAGGTGGTAAAGCTCGAATACAACCCAGAAAAAATAAGTCTTGAACAAATTCTCGATATCTTTTTTAAGGCCCACGATCCGACATCTGAAAACCGGCAAGGGGCCGATGTGGGGACCCAATACCGGTCTATTATTCTCTATACCAATGATGATCAGAAACAAAGAATTGAAGATTTTATCCGCCGTTTGACTGCGAGCAAAGCCTTTGCAAAGCCCGTGGTAACCCACATAGAGCCCCTTGCAACATTCTGGCCCGCCGAAGAATACCATCAAGATTACTATGAACGGCACCCCTTCGCAGGTTACTGTAGAGTTGTTATTGCACCAAAACTGGATAAACTGGGCCTTCCAGTCGATACGCTCATCAAGTGAGCCAACAATCTTGCCCTCTCTGTAAATTATGCGTATAGTTTATACGGGAGGTATGTATGAGCATTTCGACCTATCTTGAAACTGCCCCGCTTTTTGAAATTGCCAAATACTCAGGCAAGCCCCCTCTCGATGGGATTCCCTTTTCGGGCTATCCCCGTCAGCATCCTTTTGAGCCGGAAAAACTGATATTTGTGGTTGATCCCCTGGGTACAAGCCCCACTATTATGGAGTTTAAACTCTGCGATGTGCTCTATGTGGAGGACCTGCCTTCAGCGGTAACTGAAACAGGAGAAAGTATCCGGATTGTTAAAATCTGGGTTCGCAAAGGGGCCTATGGAGTCATCCATGAACCTTTTGAAGTCCAGGATTCTTTGCAGTTTATCAATACCTCTAAGAGCCTGCATGAACGGCTCCTGCGGAGTTTAAATCGATGAACATACCGGAGGGACGCTACTACCGTGTAGTACAAGACAGGCCCTCCACGGTTCAATGCGGCCTGTGTCCCCACCGCTGTGTGCTTAAACAGGGTACATTTGGGCTTTGTAAAGTGAGGCAGGGTTCCGAGGGGGCCCTAGCCCTTCCCTATTACGGCAGCATCAGCAGTATCTCTATCGACCCTATAGAAAAAAAGCCCCTGTATCATTTTAGACCCGGCTCCTCGATTTTTTCTGTCGGCTTTGTCGGCTGCAACCTGCATTGTCCCTTCTGTCAGAACTGGGAAATATCCCAAAAAACCGACATAACATTTCGTTCTATCTCTCCGGCTGAACTCATAAAGCTTGCAGCTGATTCAGGGACCGATGCGGTGGCCTTTACCTATTCGGAGCCCCTGGTTCATATTGAATACCTTCTGGAAGCCATGGGGGAGGCAAAAAAGCGGGGACTTGCAACGGTGCTTGTGTCTAATGGGTGTATCAATGAAGAGCCCGCCAAGGATGTACTTTCCTTAACTGATGCGGCAAACATAGATCTAAAAAGTTTTCATTCAGATACGTATCGCAATCAGCTCGGTGGAGATCTAGCTGCCGTCTGCCGTTTTTTAGAGCTTGCCCGCGAAATGAATGTACATCTTGAAGTAACAACCCTGGTTGTTACGGGCCTTAACGATTCTATTGCAGAAGCGGAGGGAATCGTTGAATTTCTTTCGGGTCTTTCACCGGATATACCCTGGCACCTTTCGGCCTATCACCCTGCATATCGGTGGCGAGAAGGCCCTACAAAACAGGAGCTGCTTTTTCAGATAAAGAACCTGGTGCGGGGAAGGCTTTCATATGTTTACCTGGGGAATATTTGGGGTGAAACAAATCAAACCCTGTGCAGTCATTGCGGAAAATCCTTGGTTGAACGTTCTGGGTATCATATAGAGACGCCGGGACTTGAGCTCAACGAGGAAACAAAGGCCTACTTTTGCTCCCACTGCGGGAAACCGGCTCCAATTTATTATTAAATCATAACAAAGAGAATAGTTGCTATGGCAACAAGGAGTGCAAAGAGGCTAATTCCGTAGACCCACCATGGGAGCGGCGTAACAGGTCCCCGGGGAGTCCGGTGAGACGGTATTTTATCTCGATATATATCAGCTGTATGAGGTTCCTGTTTGCCCCGGGAATAACCGCAGATTGGGCAGCCTTCGGAAAAGAGTTCCTCGGAGCCGGTAAAACCACAGTAAGGACAGCGGACACTGGCAAAGAATCGGCCGCAGGTAGGACATTGTTTTGCTTTTTGGGGCACCGGAGAACCGCAATGTTCACAGAAAAAGAGGGGCCCCTTGAAACTTTCTTTCATAACGAAAGGGATTGTATATAAGCATCTACCTGTTTTTCAAGCTCCAGTGGCAAAACACGGAAGCCCTGGGTTTCATCGAGCCTTCGATATTCTTCGGCGCTGCCTTCAGGCAAAGGGACATGATAGTATTCATCTTCCCGGCGTGAAACAGCGATCCAACACTCATGGCCAAAACGAATTTCAACCATATTTGAGTTATTAAAAGAAAGGCTGCCCCAAAAGGTTGACGTCTCATGGAGTTCCTCAGCCACTATCATTTGCAGCTGTAATGCGTAGGCAGGGTAGATAAACACAAGCTGGGTGAGCGAAGCCTGGGAAATCACATGGGTATGGCTTGGTAATCCTAAAAGATAACAAACAAAGGCGACTAATTCTGCCTTATCATGTTTGTTATTCAGACTAGCCTGCAGTGACGCTCCTTGCAAGGACCCCCAGGAAGCCTGGCGAAGATGCCGCCCAAGTTCTAGAAAAAGCGGATGGTACCGCAACGAAAACCGGAGCGGCAGTTGCATTGCAGGTTAAACGGCGGTCTTAGAAGCGCAGGTTCCAGAATCGGAACTGCTGCAGGTGGAACAAGAGGAAGAGCCGGAAGATGACTTAGAGCTTCCCTTATCGGTTACATAAAATCCGGAGCCCTTGAAAATGATGCCCGTTCCCCCGTTTATAAGACGACGCACATCTTTGCCGCATTCAGGACAGGATTTTACTGCGGGATCGCTCATGTTCTGAAATACCTCAAAGGTGTGACCGCAGGTCTTGCATTCATATTCATAGGTAGGCATGGTGAATTCCTCTCCGTCTTTATCTAAAAGGTTTTATTTCGCTCAAAATATACTAATAAGTTATGTAAAAGTAAAGCAAGTTCTCCTTGAGATACTGGCTTACTCACTAAAATGATCCTGTTACCTTCAGTTTTCTGGCTGCCAGAAAGCAGTATTCCGGCGAATTGCTGCAAGGCCAGGGATGGATCCTCTGCTGCAACCCCCATTTCCCATGTTGAGAGCATCCGGGACGCAAGGGATAATAGGGCCCCCAGAGCACGGGCATATATGGGGCTGCCGGTTTGTAAGTTAAGTTGTATTTCGTAAGAGTCCTGAATAGCCGACGAGTACAGTTTTACCCTAATTTCCTCCATCGGAATTTGCAGGTTTTGAGCTGGAATGCCGAGTCCTGCCAATGCAGATTGAAAGAGACTCTGCGGTTTCGGAATTAGTATAACAAGATGGGAAAGTGCCATATCCTGCAGCAAAGAGTCTGTTTCACCTTCGGTTCCATAGAGGGAGCTGCCAAGCGAGGCTGCGGTTTGCGGGATACCATCGGTAAGGATGAGCTGCCGGGAGCTTATCTGAAGTGAAACACGCTGTTTTTCCGATCTCCAGTAGGAAAGGCCTCCGCTGCGCTTTTTTTTCCACTCGGGGCTAAAGAACAACGACAGGTTACTCTGAAAAACAGGGAAACGGCCTGAGACAAGGGCATACCAGTTCCGTTCAGGGTTCTCCCTATAAATAGCCCCATAGAATTGGTCAGTTATATCCAGTGCCGAAAGGGGAACCTTTTTTAACAAGCCTCCCGATACGCCTCCCGCATCCAGACGGTATAATTCTTTAAGGAGGCTTCGACTTTTTTGAACATTTCCATAGACATAAAGAGTCGCTCCTGGCGGGAGCTCAGCAAAGGGATGGGACTTTAGTTCAGGCGAAACGGCCGGAACGGTGGTACAGGAAGTCTCACCCAGCACTGCCAGAATGAGAACCAATAGGCCGAATATGCTTCCCGCTCCCCACCGTTTTTTCATCAAGTTTACCCTAGCCTTATGCCTTCTCCAGGGCTACTTTCCATTCCTCATCGCCCGCTTCTACCGCAGTCATGGAAGGAAGCTCTTTCCATTGAATATCTATGGCCAGGGTTTCCTGGGCAATATAGTCTACGAAGGAAGCATAGGCGGCTTTGAGCCTTTCAGACCCAAACAGGGTTAGCCGAATCCGGTCGGTTACTTCAAGACCGCTTTCCTTCCGTAAATTCTGAATGCCCCGCACAAGATCCCGTACATCCCCTTCCTGGGCAAGTTCCTCGGTAACTTCCGTATCAAGGCCGACGGTAAGGGTACCCTCGTTAAGCACTTTAACATTGGCTTTTTCAAGCCGCCGTATATCGAGCTTATCCGCAGTGAGGTCCACATGTTTGCCGTTTACTTCGATGCTCAGGGTCGCTCCTTCGAGGAGTCCCTGAATTTCCTGCTGGCTTAAGCTTTCTATCCGTTCGGCGGCGGCCTTCATATCCTTACCCAGTTCTTTGCCCAGAATACGGAAATTAGCCTTAGCCTGATATTCCACCAGGTCTTCCTCGTTGTCCCGGAACACCACATTTTTAACATTCAGCTCTTCCCGGATAATTTCTTCCATTTCAAGGAGAACCTTCTTTTCTTCGGGATTCCGGGTAACAAGCTCTACCGAGCGCAGGGGCTGGCGAACCTTAATGTTGTACTGATACCGGAGCGCCCGGCCCATGGATACCGCATGCTGGACCACGGACATCTTGAATTCCAGCTCTTCGTCTTTCCGGTGCTGTTCCGCCGTCGGGTAATCCGCCAGATGGACCGAAATGGGGTCCGTTTCCAGCCGCAGGTTCTGCCAAATCGCCTCGGTGGTATAGGGCATAATGGGGGCTGCAACAAGGCTCAGTTTTTTAAGCACGCTGTACAGGGTACTGTAGGCTTCTGCCTTGTCACTGTCGTTCTCGCTCCGCCAGAAGCGGCGCCGGGATCGGCGGATATACCAGTTATTAAGGAGATCGATGAACTCAACAATCGGATCAATTGCCCGGTTCATGTCATAGCCGTCAAGGGCGGCGGTAACCCGTTCTACCATCGATTCAGCCACCGAAAGTATCCATTTGTCCAGTGGATTGGATGGATTATCCGGTGCTTTTGTGGGCTTCATGTGGTCGATATTGGCGTAGGTCACAAAAAAGCTGTAGGAGTTCCACAGGGGAATGATGATGCTCTTGAGCACATCCTTAACCCCTTCGTCACTGTACCGAAGGTCATCGGCCTTAACGACTGCAGAATGCATGAGGAAAAGCCTAAGGGCATCGGCACCGAAGGTATTGATGACATCCATGGGATCCGTGTAGTTCCTGAGGCTCTTGGACATCTTTTTGCCGTCTTCTGCAAGCACTAGACCATTGACGACACAATTTTTAAAGGCGGGCCGCTTAAAGAGAGCCGCTCCCAGAATGGTAAGGGTATAGAACCAGCCCCGGGTCTGATCGAGCCCTTCGCTGATAAAGTCCGCGGGGAAATGGGATTCGAAAAATTCCTTGTTTTCAAAGGGATAGTGGTTCTGGGCATAGGGCATAGCGCCGGATTCAAACCAGCAGTCCAACACCTCAGGGATCCGCTTCATGGTTCCGCCGCAGGAACAGGGAATGGTAATTTCATCCACAAAGTGCTTGTGCAGGTCCGTTACTTCCACGCCGGAAAGGTCCTGCAGTTCCTTGCGGCTGCCCACACAGATCGTCTTGCCGCAGTCCGGGCATTTCCAGATTGGCAGCGGATTTCCCCAGTACCGGTTCCGGCTGATAGCCCAGTCACGGGCCCCTTCGAGCCACTTTCCGAAGCGTCCATCCCGGATGTGATCCGGCACCCAGTGAATTTCCTGGTTTGCATCCAGCATATCCTGCTTTATTTTTGTCACATTTACAAACCAGGAACTTACCGCCCGGTAGATGAGGGGGCTCGAACAGCGCCAGCAGTGGGGATAGGCATGGAGGATCTGGTCCCGTTTAACAAGTTTTCCCTCCGTTTTTAGCCGCTCCATTATAGCCTTGTCTGCGTCTTTGACAAAAAGTCCCTTATAATCAGGCACTTCATCGGTAAAGCGGCATTCCGCATCCACGGGGCAAATTGTCGGAACCCCCGTACCTTTGAGGATCCGCTGGTCGTCTTCGCCGAAACCGGGGGCAATATGGACTATACCTGTACCGTCTTCGGTGGACACATAGTCTCCGCTGTAGGTTCGGAAGGCATTCTGTTCTTTGGCGTCCTTAAAATAGGGAAAAAGGGGCTCATAGCCAATACCGACAAGCTCATCCCCTTTCTTTTTCCAGAGGATCTGGTAGTCTTCGGCCTTTTTGTAATAGGCGGAAAGCCGGGCCTCCGCAAGGATATACCGTTCTGCTCCATCCTGCACGAGCACATAGTCGATTTCGGGACCCACCGCCAAAGCAAGGTTGGATGGCAAGGTCCACGGAGTGGTGGTCCAGGCTAAAAGATAGGTATTACCATCGGCAAGGCCTGCTAGCTTTGCCTGGGCTGCGGCAGAACCGGGAATGACGCCATTTACTTTAAATTTGACCGTAATGGCCGGGTCATGGACATCCTTGTAGCCCCCCAGATTGAGTTCATGGTTGGAGAGTACGGTGGAACAGCGGGGGCAATAAGGGAGAATATAGTAGCCTTCATAAAGGAGACCCTTTTCCCAGAGGGTCTTCATAACCCACCAAATGGATTCCATATAATCGGGATCCATTGTTTTATAGTCATTATCAAAGTCTACCCAGCGGCCCAGACGGGTTACGATGCGGCGCCATTCGGAAACATAACGCAGCACCGAGGACCGGCAAGCCTCGTTAAAATTGGCGACCCCGAATTTTTCAATGTCGGTCTTGGAATTGAGGCCCAGTTCTTTTTCGATCAGGTTTTCTACGGGTAATCCGTGGCAGTCCCAGCCGAAGCGGCGCTCTACCTTTTTACCCTTCATCGTCTGGTAACGGGGAATAATGTCTTTTATAGTACCGGGCACAAAGTGACCGAAATGCGGAAGGCCCGTGGCGAAGGGAGGACCGTCGTAAAAGACAAATTCATCCTTTCCTTCCCGCTGGGAAATTGATTTTTTGAAAATGTCATATTTTTCCCAGAATGCAAGGATTTCCTCTTCCATTTTTGGAAAATCTACTTTGGGATCTACGCTTTTATACACTTTGCTCCTCCCTCTGAAGCTGCAATATAGCAATATATACAAAATACACTATATATCTTTTAACTACAAGTATGATACAGAAAGCTATTTCAAAACTGAGAGGGTTTTGAAATTGGCCCCCAGTATACCAAAATTGTAGATAATATGCCAGAGCAGGATTATTTCTTGCCTAGCCGTACAAGACACAATACAATGTTCCCATGAATAAAGAGGCCTGGGCTCAGCACATTTACACAACCTTGTCACCCCTGTACCCGAACCCTGCTCCGGCTCTGGACTATAGCACCCCCTTCCAGCTTCTTGTTGCCACGGTCCTTTCAGCCCAATGTACGGATGAACGGGTGAACCTGGTAAGCCCCACCCTATTTGCCCGCTTTCCGACTCCCGAATCAATGGCGGGTGCCGAAATAGAAGAATTGGAAGCAATTATATACTCTACCGGATTTTATCGGGCGAAAGCCCTGGCTCTCAAAGAATTGTCCCAGACCATAAGCATTAAGCACCACGGGCAAGTACCCGACTCAATGGAGGCCCTCACCGCCCTCCGCGGGGTTGGCAGAAAAACCGCCAGCGTCATCCTCTCTGCCTGTTATCAGAAACCGGCTATCATCGTGGACACCCATGTAAGCCGTATCAGCCTGCGGCTGGGTCTTACGACAAGCCGGGACCCGGATAAAACAGAAAGGACTCTGGCCCTGCTCTACCGGGAAAACCAATGGATTTCCATAGGCCATAGCCTGAATCGCCACGGAAGACAGGTGTGCACCGCCCGGAAACCAGCCTGTGCAGTCTGTCCTTTGCAGAAGGAGTGCCCCAAACAGGGTTTGTAATGAGCCCCATATACGATTGGCACGATCAGGAAAAAGCCTCGTTACTTATGTTGTCTTTTCTGCGGTTAATGGATCAACCGCAGAAGTATCCGGCACCCGGACAAACCGGGTGGCAATAAAATTGATGACCGCAATTCCCGCACCGGCAAGAAATACCCATTGGTAGCCAAACTTATCCCAGAGAAGACCCGCGAGCAGGGCGACCGCTATAGAAAATATGTGATCGATGGAAACGCCCATGGCCAGGGTTGGGGCAATATCGCCCGGTTTCTCCGCTATTTTTTTCATCCACACCGAACGGGCAACACTAAAGGAAAGGAGCAGCGAATCGGCCACATAACAGAGACAAACAATAATAAAGGCAATTGCTTCAGGAAAAATGATTTTTGCAAAACCATAGAAAAAACAAACCGGTATAAGGAGGAGCGCCTCCAGGCCCAGCATGAACCTTTCTCCACGTTTGTCCACAGCCCTGCCGATGAAAGGCTGAAACAGGACCCCCGCAATTCCCCCTGCAAAATAAAGGGCCGCCATAATAGATGTGGGCTTGTGGTACACCGAAACAATAACCCAGGGAGCAAAGGTAATAAACAGTTGTTTTCTTGTCCCGTACAGGATTGAAAGGATGTAAAAAAGACCATACCGCCGCTTAAAAACCAGGGCTTCCGCATTTTTATCCCGAACCGGACGGCTCATACCAAAAAGGGCCAAAGCCCCTGCAGCAAAGACTAGTGCTGCAAGTAAAAAGTTTGCGGCAAAAGAAAGTTTGAAAAAACCAAAAGCTATAAAGACAAAGGCACCGCCCGCTATCTGGGCAAGGTTTCGCAGTGCATTGGCTTTGCCCAGAAGGGCCCCTTCGGCACCGCTCGAAGCAAGTTCCAATGCGATGGACTGCTGGAGGGGCAGAAAGAGGTGTAAGCCCAAGCTGTATGTAAAAAGCCAAAAGGTCATGTGTCCAAAGGTTGCAGAGAAGCTGGCAAGAAGATAAATACCCAGGGCCTGAAGCAGAAACGAAAAAGCGCCAATACGCCGCCCCGGTAGGAAAGCCAAGAGGGCCGCCACAAAGGCATTAAGAAAGCCCGGCAGTTCCCGGGGCAGTTCCAGACTGCTCCGTGCAAGACCCGAAATATCCCAGGTGGCGGCGAGGAAATTGTTAAAAGAAGAATCGACCATGGCGACAGCAAGACCGCCGGCCATAACCGCAAGAAAATAGAGCCCCTCGTCTCGCCTGCGGAAAGGAGACCCGACAAGATATTCCATACAACTTAGTTCCTAAAGCTGTGGATCGGCGCAGGAATACGGCCGCCACGGGCTATAAAGGCATCGCTTCCAAAATTGTGGACCGGCATGATGGGAGCGCCCCCTAAGAGGCCTCCAAACTCAGCCCAATCGCCTGCCTTTTTACCCGGCACGGGAATAAGACGGACCGCAGTAGTTTTACTGTTAACCATACCAATAGCCATTTCATCGGCGATGATGGCAGAAATGGTTGCCGCACTGGTATCGCCAGGAATTGCAATCATATCAAGCCCGACAGAACATACGGTGGTCATAGCTTCGAGCTTGTCCAGAGACAGGGAACCTGAGCGGACTGCGGCAACCATGCCTTCGTCTTCGGATACGGGAATAAAGGCCCCGGAAAGACCCCCCACATGGGTAGATGCCATGACTCCGCCCTTTTTCACCATATCGGTCAAAAGGGCCAGGGCGGCGGTCGTCCCGTGGGTACCCGCAGACTCAAGGCCTAACTCTTCAAGGATACGGGCAACCGAATCACCCACTTCAGGGGTCGGTGCCAAAGACAGATCAAGGATGCCAAAGGGAACATTGAGCCGTTTGGCCGCTTCCATACCCACAAGCTGCCCCATTCGGGTAATCTTAAAAGCCGTCTTTTTTATCACATCGGCGATTTCATCAAAACTGGACCCCCGGTGGGCTTCCAGGGCAGCCTTGACTACACCGGGGCCGGATACACCCACATTAAGAGAAGATTCACCTTCACCAGGGCCATGGAAAGCTCCGGCCATAAAGGGGTTATCCTCCGGCGCATTGCAGAAAACCACCAATTTCGCGCAGGCAAGCCCGTCCTGAGCAGCGGTCCGAGCTGCTGCATCCTTAATTACCCTACCCATAAGGCGGACCGCATCCATATTAATACCGCTTTTTGTGGTTGCCACATTCACAGAACCGCAGACCCGTTCGGTCGTTGCCAGGGCTTCGGGGATGGAAGCTATAAGATGATCATCTCCCTTGGCAAAACCCTTCTGCACCAGGGCCGAAAAACCGCCTACAAAGTCTATGCCTAGTTCCCGGGCAACCTCATCCAGGGTCCGCGCATAGGGCGTATAGTCCGTATCTTCGGTAGCTCCTGCCACAAGGGCAATCGGCGTTACGGAAATTCGCTTGTTGATTATGGGAATGCCATACTCAATTTCTATATCTTGACCAACCTTAACCAGGTTTCCTGCAACGCGGAGTATCTTTTCCCGCATACGCCGCCGGGTTTCGGTCCCCGAGGCAGAAATACAGTCAAACAGGGAAACACCTAAAGTAATAGCCCGAATATCAAGTTTGTACCGGAGGAACATGTCCACCGTTTCTTTAATTTCATAGGGAGTAAACAGCATAATTATATCCGGTGCATAGCGCTGAACACTTTTTCGTGCATCACACTGATAGACACACCCATATCAGAACCAAGGACATCCAACTCTTCCTTGACTAAAGAAAGCGGTTTAGAACTGTGGGATAAATCAACCATCATCATCATGACAAAGTTACCAGAAAGAACCGTCTGGCTTATGTCTTCTATGTTGATGTTCCGCTCCGCAAAAAATGCGCTAACCCGGGCAATAATGCCAACCTTATCGCTGCCCACCACGGTGACTATGGCATTCATTTTTGTCTCCTGCTTTAATTTGTATCGCTCCGTTCTGGATTCATTCCGTGTTCTACAAAAAAGAGATCCAGCACGGTGAGGAATAATATAACAATCATGGGACCCAATACCAGCCCATTAAGACCAAAAACGCTTACCCCTCCAAGAATCGCAAAAAAGATAATGAGCGGATGCAGATTGATCCGGTCTTTTAAAAAAAAGGGCCTGAGCAGATTATCTAACGTAGAAATAAGTACTCCTGAGAGAATAAGGAACACAATACCCCCCATAACATCTCCGGTAACAATCTTAAAAATACCGAGGGGCCCCCAGATGGTACCGGCGCCAATAATGGGAATAAAGGTGCAGAAGAAGAGAACTATCGAAAACACCAATGCTCCCTGAATCCTAAAAAGAGTAAAAAGAATAAAGGCGATTGTTGCCTGCACCAGGGCAACCAGAATATAGCCCATAAAAAGATTCTGGGTTATTTCTTTAAACTTTGTAGCCAGTTGCATAATGTAGTCTTTTTTTATCGGAATGACCCGCACCAATAAATTAAAGAGATAGGATCCATCGATTAAAAAGAAAAACAAAGTAAAAACAAGAAATGCAAGCCCCGCTAAAAAAGACCCTACGTTTTTTACAAGAGAAGTAGAAACCTGGAGCAGCTTTTGACTGCTGGAACTGAGCAGAACCTGAATCTGGGCTTTTACATTAAGGGAACTTAAATCAATCTGACCCAGGGTTAAGTCTTTTATAAAGAGTGAGAACTGTCCTAATTCTTTGCTTAAAAAATCGGGGTTGTTTGCCAGGTACATTCGCAGATTTTTTAAGAGTCCATACATCTGGTGATATAGCTGTACACCTATCCATATAATGAGGGATATGATGATAAGAACAGTCACGATGGCAAAAAGGGCTGCCATGACGCTCCGGATAAGAGCAGCCAAACGGCCCGAATTTGGCAGCTTTTTAAGCACCGCAGAATAAAGGGGGCTCACCAGTACATACAAAAGGGCAGCCCAGAGAAATACTGTAAAAAAGGGGGTAAAAATACGCACCACAGCCAGGAAAAGCAATAAAAATATCAAAAAGAAAAACCCGGTTTGAATCGTTTTTCCGTTCATATCACACCTATCCATTCACAATCCGTTTACAATCCTGCGAGTATTTTTTCTGCTTCGGCCCTTCGTTCATAAGAAGGATTCCGCCGTACCAAATCAGAAAGCCGCTGTTTAGCATTGGCCCCATCGCCAAGACTGGCATAGGTTTTACCTAATTCAAAGAGAGCATCCCAGTTGTTCGGTTCAAGTTTAATAAGTTCAACATAGGTATCCCGGGCCTTATCGAGCCGTCCCGATCCTACATAAGCTCGAGCTAGGTTTATCCGTGCAATTCCATTTTTCGGTTCCACAAGAAGAGCCTTTTCATAATGTTCGATACTCTTATCCCACAGTTCCTTCCGTGCATAGGCTGAACCCAGATTGTTGTTTACCTCAAAGGACTTGGGATCCACCCCATAAGCTTCTAAGAGATAATCGAGGGCCTTATCGGGGAAGCCCCCTGCAAGATAGATGGCCCCCAGGTTTATTCGGGGCTTAATGTATTTTTTATCCAGCACAGCGGCCCTGATATAGGCGGTAATAGCGCCGTCGGTATCGTTGTTTGCCTCCAGTGCCTGTCCCAATGTATATTGATAAACCGCATTCGACTCCGCGCCTTCCACTGCTTTTCTGGCAAATTGCAGAGCCTCTGCAGTCTTATTCAAAGAAAGCTTTACGATAGCCATGTTGTAATTGGTCTGGGGATCCTGTCCATTGAGAAGCAAGGCCTTTGCAAAGGATTGTTCAGCCGCCGCATTGTTCCCCATGGCACTCTGGACTGCCCCCAGTTCACGGAGAGAAGCCACATCATCCGGCGCATATTTTAGGGCCGTCGTAAAGGCATCTACCGCACCCTTATTGTCCCCCTTCTGAGCAAGAATCCGGCCGATTTCACGGTGAGCCAGAGCATAATCAGGCTTTAACGCCACAGCTCGTCTGTAAGCCTGCAAGGCTTCGTCGCTCTTGCCGAGGACCCGCAGGGTCCCTCCCAAATTGTACCAGGCAGGTTCAAAATCGCTTTTTAAGGCTGTAGTAGTTTCAAAAGCCTGGCGGGCTTCGGCAAATTTACGGGCATTAAAATAAGCTTTGCCAAGTTCAAAAGAATAGAGGTAATTTTTGGGGTCCAGCCGGTTTGCTTCCTTAAGCTCCGTAACTGCGTTGTCCCATTGTCTCAGATCTGAGTTAATTTTGCCCAGTGTGTAATGGGGCATAGCCTGGGTTGGATCGGCTTTAATCGAATCCCTCGCATAGCGGATAGCATCCTTTAAGGCCTGCTGCCCCGCTTCACTGTCCCGGTCCTTGGTAAATCCTTCATAATAGGCATCGGCCACTTCAGCCAATTTCTGGGATTGGAACCGGTTTTCTCCCTCAGGTATCCTCGATAATGCATCGGTGAAGACCTGCTGGGCAGTCCCGTAGTCTTTTTTCTGCAGAGCGCTGCGGCCCTGGGCAATCATGTCATTGATAAGTCTCAGCCTATCCTGCAGTTCCTTAGACTTTTTTGCCAGTTCTTCTTCCTGGGCCTTCTTGCGGGCCGCCTCTGCTTCTTCCTGAGCCTTTTTCTCTGCCGCTGCGGCAGCAGCGGCAGCGGCGGCTTCGGCTTTCGCTTTTTCCGCCTCTGCAGCCTTACGCCGTTCTTCTTCAGCCTTCGCCGCCGCCATAGGATCCTGGGCTGGGGCTGTTTTTGCCTGGGAAGCTACTTTGGCGACATTTTCAACTGCCTTGCTGACCTCCTTAAGGGCCGAAGATACAAGCTCCGAATCCTTGCTGTCCTTTCCCGACCCTGCATTAGAAGCGACCTTTCCGGATTCTTTCATCAACTCAAGAACCTTGGTACGCAGTATCCGAGCTTCCTTGTCGGAAGCGTTTTTAATAAGCAGGGTATCCAATAGATCCAGGGCCCGCTGGTATTCGCCGCCATCCACATAGTCCTGCGCGAGGGCAAGAGTATTCCGCCGGGTATTTTCAGCGGAACGCCCGATACCATATATGAGAGCGGCCCCTGCTGCAACAGCAAGCAAGGCCGCCACAATTCCTATCACAATAAACGTGGACTTCTTCCCTTTTTTTTCATCAACCTGCATGAAAACCTCCGCTTTTATTCTAGTATAAACTCGCCATCGTAGGATTGGACCGATTCCGAAGCCGCCTGCAAACCCTTGGTCTCTTCAGATGCAGCCTGCAGGGATGCAGATACTTCTTCCAAAAGCAGTCTGCGGCGCTCTTCCTCCGCCTTTGCCTGGGCTTCTGCTTCCTTTTTTTTCTGTTCCTCCGCAGCAAACTGGGAACGAATAAGCGCAAGCAGCTGTTCAATCTGGGGCCGTTTCGGCGAGGCGGGCTCGAGGGTTAAATAGGTGGTATAATCATTGACCGCTGCCGCAAGATTTCCCGTCTTTATCCGGGCATTGGCCCTATTGAGATAGGCTGAACTATAGGACTCATTTTTTTGAATTGCCAGGGTATAATATTCCTCAGCAAAAGCAGCACTTCCCTTTGAAAAATAGACATTTCCCAGATTATAGGCAACCTGGGCGGCATCCACTCCGCTCCGGTTGAGCAGTTTCTTGTAAAGGGCTATCGCATCATCCCATCGTTTAACCTGCTGGTAGGCAATCCCAAGATACAATGAAGCTTTGATATGTGCTGGATCCTCTGTAATAACCTTTTCCAGCATCGGAATCGCATCCTGGGGTTTATTTCTGAGAAAGGCATCCTCAGCTTTCGCAAAATCAGCAGAACCTTCCTGGGCTATCAGGGGCAGCACATTAAGGAGAAGACAGAATAAAAACCCCTTTATCAGCCAATTCTTTTTCATATATTCCCCCTGAAAGACCGACATTTTTGCAGAACCTACCTGCATGGTTTGACAGGCGAGGCTAAAATAATTACTCTTGTCGTAGATAAGGATACCACAAAGAGGCGGTACGCGTCATGACCATCGTGGTGATTGGCATCATCATTCTCGGTACAGGTATTGGTTTTCTTTCATATTTTCTCATAAAGTCAATTTTTATCCCAAAACGGATAGAGGCCATTGATACGCTCATCAAGCAGGGAAAGGCCCAGACCGCTATTCGAGCGGCCCGATCGCTTATCAGCCAGGATCCACGCAATGCAGATGCCCACTATATGCTTGGCAAGGCATACCTGGCGGATAATAAAAGCGAATTGGCTCTTATGGAATTTAAAACCGTAAATCAAATTGGTGTATTCGGCCCTCATATCCCCGAAAACGAGTTTCGAAAAACGATTGCACAGCTCTTCGTAAAATACAACCAGATCGAAGAAGCCTTAAAAGAATATTTGCTGCTCATCAAAATGGAAGCCTACCAGGCAGAACATTATTATTGGGCAGGGAAGCTCTTTGCAGAACGAAACCGGACAGATATGGCGACCCAATATCTTCGCAAGGCGGTGGAACTGGATCCCCGACATAGCAAAGCCCATTATGAGCTGGGCCTGCTCCTTTACCGGGAAAAACGGCCGATTGAAGCAAAGGCAGAACTGGAAGCAGCGTTAAAACTGCAGGGAGACAATGCTCAGGCCTATTATCTTTTAGGAAAACTGCAAAAAGAAGCCCATGATTATGTGGCAGCCCTCCTGTCTTTCGAAAAAGCGCAACGAGACAGCGACCTTAAAATAAAAGCCCTGGTTGAACGGGGCGGCTGCTATATGAGCATGAACGCCATAGACAAGGCTATCCCTGAGCTCGAACGGGCAATAAAGGCCACAACCGACGAATCAAGCCAGGAAACTCTTTATGCGCGCTATTTCCTTGCCATGTGCTACGAAAAAAATCGAGAACTGGACCTGGCTATAGAACAATGGGAAAAAATATATGCTAAAAAACCCAATTTCAGGGATGTGGCAGAAAAGCTATCCCAATACCAGGAATTCCGCACCGATGATAAGATGAAAGATTATCTTACCTCAGGGCAAAACGAATTTATGGAAATTTGCAAGGCCCTTGTTTCCCAGGGGATGTCCTTACAGGTTCGGGATGTAAGTGAAATCCAGAATGGCTGTGACATTATAGCCGTAGAAAGTGATGCGGCAAAATGGCGCAATGTAAGAAAAATGCCCCGTTTAATCCGGTTCTACCGTAAACCTGAAATGATCGATGACACCCTGGTGAGGCAGCTCATGGAACAGATGAAAAAGCTCAACATGACTCGCTGTGCCATAGTAACCAGTTCTGGCTTTACCCGTGCAGCCCAGGAATTTGCTGATTCCAGGCCGGTAGAGCTTTTTAACAAGGACCAGCTCCAGGAATTGCTGGATAAAACTGATATTTACGGAAATGCAAAAAAATCATGAAAATTCTCTGCATTTCCGACCAGATAGATCCTCTCATCTATAGCAATACTATTAAAGACCGTTTTTCCGATATGGATCTGGTCCTGAGTGCTGGGGATCTGCCTTTGGATTATCTAGAGTTTATTGTTACAACCCTGAATAAACCGCTCTTGTTTGTCTTTGGGAATCACAATCTTAAGGAATTACCCTTTTACAGGCACAGCTTTGAAGATCGATTCCGATTTTACTCTCCCCAGGAAGAACGGGATGCCCTCACATCGGGAGCAATTCATGTGGGCTCTAAAATACACCGGGAAGGGAATCTTATAGTCATGGGATTGGGAGGCTCCCTGAGGTACAACAATGGCCCCAACCAGTTTACAAACCGGCAAATGAATTTTGAGATATTAAAACTTGTTCCTCGGCTTCTCTTTAATAAACTCGTCTACGGACGCTTTTTAGACATACTCCTTACCCATGCACCGCCTCTGGGGATTCATGATAAGGAAGATCCTTGTCACCGGGGCTTTAAGGCCTTTCTCTGGTTTATGCGTCTTTTTAAACCCCGCTTCCTCATACATGGACATATACACCTGTATGACCTGCAGGATGTTCGTACCACCAAATACCATGAAACCCAGGTTATCAACGCATACAGTCATTATATTATCGATACAGGAGCAGCTTCATGAGCGATGACATCCACAGTATTCAGGCATCAGAGGATTTCTCCCGTGCACGCGGCAAAGCGATTCTCTCCAGAATCCAGAATTTTATGAATCCCGACAAGGATAAACTCCTGTCGTTTAACGATGTTAAAGAAATACTGAAACCCAGGAACGAAACATACAAGGGAATGCAGGTTGTTCCCCTGGAACTTATCGTGGGCAGCGAAGGCCGTTACCGGGACTTTAATAAGTATTTTCTTCCCCGTTCGGAGCACCTGCGGCAACGCTGGGAACGGGTAGATATGGCCCGGCTCAAGGATATTATTCTTCCACCCATACAGCTCTATGAAATCGGAGGGGTATATTTTGTTCGGGATGGGAACCACCGTGTTTCCGTAGCCAGGGCTCAGGGCAGCGGCTCAATCGATGCGGAAGTGATAAGCCTTTCCAGCGAAATAAAAATAAGCCCCGATATGACCACTGAACAGCTTAAGCAGGCGGTCATAGATTATGAGAAAAAGCTTTTTTACGAAAAAACCAACTTTTATGAATTAACCGGCTGCGACGATTTGGACTTTTCAGTTCCCGGCCGCTATGATGTCATCTATAATCACATCTTGGTGCATAAATATTATCTCAATGAACATGCCTCAAGCGAAATTTCTTTTTCAGATGCCTTGGTCTCCTGGTATAACAATGTGTACAAACCGATCATCGACATAATCCAGGAAGAACACCTGGATGCCCGCTTCCCCGGAAGAACTCCGAGTGATCTTTATGTCTGGATTGTAAAACACTGGGACTTTCTTAAAAAGAAATACGGGGTTCATTATTCCATGTCGGAGGCGGCTCGGGACTTTACCAGAAAATACGGCAAGGAGCGTTTAAGTCTCTGGGACTACCTGCAGATTTTCTTTAAGCGTTTCTTTGAATAAGCGCGGCTATCTCATCCCTGGCAAACTGGTATCGGCTCCCGCAATTATGGCAGTGAATTTCCATGGGCCAGGGACCGGTGGCCAGCATCTGTTCCAGTTCTCCCCTTTGCATCGCAGCAAGAAATTGCAGGAATCGGTCCCGAGAACAGTCGCAGTAAAACTGAACCGGGTCTTCGTGGATATGGTCAAGCTCAAAGGCCTGGAACCACTCATCTAAAAGATTCTGACGGCTCTTTCCAGAGGCGAACCAGGTTCCCAGGGATGGCATTTCCCGCATTCGGTCCTCCGTATCTTCCATATCCAAGTCCTGAGCGCCGGGCAGGGCCTGAAAAAACAGTCCCCCCGCACCGGAGACACGGCCTTCTTTATCAAAACGGACACTCACGGCAAGAGCGGTTTTAGTTTGCTCAGAACGGAGAAAATATTCGGTTAAATCCTCTGCAATACGTCCGTGTACTAGCTCAATATGACCTGTATAGGGTTCTCCCCGCCCATCATTTCTGATTACGCTTAAGGTGCCGCTCCCTATAAAAGGTTTTAGATCAAAACTCTCAAGGGGTTTATCAATTTTTACGGTATCGTTATAAAGGTAGCCCCGAACCTTTCCATCCCAGGTTGTTTCTGCTGAAAAACCCTTAAGAGGCCCGGAACAGCTCACCTGAAGAGTCAGCTTAGTTCCTTCTTTAATGGTAGTAGAAAGCAGAGCAGCACTAAGCAGGGCCTGCCCGAGGGCTAAACTTTCGATAATCCCCAGATCATGGTTTGCCCGAGCCTGAGCAACAAGTCGCGTACCGGAAACAAGGGCTCCCTTAATGGTCCCCTGCAGCATGGTAAACCGAGTAATTCCATCGGGGCTAATATTATTAAGATGATCCTTCGTTACGGGATCAGAAATAGGCGCAATAATCATGCACAATGGATACCCTTTCCATCCTTTTCAGTCAAGCATGATTATCCTATAATCCAACCATGGATGAACAAGAACACCAGTTTTTTCAGCGGTTCACCGAACCAGGAGCAGATAGGTATGGACTTCTTTGGGGTTTTTTAACCGCCTCCCAATTGGACCCCCAGCCTATTAAGCTTGCCGATTCGCAGCATATTCTTCTCTGTTCACCCCAGGGATGTGGGGATAAAAAAAATCCCCGGGTCCTTGTGGCTCATTATGATTGTGTACCGGGAAGCCCCGGGGCAAACGACAACGGGGCAGCGGTTTTGCAGCTTATTATGGCAGCAAAAGAAATGTATCAGCGAAAAACACCTAACTGGTTCATCCTGTTTACCGGTAAGGAAGAACGGAAACGAGGATCGGCTATTAATTCACAGGGTTCCTATTTGGTTGCCCATGGTTTTAAATCCATCGGATTCGAGAGAGCTCAAGTGTATATTTTTGATGCCTGCGGAAGGGGAAACACGATGATTCTTTCTACCGCTTTGGAGCAGCTTTCCCCTCAGTCGCTGACGCCTACTATGCTTGAACGGATACGGCTTACAAGAAATTTACGTGCCCATGCATTGGATACGGCTCGGAAACTGATGATCAGGCGGCTGCATATCCTGCCGACTCCCTTCTCCGACGATCTTGGGTTTATATCCGCCGGTTTTGCCGCACAGACGATAACAATGCTGCCTGAACAGGAAGCTCAGCTTTTACTTAACAATCCATTCCGCGGGAAAGAGTATCCCCCTGTAACAACCTGGGATCTTATGAACTCCCCTCAGGACCGCCGGGAAACCCTCACAGAAGATGGTTTTGTTATAATACCATCCTTTGCAGCGGCCCTCTGCGAGGACAATCACGTTTAATGAAGCACTTTACGGCTTAATTTTAGTCTGTACGACCAGTGCCCGGTCAGCGGCTTCCTTTTCAGTGATGAAAAAAGATATTTCATCTTCCAGCTGCCGGGACTGGGCTGATAATTCCTCCGCCATAGAGGCCAATTCTTCAGAAGCCGCTGCATTATGCTGGATAACCTGATCGAGCTGCAAAATAGCCTTGTTAATCTGTTCAATGCCGCTGTTCTGCTCACGGCTTGAAGCGCTGATTTCCTGGACTAGTTCAGCAGTCTTTCTGATGTCCGGCACTATCCTGCTGATAACAGCCCCCGCCTCATCGGCGGTTGCAACGCTCTTCTGAGACAGGGCGCTGATTTCCGATGCAGCCTGCTGGCTCCGCTCAGCCAGTTTCCGTACCTCCCCTGCAACAACTGCAAAGCCCTTACCGGACTCGCCGGCCCGGGCTGCCTCTATGGCTGCATTCAGGGCAAGCAGATTCGTCTGCCGAGCAATTTCTTCGATAATGCCTATTTTTTCTGCGATCTGTTTCATCGCCTGCACCGTCCGCTGTACTGCCTCGCCGCCGTTCTGGGCATCCTGTGCGGTTCGTTGTGCTATTGCTTCGGTCTGCATGGAATTATCCGCATTCTGCCGCACTGTGGAATTCATCTGTTCCATGGAACTGGAAATTTCTTCTGCACTAGAGGCCTGTTCCGTAGCCCCCTGGCTCAATTCCTGAGCCGTATTGCTGATTTCCCCGCTGCCAGAAGCCACCTGCTTTGTCGATTCCCTTATACCGCTAATAATCCGTACCAAGTTTTCTTTCATGGTTTCCATAGAGCGGGCTAGATCTCCAATTTCGTCTCCGCGGCGCAAAGATGACTCATCAAGTGTAATATAAAGCCGGCCTTGGGCTATTTCTGAAGCATAATCTGCGGTCCGCAAAATAGGCTTTGTAAAGGACCGGGCGATCACCAGAGTCAACACAAAAGCGACCACAAGACTCAAAAGGCTGACAAACACAAGAAGAGCCCCAAACTGGTACAGAACATCATAAATATCTGAAAGGGGACCAAAGCTCACAATACGCCAGCTTGTCCCAGGAACGACTTTGGATGTGAGATAATAGCCTGTTTTGGTATCTAGGCCGTAAAATTCATCTTTTGAAAGCACATTTTGTTTAAATCTAGAGATAGCAGGAAGATCAAAAATAAGGCCCTTAAGCACCTGCTCACTGTTCTCATGGGTAATAAAAACACCAGCATTGTTAATAAGATAGCTCTTACCATGTTCAGAAATCTTTTTTGAACCAATGATGGTGCTCACCTGGTCTATAACCATATCCAGGCCAATAACCCCCATATCCTTGCCATTAATCTGTTTTATTTTTAAAGCCCCGGTAACCACCAATTTCCCGGTTATAAGATCCAAATAGGGCTCAGTAAAGACAACATCCGTCGCAGCAACTGCCTGCTGGAACCAGGGCCGCGAAGCCTGGTCATAATCTGCCGGTGGTTTCCAGCCTGTGGCTTCATAGACAAAACCGCCATTTTTATAGGGAACCATATCCATAAGGTAAATTGATGAAAGATCCTGGTCTGCTTTTTTTAAGGCCCCCAGCATAGAAACTGCGGTTGGTTCGTTCAGATTCGCATAAGCAAATACGGGTCCAAGATTTTTAAGCAAAGCCCGTTTTACATCCATCCAGGCGGTAATTTCCTGATTTATAAGCCTAATGGTGAGGAGGGATTTATCCTGCAATTCCTGATCCAGGTTGCTTTTAAAAAGGACATTTACCATGGATGAAATTGCCAAGACAACAACGACTAAAAGCAATAAAATTAATCCAATAAGCCGGGTGGCAATACTAATCCGTCGTTTGCGGGTCATAGCGATCCTCCAATATACCTAATTATAAGCCACAGAAATAAAAAGTACAAAAAAAAAAGGACAATCTCTCAAAAAAGAGGGACTGTCCTTTAATTAGGGTAGCTACTTCAAAACTTTTTGAGTTTTGAAAAAACCTTAGTTTTTATAGAACCTAACTTAATTAAATAGAAAGCAGTTCCGCGTAGGCTTCCAGCGCGCTGTCTCCTGAATTTCCGGCCAGCACCTGTTTGGTGAGGACTTTGCCAAGCTGGACACCCTCCTGGTCGAAACTATTGAGGTTCCAAGCAAAACCCTGAAACATAACCTTATTTTCAAAATGTGCAAGCAGGGCTCCCAGGGCCTGCGGAGTGAGCGCTTTACCGTAAATGAGGCTAGAGGGCCGCCCGCCGGGGAATTCCTTGTTTTTATTCTGGTCATCCTTGCCTTTGGCAAAGGCAACTATCTGGGCCGCCAGGTTGGCCTTTAATTTAGTCTGGCTTGTGGACCCGTCTACTTCCACATCATCCTGCCGCTGACTTTCCTCAAAACCAATAAACTGGAGGGGCACAATATCGGTGCCCTGATGGAGGAGCTGGTAAAAAGAATGTTGTCCGTTGGTACCCGGCTCACCGAATACTACCGGGCCAGTTGCATAATTGAGCGGCTCTCCGTTTCGATTAACCCGTTTGCCATTGGATTCCATATCAAGCTGCTGCAAATGGGCCGGGAAACGGGACAGGGCCTGGCTGTAAGGAAGAATCGCCGTAGAAGGATAGCCAAGAGCATTCCGTTCCCAAAGACCAATAAGGGCATCCAGGAGGGCTGGATTTTTTTTAATATCCTTTTCCAGGGCTGATTTATCCGCTTCGTGGGCACCGTCCAGAATGGCAGCGAAGGTCTCGGGGCCGAATGTTAAGGAAAGAATGACTCCCCCTACCGCAGAGGTAGAAGAATAACGTCCCCCGATAAAATCATCAATATAAAAAGAATCAAGATAGTCGCTGTTGTGGGCCAGGGGACTCGTCTCGCTGGTAACCGCAACGAGATGCTTAGCAGGGTCCAGGCCTGCATCTCGCAGTTTTGCCTTAACAAACAGTTCATTTGCCAGAGTTTCCTGGGTTATCCCGCTTTTGGAAACTAATACAAAAAGGGTGCGTTTGAGATTGAGCTGGGAAAGAACCTGGGATGCGTCATCGGGATCCACGTTAGAAATAAAGGCAGCCTTCATTTTGCGTTTCCCATTCCGATCAGCCCAGTTTTCCAAGGCAAGATAGAGCGCCCGGGGCCCCAGGTCAGAACCGCCGATACCTATCTGAACGACCGTATCGAAAGAAGCTTCCCGGTGAATTTTTCGGGCAAATTCGGAAAACCGTTTGAGCTCTCCGGCATAAAACTGGCCCAGATCTCTGCCTTCGTGTAACACCGGTGCACCCAACTGCCCCCGAAGCAGGTGATGAAGCACTTTCCGTTTTTCACCGGTGTTCATCACTTCGCCATTCAATAGCAGCTTATACTTTTCTATCAGTTCCTGTTCGTCTGCTAATTCCTGTAAAACCTGCAGGGTAGCCTCATTAACCGCCTTAGCAGCATAGGAATAGGTAAGGCCGCCGGCCATAGGGACTCGATAAGCCTTAACCCGTTCGGCATTGAGTTCCTTTTTAAAATCAAAAGCTTTTCCTTGTGGAGCCAGGGCAAGCAGCTTTTTATATGCCCCTGCGGCATCGAGATTCTGATACTTTGGCATAGTAACTCCTCATTCTCTCAATCTTCTAGTTCTGGTATTTTTTCCCTCATTTGGGCCATAAAGTCTTCGCCGGTCACACCTTCCCGCAAACAAACAAAAACCGTATTGTCCCGGCCTGCTATTGTTCCCAGTACATCGTCCAAGGCAAGGTTGTCCACCGCCAGGGCGACCGAATCTGAATGGCCGCTGTAGGTCCTGATAACCACCATATTGCCGGACCAATCAATGGAAACATAGCCCCTTAAAAAATCATGAACATAGGTACGCTCGTGCTCCTGCCGGTCGTCTTCTCCAGGCAGGGTATACACGTATCCGTTGTGGCCATCAGAAATCTTACCCACCTTGAGCAGCTTCAGGTCCCTGGAAAGGGTGGCCTGGGTAACCATGAAGCCTTCCTTTTGCAAGTGACCAAGAAGGATTTCCTGAGACTCAATTCGATAGGTTTTTATCAATTTACGAATTGCTTTAAGACGGGCTAGTCGTTCTTTCACCGATTTCTCCGCTTCGTTGCCGAATAATTATACCAATTACCTGTATAAAGATACAATGTTGTCCCTAATTGTGCAAGACCTCTTTACAAATTAAGGAACAACGCAGAAACTCTACAAAGGGTTCCGTTAAAAAAACTGGCCTAAATGCCGATATATTTACTAATAAATCCATGGAACAGGAACGTGATACTAACAAAACCAATCAAAAAACTCAAGTAGAGCCTCAGCAGGCTACCATTACGGGCTTCCATGAAAACGATGGCAAAATTGTTATCAACATAGATGAGTCAAAACTGACTGCCCGCGCAGATTTTTATCCTCCCATAGGAAACGGAAAACCACTTACCCCCGATTATATTGCCTCAATGCTCGATACCCTCCAAATTACCTATGGGGTCAATTGGGACATCATTCAAGATACGGCCCTTGAATGCAATCTTAACCGGAAGGTAATAAAAGATGTTATTATCGCCCAAGGACTAGCTCCGGTAACTGAAATACCAGATTATTTTGAACTCGATGAGACCATTAACACCGCTAATAAGGCCTACCTCAATGGGGCATCGCAAATCGATTATAGAAACATTGCCTCCTATATTGTGGTAAAAAAAGACCAGGTATTGGCCCGGCGAAAGGAACGCGTCCCCGGTGCAGAGGGAAAAAACATACATGGTGAATCTATTCCAGCGCCGGTACAGCGGCCAGAAACCTATTCGGCCGGCAAAAATGTGCTGCAAAAAGATGATGCAATAGTCGCCGCATGTGACGGTCGGCTTGTCATTCAAGAGAGGGTCCTCCAGATTGATGAAATTCTCGAAGTAAAGGGATCGGTAGGTTATGGCACGGGACATATTATTTTTCCTGGAGACGTCATATTAGATGGCAATGTGGCAGATGGTTTTAAGGTGTATTCCGGCGCTTCTATTATTGCGAAGCAAACCTTTGATGCTACCGATGTCATTGCAAAAAAGGATCTCATCGTGGCAGGTGGAATCATCGGCCGGGGACAGAACTCAATTAAGGTTGGAGGAACCGTTAAGGCAAAATTTATCCAGAATTGCCGCCTAGCTGCGAAGGGCACTATTCAGGTAAGTAGTGCGGTGGTCAATTCAACCATCTATACATTTGACATGCTTGATCTGGGCGATAAGGGCAGAGTAATTGGGGGTGAAATTTTTTCCATCCATGGCCTTAAGGCGGCCAGCATTGGCTCTGAAACGGGAAAGACAACCAAGATTCACTGCGGTATTGATTTTTCAGTCCAGCAGGAAATAGACAGGCTGAATGAACAATTTAGGATTCTTACCCAGAAAAATCAAAAAATAAACGAACTGCTTCAGAACCCAGCGTTAGATCAACGCAAAGTTGCGGAGATAAAACAATTTCAGAAACAAATTGAAAAAAACATGACTGATATTTCAACAAAATTGACCGATTTGCTGCCAAAATTAAATGCCGATGAAAACGCTTCGGTTAGCTGCCTTGGGGAAATCGCCAAGGGAACCCTGGTAGAAATTTGCCATGTGGCCCTCTTTATTGACAAACCACTTAAGAAAGTCACCATTCATTTGGATAAAAGCCAAGGAAAACTTGTCTGGGATACAATAAAATGATATGTTTATACCGGAGGATCCGGTGTATAACCTATTCATTGCATACATGCTCTGGTTCATATCCGGCTTTGGAGCCCTGGGATTTCATCGCTTTTATTTAGGTAAAATTCCAACGGGTATTTTGTGGATGTGTACCGGTGGTTTAGGCATGTTTGGCGCTGTCTATGATTTTTTTACCCTTCCCCGTCAGGTTGCAGAAGCAAACCTTAGGGAAGAGATACGGAATGCGGTTCGGGAACCCCATAATCACACCAGGCTGAATAACAACTGGCGTTATGCGGAGGATGCTCAGGCCCGTGTTTTATCGACCGAAAGCACCGAACGCACCATACTAAGGCTTGCCAAACAGAACAAGGGCATTGTCAGCGCCAGCGAGCTAGCTCTGGAAGCGGGGATTTCTATCGAAGAAGCCAAAAAAGCCCTGGAAAAACTGGTCGATCAGGGACATGCAGAATTACGGGTACGCAAATCTGGTACCCTGGTGTATACCTTTCCTGAATTTATGGACACCGATTCACCGCTGGAAGACTTTTAAAGTTGGCTCAACGCTTTAAAAATACCAATGTCTTGCCAAAGCCGCCTTCTTCTGGGCGGGCAAAATAGTAGTCCGCTACGAGGGGATGCTGTTTCAGATACTCGTGAACCCCCCGCTGCAAAATACCATCCCCTTTGCCATGAATGACAGAAAACTCAAAAAGCCCAGAAAGAGCGGCTCCGTCAATCTGCTTCCTCAGGGCTTCCAGGGCATCTTCCAAGCGGTAGCCCCGGATATTAAGTTCCAAACAGGGAGCAGCGGTCTGAACTAAATCCACCTGGGTAAGGACCTGCAGGGGAGCTTTTTTTGGGCTTGCCACCGGCTGGAGCTCCGCCTCGGGCAGCGTCATTTTAACCGAACCAAGTTCTACTACCCAAAATCCTTTTTTTGCCTGCCGTACCAGTACTCCCCGCCGTTTGGATGGTCCATAGTACACTTCTGTTCCCGGAGTAAAGCCTGGTTCTTGATGAGTCTTTCCACTTGATTCCCTGGAGACAGCTTGAGATGTCCTATCCTGTTCCGCCTCAGCCTCGATACGGGCCGCTTCTTCCCGGAGCAGCTGTTCTTCTCTTTCAAGGGAACGGCCCGCATCCTGCACCTGCTGTTCCAGGCTGGAAAGAAAATCCTTTACAGTCAGGGTCTTTTCCCGATTTAGTTCTCCTTCCCGGATTTCGCGAACCAAATTTTCCAAGCGCTTGCGGCTTTCAGAAAGGAGCCGCCGCAGGTCTCCCATTCCTTGCTGCTTCAGTTCCAGTTCCTTTTGGCGCAGCCTCAGTTCCCGCAGATCCGCCTTTCTTCGCTCTTCCCGCAGCTTGCGGACTTCCTGTTCCCGTTCTCGGAATGCCCTGTCCAGTTCCCGATGTTTTTCTTTAAGACCCGCAATGAGTGCCGACACATCGGTCCGCTCTTCATCAAGATAACTGCGGGCCTGGGATATGATAGCCGGGGGTAGGCCGTTTCGCGCGGCAATTTCCAATGCCCGGCTTTCTCCGGGAACACCCATAATGATCCGGTAGGTAGGGGAAAGAGTTTTACTGTCAAAATCTACCGAGGCGTTCTGCACGCCCGGTTTTGAATACCCATAGTTTTTAAGAATACTGTGATGTGTGGTGACCAGCACTCGGCAGCCTGTTTCAATAAAATGATCCAGCAGGGCCATAGCGATGGCACTCCCCTCTTCGGGGTCCGTTCCCGATCCCAGTTCATCTAACAGCACAAGACTTTGCCGTGTCGCCGATCCAAGAATAGAGGCAATATTAGTCATATGGCCAGAAAAGGTAGAAAGGGACTGGCTGATAGACTGTTCATCCCCGATATCCGCATAGACTCCGTCTACCAGGGGCAGCACGGTACCTTCGGCGGCAGGAACCGCAAGGCCGAATTGGTTCATCAGCACAAAAAGCCCTACGGTCTTAAGGCTTACGGTCTTTCCGCCCGTATTGGGCCCCGTAATGATTACCGTTCTGGTATCACTGTCCATAGCAAGATCGATGGGAACGGCCTTGCTGCCTAAAAGAGGATGCCGCCCCTGTCGTATTTGGAGGGGTCCTTCATTGTCCAGACGTAAGTCCTGGGCAAAAACACCGTGGGTTTCCCAGCTGTAACGAGCCCGGGCACGGATCGTTTCGAGATAGATGAGATTCCCGTGAAATTGCAGTACACTTTCCCGATGTACTGCAATGCGGCTTGTGAGTTCCCGCAGGATCCGGGCAATTTCTGCCGCAAGACGCTGTTCCTGGAACACTATTTCGTTGTTTTTTTCAATGATATCTTCCGGTTCTATAAACACTGTTTGGCCCGTACTAGACACCTCATGCACGATGCCCTTAATCCGGCCTTTAAAATTGGCCTTTACAGCAAGCACGATGCGGCCATCCCGCTGTGAAGGCACCTCCGACTGAAGCATTTTCCTGCTTTCTTCGCTCGTGGTGTAGCGGCTTGCAATAGCATCCAGTTCCTTATGGAGGCCCTGCAATTTGCTGCGGATTTCCCGAAGCTCAGGCAGGTCCCGCAGTTCACCGTTTTTATCAACGATGCGAAATATTTCTGTTTCAACCTGGGTGCAATCGGGAATGTCGGAGAGTATCGAAGCAAGCGGGTCCTTATTCTCTGGAGTTTGGGAGCCTCCGCTTTCAGAGGCCCCTTTCAGCCACTGGAGCAGGGATCGCCCCCGTTGGATGAAAAGCCCCAGGGCATAAGCTTCGTCTAGATCGAGGGACAGGCCCTCAATGCGCAGTTTCTCTAAAAGGGGGCCAATAGTCGGCAGGGTCTGCCTTGGTTCTTCCGAAGGCTGCCCATATTTACGGCAGATTGCTTGCACCTGTTCTTTAAGAGATACCACATCCTCCGGCTTTAGCCGCGGAAGATCTGATCTGATAAGCTGAGCGGCCTCTTCGCTGAGTGAGCGATCTGCGAGACGGCTGCGGATTTCTTCAAATTCAAGCAAACGGAGACTTCGTTCATTCATCAATATAACTCTTCTAATTCTTCTTTAAGCCGCAGATAACTTTCGTAACGGTCTTCATGAATAACCCCTGCGGCCACCGCTTCCATAATCTTGCACCCCGGTTCAATGCGGTGGGAACAGGACAGTCCATAGGTACATTGTCCGACCAGGGGAGCAAATTCTCGAAAATAGAGGGCCAAATCACCGGGCTGCACCCCATCGGGCATAAGCCTGCGGACCCCCGGTGTGTCGATGATACGGCCTGAACCAGAAGAGCCTCCAAGCTCAATGAGACGGGACATGGTGGTGGTATGACTGCCCCGCTCATACTTTTCGCAGAGATCTCCGACTTTAAGTCCCGCATGGGGAGCCAGGCGGTTTATGAGACTAGACTTACCCACCCCGGATTGGCCTACAAGAACTACGGTCCTGCCTTTTATAAGGTCTGCAAGCTCTTCAAGACCGGCCCCTGTCACCGCAGAAACAGTGAGAAGCCGATACCCGATGCGTCGGTAGTCTTCGAGCCGTTCATCCACATCATAGTCTCCGTCGTGGAGGTCCCACTTATTCACCACAATGACTGAGGGGATCTGGGATCGTTCGGCCTGCACAAGGACCCGATCCAAAAAACGGGGGCGGAAGGGAGGAGACGCAGGGGTTGTAAGGCAGAAAACCAGATCTACATTAGCCGCCAGCAGCTGGGGAGCCATGCCTTTTTGGTTAAATCGGGTAAAGGCATTTTTGCGTTCCACCAGTTCGGTCACCAGGCCCTTGCCGGGATGCAGGGGATCCAGCTCGATATGGACCCTGTCCCCCGGCGCGAGGGGATTGTAATAGCCTTCTACCCCCTTGAGAACCTTTCCTTTAATGCGGCATTCAATTTCTTCATTACCCGCGCATGGATCTGTATCGGGTCGTACATAAAAAATATTGTTTGATCCCCGTACGATGAGTCCTGTCATTCCCATACCTCAAGGACAAGTCCATAGGTTTTGCTAAAAGCATGCCAGGATTCCGAGACAGCACCGGTGCCGGTTACAGCAAGGATGCCGCTTTCGGATTGGCCGCCTGTAGTTTCCGGAGCCTTTGTTAAGAGGCCGCGGGTTTCAAGAAGCTGCAAAACCCGGCGGGCGACTCCTTCCACAGAATGGAATATGGTAATATCAGGTGTGGCCAGAGCTTGAAATTCATCTAGCAAAAATAAAAAATGGGTGCAGCCTAGCACAATACCATCTACCTGACGCTGTCTAAACCATTCAACCGCAGGCCTTACCATGCGGAGCCGCTCTTCCCGGTTTGCCTTTAAAAGGTCATGTTCCACAAAGGACACCAGTTCAGGAGCTGCACGGCCTATTACTTCGATCTGAGGATTAAACCGCCGTGCCAAATCGTAGATATACGGTTCGCTTATGGTGCGTTCGGTAGCAATAACGCCGATACGGCCTGCTTTGCTAGCCAATACCGCCGGTTTTACCGCCGGAACGGTGCCCACAAAGGATACTTCCGGGAAAGCGGTCCTCAGCACATCAATGGCAGAAATAGTTGCCGTATTGCAAGCAATGACCACCACCGGGGCTTCCCACCGTTCCAGGGCCCGGGCCACAAGCTGCTTGAGCAGTCTTCCCAGTTCTTCTCTGGACTTAGGTCCATACGGAAAATTTGCCCGGTCAGCGATATAGATTCGTGGGATATGAGGCGCTAACTTATAAAAATGCTCACAGTAGGGCAAGCCCCCTACGCCTGAGTCAAGAAAAATAACCGGTTTCTGTTTCATGAAAATAGGGCATCAAAGGCAGATTTTGCCTGCTCCTGGGCAGAGCGCTGGGCCTTTTCTCCTTCAGTTTTTACTTTGAGTTTTGGATTTACCTGGAACCAATCGCAAAAATTTCCCCTTTCCTTGTCCGAGGGCACTTCTGCATTAGGCTCGGTGCAATCGGCCCGGGCACCCGCCAGGTAAAACCTGCAATTTTTACAGCACCGCAGATCCTTGCCGCAGTCAGCACAGCGCAGGGATCGACCTATTGGTTCGGTTTCCAGGATGGGGCTTCCGCAATACCAGCACATAAAGCAATAATACCTTTCGTTGAATAATGGCGCAAGGGCCTTGCAAGAGAGCAGATGAAATCCTATGATTGTTTTCATGTTTACCCTGTATCCCTGCGCTGCAGGCTGCGGAAAACCGTGCTTATCGGGAGCAAAGACCTGCGCTCAGCACAGCGCTAACGCAGATTTAGAGGCCGGCCGGCTTATTCAATACATTCAAAGCCAGACCAGCGTTAAAGACCTGGTATGCAGCGGTCTCCATTTTTCAAGTATTGATTTTTCGCATCGGCGATATTTCGGCTGTAATTTCAGCGGCTGTACTTTTACCCTATGTGTTTTTACCAAATCTTTTTTCAGGATGAACTTTTTCGATTTTTCCCAGTTTTATGAATGTGATTTTTCTAAAACCGATATTCAATTTACATCCTTTGCGGGCTGTACCTTCCAGGATTGTACCTTTGAAGGCTCTGAACTGGTTCACGACAATTTTTCAGGATCCCATATTAAAGAATCAACCTTTAACGATTCAAATCTGTACAATAGCCGTTTTATCAATACAAAGATTCAAGCTTCCGATTTTATCGACTGCAACGTAAAAAAAACCTTTTTTATTGCAAGCAAGCAGGAACAGGTTTCTTTTAAGTCATCCAACACAGCGGAAGCAATTTTTGAAATGGAGCCATAACATGAAGGTATACTTTCACTACTGTCTGTATGGTTTTTCCAATTGTTACATAATAGGAACCGAAGGATCCGGGGCTCATAAAACAAATATACTTCCGCTGGATGCGGGCCTATCACCCAGCGAGAACTCGTCGGATGAGCATTATGGACCTTCTTTTGAGCTCAAGGAAGCCATTATTGTGGATCCCGGCTGCATGGATGAAAAGATTATTGATTTTCTTGAGCAAAACGAATATGCCCTGCGGGGAGTACTGATTACCCATGATCATCAGAACCATGTTCATGGACTGCGGACCTTAAAAAAAATCTACGATGTGCCCGTATATGCCCTTAACCACGAAGTTTGCGAACATAAAACAGTTATGATTAAGGACGGAGATGTTTTCCCCCTCGGACCATTCACGGTAGAAGTTTTCTCCGTTCCCGGACACTCCGCCGATTCGGCGGTGTATAAGGTATCTCATGTGCTGTTCACCGGGGACGCCATGACCGCCGGTCTTATCGGCAGCACCAACAGTTCTTATGGAGCATCCCTAGAGGTGAGCGCCCTCCGCAGCAAAATACTGTCCCTGCCAGGGGACTATGTGGTGCTGCCCGGCCACGGACCGCCTTCCACCCTGGAGGCAGAACGTCGGTTTAACACGGGCTTTGAGCAAAAACCAAGCACCGCTGCCAGTAAGACCCTGGCCTTTATTAAAGAATTTCTATAAGGCCCCTGACCGGAGCTGCTAAGTTTTGCATGGAACTCCTTTCGGAGCCGCGAAGTTTTACCCAGCAGGCATCCCGGAGCTGCCAAGTTTTGCATGGCAGGCCTCAGAGCTCTAGAGGGACCGTTTCGTGATGTTCCAGACGCGGCCCGCTTCAAGGCCCCAGCGCTTGGAAACATAGTCAGAAAAAGCCTTTGCCTCGGCGGTAAAAAGAGCAGCCAGGGCCGGCCATGTGCCGGATGCAGCATCCTTTTCGGGCATACTCTGGAGGTGCTGAGGATATTCGGCAAGCCGTTCCGGCAGGGTTTTTCCAAAATATGGGGCAGCCCCGGCGACCCCCTGCTGGAGGCAGTAGGCCATGAGCTCGTTTTTCATAAGGTAAGCGTCGGCCGTATCATAGCCTCGGTTTCTGAAATAGGCGACCAAAAACTTTTTAGCCACCGGATCAAGATGGGTCCACCGTTCAAGCGCAAAGGCCTGAAAATCGGGGTCTATAAAAAAGAGCCCGTGAAAGGCCTCATGGTCCATAAAAAGCCGGCGCAGATAATCCGCCGATTCCTGTGAAATGGAAATAATAGCCCCCTCCCCTGCGGTATACACCCTGGGGTTTCCATCGGATCCGGCCTTAATAATCCCGTGGGCTAACAGTATCTCCCGAAGCTCCTGTTCTTCACGGTTAAGCGGGAAGTGAGTCTTTTCAGCGGTGGTAAAAAAATCCGCCAGGTCACTGCTCCGGTAATCATGGGCATTCCACCCATGAAGGGAGGCGATCTCCCCGTCCTGGGCAAGGCGGCCCCGGAAACCTGCCTTTTCTACATAAAAAGCAAGGCGCTTAAAAAGCCTGTCCTGCACTTCGTAGGACCGGGTATCAAAAATAAGGATGCTCGGAAAGCGGTCCCACTGAAACACCTCATAGTCCTTGTGCCGCCAAAGCTCCTGCCGGTAATCTAAAATACTCGCCGGGTCAGCCGGGATGGGACTCTCTGGCAGTGGAGACAGGTTAAAGCGGCTAAACACAACAGATGCACCTTCAACAAGCCGGTCTTGGACAGCAGCGACGAGGGGAAAGGGTATTTCGGGCAAAGAACCCGCCATGAGGGACGGCACCGTTTTAGCTTGTACAGAAAATCCTCCGGCACCGGCGCTTCCGATCCGCAGTGAAACCGGTGAGGCAAGGCTTGCAGCGCTCAGATCTAACTTCCACAGGCCCGTTCCTCGGAACTGATCAGGAACGTCGATAGTGACAAGCCCCGCAGTTCGGGATACAAAGGGAGAGCAGGAAAAGGCCCCATCCTTATAATAAAAACCGAACCACAGCGGTTCCAGCGCCATACTTTCTAGCTGTATGCTCACACCAGAATTTTCGTTTTTAAGAGCCTTTTTATAATCCACCCGTATGGCCGAAAAAGATACAGATCCCATCGGTATCGCATATTTCACCTTAAGCAAAGAGGCCATGCCCGGGCCGCCCAGAAATTCCCCAGACAGGGGGAGCTGCCAGCGAATCTGGGATGCTTCGGCTTTAGTGGGATCTTTAAGCAGCGAAAAGAGGGCCGCAGGAGCTTGGCCGCCTGTATTTTTCTGGTTATCTAGTACCACCCTATATGTCAACGCAAGGACATAGTTTGGACCGGGATTCAGGGATTTTTTAAGCTTATATACCAGGCTGTCTCCAGGACGCACAAGACCGGACTTCCCGCGTTGAGACGTTTCCAAGACCAAAGACTTTCCTTCCTGGTCTATGAAGCGAATATCAGCGCTTTCCGCGTCGCTGCAAGCGGAAACTAAGAACAGCACCAATCCAAACACAAAGACGAAAGCCTGCTGATGGCGTCTTCCCATTATGCGTCCGCCTTAAAGGCCTATTATGCTTCTTGCAATAAGCTGGGCCAGGGAGTATTTCCGTTCCGCTGTCATTTCACTGTCGTTGGCCAAAAAACTTTCGAAACGGCCCGCAAATTCGTCGGGCAGCACGGGAAGCTTAATCACCTGTTCATAAAAACCCCGGTGGGAAGGCTCAAACCGGTGGTTAATACAGAACAGCACTTCGCAGGCGTTTTTAATAAAACCCGCAGAAGAAATAAGGTAGTGGAAATTATCCCCCTGAATGAGGGCGGCCCCCAGGTCGCTTAAGAAATGCTCCATTTTAGATTGATGAGCATCCCGCATCTGGTTCCAGAATTCGCTGCTCAGATGCTTAAGCCTGCTTCGGATATCCTGAATCCAGTTTGAATTTTGGTATAAAATGTCACCGTGGGCCAGCCGGTAAAAACCATAGGTGCCCATATCCTTAATAAGCCACAGATGTTCCAGTTGAGAGTCGGCGATAGTTACCAATTCATCAACCTTTTTAATATCCTTATATTCAATACGGACAGGAAAATCCCCTATAAGGAAGCGGTCCTTGTTGGTATGGCTGGAAGTTTCAAAGGCAAGCACATCCTGCCCATAGGCAGCTTGGCGGGATGCAGCATCGGGGACCTTGTCCCGGTAATACACATCGAGAATGAGGGCAAAATAGGGATCCAGCGTGTCCGGCGTGGCAGCCTCGTTCAATGAAATACATTCTATGGTGGGCCAGCTCGATATAGTTCCTACCAGTCTGTCCACAAGGAGCTTGGTCTTATGTTTCATGTTCCGTTCCTTTCTTTACAACGATATAGAATAACTGTATCATGCTTACACTTTTTTGAGAATATGAATTTTGACAATATACACCGCTGGCTCGTACTTGTACCCCACCGGGATAGCCTTGAGCCAATACAGGAACTTAAGCGCCGCCTCTGGCAAGCCGGAATGGGAGGCGTAAAATTGCTGCCATCATTAGCATTCATAGCGCCGGTAGAGGAGCCCGCAAAGCCAGAGCATCTCAAGGCTCTCGCCCGTCTTATCCGAGAGAAAAGCATAGAGCAAGATAGAGCAGCTTATATTGATGGAGGGACGCTCGATCTTTTTAGCCTCCCCGGCGGTCTTGTAGCCCTCGCTTTTCCTTTAATACCTCAGATTTCAGATACCCTGTTTGCTGCATCGGCACATACATACGGCAAGCTCGCTCCATATCAGGGTCCTTCTCCCCTCTTTATTCTCGCGCTGCATGCGGATAGTAACACCCTGGTTCTTGCGCAAAAATTGCAGCAGGAGCTTCCCCCCTTCCGATTTCGCCAGGGAGCGGTGGCGAATTATGCGTTTACCTATACCGGCGGTGAAGACGCGGCGGCAATACGGATTCGCTGGGAACTTGGTAAACCATACTGGATGGCCCATCATGGATAATTGGTACCGCATTCAGGAAAAGACCCTTGTGGTGGACATAAAAGCAGTTCCCGGGGCATCCAAAACCGAAATCGCAGGCATTGCCGAAAACCGGCTCAGAATCCGTATTGCCGCCGCCCCGGAGGACGGTAAGGCAAACGCAGAACTGATAGCGTTTCTTGCTAAAAAAACCGGCATGGCAAAACGGGATATTAGGCTGGTTTTGGGGGAGAAAAACAGGCTTAAAACGGTTGAGCTGCCCCAGGAAGCATTGCAGCCCCTTTTGGCTCTTATTGACTCATAGAAAGACCGACTCTTCTCCGAGCAATGCGGTATAAATATAATAGTTTTCACTCTCATAACAATCAAAGAGAAGCCTTGTCACATGAGAGCAGCGGGGTAATTCCGCTTTTATTGTTTGTACAGCAATTTCAGCAGCCAGCTGTTTTGGAAAACCAAAAATACCGGTGCTGATATTAGGAAACGCAATAGATGTGCAGCCATGACTGTCAGCGAGCAAAAGGCTTTCCCGGTAACAGGAGGCAAGCAGGGCTTCCTCGTTTAATTTTCCGCCGTGCCAGACCGGCCCCACCGTATGAATCACATACTTGCAGGGGAGTTTTCCCGCTCCCGTAATGACCGCATGCCCTGTTTTACAGCCCCCCCTTTGTTTTGTTGATAAGGCGGCACTCTTCGAGCAGGGAAGGACCCGCAGCATAATGGATGGCACCGTCTAGCCCGCCGCCACCGAGGAGAGTTGCATTAGCGGCATTTACAATCGCATCCACATGCAGCTTGGTAATATTCTCGTAGGTGAGCTCGATACTTTTTTTCTCTTTCATGGATAGTCCTCCCCATTGAGTTAAAGAACTTCATCACCCTAAAAATAAAAAGGGGATGTCCTCAACTTGAAGGACATCCCCGCTTAACATGAGCTGCACTGGATTCGAACCAGTGACCCACGCCTTAAAAGGGCGTTGCTCTACCTACTGAGCTAGCAGCCCGTGCTCCGGTACACTACACGAAAGGAGCTTTTTGGTCAATACCTTTCCGCAATTTTTTTTGGTTTCGTCCTTGTGATTGCGAAACGGCGGGCTAATACCTAAAGAGGAGCCCTACATCTACCGCATAGGTGGTCTGTATACCCGGATCGAGTCCCAGTTCTACGCCCCGCATTGCAAAGTCAAGCTGCATGATCGAAAAATCGATGCCGAAGCCTAATGCAGGCAGGGCATCGGAAATACCAGCCCGGAGACTTAAGGCGTCGAGTACGACTACCTCTAGGCCGATCCCAACATTCAGCACCGGGTTCCGGGGAATGAGGGCCCACAGGTCCAGTATATCCCGGTAGTCAGCCATAAGGGTAAGCCGGGAGACATAGCGGTCCAGGAAGGCAAAACGGGGACTATAAGCGATACCCGCATCCAGGCTGGACTTTACCGTATTGTATGTGCCGCTTCCGCTGGCCGCGCCGCCGGTCAGAAAAGACAGGGCAGATGTATAGGGAACCACTAAGACCGGCGAATAGGCATCGTGATACACGAGGGATAGAGAAAGGGTTTTGGCAAATTGATAGAGTACACCCAGGTCTACCCCGACACCTAATACGGTAGTGAACGGCTGGGTATCGAGGGGATTGCCGCTGAATAAATCCGTGACGGTAAGAATAGATGCTGAAAGGGGTAACTGGCCCCGCACAAAGCCCTTCCCCAAAAAACCTGCGTCCAAAAGAGAAGGTCCTTTATTGATAATCCTAAAGGAATAGCCGCCGGTCATAAGAAATTCTTCAGTGGCTTGCACATTGATCGTAGCGCCCAGGGTTGCAGCATCGGCCACCGTCCGGTTAAAGAGACCGAACCCAAGCCCCCGGCCCACCCAGCCAAAGGCTAAAGGCCCTGAAAGGTTTAGCCCCGTTGCAAGACCTCCTGGACCTACTATGCCAGAAATATCGAGGGGACCACCCCCCAAATAATTTACTAAGCTATCGGCAATGTCAAACACAGGGCCATATACGGAGAGGCTAAGTTCCGCCGCACTAAACCCTTCTTGAGCTTCCACAAAACCAGCAGGGTTCGTAAAAAGGGCGGTAAAATCATTGACCAGTGTGCCATGTCGGCCGCCTAAGGCTGCTAGGCGGGCGCTGGGATAATCAAAGGGTTTTTCAGGTAAAGCCGGGAGGCTGTTCGAGAAAAAAAGCGTCATTACACAGAGCGTAGTGAATACGATGATACCCCGTCGTTGTTTCACAAAATGCCTCCTGCCTTACGGTGTTGTGGTTAAGTTGAGACCCGCCAGTATGTCCGCCAAGGGGCCGGTGCCGCCAGACGTGGCGTAGGCTGTTGCAGCAGCTTCCGCGAGGGCTACGGCAAGTGTCTCAGCTTCAGAAGCTGGATCAGAAGCTGGATTAGATGGATCAAAATAAGAAATATAGTCTGCCACACTACCGGAAGCCTGAGCCTCTGCGGCAAGGAGTACAACGGCCGCCATGGCAAGTTCCTCTGGGCTCGCCTGGGAAACAAAGGCATCGAAAGCTTCTATGTCAGAAGGATCGGGAAGTATTGTTGTAAGAGCCGTTGCCGAAGGGGCTAGATTGGAAAGCCCCGCAATAGCATCGGAGATGACGGGTATAATATCACCGCTACCCTGCAGTGTTTCGAGCATGGTGCCCGCGTTGGAAAGCACGGAT
>NZ_JAJUHW010000021.1 GCF_029265695.1 Gracilinema caldarium | reverse complement strand
CCGTTTGTTCCTGAGCAACTGTTTGCCAACCCGGAACCGCTGGACTAACTGAATTCTGGCGGGACATACATAGGTACAGGCCCCGCATTCAATACAATCCAAAAGGCCGATTTTTGCAGCCTGTTCAAGTTCTCCTGCATTTAGTGCATTGTTCATGATGACCGGAGATAGCCGGCATGCACAGGCCTTGATGCAGCGTCCGCAGCGAATGCAGGGGCCTTCCTCGTCCGTATCCCGGCCCCACTCTTCGGCGGTCATCAGAACCACGCCGGAGGTATTTTTTTGCACAGGAATATTCATGTGGGGCACCGCAACGCCCATCATCGGACCGCCGAAAATGGTCTTTACGACCCTTTGTTCATCAATTCCCACTTCCGAATCTGGAATTTCTGACAATACGGTCCCAATCGGAGCAATAATGTCTTTAGGGGTCTTGCATGCGCCGCCGGTAACGGTGAGTCCCCGCTCTATAAGAGGCTTCCCTTCAATAAATGATTCGGCGATTGCCTTAAGGGTGCCGACGTTTTGAACCACCACCCCCACATCCATAGGGAGCCCGCCGGAGGGAACTTCCTTGCCGGTGATGGCGGTAATGAGCATTTTTTCACCCCCCTGCGGGTATTTGGTTTTTAAGAGCTGGACCGAAATGTCAAAACCATGGCTATGTTCGGCAATCGCCTTTTCCAGAGCTCCCAATGCACGGGCCTTGTTGTTTTCCAGGCCGATGACACCCTTCGAGACACCCACAATTTTCATGACGATCGCTAAGCCCTCCACCACAAGGTGGGGGAACTCAATCATGGTTGCTTCATCGATGGTAAGATAAGGTTCGCATTCTGCTCCGTTAGCAATAACTATATCAATGGGTTTGTTTGGCGGCGGATTTAGTTTTACATGAACTGGGAATCCTGCGCCGCCCATACCGACGAGTCCTGCTTCGCGAATCCTCGTGATGGCTTCTTCCTTAGTACAGGAAAAAGCATCCAGGGGAGGCATAAAATCGGTTTCGTCGGTACCATTGGCTTCGATAATGACGCATAGACCATCCAGATTGTTGGACTGGGTGCGGGGTTCAATTTTTTTAACCACCCCCGCGATAGATGCATGGACGGGGACAGTCATCGGCCCCGGGGCTGCCCCGTCGGCGATTTTTTGTCCCTTTTTTACCGAATCCCCTACTTGCACCAGGGCTTTGTTCGGAGCTCCGAAATGCTGGTTGATGGGAATCACTACCTGTTTGGGTTGAGCGATACGTTCAATGACCTTGCCGGTAGTGGCTGCCTTTCGCTCAGGCGGATGTATGCCGCCCTTAAACGTCTTAATGGCCATATAAGGCCCTCCTTATGCTGGACCATGAGCTGGAAATAGCTTGGACCCTTCGGATTTGGAAAAGTGTGCGTGATTTAATGCTGTATAGTAAAGATATGATATTCCCTATTGAGGGGTGCGTCAAGCAGTTTATGACTTTATCTATAAAATTATATAGATAAAACAGTGAAATCGAAGGGCTAACCGAAACCTCAATTCGATTAGCCCGATACGATAGTTTATTCTTGGGATTTCTGTTCCTTCTTAGCTTTTTTCTCTTCCCGTTTTTCCTTTAGGGTTTTCTGGGGTTTCTTTTTTTCCTCCCGTTTGGGATGATCCGATGACTTCATACAAACCTCCTGTAGCTGTAGGTCTATGGGAATTTTAATCTTCTCGCGAAACAACTGCAAGAGGAGCAGGCTGTTTTAGCAGGCTGTTCTAGTGAAAAGTATACTTCCCTTAATGAGGGGTTGTCGCGGAAACTCCGTATCTTTCTATTGCTTGCCAGGTATTGACACTTTTTCAATTAAGCAGCATGGTACCACTATGAGCTCCACGATGATGACGATTGATGATGTGATCCCCGCTGAGTACAGGGAATTAGCTGAACGATTGTTTCCCGCAACGGGAGTGGGAGCCCCGAGGTCTGCAGGCTTCCCGGACGAACAGCAATTTGCCCGGCTTCTTGGAATTGAAAACGATTTTAATCAGGCTTTGAACGATACCCAGGCCAATATAGTCATAAAACGGATCCTCGTACATTTCCGCAACAATGTGGAACTTCTCATTCATAAAACATGGGTGGAAAAGGCTGACGAGGCTCATAAAGAAAAATTACTTATGAGAATACCCCGTTTTGTGGAAGCCATGGAGGCTGGTCTTTATGATCAAGCCATAAAGGTGTTCATCAATATACTTGGGGAATTAGCTTATCTTCTTTTTGGCGCCCAGAGCCATAAGAACGACTTTATTGAATATACCTTCCGGATCGACAGTCAAATTGGTCTTTTCTGGTGGTATAGCAGCAAGCTTCCTCTCTTGCAGGATACAGGGGATCTCAATCTCGTAAAGGTGTATCTGCTAATCGGGATTTGCTTTCTCGCCTCTTTTTAAATGTAGCGGTTTTGTTTGTTGCCGCCTTCCCATGAAGGCTATAACTTTTTTCTGTTATACCGTATAGGGTGCCATGGCCTTATCTAAGCTTTCGATGGCAGTAAAGGTTGAATTATACGAAGTGCCGAGCTCCGCAAAAAGATTCATAATTGTATTCATGCCTTTAATCATGTTGATGTTAATCTCGGACATTCTGGCCAGGATACTCGAAAGGTTGGATAATTTATCCGTGACCGTCTGATAGGTATTTTCGATAGCATTCGTATCCTGCTTCATTTCTTCGGTCATAACAAGAAGCCGGTCTAGCTCTTGCACGCTTCTTTCGGCGTCCTGTGTTTCTTCTTGTGCTGCCTGTGCAATGTGGTCCATGCCTTGCAGCGCGGTATTCAATTCTACAAGGAGTCCAGAAAAAACCTTGGCAGTCTTTTCGTTCAGGGTTTCCACAATCTGGTTTTTTTGGAGAATTTGCTTTACATATTCATCAATATCCCGGGCGGTTACCGCGGAACTGGCAGACAATTTTCGAACTTCATCGGCCACCACTGCAAAGCCTTTCCCTGCTTCTCCTGCATGGGCTGCTTCTATGGCGGCATTCATAGCCAGCAGGTTAGATTGGGCTGAGATGTTCATGATACGGGATGTCATTTCCCGTATTTTAGAGTTCGCCTCAATCATTGATCGGTTTGCAGCAACAAGCTCCCCAACCCCCTTTTCCCCCTCTGCAATGGTAGTCGTTAATTCACGGAAACTGGTCGCCGCAGACACAGCACGGCTGCTCATGTCCGTAAAGGACTGAATCATGGTTTTAAGTGTATTGGAAAGCTGTTCAATAAATGAATTTTGTTCCCTGGATTTATCCAATGTCTTGTGGATATTAGCCGTAAGGGTCTCAAAACTGGAAACGAGCTCATGAATAACCGTTTCCTCGGTTTTTTCACTGTCCTCTACATCCGCAATCATTCCTGAAATATGCTCAGCTTCGCTTTTAGAATTGATAATGAGGTTTTGGGTTTGTTCCCCGGTCTCTAATACCGTAGCTTCCGATGTCTTGAGCAGTCTAAAACTTTCCTGAAGCTGGGAAAGTATCCGGTTAAAACCCGCAGTCATAAAGCCGATATCGTCAAAGCTGATGATATACACCCGTTTGGTAAGGTCCATCGATCCCTGGGAAAGGCTTGTAATCTGCTGTTGCAAATGATGGATATGGGCTTGGTTTTCTACCAATAGGGTAAACAAAATACCGATACTGATGAGAGCTAGCAATCCAAAGGTTTTTAAAAAATGGGCAGTAATGACAGAATGGGAAAGCAATTCTGGTGTCTTGATACAGCAATAGGAGTAATACAGGATAGCAGCGCTGGCAAAAATGATGACAACCAAGAGGAGCAGTAAAACCGGGAGCCCAAGCTTTACAATGGTAGAAGCTGGCTTTCTCTTATCATCAATAATGGTAATGTTCATCCGGTGTTTTGCTTCTATCCACGCCAAATTGACCATGCGGGCAGTTACAATTCCATTGATGATTCCAAAGCTTATGGCAAGCACAATACGGTACGTCCAATAGGTGGTATCGATGGGGATTTTACGCATAAAATCAAGGCCTATATTTAATAGTGCCCCTGCAAGATAGGCGCTTGCTCCAATAAAAAATAAAAAGCCCTCTATCGACTTAAATGCCCGTTCCGCTTTATCTATTTCCGCTGCGCTTGGTTCGCGATTCTGTTCCCCCAGGAGAAGCACCTTTGCCACCGGTTTGTAAATAACATATACCAATGCTGTTGCGAGGGGGCCGATAACATTGACCACCACAAACATCTTTATCCAAAACTCAACCATATTTTCCCAATTCTGAACCAGAATAGTGGGAAGCAGCAATGAATAGGCAAAAATTGATGCGTAAATACTTAAAAAGGTAGCAGCGAGGATCCGGAAGGTTAACTTACGAACGGTCATATATTGATTATAATGACCGCTCGGATAAAAGCAAATTTATAATCGGCTCATCCTAAGGCTGCCAGAACCTCCTGCGCATGGTCTTCCGGTTTTACCTTGGGGAATACTTTTTTCACCTTTCCTTCTGCATCGATAACAAAAGTACTCCGTATTATTCCCTCGTAGCTTTTTCCATACATTTTTTTCTCTCCCCAGGCTCCAAAGGCTTTAATGACCGATTTGTCCGGGTCTGATAAGAGAACAAAAGGAAGATTATATTTTGATGCAAATTTACCGTGGGCTTGGGCCGTATCTGCGCTGATTCCGATAACCGTAATTCCCCGATCTTTAAACTCTTTAAAAGAATCCCGGAAAGAACAGGCTTCTTTGGTGCACCCAGGTGTGTCATCCTTGGGATAAAAATATACAACCAGAGGTTTCCCTGCAAAATCCGATGATTTTACCAGTTTTCCCTCCTGATCCGGCAGTTCAAAAGTAGGCATCTTGTCGCCAATTTGCAGCATGGTCGTTTCTCCTCTTCTGTTAAAATACTGAAACCCTGCTGTTCCAGGCAAATAACCCCATCCGCTCCCCCGCCAGTGCCGGCAAGGCCTTTTGTGCAAGCTTCGCCGACAACAGATCTTATTATGTTAAAGGCTAGCGGGGGAGCCGACCCTGGCAACTTTCATAGATCCTGTGTTTTCTCTGGCGGCACGGAACTGCTACGGGGGGTGACGGAAGGAAAAATGGGGATAAAGGGGTCCCCGCTTTTTCTTCCGGCAGGACCCCCAGGATATGCTGCGCCGCCAGAGAAAACCGCTTCGTTCAAGGCTTACCGCCCCATCCGCTCCCCCGCCAGTGCCGGCAAGGCTTGACCGGCCAACCCATTCTTGAGCATTATGTAGCTACCGCACCCCTGAAGTGCGGAAGGAGTATCAATGGAAACCACAGCCAGTGCAGCGGACAACGAAAATGTAAAGCCGGAATCAACCGATTTCATCAGCGAAGCCATTGCGGAGGACCTCAAAAGCGGCCGATATGACCATGTTCATACCCGCTTTCCGCCGGAACCAAATGGATGGCTCCATATCGGACATGCAAAGGCCATTAGTGTCGATTTCTCCATGGCCCAAAAATTCGGCGGAAAAACCAACCTTCGATTCGATGACACCAATCCAGAAAAAGAAGACATGTCCTATGTCGAAGCTATCAAACGGGACATTAAATGGCTTGGGTACGATTGGGAAGACCGGGAATACTATGCCTCGGACTACTATGAATACCTTTATGAACTGGCGGTTAAACTGATAAAGAAGGGCAAGGCCTATGTGGATGACCTCTCGGAAGAGGAAATCCGGGTGTACCGGGGGACCGCGGTAGCAGATAAAAATAACATCACCCATACCCCTCCGGGAAAAGACAGCCCCTACCGCAACCGTTCGGTACAAGAAAACCTGGACCTCTTTGCGCGGATGCGGGCCGGTGAATTCCCCGATGGCTCAAAAACCCTGCGGGCCAAAATTGATATGGCCCATCCAAACCTGGTCATGCGGGACCCGGTTATGTACCGAATCCGGCGGATACCCCATTACCGGGTCGGCAATGCCTGGTGCATTTACCCCATGTATGACTTTCAGCATCCCCTTTCGGATGCCAAAGAAGGTATAACCCATTCACTCTGTTCTCTGGAGTACGAAATCCATCGCCCCCTTTATGAATGGTTTATCCGGGAATGCGAAGTATTTCCCAGCCGCCAGATCGAATTTGCCCGGCTCAATATTACCAGAACCGTGCTCTCCAAGCGCTGGCTGCTCCAGCTGGTTAACGAAAAATATGTTTCCGGCTGGGACGATCCCCGTATGCCTACCTTGGCTGGTCTCCGCCGCCGGGGCTACACCCCTGAGGCAATTCGGGACTTCATGTCCCGTATCGGTATTGCCAAAACCGACAGCATGGTTGATATCGCTCTCCTTGAACACTGTCTGCGGGAGGACCTTAATAAGCGGGCCAATCGGGTAATGGCGGTGCTGAAACCCCTCAAACTCATTATCGAAAACTGGCCGGAAGATAAAGTAGAAGAGCTGGATGCGGTCAACAATCCCGAGGACCCCTCTGCTGGGAGCCGAAAAGTCCAATTTAGCCGGGAACTCTGGATAGAGGCCGACGATTTCCAGGAAGTGCCCCCGCCTAAATACTTCCGGCTCTACCCAGGCAACTCGGTGCGGCTCCGTTACGGCTATATCGTTACCTGTACCGGCTTTGATAAGGACCCCGCGACCGGCCAGATTACTGCGGTTCGTTGTACCTATGACCCCGAAACACGGGGCGGCAATGCGCAGGATAACCGGAAAGTAAAGGGCACCATTCACTGGGTATCGGTCCGTCATGCCATCCCGATTGAAGTCCGGCTTTACGACTACCTCTTTGCGGTTGAACGGCCCATGGATGTACCCCCCGGCGGGTCCTTCCTGGATAACATTAATCCGAACTCCCTCGAGGTTATTCAAACCGCCTATGGGGAACCCTGTCTCGCAGACACAAAACCGGAAGAAAAATTTCAGTTTGAACGGATTGGATATTTTGTCCGGGATCCGGACAACGCGGGTACAAAACCGGTATTTAACAAAACCGTAGGATTGCGGGATACCTGGGCAAAGATAGAAAAGAAAGTAGTCGGACAATCAGCCGAATAAGAACCCCAGCTGTTTGGGGACCAGCCTGCCTCGCCGCAGGACTGGCCCCAGTGCAGGCTGCTTATTGAGGCTCTTTCAAAACTCAGGGGGTTTTGAAAGAGCTACCTTGAGATCTGCGATTAAGTGCAGCGGTTGCAACGCAAACGCAAGCAATCGCAAAGCCAATTTCAAAAGTAACCGACTTTTGAAATTGGCACTATTCTTCGATAAAATAGGTTTTTATCGGGGGGAATCCATTAAACTCTACAGCCGCATAGCTTGATGTATAGGCCCCAGTGGAAAGCCAGTAGAGCTTATCGCCGGGAGCGAGATTCAAGGGCAGCTGATAGCCCGCCTTTTCGTACATAATATCCATGCTGTCACAGGTAGGCCCGGCAAGTATCACGTCTCCCTCTTTGAGCCCCGGCTGCATGGTGGTAACCACAGGGTATTTAATAGCCTCATCCAGGGTTTCAATCAATCCATTGAACTTACCCACATCGGTGTATACCCAGCGCTGCAGGGCCGTATTGTTTTTACGGGAAACGAGGACCACTTCGCTTACAATAATCCCCGCATCCCCAACCATGGAGCGGCCTGGTTCAAGGATTATTTCAGGCAGTTCTTCGCCAAAATCTTCGTGCAAATAGCGGGTAATTTCTTTGGCGTAGGTCGTCAGTTCATGGGTTGGAACCGTATAATGGGCCGGGAACCCGCCCCCCATGTTTATCATTTTTAGCTTTATGCCCTCTTCTTCTTCCAGGGCGCGAAACAGATAGTTGGTTTTTGCAATTGCTTCGTCCCACTGCCCAATATCCCGCTGCTGGCTTCCCACATGAAAAGAAATACCGTAGGGTTCAAGCCCCAGGCTTCTGGCTTCCACAAGGAGACTGTAGGCCATATCCGGGTGACAGCCGAATTTGCGTGACAGGGGCCAGTCTGCCGATTGGGACCCTTCTACTAGAATCCGCACATAAATACGGGAGCCCGGTGCCTTGCTCGCAATGTTGTGCAGGTCGGTTTTACTGTCTGTTGCAAATAGACGGACCCCCTTTTGGTAAAAATACTCCACATCGCGAGCTTTCTTAATGGTGTTTCCATAAGAAATCCGTTCGGGAGCGACCCCCAGGGATAACACCTTGTCCAGTTCCCATCGGGATGCAATATCAAAATTAGAACCGAGACGGTGAAGGAGTGTAATAACTTCAGGAGCAGGATTTGCTTTTACCGCATAGTATTGTTTTGCAAAGGGAAAAAGCTGGGCAAGCCGTTCGTAGTTACGGCGAATAATGCCCAAATCCACAAGAATAAAGGGGGTCTCTTTCCCTTCCGCGGCGGTCATAAACCGCTCCCATTGTGCATCATCGTAATAGGCGGAGCGATCTATCATAAGAGCCCCCTCCTTGTGGCAAATGTAATGGCGAGCCCCGGCGGTCTTATATTAATTAAAAACCGCCGGCGCCTTTGTATCAGAAAATCAAGAATGTTCAAGGATCAGGGTCTTGGTCGGCTGGTCGCAGACCTCGGCGGGTCCATAGTACTGGATAGCGCCGGGGAAGAGGAAGCTGGTCTTAACCGCCCATTCAGCCCGTTTTGCCGCAAAGGCCTTAAATGGTTTGCCTTCAAGCTCGACCAATGCCTTGCGGATAACCGGTTTCTTGCTGCCATGCCGCTGTTCCATGTTCATCATCATGGTAAGCGGAACACCGCCGGCGATCCACTGGTCTGCGGGGGCAGTCAGGTTCTTCACGCTGGAAAGGTACCCGGTCAGGCCCGAGGCAATGAGTACAAAGGCGGTAAAGCCAAGAGCATAGGTATAATCGGCATCAAAATTGGAGGGGAACGCGCAGCGGCCTTCATAGCCAAAGAAGTGGGCCAGGGCGCTGAACTTGCCCGTATAAGTACCGGCCTTTTTCAGTTCCGCTAGCCGCTGCTCAACCATGCCGATGAGGAGCTTTTCGGTATCGATGCGGGAGACCTGCACGTTGCCATGGGGATCCCGGTCCATGAGGAGCTGCTTGGCAATTTCTGCGGGGAGGCTCGCAAAAACCTTGGCCGATTCAGCGGTCAGCTTTTTGCCAAGCCAGGCAGTCTGGGCTTCAAAACCCGAAAGGCCTGCAAATTCATCGGCATAGTGGGCCATGAGGTCGTTAAGTTCCGCAATCAGTTTTTTCATTTCGGGGACAAATTCCACAAGACCCTCGGGGATAAGCACCACGCCGAAATTTTCCTTATTGGCTGCCCGCTTAACCACGGAATCGCAGATCTGGTCTACAATCTGGCCGAGGGCAAGCTTTTTTGCTTCCACTTCTTCGCTGATAAGACAAATGTTGGGCTGGGTCTGCAAGGCACATTCAAGGGTAATATGGCTTGCCGAGCGGCCCATGAGCTTTATAAAGTGCCAGTATTTTTTTGCACTGTTAGCATCCCGGCCGATGTTGCCAATCAGTTCGCTGTAGGTCTTGGTGGCCGTATCAAATCCGAAAGACGTTTCAATGTGTTCGTTTTTCAGGTCCCCATCGATAGTTTTTGGGCAGCCGATAACCTGAATCGGAGCCCCCTTGTCCAGGAAATATTCCGCAAGCAGGGCCGCATTGGTATTGGAATCATCGCCGCCAATAATAACCACCGCATCAAGCCCAAGTTTTTTAGCGGTTTCCAAAGATGCGGCAAACTGTTCGGGACTTTCAATCTTGGTGCGTCCAGAACCAATCATGTCAAAGCCGCCCGTGTTCCGGTACTCATCCATAAAAGCATCGGTAATCTCGACCACCTTGTTTTCGATAAGTCCGCTGGGGCCGCCCAGGAAACCATAGAGTTTGGAATCCTTGTTGCCCTTCTTGAGCCCATCATAGAGGCCTGCAATAACATTGTGTCCCCCGGGAGCTTGGCCGCCCGACAGAATAACACCAACCGTAAGTTTTCGAGTGATTTTTTCGTTTTTTCCTTTTACAAAGCGGGCAATCGGTTTCCCGTAACTATGCTTAAAGAGGGCCCGCAGATCCGCCTGATCTGCTACCGATTCGGTAGGAGCACCAAACTCAACGGCAATTTCAGATACCGGCGCAGTCAAAATGGCCGGAAGTTTAGGCCGGTACGCATACCGAGCCTTTTGCAGAGCAGATATTTCCATGACAAGACTCCTTCGCTCAAAAATAACAAAATCGCAAAGAACCACAATGCGTGCGTTATACTACATAAAAACATGGAATCTTTTCAAGGATGTGATATACTTAATACATAGAGAGTTCTGTGCTCTTTCTCAATCATGCACGGGCTTGCATCCTGTAGAAAGATGTTTTTTGGAGCAGTGCATGTGCGGGAAAAATAAGGAGGTATCTTATGAAACGGTGTAGTGTCATTATAGCTATGCTGTTGCTTCTCAGCTTACCCGCCTTTGCCCAACTGAGGATCGATCTCGGTATCGAAATCCCACGTGGGGCAGGTTCGGTATCGGGAAATGAAGTGTTCAGCGATCCCGAAGTGAATAAGTTTCTTACTGACTACATTTTCCCAATTCCGGAAATAGATCTCTACTATCAGTTCGATTTCGGTTCTCTGAGAGCTGGCCTCGGGCTCAGGATGTATACCTTTTTAATCGCTTCTATTTTTTGGCCCAATGCATTCATCGAAGCGGATATTTGGAACCTTACCGCGGTAGCTCAGATGGGTGGTGGGTTCTTTGGCATGTATGCCTTGGGACAGACCCGATTCGAAAACGGAAAAGTGTTCATGCCAGACCTGTCGCTTTGGTATAGATTCGGAAATTCGTTCCGCCTTGGCGGTGGCGCGATTGGGTTTATGTTACCTGAGTCGACCAACATTGGATTCTTATATTATATCGGTGGCAAGTTTAATATCGTCTTTAAATAAGGGGGAAGTCTCCCCCTGGGGCCCTGCACGACAGGACCCCACCCCCTCTACGGGGCACATAACTGGCCACCTTCACTTTTTATCTAGTTGTGGCAGCCCATCCGATGTTGCCCCGTAACGCCCCGCAATATGTCTCTTCAGGATTTTTCAAAATCTTCCGGTAGAAAGCAGCACTAAAGAGCATGCATGGAGATAAGGAATCCCCGATATATCAAGTGCTTTTTCCAGTTCTTCGTTTTCTGCTCCGGGATTAAAAATGACCCTCCGGGGTTTTAATGCTAGTATTTCCTCTTTTAGTACCGAAGAATGTTTCGGAGAAACATAAACCGTGAGGGTATCTACCCCCTCATTGATATCTTTTAAAGACGAAATAACCGGTAAACCAAGGATCTCATTCAGATGAGGGTTAACCGGTATGGTCTTGAATCCATGGGATAAAAGTTCCCGCACCGCCCTGTATGAATACCTGTCAGGGTTGTTGCTTGCACCAAGGACAACCACAGTGCGTTCAGTAGCGTTACTCATAATATCGTGCTGTCTCCTTTAAAAACCTTATTTATTTAAGCCAATTGCAAAAGTCGGTCACTTTTGATGATAATTAGTTTCATTGCGTTATATTATCGATAACATACTAAAAAAAGGAATGATTGTCTATGAAAAACATATATATTGCGATTTCTATATTACTGTGTGGAGCCTATTCGTTATTCCCACAGAGCCAAGGCACATATACAGCCTCAGGTCAGGGAAAGGGCAACAGCAAAGAAGCGGCTGTCGAGGCTGCCCAGCTTGATGCGATTAACAAAATGGTTTTTACCGTGCTTCACCGAGATGTACTGTACCGGGATCTTTTTGCTCCTGAAGCTTTAAGAAACGGAAGAATAGTAACCCAGGAAACCCGCAAGACACCCTTGGGCTCCTGGGAGGCTACTGCGGTGCTGGAAATAGATGAAGGGCTTGCGGAAGCGCTCTATGTTGGCCGTTATGCAACGACACTTACGAACCTTTTAGACCAGACGGAAGAGGAAATCCCTGCAATAGAAGCGCTTCTCCAAAATGCTGGACGGGCTGAAAATGAAGGAAATTTAGGAAGCGCCGAAACCTATTATTCGCAAGCCCAGACTAAGTTAGAAGCGGTATTGCGTTACCTAGACCCGGTGGACGATGCTTTTTATTTTTCTTCCCGGGGTAAACGGAAAGCGGCGGAACTAAAGCTGCTTACCCATTCATTAAAAGACACAAGCGTTAAAGGTATAGAACGGGTGAGAACGGCCCAGCGTCAGCTGACTATAGCCCAAAGTACGGGACAAATACTTGCTCTTTTCGATCAGATAGAGCAGGCGCTGCTTGGTATCGAAACAAACCGCGATAGCTTGGCCAGGATTGCAGCAAGCCCTCAGGGATATACCAAGGAGCAGCTTGAAACTGCAGCGGTACAGTGCCGCCAGCAGCAGGAAGCCGCAGTGGTGCAAAGAAAGCAGTTTCTTCGGGCTACTGAGGGACTTGAGAAATCCCAAACAAGAGATTCTGAAAGTTACCTTGCAAAACGGGCATCCCTATTGGATCTGCGTATTCAAGGCCTCGAAAAACAGCTCAACTCTATTCATGGTCAAATTTCCGGTGAATTGCTCTGGCGTTCAAAGACCGTATCGGCTCTTTGTTGGGTGGTGAACCACGAACCGGCTCATTTTATTTCTATGGGTTTCCGGTTCCCCATGGGGATAAAGCCAGGGGACAGGGGACCAGAAACCGTATCGGTACCCCTGCGTTTAGCTCTTACGGCAGAAGGGTCGCTGCCATTAAGCGCTGGCGGCGGCTTATGGGGACGAACTCAGGTCCTATCCGGTTCAGAATCCCTTTTTGAGGCCGATCCTTTGAATATCCGGCAGCAAATGGCTTTAGGTTTTTTCAGACGGAGTGTACTCGGACTTGGGATCCGCTGGGACTGGAATCGGAAGGAGCAGAAGCCGATTACCGCGATTGAAGCTGTCTGGGGGCTTCCGGGAAACATACAGGGACAGCAAAAAAATTATTTTCTATGGGTCAATACACTGAGCTGGGAGTTCCCTGGAGAAACACAGCATATGCTTGCCTATGTTAATGGAGGGCTGCAAAGCATACTTCGTCCATCACGCTCTATTGGCTTTGAATTGGACCTTTCTTCCAGGGTTCGTGCTGGTTCCGCGCAACAATCCTCTTTTTGGATTGGTTCGGCCGCATTCAATTGTTTGTTCAGGCTGCCATTCCTGCGGCCCTTTGCCTGGAATGTGGGCTGGGAAGGCTTAATCCGCAGCCCCCTCACCGATATGGGCGTGAAGTTCGAAGAAACCTCGGTTCTGCACGCCTTTACCTTTGGATGTACCTACCTGTTTTAGCCAGCGTCGCTAACCTATGGTGGTACCGAAAAAATCCTGAGCGGAAAGGATTTTTCTGAGGTTCTCTAGGTCCTTTCCGGCGGCACAGATTACCTTAAGACCGATCTTGGCCGCATGGCGGCTTGCAACGGGGTCAAAGGGCACATTTTTCCCCGGAACCCAGTCATCTCCAACTATGGCTCTAAAATCGGCCCAGGAAATGGAATCAATCGGTTTTGCCTCAGGATTTTTCCGAGGATCATCGGTATAAACCTTAGCAATGTTAGAAAGATTTATAATCTTGTCTGCCTGGAATCGTTCTGCCAGGAGTACCGCATCAAAATCGGTGGAAAAGCCTGGCTTCCAGCCTGCGGCAACCAGCACACGGCCCACAAAGGGCCCTACTTGGGAGGGATCGGTAACTACATCCTGGGTACATAAATCCCCCAAAACCGCCTTAAGCAGCTGGGCATTGAGGCGGGTAGCCATAATACCAATCCAGTCCGCCTGTTCATCAGATCCGTTTGGGACAATTGCTCGGTAGGCTTGCTGGTATTTTCGAGCGGGGCCGCCGCCGCCAACTACCAGTATAAAACGCCTTTTTTCATCCGCCGCAAGTTCTGTCTTAAGCAGAGCGATAAAAGCGGCAATAAAATCCGAATCAACACCATCGGGGGCAACTATGGAACCGCCCAGTGAAATAACCGTAACCATATTATTTCCTAATATACTCCGGTAACGAGTACATCGCTCCAGAGAGATGAATAGGACTCTAGGGTCCCTGTAGATTCTTCCCAAATATTCTGTAGGGCATATTCTCTATCCCGCTGTACAATTTTCCCCTTTGGATCCATGGATGACAAATTGATTATACCACGGGAAAAGCTAATCCGCTGGCTGTCCACATTGCCAAAATAATAGCTGGCTGCATCGGAACGGAACACAAAGGATTCGGGTACAGCGGAGGCTCCCATGGCAGGATCCACAGGTATCCAGCCCAATCCATCAACCCAGAACTCTGCCCAATAATGTTTTCTCGTTTCCCTCGATTTATTTACCAGTACTCCCGCGTCGGGAATTGCTGGAATATTGAGCGATCGGGCCATCGCACAGAACAAGAGACTTGCGGTATATGCATCAAGCACTTGCTTCTTCATAGCCTCGATTAAACTTGTTTGTACCGGTTCCTGCCGGATACCGCCCTGGGCGGTCAGCCATTCATAAATACGCTGGGCTTGAATATAGGGATTTTGCTCTTTCCCTACAACCGCATTTGCCTTTTTCTGAATTTCCTGATTATCCGAGGGTATCAGGGAGCTGCTCTGGGTATATAAACTATGAATAGGCGCATTGGTATTGCGTACAACAGACTGGGCTCTCACTGAAGTTTCTACCGCGTATACATCGACCACATAGGAGACTGTAATAGTATTGTTTGTTCCGGTCTGAAGATCCTTGATCTGGAAAAGGGATGAACCAAGGTAATTTTCCACAAAGGGGTCGATAGATCTGGCAAGCTGCTGGGATATGCGCTGCTGAGCGCTGATTGTTGGGATTGGAATCCAGAGGTACAATGCATTAGGGACAGCTGCTTTTTGAATTTTTACATCTACCCCATATGAAATTGCATAGCTCTTTTTATCTTTGAACATCTTAGAGCCCGGTTTATCAACCACATCAAAGAAAAGGGGCATGCTCGTTCCCTGATCGGTAACAACCTGTACAGCACCGCTGATAGCCCCATCGGGAACTCGAATTCGTATTTCCCGGTCGCTCCAGTATTCATATCCTAGTTCTGTATCTGATACTTCTACGGTTTTTAAGCTTTGGCTTGTGTCCCCGAGAGCATTCAGGGAATTTTCAGAATTCCAGCTAAAAAGAACCTTGGATTTGTCTCTGGCTGCACCAAAGCTGCTCCCCTGAAGGGTAACGAGGGAGCCTATTCGCCCAGAAACAGGGGCCAGGGATGAAAGGGCAGGGCCGCTGCCTGTTTGGGTGTCGGTAATACGCTGGGGCATGACAGACCGGTTGGTAAAGAGGCTGGCATTGCTCCGTTTCCCGTTCACATGGACATACACGAGGCCTGAATCTCCAAAATCAGGGGTTCTTAAGGCAATCAAATCATCCTGCCATTGGATATATGCGGAAGCGGTGGGGATAATCCCGCCTATAGTCACATAATTTTCTCCCCGTTCTTTTCCAAAATGCTGTCCCCGAATGGTTAATACTTCTCCGAGGCTGCCAATACGGGGATCAATGGACTCTATCCGCGGGCTTTTTGAAAGACAAGAAGCAAAAAATAAGGAGGCAAAGAGAGAGAGTAGGATAGTTGCTTTCAGGGACCTGGTCATTTTTTAGGTGTATCTCCAGACGTATTGTCAGTGTTCGTTGGATCTTCTTTTGATGGAGGCTCTTTTACATAGGGTTTCAGTTCCAACTGAATTTCTATACGGCTTTTTCCATCCTTTGTTTTTTGTCCCAAAGGAAAGAAAAACAGTCGTTCACCATAATCCAGGGGAATTGTTTGCACCGTTGTTTGGTATTTTATGCCGCTATCTTCAGTATCAATCCAAACCTGTCCTTGGGCTACCAGGAACTTTTTACCGTCTTCCCGGACATAGGGGGTGAATTGAGCCAAGACTACAACATTCTGCCCTACTAGCTTTATCGTTACCGGTCTGCCGGGAATAGTCACTTTAGAGTTTTCGGATGTCCATGTTTCTGTTTCATTTAATTCTACAACCCGGGCTATAATATCTAAAACCACCGCCCGTTCCTTAAGCCCAGGAAGTTCTGTGAGAGGCGCTTCCTGGGAGAACAAAGAAAGGGAAACGATGTAGAGAAAAAGACTCAGCAGTGTAGAATCCCGGGAGACCGATGGTAGCGACATAGTGACCTATTTCCTCCCCTGATAATCGACGGCCCGTATTAATTCAGGTTGCCCTGAGGGGATAAAACTGCCTGTATCTGGCAATTTGATAATCACAATATCGGTGGTAGAGCTTTGGTTTTCGAGGTATCTCAGCACTTCCTTTATATCAGAGACAGGAACAATTCCCGGTACTTCCGTATTTATTTTGGCAATGCTTTGGGTGTTGGCAGTTCCTTGGTGCAGGATAAAGGGGGTTACCAGCGATGCGAGGAGGGCTACCAACACGAGGGCGGCAATAGCCGCCGGAAGGGGCAGCACTATAGGATGTTTCCACCGGAGTCGGGTGTTTGTCTGCTCTGTCTGGGGAATAGAACGTGATAGATGTTTCCAAACATCCCGCTGGGCCGATTCAAGATGACTCTCGTCTATATGCTTTAATTGTAAAAAATCGCTAACAAGGTTGTAGGATGCAAGTTTTTTGGAACATTGCGGACAGGTTCCCAAATGGGCTTCCAGTTTTTCTTTCCAAGGAGAAGGAAGCTCGCCATCTTTATACAAAGATATAAGCTGAGAATCAGGACACATGGGTACCATCCTTTCCTATTAGGGCAGCTAATTGTTCACGGGCTCGAAAAACCCGGACCTTAACATTTCCCTCACTTATACCGAGAATACGGCCAATCTCTTTATAATTTAATTCTCCATATTCCTTTAATATCAGTACGGTTCTCATATTTTCAGGCAGTTTCTGCAACGCCTCCTGTACTTCCTGTCTCGTTTCTCCGGTAATATACTCAGACTCCCCTGTTTCGCTCCTGCGAAGGTCTTCCTGAAAAGCTCGCTGGTAAGCCCGCCGTTCCCGTTCTTTCCGTTTGGCGTAATTCAGAGCTGCATTCTTTACCACCCGAATCAGCCAATATTTTGCTTCCTCCAAATTCGGGAACTGCATGTTCCGTTCATAGAGTCTAAAAAAAGCATCCTGGCACAGGTCCTCTGCCGCATCTTCTGTCCCAACAATACGGTAGGCGACCCTGAACAACACAGGGAAGGTGCTGTCATAGAGACGCCTAAACTCGGCCATTGACATCCGTGTGCCTGTATTAAATAACAACATTATCCTCGCATTCGTTACACAAGCAAACGCCAGCTTGTTCCCTGAGGGCTATCTTCTAATATAATGTTTTTATCCCTCAGCATATTCCGTATTTCATCCGCCCTCTGGTAGTTCTTTGCCTTCTTTGCAGCATTACGTTCTGCAATGAGCGCTTCAATTTCCTGTACAAAAGCAGGATCAAGCTTTTGCTCTGCCCGGGGTTCCGAAAGCTGTTCCCGCAGACGGAGACCGAGCACCTGGTCCATATCAAAGGCGATTGCAAGGGCTTCAGCGCCTTCTATTTCCGTATCGCGGATAAGGCCCCACAGTTCTGCCAGGGCACGCGGGGTGGAAAGGTCTTCTTCGATAGCCCGATTAAAGGCCTCTCGGTATGTCTGTCCCTTATCTGAAAGCCCCTTGTCTCCCGGTTTCCCAGTCCATGGCTCCGGTAGCGAAGCGCATTTCCCCGCCAGATAGTATAACCTGTCCATAAGGGCCCTGCGGGCACTGCGTGCCCCATCCAGGGCCTCAAAAGAAAATTGGAGCTGGCTCCGGTAATGTCCGCCCAGGAGAAAATACCGGTAATCCAAAGGATCATAACCTGCATCTACGAGGCTTTGCAAAGTAAGGAACTTACCGCTCGATTTAGACATTTTGCCCTTGTCGAGAACTAAAAATTCGTTGTGGACCCAGTAGTTAACCCATTTTTTGCCCGTAGCGGCCTCGCTTTGGGCGATTTCATTGGTATGATGAATAGGGATATGGTCGATACCGCCTGCATGTATGTCGAACTGCTCTCCCAGGTATTTCATGCTCATGGCAGAACATTCAATGTGCCAGCCCGGGTAACCCCGTCCCCAGGGACTGTCCCAGGTAAGCGCCTGGTTTTCGAATTTGCTTTTTGTAAACCAAAGGGCAAAATCATGGGGATTCCGTTTATTTTCATCCACATCGATACGGGCGCCAGCTTTGAGGTCCTCCAGCTTAAGCCGGGCAAGTTCGCCGTAGGTGGGAAACTTGGTAATATCAAAATAGAGGTTCCCGCCCGCCCGGTAAGTGTAGCCCCGGGCTTCGATCCGCTGGATCAGGGCAATCATATCTTGAATATGTTCTGTGGCTTTGCAGACCACCGTGGGCCGGATAATGTTGAGCTGTTCGGTATCCCGGAAAAATGCTTCGGTATAGAATGCAGCGATTTCGAGAACTGTTTTGCCCCGTTCTTCGGCGCTTTTTACCATTTTGTCTTCGCCCGTATCGTCGTCTCCAGAAAGATGCCCCACATCGGTAATATTCATCACATGGGTAACCTGGTATCCAAGACGGCGGAGGGCACGGACCAGGATGTCATGGGTAACGTAGGCCCGCAAATTACCGATATGTGCATAGTTGTAAACTGTCGGTCCGCATCCATAAAAACCAACTTTACCGGATTGTATCGGCTGGAAAACCTGCATTTCGCGGCCTAAGGTGTTATACAAGGATAGTGGCATGGAACCTCCGCATCAATTTCGGTACAATAGCAATATGGTAAACCTACGGAAATTATTGGAAAAAATCAATATGGAGTATGGCTTTGAGGGAGACATCCGATTTGATGAGCCTATGGCTCGCCATACGACTTTTAAGGTAGGGGGCCCTGCGGATGTGTGGGTGCGGCCCGCGGGCAATCGTTTCCCCGAATATGCCGCGTTACTCCTAAAAACAGCCTGGGAAGCGGATATTCCGGTATTTATCCTCGGGGGAGGGGCCAACCTGGTAGTATCAGACCGAGGCATCCGGGGCATAGTGCTGGATACGGGCAGCTGGTCCGGCCTGCAGTTTGATGAACAGACGGTGCTGGTCTATGGGGGCACCGAAGTGGACGCTGCCTCTGAGGTCTGTGCGCAGCATGAACGGCAGGGCCTTGCCTTCCTTGCTGGCATGCCCGGTTCCATAGGAGGCGCCGTCTGGATGAACGCCCGCTGTTACAATCGCTCTATATCGGATGTGCTTTTGGAAACATGGATACTAAATGAAACTTTTCAAGAAGAGTGGATCCCCTTTAACGCAGTGGATTTCGATTATAAAATTAGCCCCTTTCAAAACAGAAGGGTACTCATTTTAGGAGCTCGATTCAAAACAGCATTTCAAAGCCGGGAATCCCTGTACGAAGAAATGAGAGGCTACCGGCAGGATAGGGAAAGCAAGGGCCACTACCGGCTGCCTTCGGCTGGTTCGGCTTTTAAGAACAATCATGCCTTTGGCAAGCCTACAGGCAAATTGATTGATGAGCTTGGACTTCGGGGCCTCAGCATTGGCGGGGCCAAGGTGGCCGACTGGCACGGAAACATAATCGTGAATACCGGCACTGCAACCGCCCAGGATATATACCTTTTGACTGAAGAATTGAAAAAACGGGTAAAGCAGGCATTGGGATATGAGCTTGAATGCGAAATCCTTTTTGTTGGTGATTGGAGCGGAGAAGAGAAAAGGTCCTGAAAATACACCTTGACTTTGCTATACTGTTACTATCGGGCTGCCGATAAACATACTTGCTAAGTATTGGCCTATGAGGAGGTCTGTCGTGCATACATTTAAAAGGGTTTCATTCATCGTGTATTTACTCATTGTTCTTGAGTCCTTTGCGTTTTCTGCCCAGAATCAGGTAGGCATAGTTCAGGAAATTATGGGCACCGTAACGGTTACCCGCAATGGTCAGGTGCTCTCCAAAATTGATCTTGGAGATCCCATCCAGAATTATGATCTGATAAAAACAGGCCCCGATGGAGGCCTGGTGATCGGTCTTACCGCCGAAACTGGCATGCGGGGTACCCTCATTGTAAAGCCCAAATCAGTATTTACGGTTAAGACCCAGGTGGTAAATGGCAGCCCAGCTACAGAGGGTGATGTTCTGGGCGGCTCTGTGGGAATAAAGGTTAAAAAGATAGCCGGAGACCCGGCACTCAATGTTAAAACCGGCAATACTGTCATGGGTGTCAGGGGTACCGAATTTGTTGTCATTGTATCTCTCAATAATGGGCTTTTAGTTACCTGTACCGATGGAAAAGTTGCCTGTACCGGAGATGAGGGCGACGAACTCTATGCGGTCCCCGGCCAAGTTGTTGCCCGAACCGCCGGGGAGCGGCTTAAGCAAATACCGGTAGCAGTTTCATCTTTGGAAGATTTCCAAAACCGTTGGAATACAGAAGAAATCAGCGCCTTTAAAGCATCAGCTGTGAAAGCCCTGGATCAATATGCCCGCTCTTATCTGCGATATCGGGATGATTTCCGTGCTGCCTCTGACGATCTAGCCCGGGAACAGGTGTTTTTACAGTGGAAAAAAGAATTCAGGGATGGGCTAGAACCAGCATCCTCAAAGGATGTACAGGTAATGAAGCAAAAGGCTGCTATGGTGAAAAAACTCATGGCTGTACGGCAAGTGCTGTTCTTCTTTGAGCGGATCTATTACCGTCTGGATGAAATCCAATCCTATATTCCGGGGTCTGCGCTTAAAGCCAAACTCTTTAACGGACAAACGGTTCAAGATTTTATACGGCAGGTTGCTAGCGAAAAATCAGAACTGGAACGAAGAAGTGCCGAGTATCGGTTTGCACTTGCCCTGTATGCCGCGCGGAATGAAGGAAAGGAACCGGTCTCTTTAGGAGAAAACGAAGACAGTTTCTTTGACGAAACAGACAGTTTCTTTAAGGAATAAGCGAATTACTCTCGTTGGCCATTTTTGAAATTGGTTTTGCGATTGTTTTGTGTTGCAGTGTAGCCACGGTATTTTGCAATGTGGCTCAAGTCAACTGATCCGCTGATTTTTCCCCATTCATACAGGCTTTGTCCGTTGACAAAGCCTTAGGGGGCTTCCTATACTTAAGTATCCACCGAGGGGGACAAAGAGCAGGATGGTAAATCAACTGCAGCTAGCCTTTGTAAATTTTAAGAAAGATTCTTATATAATTGTAGAAGGCAAACAGAATGCCGACCGTTTCTTTATTATCCGTCAGGGAAAGGTGCGTGTATCCAAAGAGGTGGAAGTTGTAGAAGAAGAGGGCGGTAATATACTGGGTCCCGGAGATTTCTTTGGTGTTGTGGCTACCATGTCCGGTCATAGCCATATTGAAACTGCCCAAGCTCTGACTGATGTAACCCTCATTTCAGTTCAAAAAGACCAATATGTTCAGCTTATCCAGAACAACACCCCTGTAGCAATGAAGATCATCCTCCAGTTCTCCAAACGAATGCGCTTTTTGGACGAGGCTCTTACCCGCCTTACCTTAAAAAACACAGCCGATAACGATCCTTCGCACCTTTTCAAGGTGGCTGAATATTACGCCAAACAGAGCCAATACAACCAAGCGTATTTTGCCTATCATCAATATATTAAATACTGTCCGACAGGCCAGAATGTTCAGCTTGCCCGTGAACGGATGGTAAAGATTGCACCCTATGCCAAAGCGGTGTATTTGGATAAAAAAGCGGACGAGTTTACCCGGACCTATCCCAAGGATACCATGATATTTTCCGAAGGGCAGCCCGGGGATGAGCTCTATATTATACAGAAGGGCTCGGTAAAGATTGTCAAGATTGTGGACAACAATGAGGTGCTGCTGGCGGTGCTCAAACAGGGGGACATATTCGGCGAAATGGCCCTTCTGGAGTCTAAGCCCCGGTCTGCCAATGCAATTGCCTACGAAGACTGTACAGTCCTTGCGGTAAACAAAGAAAACTTTGAACGGATGGTAGGCACTCAGCCTCAAATTATTAGCCGTCTTACCCAGCTTTTGGCAGAGCGGATTTGGTTCATCTACAAACAGCTTGCCAACACACTTATCACTGATCCTTTGGGCAGAATGTACGATGCCTTGCTGATCCAATTGGAAAAAAATCGAGTTCCTCTGGGGAACGCTCCGCATACCTTCGATTTTGGTCCCAAAGAACTGATTAATATGGTGGGGCTCCCCACTGCAGAGGGCAACCTGGTTATCCGCAAACTTTTGGAAAATTCTAAAATACGTGTGGTGGATAATAAAATTTCCATTACTGACGTGTCCGAGGTAGTTAAACAAACCGAATATTACCGGAAAATGCAAAAAATCGAACGGGCCCGCCGAGAAGCCGCAAGCCGCATTGGTCTTTAGCAACATACTAAGAGAAAGTTCTTAAATCTATTCTATATGTGCCGATAAAGAGGGTAGGGTGGTTCCGTGATAGGGGCTGCCCTCTTGTGTATATGGGGGATCAGGTGGAACAACATAGGTTAACCGAAGCTGCATCGTTATTGTTCTGGCGGATTCGGTTCCGTTCTTGCAGAGTGGTTGGCCCCGTTTTGCCGCTTATAACTCTTATCACTTTGCTCGCTTTGCCGCACAACCTTTCAGCTCAAAGCTTCCCGGTCCCCGCTGAGCCTGCTGCGACAACGCCGGCCGCTGCTTCCGCGTCACCGACCGCAGCGGGCCAATCGCCAGTTGCGGCCGCACCCGCCGGCACACTGCCCCTCAGTTACCGGTCCTTTTCTCTTGGTATGGGCCTTGAGGACCTTAAAAAAGCCCTTGCCGCCGATAGTCTTTTTGCGTTTCGCGGGGACCGGGATGTTTCTCTTTTACCCATGAGTGAGCAGACCTTGGTGGAAACCACAGGGCTTTCTTTTATCAAACGGGCATTTTTCCAGCTTAAGGACAGTAAAGTCTTTATTATGGCCTTTACCCTGAATACGGATATTATAGATCACTATTCGGTATTTACCACTTTGGTGCAGAAGTATGGAGAGCCTACTGAATTGAATCCTAGGGAAGCGGTGTGGCGTTCGGAAACCGTGCGCCTTTCCATAGAGCGGCCTCTTACGGTAAAATATATAGACCTGAGGGTATTTAACAGCATTGTCGAAGAATCTACAGTCAAAGAATCGAAAGAAGCGATATTACGCAGGGAATTCTTAAATGACTTTTAATAACGTTTTTTATGGTGAAATAATAAAAGTTTTTCGCACTGTGATGTTTGTCTCTTTAATCGCCCTCATTAGCTCCTGCGGCGCTGGAGCGGCTCAGCCAAAATTGCCTGTCCGGACCCTGACTCTCGTGAGCCAGGATGGCAAACGAATACCGGTCCAGGCCGAAGTGGCCGATACAGACCAGAGCCGCACCCAGGGCCTTATGTATCGAAAAAAAGTCCCCGAAGGGACCGGCATGTTGTTTGTGTTTGACCATGACCAGGTCCTCACCTTCTGGATGAAGAACACCCTGGTTCCCCTTTCCATAGCCTATATCAGCTCGGAGGGTAAAATTATCGATATTCTCGATATGGAAAGCCAAAGTCTAAAGCCCATTGTTTCGAGCCGTTCTGTCCGCTACGCTTTGGAGGTTCCCCAGGGATATTTTGCCAGAGTGGGTATCCGGGAAGGCGATTTGGTAAGCGATTTACCTTGACCAGGTGCACCGGCCCATTTACCCTTCGAGCTGGGCAAGCATTTCCTGCGCAAGAGGATCTTCGCTATCGTATTCCAGTACGGTTCTGAAAAAACCTGCCGCTTCTTCATGCTTCCCTTGTTTCATGGCAAGAATACCCAGATTGGAAATGACTTTAATGTTTTCCGGTTCAAGACGCAGCGCCTGTTCAAGCTGCTTCCGTGCTTCGTCCAGACTGCCCTGCTCGATAAGACAAAGGGCCAATTCGTTTCTCGTGTCACAGCCTTCCCCGCCAAGCTCCAAAGCCTTACGAAATGCGAAGGCAGCATCATCCCAGCGTTCAAGCCTGCGAAGCCCCCAGCCGAGAAGAAACCAGCCGTTCCAGACATCGGGATGGCGTATTAAAAATTGATGTATTTTCTCTATACCTTTAGCTTCTTCTCCCATACGGATAAAATCGTAGGCCTCTTTAAAAACCTGGTCATCAAGGCTCCGTTCGGTAATTTCCTTAATAATGCTCTGGGCCTTTTCTTTTTTCCGCGGGTTATCCGCCACGGGAATATAACGGGAAAAACAATCCCGGGCCTTTTCGTAGTTACGCTGTTTAAGATAGAAAAAACCTGCATTAAAGAGTACGTTAGGCAGCGGCGGATTTTGAGCCAGCAGGTTTACATATAATGTATGGGCCTCTGTCCATGCTTCCGCAGCCTCTGCTTCACGGCCCGAGCCATCCAGGGCGGAGGCCATCTCTTCGTACACAAGGGCCCGGTTAAGACTTACCTCCGGTGAATTGGGATACAGGGCTGACAGGGCAGAGAGTATTTCCAGAGAAAGTTCGAAATCTCTGTTTCGGGCTTTCAGGATTGCGGCTTCAGAAAATTCTTTAAGAATATCCGGTTTTACCGCCAGTACAAATTGGCGGTAATAGTCCGCGTCGGCATGAAAGGGTTCACGCTCAATAATTTTAATCATTCCTGAAAGGATCATCTCCCAGGAAAGTTGTTCCAGATCAAGCTCTTCCTGATCTGCGGGAATTTCTACCGGCAGCGGAATAGATGGATCGACGACAAAGTCTCCTGCCGAAATTTCATCTATCCGGCCGCGGAGTGATTCTGGGACGGACAGGAACACAATCCTGTCATTGTTATTTGTTGCTTTCATTCTTCTCCAGTTCTTGTGTTTCTTTTGTACCCTGGTTTTCCTGGGCTTGGGGGGCTTCCTGAACCTGTTCAGCCTTTGGTTCGGTTCGCACCTGGTTCAAATAGTCATTGATGCGCATTTTATAATTCATCGGAACCTGGTTTTCATTAAAATGCATGGCGACGGCTACCAGCTCTTTCCTGCCCTCCACATCTTCTATGCGCACTACCTTACCGGGTATCATAAGGGATTCTCGGGGATCATCAAAATCTAATCGGAGGGTTATATCTTTATCAGAAATAAATTTGGCTACTCCCACCATAATAATTTTTGCGCCAGAAAAGGAAATATCCCGCAGAATGCACCGCCGGGGAACACCCTGCAAATAAACAACAGTCTCCTTTGCGGTTATCTGCAGCTTTCTGATAGCCTCGGGAGTAATAAGAATTCGTTCATCTCTCCGTTTTGCGGAATTGATATTAGCGTCGAGCAGCCGTCCCATGATTTCTATGAGATCATCCGGGGGCCGCTGGGTAAATTGCAGGGTCAGCATGGAAACATCAGGGGAGCCCTGGTAAGGAGCGGAGCCTGCAACCCTGCAGGACACAAAGAAAAACATGGGATCCGTCTTGTTTGATATGCGGAAACTGTACCGAAGGTTGACCAGATTGTTGGCCTGCTGCAATTTTCCATAGAGTCCGGATTTTGTATTGATGATAACCTTAGCTTCTTCGAAGGATGTGGAATAGATAACGCAGGGCCATGCCTCTCCAAGACACTTTAGGTACACCTGCTGGGTCACCAGTCCCGTTGCATGGATTATTTCCTTGGTAAAGGTCACTGAAATGGTGCGATATCGTTCAAAATATTTTGTGATTTGCTGGCTTGTCAGAACACCCATGAGTATCCCTACTATAAATGAGGAAGCCCTATCTCGTCAATGCAAGCTACCACAGGCCGCAGACATACATACGTTCTGCGGTTTCTCTCATGTCGTAAACGATTCGGCGGAAGGTCCAGCGTTTTATGTCCGTATCATAGATGGCATATCGGGCTATTGCCGAAGCTAGTGTATCAGAAGAATGGGCATCCTGTGCATCCCGTGGAAAACCGACACTGCCGGGATTCAGGAGGTATCGAGCACTGTTTGGAAAGCTATCCACCTGCTGGTCTGCCTCGCCATACATGACCTGTAAAATATCCCGTCCCATTTTTTTCTTTAGTATAAAGGCAGAAGGCAGATGACTATGGCCAAAAAAACAATGGGAAAAGCTGACATCTCTAAAAGTTTCTAATGCATCGCTTTCAGACATAATATATTCCCAGACGGGGTTCCGGGGACTTCCATGGGACAGGAGGATGCCCCTGTGGGTATGGCTTACGGGAAGGGATGCAAGAAAGGCCTTGCTTTTAGTTGAGATTTGCTGCCAGGTCCATTCCATGGCTTTACGTGCATGGCAGGAAAAATCGGAGACATCCATTTTACCGCAGGCTGCCAGGTCATGATTCCCCGCCAAGATAACACTGCAGCTTCTTTGGGCAAGCGCTATGCAGGCTTCTGGATCTGGTCCATAGCCTACCAGATCTCCAAGACACCAAAATTCATCAACCTCAGGGGCTGCTGAATTTATCACAGCGTTAAAAGCCGCAAGATTGGCATGGATATCGGAAATGACCGCTACTCGCATTCTTATATCAATTTAATCTATAATTGAATTGTGTTAAAGGGATAGATGAGGATAGGGTATGAAGCAAAGAACTGCTCCGGGGTTTTTAGGGACCTTTACTGACCATTTTACCGATGTATGGCAGTTACTTTCCGAAACTACCCAGTTTTTAAGCAAGACAAAAGAATTTTCCCATTATGAAGCACAGCTTCGCCAATGGCGTTCCGAGCTGCAATCCAAACGGCATGACAGTGAAACTACCATAAGGGTGCGAAATGAGCTGGTTAACCTCCGCAAGCATCTAAGACTTATGGGGTATGATCTCAGTCTGGCCAAACAAACGCTCAAATTTGAAGGGTTCAGAAATGATGCCTGTATCCGGGATGGTTTTAAAAGGCTTGTGATTGTTTTTACAGATAAAGATTTATATTGGATGACCGGAGAGGATAATCATATAAGTCTTTCAGAATATTTGGAAAAGCGGCTCGAGGCTGCCTTAGCATCCGGTTCGATTGAACAAATCCGGGACCGGCATTATTTATGGTATAAGAGGCAAGGAACTACCTTAGTGCTGTCCGGTTCCGATACGGAAACAAAGGATGATTTTGAACGTCTTGCGGCAATTGGGGAAGCTAATCCTCTCTGGCTGCTTGGCAAGCTCAAAGGCCTTAAATAAAAACGGGGGCGTATGGAATATAAGTATTCTGTAAAAAGTTGCGTACGCTGGGGACTTATTGTATCTTTTATAAGTTTTATCTCCTTATATGGCTGCACAGGGCTCGCGCCGGCTAAAGGTCCGTCGGTCCCTCAGGACAGTGATGTGCTACCTGCTGAAAAAGACACAGCTGATGTGTCTGGTAACGAATTGCCGCCCAAAGAACCCGTACAGCTTTCAAGGTCTAGCGACCCCTTTGTACAGGGGCTCGCTGTTTTATTTATCCCAGTGACATATGAGCCACCAATGATACCCGCAGATGTGGGACAGGGGGATCTTAGCCTTCCGGCTCAGGTGAAAACTGCATTTCAGCAAGAATATGAGCGCTCTCTTCTGTCCTTTATTCCTCTTACGGGGGTACTTGGGGCAGATAAACTCCATAGATGGACTAATAAATCAAGGGATGGCAAAACGATCACCGCCCTGGTACAAAACTGGCAGAGCAGTGTCCCCCTTGCAAATGGCTGGGGGCTTCCGTCGCTTGTGCTTGCAATGGATGCAGAGGATGGGGGCGCGGTATATGCGATTTTTCCTCCCATTCTGGAACTATTGAGCCAGAACCGGGGGAATGGCCGCACTGCCGGTCTTGCAGGGTATGGCAAACCAGTAACGGGCTCTTTTCTTTTACGGGAAGGTAGCGGATATGCTTTTGGCCAGCGTTTTTCCACGGCCTTTATTACTGGTATACTCAACGAAAAGGGGTTTTCGCAGGGAAATGTTATACTTGAGTCTGCGCCTTCACTGAATACAGTCCCCAGCAAGGAAGTTGGACTAAAGGCTGAAGGCGATGTGGAAGAAGGATTTAGAAAAGTTTGGCTCAAAGCCTTGGATCAGGGAATTTTCCAACCAGGTTTTGGGATCCCCGATGGATATGTTTCAGGTCAAACCGATAGCATCGATAGCCAAATAAAATTTGTTTTTCAGACCTTCGATAAAGCGCGCTGGGCAATTGTGCAGCTTCTAGGGACTAGCAAGCAATCGTTCATTATAGAGCCGCCGTTTATGGATATTTTCTTAAACCTTCATTCAGATACAGGGACCGCCATTGCGAAGGCCCTCTCTGTTTACGGCTTTCCCATGGCAGACAGTTATGCACTGCCCTTAGCATATCTCATTCAGCAACCAGCCATAAAGACGGCTTTGGAGCAAGCTGTCAAAGCTGTACACCCTTATGAACCAGTAATGGTACAGAGGTATCAGCGAGGTCTTTGGGTGGCTTTCCCATCAAATGCGGAGCGATAAAGTCTGTTCAAGAGGTCCTCAAGCTTGGTCCCATAGGCCTGGTCCCTGGCCCATCGGCCTGCAAGGTCATGGATTGTTGGAGCACTGCCCCGTCGCACATATTTAAACCGTGGATCTGCCAGGGGTTGCCTGAGGCCTTCGGTAGATCCATAGGCCTTTAGGTGTTGAATATGGGCTCTTACCCCTATTTGGGCTGTCGGGAATCGTTCTCCAGGTTTTTCTGGCCCAATCGAACCAAGTCCACAGTAGTTGTGCATATCAGGGGTCACGAGGCCTCCAAAACGGAGAAAACTGGTTTCCAAACACATCTGCACAAAGGCAATATCTGCATTGACCCCCTCTGCAGCCCCTTCATTGTGGTACAGGGTAGCCATCAACATTGCTTCCTTTTCAGAAACTTTAGGATTGTGCTGTCTTAAAAAGGATGCGAGAGACTGAACCGGGACACGGCCTGTCCCCATGATATAGGTTGGAATTTGCGGAAGCACAGGTCGTTCAGGAGTCTCAGCGTATTTTACGGCAGATATGCTGGTGCAGGCGGTGAGTACGGCGGCTACCAGAATGACCAATGTTTTTATACAGCGTTTCATACTAGGCTTATCGACCAGCTTGTTTGGCTCTTAAAGCAAAATTGGACTTATACCCGTACTGATTGTATGGATGCTCAATTTTGTTATGACCATTTTTTTAAAGCCGAGACGTACAGTCCCCGTGATCTGCCAAAGGAGCAGCGCCCCCGGGAACGGCTTTCGGCGCTGGGTGCCTCTGCGCTGTCTGATAGGGAGCTTTTGGCCATAGTACTTGGATCGGGCGTTCGGGGCAAAAATGTCTATCAGGTGGCTGATAATCTCCTGGATTTGCTGAATTTATCCAAAGAATTGCCATCTTGGGAAGATCTCGCCGCATTGCAAGGCCTTGGATTTTCTAAGGCTTGCCAGGTACTTGCTATGATGGAGTTTGGACGCCGTCACTGGGGACCTGTTCGCAGTCGAATACATCAGCCTGAAGATGCCTATAAATTGCTGAGGCATTATGCTGACCGTAAACAGGAACATTTTATTTGTCTTTCCTTAAATGGTGCCCATGAGCTTTTAGCGAGCCGCATAATCACCATTGGACTTGTGAATCGTACGCTCATTCATCCGAGGGAAGTATTTTCCGATCCCCTTATAGACAGGGCATGCGCAATTTTAGTCGCCCATAACCATCCATCGGGGCAGGTGACTCCATCGCCTGAGGACGAGGAGATTACCCGGCGCCTTAAATCCATTGCGGATCTTGTTGGTATTACACTTCTGGACCATATTATTTTTTCTGAGACAGAATACTATAGCTTTTCTGCCGAACAAGCCAATATATTGTCCTAATCGATCTCAATTTTAATCGATTTTCCCCTGTTGTTCTGTATTGTTTTTGTTTTATAATTTATGAGGACACAGGGGGGATACATGACCTCGGCACTTCCTAAGCAGAAGTTTTTGAGCCTAGCTCTTTTTGGTATAGCCGCAACTCTTGGGTTTTTCCTTAACCGTTTTGTTTCTGTAGATATGGGGTTTGGCATTACCTTCCTGCTTGGAAACATATTTGGACTATTTTCTGTGCTCATTGGCCCTTGGCCATTCTGCTTTATAGGCCCCTTCGTTACCATGCTTCCCACTATTTTTCTTTGGGGACATCCATGGGCTTTGCTCAGTGTTTTAATTGAAGGCCTTTTTGTTGCACTGCTTAGTCAACGAAAGCATTATGACCGCATTTTGCTGTTTGAATTATTGTACTGGCCTCTTGCGGGAGCGCCGTTAGTCTTTGTGCAATATGTGTTTTTATTGCGAATGAATGCATCAGGAGCTTTGGCTGCTGCGGTCAAACAGGGGGTTAACAGTATTTATGATGCTGTTTTTGCGCTTATCCTGTTTTTTCTGATTCTTAGTTTCAAGAAATTTGTTCTGAAAATAAAAAGTAACAAAATACATGCCCAGCAGTATTTAGTTATGTTTATTAACCTTTCTATCCTGTTGCCCCTTTTAATTGGTACCGGGATATATATGAAGGTTGAACAACAAAATATCTTAACCAACGCAGAAAAAGAGGTATCTAAAATTGCATCGCTTCTGGTTGATGAATTAAACTATCCAGAAATAGAGGAAAATGATGAAACGGTTCTAAACCGAATGAGAAAAATAAACGAATATGATTGGGCTTTCTTCGTTGGTAACGAATCGAACAGGACCATTCAATATGCTTCTTTTTCGGGGCTCCCCTGGTATTTAAAAGAGGATGCTATCTTAATTGATTCTTATGATAATGCGCAGATTTTCCTTAATCCAAAAGAAAATAATCCAATGAAACAATGGTCCCGCGCGGTTGTCTTGGCTCTAAAACCATTGGGAAGCCTGTCACTAATGGTAAGCAGAAACTTGGAGAAGGATGTCGCCTTTTATAATAGTTCTGTCTCTACGGTTTTTATTTTTCTGTTGATATGGTTGGCCTTGTTTGGAACGCTCACATTCTATGTGGTACGTATTCTCATGAGACCTCTGGAAGGCTTGCGTTTAGCTGCAGAACAAACTCAAAAGGGATTAGTTGGCGTTGTCTGGCCGCAAACGAACATTTTGGAAATAGCTGAATTACGAGATAGTCTTGTCGCAATGACAAGCGCTCTCGAACAACGAAATGTGGAATTAGAGGAAGCTAAAAAATCCGCTGAACGGCTTACACGGCTTTCGGAAAAATACATTTCATTTATGGGTCATGAGCTCAAGTCCCCCTTATCAGCCATTTATTCAGTACTTGATACCATGTCCATACCGCTTGAAATTGATATAAAAACCTCTATTCAACGGCTGCTTGAATTGATTGATGATATTTTAGAACAAGCCCGCTCGTCTTCTGGACAGTTAGCGCTGCGATCCCAGCCATTCTCTCCGGCTCAAGAAGCTCGCAATTTATTAGAACCCTTAGCAATTCGAGCACGCCGAAGAAATTTGGACTTTTTCTTAAACATCGATCCAGATCTCGACATTGTAGTTATGGGTGATCCTATCAGATTTCGCCAAATTCTTTCGAATCTGGTCAGCAATGCCCTAAAATATACGGCTTCCGGTTCTATTTGGGTGAACCTTAAATCAATAAAAGAGAATGATAGTATAGAAATTCAAGGAACCGTACGGGATACAGGACGGGGCATAAAGCCGGAGCAGCTGGAGCTCATATGGCAACCCTTTGCGGCAATAAGTGCAAAAACCGAAGATGGTGAATCTAGCCATGGCTTAGGACTCTCCATTGTTCGAGAAATTATTAATGCTCTGCATGGCTCTATCGATGTTTCGAGTATTCCAGGACAGGGAACAATCTTCTCATTCCGATTTAAGCTGCCCATTTCCAGACAGGCTAACCAAGCTGCATCTGAAGTCCAATTAAATCAGCCTATAATATCTACAGGGCCTGTAAAAGCAGTTCAGAACAATCGTCCTGATCTGCGCGGCCGTCGTATTCTTGTAGTAGAGGATGAAAAAATCGCCCGTATCGCCATTGTCTATATGTTAAGATCCTGGGGCGCTCATATAGATGAGGCTGATGATGGCCGGCTTGCATTTGAGTTATGGTCCCATTTTTCTCATGATATTCTGATAGTCGATGAGCATCTTAATGGCATGGATGGTTCGGAGCTGATTAACAAAATCAGGCAGCAACAAGGCGCTGTGCGGCCCTTTATCGTATATTCAAGTGCCGAGATATCTCAGACAAATTCGTCTTTTATACAGAGTGAAGTTGATGCGGTACTCCTTAAACCGGTTACGGAAGAACGGTTGCGGCATATTTTAATGCCGTTTATGAATGATTATAAAATCAGTAATAATTAATGCTCATTTTCTTTTGAATTTGCTTATATTATTAGTAATAAGCCTGTGAGGCTTATAAATGTTAAAGCGAAAAGGAAGGTACACAGTATGATTAGCAAGGCAATGGTAGATATTATCAACAAGCAGATAAACAACGAAATGTATTCGGCCTACCTTTATATGGCCATGTCAGCGGATGCTTCGAGCAAGGGGCTTAATGGTTTTGCAAAATGGTTTATGGTGCAGTATCACGAAGAGATGCTCCATGCATTGAAATTTTATAATTACCTCCTGGACCAAGGCGCAGAGGTCCATTTGCAGACCATTAAAGAGCCGCCAAAAACCTTTGCCTCAGCCCGGGATATGTTCGAAAAGACCCTGGAGCATGAACGGTTTGTTACCAAATCTATCAATGAAATTGCGGACCTGGCCCAAAAAGAGCAGGACCATGCAACGTACACCTTTATTCAGTGGTATGTCACTGAACAAATAGAAGAGGAAAAAAATGATACCGAAATTCTCCAGCGGCTCAAGCTCGCAGGGGACACCGGCCCCGGTCTTTTCATGCTCGATGCTGCGCTAGGCGCACGGACAGTAACCGTTCAGACTGATTTCTCTGCCGGGGTTCCCATCACCGCGGGAGCCTAAAGACATAGGGCCGTCCGGATACATACCGGACGGCTTTTTTTATTCTTCTATGCTGCCACAATAAATTCTTTTTGAGTTATAATAATAAGTATGATGCATCAAAAAAAAATACCACTATTTTATGTATTTCTGTTCCTATTGCTAGCTCCAATATATGCGAAAGTCCCTGTTCAGGATATATATCTGGAGAGTGACGGAAATGGACTGGTTATCCAGAGCGTACCTTCCGGGGCTGAGGTCTATATTGACGGAATTCGCAGGGGCCGTACGCCCCTTATTTTGGCTACCCTCGTTCCGGGAACCTATCAGCTCGTGCTCGTTAAGGAAGGCTACGAAACACGGTCTGTGCTGATTACTCTGACCTTCGGCAAACGGCTTGATCTTACCTTGGTTTTAGCCCGAGCTACAGGACTGCTCAGTATAGAAATCGATCGCCGTCCTGGCAGCCCCGGACCCGAACGTTTGCCTCTTGAACCACGGCTCTTTGTGGATGACCTTGCGGTCTCCTCATCCTATCTAAAACTCCCTGTCGGTTTTCACCGTGTACGGGTTGAAGCCTTTGGATGGGAGAGTGTAGAACGGACCGTTATGGTATTTCAGGATTTTCCCCAGATCCTGACTGTTCGGCTGGAACCCGCAAGCTTCCGTATCAGCGACTTTTACAGCGAACGGCGGCGGCTTAATCCTTATAATTCCGGCATGCTTGGCGCTACGGATATACGTTTTTCGGTTAGCGCAGCGGGAATGGGGACGCTTACAATTGTAGATTCCAATAATTCGCCTGTGTATGAGTATCGGTTCTCCCCGTTCAGCGAAAAGAACCAGCAGCACACCTGGAAGGGTACTGATGCATCTGGCTCTATTTTGCGTGACGGGTCATATACGCTGATACTTAACGCAAATTCCATACCGTATGATGACAGCGAACCTGTCCTCGTAACAAAGCAAGTTCCGATTGTGATTGATTCTTCTCTGGTTATTAGGCCCTGGAGTATTGCCTCTGGAGCTTCTGGCCTCTTGTATATGCCGCTGCCTGAAACCTTGGGGAGCGGCTCATTCCAGATGGATTCCCGGCTGGTTTTTGGTCTTCCCTTCGGGGCTGCTTCTCCTTTCAATTCAGTCCCCTTCTCCTTTGGGCTCAGGTTTTCTCCAGCTAACTCCTGGGAAGCAGGTGTTTCTGGTGAATTTGACGCTGCCCGGGACCCTCTCGCAAACCAGCTATCCCTGGCTTTACGAAGGGCATTGCTTAAGAGTTCCCAGGATTTCCCCTTGAGTTTAGCCTTGGATTTTTCATGGACCGCTGCAGAGGTTTCACCCCTTTCTGATCCAACAGCAATTTCTTGGTCAGGCTCAATGGGCGGCTTCCGTATGGGACTTCCAATCTTTATACCCCTGTGGAAATGGGCCGGTTTCGGTATAAGCCCCGCTCTATTGTGGCCGATGGACCTCAATAGCTCGGGCTATACTGCATTCCCGGGTCTGGAACTCGGTGCAGGCTTTGCAGGAATGGGTGCAACCATTACCGGCGGAACATCGGCTAAAATGATCTGGCTTGGGCAAAATGAAGCTGGTTTGGGCTGGACGCCGGGACCGATATTTGCGGCGGCGGAACTTCACTGGTTCCCCAAACCATCTGTTTTTGTATTTCACCTGTATGGCGGCCTGTGGTATTATCGCGAACAGTTTGGAGCTTTTAGCAGTTTAGGTTTGGGCTTTATTCATTAAGCCAATTTCGGCGGGAGGCAGTTCTATGTATGAACGAATGAAAGCAGATTTACAACAGCGGCTTAAAGAACTGGAAGACCAGGGACTCTATAAAATAGAACGGATACTGCAGGGACCCCAGGGTCCTGAAATTACTGCCCGGTTACCCGATGGCCGGAACATTCAAGCTCTTAATTTCTGTGCAAATAACTATCTGGGACTTGCAAATCGACCAGAACTGATAGAAGCTGCCACAAAAGCAATGAATGAGTGGGGCTATGGGCTTTCATCTGTCCGTTTTATCTGCGGGACCCAAGAACAGCACCGGCTTTTGGAACAAGAATTGTCCTCCTTTTTAGGTACCGAAGACACCATATTGTTCTCATCCTGTTTTGATGCAAACGGCGGTGTTTTCGAAGCCCTACTCGATGCCGAATCTGCGATTCTTACCGATGCACTGAACCATGCGTCCATAATAGACGGTGTCCGGCTCTGTAAGGCCCGGCGGCTCATCTATAATCACATGGATATGGCTGACCTTGAACAGAAACTGCGGGAAGCCTCGGATGCAAAATATCGGATGATTGTCACCGATGGGGTCTTCTCGATGGATGGCGACATTGCGGATCTTAAGACTATTTGCGACCTGGCAGAGCGGTACGATGCGCTGGTTCTGGTGGACGACAGCCATGCTACGGGCTTTATTGGCCCCAATGGGCGAGGCACCGCGGAGCACTGGAATGTGCAAGAAAGGGTAGATCTCATCACAACCACCTTTGGAAAAGCCTTGGGTGGAGCTTCCGGGGGCTGTGTATCGGGGCGTCGTGAACTGATTCAGTGGCTCAGACAGAAAGCCCGGCCCTATCTATTCAGCAATACATTGGCGCCGGCCATTGTAGGGGCCACTAGGGAAGCACTCCGAATCGCGGCAAATGCACAGGACCTGCGCAACCAACTTGCCCGGAATACCATGCGTTTCCGCCGGGCCATGGAAGAAGTGGGTTTTTCCATCCGCCATGGGCACCATCCCATAGTACCCATCATGCTGGGAGATGAAATACTGGCGGTTCGTATGGCCCAGGCCTTGCTGGAAGAAGGAATTTATGTTATTGCATTCAGCTATCCTGTGGTGCCCCGAGGTTTAGCCCGTATTCGTGTTCAGCTCTCGGCAGCCCATACGGACCAGATGGTGGACCGTTGTGTGGAAGCCTTTGTTAAAGTTGGTAAGAAGTTAGGAGCTTTATGCCCCGACCGATAAGAGATCGCCGTATTCAGACCGTGCCGGCCTATGACATTTTCCATCCCGCCGCCGCCTGTCCCCTGCAAGCCCTGTCTGACGTGGTTCTATCCTTGGACGAATTTGAAGCTCTGCGGCTTGCAGATTATGAAGGTCTTTATCAGGAGGCAGCGGCACTTCGGATGGGTATTTCTCGCCAAACCTTTGGCCGTATTATTGAGAGCGCCCGTAAAAAAGTAGCTGATGCCCTGGTGAATGGAAAAGTATTGCGTGTTGGCGGTGGAAATACGATATTGCAGAATGAGGATGGACAAAACATGATAATAGCGGTTCCCACCGATGCTTCGGGGTTTATTTTCCCCCATTTTGGCCATTGTGAATTGTTTGCCATATATACGGTGGAAGGTCTCAACATTACCGCTGAGCAATCTTTTGCCCTACCAGGACTTGGGGGCTGCAAAAGCGGTGTGGCCAGTGAACTAGCAAAGAAAAAAGTAGAAGTGCTTATCGCTCAAAACATCGGCGAAGGAGCCATACGGCAGCTTTCATCCTTTGGCATCCGAGTTATTCGGGGTTTAAGCGGCTCTGCCAGGGCAGCAGTGGAAGCTGTCCTGGCTCAAGAGAATCTTTAAGGCAGGGCCACGCTGCTGCGCTGCCAGCAGCACCGCAAAGCCAATTTCAAAACGCGAAGCCTAGTAACCGACTTTTGAAATTGACTCATTTTGCCAGAACCTGTTCCCGGTCTGCCAGGGTTATGGTGAGGGGAATAGTCTTTCCGTTACGATTGATTTCTATATTTACCTTGTCCCCCGGCTTATTATCCTCCAATGCTGAATACAGGTCCGCAAGACGGGTAATTTTGATCCCGTCTACCATGGTAATAATATCGCCACCAAGATAAATAACACTGTTTCCATACCGTACTGGTTCTGTGCCCTGCCGAATGCCAGCCCGTTCTGCAAAGCCGCCCTTTTTCGTCTGGGAAACGAGGAGCCCCGATGAGACAGGGAGTTTTGCGTAATTCACTAATGCGGGGAAGAGCTGAACAACGGTGGCATCAATCCAGCCCCGGCGGACCTTACCATACTGTATCAATTCTGCCACCACCCGTTTGGCTGTGTTGACTGGTACGGCAAAACCAATCCCGACCGACCCGCCTGAAGGGGAATAGATCATTGTGTTAATGCCAATCATACGGCCCTGCGAATCAAGGAGGGGTCCGCCGGAATTACCGGGATTAATGGATGCATCGGTCTGTATCATGTCCCGGATGATAATATTATTTGATGTTTGGATTGGACGGCCAAGCCCTGAAACAATACCAACTGTGAGAGTGCGTTCAAGGGCAAAGGGATTACCAATAGCTAATACTTTCTGGCCAACCTTAAGGTTTCCCGAATCTCCGAAGGGAACCGTTTTAAGCTGCATTCCTTTGGGCGGATCGAACTTAAGAACCGCGATATCATTTTCCGGGTCCGTGCCTATTACTTTGCCTTCGAACTGGCTCCCGTCTGCCAGGTTGATGAAAATCTTGTAGGCATTTTCAATGACATGGTTATTGGTAAGCACATAGCCCCTGGTATCGATGATAGAACCGGACCCGGACCCACCGTCCTGCGGTACCGGTTCAAGAAACCAGTTTATGGCCACCGTTTCGGTGGTAATATTAACAACCGCTTCGTTGAGCCGCTCGTATACATCAATATTTACCCGCTCGTCCTCCGTATATGGTGTGAGCTCCGAAGTCTGAAGTGCTTTTACGTTTCTAGCGGATTGCTGCAATTGTATTTGAGGAATACTTTGCTGCTGGATAGTATTAACTGTATTAATAGATGTACTAAAAAAAGGAAGCTTTATAAGTCCTAATCCTATGGCAAAGAGGGCCACCAGGAGCCCGCTTAAAAGGGAATAAAACACCAGTTGTCCCCTGCTATACAGCTTCATTTGCTGCCTCCAATCCTTTAATTCTAGAGTTCTATTCTGTAAATATACTGCTTTTTGTGGTACCTTTACCAGTATGAACAGATTTGCACAACCTTATGTTACAATGCTCCTCTTGTTCTTTGCCCTTTTGGGAGTCACGAGCTGCAGTGCTGGAAAAAACGATGAAAAATTATCACAAAAACCCAGTCAAGATTTTTCGAGTCTTATCGCCTCTAGCGATATCACCGCACAGGATAGTACTACTGGCGATGTAGCCGCAGCTGACTCGAATGCTAAACCAGAGTCTATACAGCCAGTTTTAGTATTTATACAAGGCTCAGTCAGTATTTCGCGCGGTTCCCAATCCCTGACGGCCTCTGAAGGTCTGGAACTCATGGCCGGTGATACAATCAGTACTGGCAAGGATGGTTCTGCCGAGATCGCTTATGGATCGTTTGCGACTATTCGGCTTTTTCCGAACACCACAGTCAACCTAACGATGATCATATCCCGAGCGATGCAACAGGCTGACCATGATACGGTTGACCTTTCCCTTCTTGCGGGAACAGTGGCTGCCAAGGTTAAAAAACTTTCTTCCAAGGATGAATTCCTCGTGTTAACCCCCAACTCTGCTGCGGGGGTTCGGGGTACCCAATTTATCGTGGGCTATGAGAAACTTGCACGAACTGAGCGGACCCTGGTCGCTGTCCGGGAAGGAAGTGTTGCGGTCCTTCCTAAAGGCAAATTATTTACCAGCTTGATTGATGGACGCCAGGCAAATCCGCTTGCCGGGGCGGTAGTTGCGACGGCTTTTACGCTCGCTCCAAAGGCCGGCCCAGGTCAGGAGATCTCTATAGGCGGTCAAGATTCTACCCTTGGTACAGGAGAATACGAATTATTGCTTAACAGCGCAGAATCCGCTTATGGTTCTCTCGTTCATCAGGCCGAGGAATTGCAAGCCCGGGGGACCGACTTTGAAGCAGTTCGAGACCCTGTGGCGGTGCTGGCAGGACCCGATTCAGAAGCGGAACGGCCCTTTGCAAAGCTCAATCGTATGATGCCGGCGCTTTTAATTTCTGAGTATTCTCGAACGTTGCTTGAAATTCTTGACAGGATGCGGGATCCAGGAAAGGACAGCGCCGCACTACCTGCTGCTCTTCCAGAACGATACTTTGTTCCTCAGCCTAATGCCGCTCGTGATTCAAAAAAGGTAAACGTTACTCCGAACTATCAAGGCCTTGTTTATTCAGTACCTTTAGCGTCTACCGCTTTTGCTGGTATGTTGAGCCGAACCAGCGAGGTTGTTCTTCTCATGGATTCCAAGGGTAACCTATATGCTGTAGATCAGCAGGGTAAAAAATTGTATGAGCGCCAAACTGTTGTTTCTTTTACAGCCCTCGATACAACGGTTGCGGTGGTCGAACAACAAAAACTGACGATACTCGATGCCAATTCAGGCAGAGAACGGGGTTTTTATCCATTTGACTCTTGGCAAGGACTTCCGCAGGCAAAGCCGGTACCAGTTCCGAATGGTCTAGCCTTGGCTACTCCTCGGGGAGTGACCATCCTGAGACAAGAAAATGCTGAGGTAATAGCTGAAATTCCTGTGCTTGGCGGGGTAATTGCTCCCCTTGTGCTTGCAGATCCCCATCTGGTTGCGGTAAGCGGACAAGGTAAAGCTGTCTTTATTGATCTTAAAAATGCCCGTATCCTTGATGAAATAGCTATCAACCTATCTGCGGACGTTTTAAGTCCCCGCGTTAAAGATGGCCGTGTATATATCGCTGCCAAAAATGGAAGGGTAATTGCAATAGATACGGTAAATTACCGTATACTCTGGGATATAAAGCTCGATCAATCTATCCGCTCTGATCCGGAATTAGATGGGGGGAAGCTTTATGTCTGGCTTCAGGATAAGACCCTGAGGAGCATTTCACTTGTTGACGGAGCGATTGTCGGGACCACGATTCCCCATGTAGAATCACCGCCGCTTTTATCAAAGGGTAAGCTATACTGGAGTTCGAGTGGTCCAAGCCTCGTTATAGCCGATGCAGCAAGTGGGGTCATACTGAAACGGAGTCCCCTGCCTGAAGTAGCAAGCGCCCGTCCCATCTTGGTAGATGGAAACATTTATATTGGAACGGCAAACGGAAAGCTCTTACGGATCGATACTGATAAACTATAAAAAAAAGGGGGGATGCCCAATAAGTTTAGGACATTCCCCCCTCATTAAGTACGAAGAGCTAATTAACCTAATGCTTAGCGTTTCACTGCAGTGAGACCACCGGCAATTTTGAGGATGTTTTTATCAAACGTAACCTGCAGCTCTCCGTTCCAGCTGTACATGGCATCGGCAACGCCGTTATCATCAGTAATGTCTCCGGTCTTATTTGCAACGCCTGCCTTTATTTCCTTACCGCCGGGAATCTTTGCATCCCACACTTTTGCCCAGTTAACCTTTGCTGCGGTGCTGTCGGCAGAGAAATCTGTGTGGATTACCTGGGGGTTAGCCCCCTGAATGAATCCGATAGCCCTGCGTACGAAATCCCCTTTCGGGAAGGTGAATTTTCCATTTTTATCGGTTACCAGTTTATATGCCGTTCCGCGGTGTACATACTGGATAGTAATAACCCCGTCGGCTGCCTTGCTCACCGTGAGATTATCCAGAACCCGCTGATCCTTGGGAGCTACCGCAAAGAGGAACAGGCCCCGTAAGCCGGTGGGTAATACTGCTTTACCCTTTACATCATACAGGTAGGGCATGAAAATATGGGTTGAACCAAGCTTGGAAGCGCCAGTGGTAGCGTCCAGAGTGTCTTTTTCAGCAGCCATATACCGAATAGGGCCGCTAAAGGTAAAGTAGTTAGCAGGATCATCGGCGGCTACATTTACCTGATAGTCAATCTTGAGATCCTGAGCAAACAGAATCCCACCCATTAGGAGCAGCAGGCTCGATGCAATCAGTAATTTTCGATTCATATATTCCTCCTATCCTTTGGAATGAATCTCTAACATGAGCATTTTAGTATGGAAAATAATAAAAAGCAAGATATATAGTGCATCTTTTATTTATTTCGGGCCCAATAGCTGCAGAAGGTATCCAGGGCGCGCATGGCTGACCGAATGTCCGGATAGACCGGGATGCCCCCTTCTTCCAGCACCTGGACAAGACCTTGGTAGCGAGAGCCTGCATTAACGGAAATGACAAGAGGTTTTTTGTGCTTTACTGCGGTCTTTACCAGGAGCGGGCCGAGCGCATCCGCTTCTCTGCACAGCTCTTCCGTGGTCTTCAAGGTTTCCACATGGGGTACAATAGCCACAAAAGCACAATCTACCTGGGGATCCGAAAGCATGGCATCCACGATATCCGCAAAAAGCCTGTCATCCGTCATTGGCGTAACATCGAGGAATGAGGCTCCCACATTAAGGAGTCCATGTATATTAAGCTTTTGCAGGGTCTGGTTTGTTTCGGTTGTATAAACCGCAGGTTTTAGATTCCCAAGAAGATCCGCACCCATGGTGGCATCTAGGCCGGCATTAACGACGCCGCCTACCCGTAGGCCTTGGGGCCGATGTGAATCAAGCATAGAAAAGGCTTTAACGGCGTTATAAAAATCGGGCAGCTCATCAATAAGAATAATGCCCGCCTGGGAACATGCGGCCTGGAAAATCTCGTAATCGCCGGACATGCTTGCGGTGTGGCTTGCCGCGGCCTTGGCCCCGGCTTCGGTCCTGCCTGCCTTATACACAATGAGGGGTTTGGAGCTGTTTTTGGCGGCTTCAAAAAAAGCCCTGCCTTCGCCGGGGCCAAGGCCCTCCAGGTACATGGCCATGACTGAAATGCGGGGTTCCTCGCAGAAATAGCCCACGAGGTCCGGTACATTTACATCAACCTTATTGCCAAAGGAAACAATAGTACGGTAAATGGGCCAATAGGGAGCCCGTTCAACCGCTGTAATACCCATGGCCCCCGACTGGGTAAAGAGGGCCACATTGGAGTGTTCGGTCCAGCGGATGGGGAGCCGTTCATCCCCCAGAAAAAGGGTATTTACCCCCTTACGGTTTTTGTCTGGCGCAAAGAATACCCCCATGCAGTTTGGGCCGATAATACGGAGTCCCCGCTGGCTGTGCTGGGCTACAATGGCGGCAAAATCGGTGAAATGTATTTCCGATGGAATGCCCGAAATCAAGATAACCGCTGAACCGTCCGGAACGGTTTCCAGGAATTCTACGGTCCGCTGGGCAGGGGCAGCAAAAACATAGAGGGAACATTTGACCGGAATATCTTGGATGGTCGGATAGAGGGGAAAGGTTTTCCCTGCTATTTCGGTGCTGCCCCCTTTAGGGTTAAGGCAATACACATCTTCGCGGCCAAGTTCGGTTAAGAGCCCCACAATAATTCGGGCCATGTTGTATTTGGTTGCATCGGAGGAAACCCCGGCAACGGCAATGCCTGAAGGTTCAAAAAAGGCCTTAAGCGAATCCCGCTTCTTCCATGTGGTGGATATATTCCGTTCTTCGGAGGGCATGAATTGGGCAAAGCCATCGACGGCTACGAAGGGGTGGCCTGTGGTTTTAGAAAACACAAAGGGGTTTACATCCATCTGTAATAGGTGAAACGCTGGCTTAGGTTCCCGGCTAAATGAGTACTCGTAAGCGAGCTGAGAAATAGCATAGAGGGCATCTCCCATTTTGTTGCAGTAAGATGCCTGAATTTCCGGCGAAAACTTGTGGCGTATTTTTAAGTTATGGGTGATAGCGTATGCTTCATCTTTGGAAAGGGGGGCCAGGGCAAGATTCGGCGGATCGTAGTATTTAGCAAAAAATTCCGCATCATCTCCACCCTTGGTCAATGTTACGGTGGGTCCAAAGGCAATATCTTCTTTTACTCCAATAAGAACTTCGTTTCCTAAGGCTTGCGAAAATGGAATGAGTTCTGCAAGAAGGAAGCCTTCTATACGCGGTTTTTCTGTTTCAGAAAAGTGGGAAAGTACCTCTGTATGCATTACTTCCATTACAAAGCGTACATAGAGGGGATCTTCCACATCGATGATTTTTACGCCCCCCAGCTTGGATTTATGGGCAATGTCAGGGGATACAATCTTCAGTACCGCTCGGGGCAAGAAGGGACCAAGCTGGTCCTCGGTCAAGGTAATTGGATCGGTGATATGAAGATATCGGGGTACCTGGAGCCCTAAGGCCTTTAGAATTTCGTAGACCTCATATTCGTAGAGGGTACGCCGGCCTGCAGCAAGAGCTCCCGCAAACACCTTATTTATATTCTGTTCAATCTGTGGATCCAGATTCATGGCCTTCCTCCTTTTTGTATTGTACCACAGCTTTGTGAAAATTTTTCTAGCCTTTCCTGCTATGATGCGAAATAATTGCCCATCATATCGCTTCCTTTCATACTTACAATTCTCCTCGCTAATAATTAAGTAAAATTGCTTTACTAAATATAAATATTATAAAGAAATAATTAAAATATGCGATTGTCACAAAAAATAAATAATAAAATTATAACTTGGCACGGAATCTGCAATATATTAAGTGTCAGCCGTTGGCTGGCACATCGGTAATAAGCCGATACGAAATTATCGCGGAGTTGCATTAAGCACTCCAAACTAACGAGCATAAGGAGTATGCTATGAAACGCATTCTGATTATCGTCGCTGCCGGCCTCATCGCTGCCGGTTCCCTTGCTGCCCAGGCTGTAGGACCTGGTTTTGGCCCTGGCGCTGCCGCAGTGCAGACCCAGAATCTTCAGACCGTTAAAGTGGACGGTAAGCTTGCCCTGGTGAACGGTATGATCGCTGTTCAGAGTGGCGGAAAAACCTACTACGTAGGCGGCCTTAACCGGCTCATCGGGTTTATCGACGGGCTTAAAGAAGGTGCTTCAGTAAAACTGGAAGGCTATGCGATTGCCTTACCGGGAGCTCCCGAATACCAGCACCTGCGGGTAACCAAGCTGACCTTTAATGGCAAGGATTACGATCTTTCCAACAGCTTTGGTCGCGGTATGGGCATGATGGGGCCTGCGGGTAATGTGGGTCCAAACGGTAACTTTGGTGGCCGCGGCGGTCGTGGCGGCCGCTGGTAAGCGAAGCTAAAATGTTGAGATGGCCTGGGGCTTGCAAGATTACCTGCAGCCCCAGGCTTTTTTATTTCCGGTATTTACCGACCTTTTCTTCGCTGCTTCCCAGGTCTGTGCCGCTCCACAGTTTGATGTAGCTTGCTGCGGTGCCAATTCCCGCTTCCAGCATGCGGCGGTGCATCTGGCCTGCCAGCTCAAGCAAACGGGGGAGGGGGCCTTCTACCACGGTTTCGAAGGGGCCTACCTCATAGGAGAGCCCCGATTCTTCGATAAGTTTAATCACACTATCCACTACCGCATAGGTTTCAGTTTTCGTTGCCAGCCCCATGGGAAGACACTGAATGGCCATGGCCGAGGGGATAGCATCAACATCAATTTTCATATACACTCCTTCATATAAGTTCTGGTCCCTGCGGAGCCAGACAAAAATATCATCACTGCAATAGATAAGCTAAGGATTAAAATCATGACAGAATGCGAATTTGCAAGCCAGTGTCCTTTTTACAACAACCAGAGCGAAAACATGGGTTCCAACGCGGAGGAAGTTAAAAATAGCTACTGCCGCGGCAACAACCTCCATTGTGCCCTTTATATGATCGCCTCCAGTCTTGGCACGGATAAAATGCCCAAGAACGTGCTCCCCGGCGAAAAAGACAAGGCCTTCGCCATTATCGCAGGATAGTGTCTTTTATGCCGGTACTATTTAATCTATCCTAATTCAAAAACAAATATGCCCCAATGTATAAGCGCCAGCCATATGAACAGGGATGCAAGACCTATGGTTATTGTATAGAGGCTATCTTTACCAGTCCACGGGACCCTGTGGAAAAAAGTTCGTTCCCCTGTGCCTTCCATATATTCAAGTCCGCGGCCGGCCATAGAAAGGCTGAGCCGCTCCCCATGCAGAATGGCCCCTGACAGAATGGTAACGGGAAGCCTTGTAAGGCGGGAAATCCCGCCTTTTTTTGCCCGGACTTCGCTGGCAGACCGGATCTCCTGCGCCTTTTGGGCAATATCTATATCCCGTTTTAAGAGGGGGATAGTATTCCAGCCTGCAAACAGGGAAAACCCCAAGCGATAATTTAACCCCCAGTTTTGCATGAGGGCCCGGATAATGTCATAGGGACTCACCGAAAGAATGTACCCGGAAGACAGGCTTATCAATGTAAAGCTCCGCAGGAACACCGCAATAGCCCGTTCAAAGCCGTTAATTCCCTCCGCAGGAAACAGCAGGTTCATAAAAAAAAGCCCGAATGACAGGGTGGAAAGAGGGAGTACCAACTTGATGAACCGACGGAGCGAAAGGCTTGCGATGCCGAACAGATTGATGAGCCCCACTGCCAAAAATACAAGGGGGGTTGTCCTGTCTATAGCAAAAAGGACGGGTATCATGAAAAATACCTGAGCCAGAAGCAGCGCAAGCGGATTGGGCTGCCAGATGACTCTTTTCATGCCTTGTTGAGACAGGGTATTTGAATCGGCGCAGGGTGAATTTTGTATATGCGGGACGTTCATCAATCTGCCTCCTTAAATTGACCTTCCGAGAGCCAGAGGATCTTAGTGCTTCGGTTAGCCCGTTCTGCCAGTGCATGGACAAAGAGGCTGTCGTGACTTACCAGGAGTATGCTTGTTCCGGATAGTTCGGGCATGGATAGGTAGGATGCAAGGCGGTGCCGCGCTTCCCGGTCAAGTCCGTAGGTCGGTTCATCCATAATGATGAATTCCCGCCTCATGCTGAGGGCAATACAGAGGGTTAGCCGCCGCTTTTCCCCTTCGCTGAGCTTAAAGGGATGGGCTTTAAGCCGGTGTTCCAGCGAAAAGAGGCGAGCAAAGCGTATGGCTTCTTCAGCGTTGTGAGCTCCATGGGCGAGTTCTGCTTCTACCGTGTCTTCCAGAAAAAGGTGTTCCGGGTTTTGGGGAATATAGGCAATATGCTGATAATATTCTTTGGGGGTCATGCTTGTTATATCCCGGCCGTACAGAAAAACCGTATTTTGTTCTACCGGGAGGATCCGGATTATTTTTTTTAGGAGCGTTGTTTTACCGCTCCCGCTGGCTCCCATTATGGCCGTAATGGTCCCCGGCTCGATGCTAAGCGATATGTTGTGCAGGATTGATGGCGCATCGGGCGGGCCGTATCGGTGACTCAGGCTTCGAATTTCTAGCAGTGGCTGGGATTGCCCAGTGCTGCTGGCAGGGACTTTTTCTGCTGTGGCCGTGCCGGAAGCACTCTCCTCTGCGTCTTTCACTACCGGGGCCACAATCCGGTCTGTGCTTGGGGCCGTTTCCGGCAGTTCCAAACTCGGTGTACAGGCAAGAACCTCATCCCAGGAAGCCTGTTCTGAGATTGTACCATTATCAATACAAATCCAGCGTTTACAAAAGTGTTCCACAAGTTCAAGCCGGTGCTCCACCAGCACCACCGTCACCTGGGGCGGTAAGCTCTCCAGGTCACGGAAAAGTTCTTGGGAGCGGGCTTCGTCCAGATAGGAAGTAGGTTCATCAAGAAATAGAATATCCGGTTGCTGGATAAGGGCCGCCGCGAGGGAGAGCCGCTGACACTCGCCCCCGGAAAGCTCAAGGGGATT
>NZ_JAJUHW010000075.1 GCF_029265695.1 Gracilinema caldarium | reverse complement strand
GCGGAAATAAGTGAATTAGCGGGATTTCCCTTTCATCGGGGGCTGCTGCTCGTCGCGAAACGGCCGAAGCTACCGTGTTTAGTAGATTCAGGCTTTCTATTACATAAGGCCCGCCGTCTTGTGGTCCTGCCGAATATAACGAATCCGGAAAATTTGGGGGCTATCATAAGGACCGCCGCAGCTCTTGGCTGGGACGGTCTTTTAATTGGTTCTCCGTCCTGCGACCCCTACAGCCGGAGGGTGCTCCGCTGTTCCATGGCCGCAGGTTTTTCTTTGCCCGTCATTTATTTTGATGGTGTTCATGACCTCGATATGCTTATGTCCCATGGATGGGAACTGTGGGCCGCCATGGTACACCCCGAGGTACGGACTCCGGAAGTTCTGAGACCTGTAAATCGCCTGGCTTTGGTTTTTGGTAATGAACGGTTTGGTATTCCTGCTGAAATAGAAACTCTGTGTACTGGCCGAGTAGTCATACCCCAACTGCGGAATGATGGTGATGGGGTAGATTCGCTTAATGTCGCCGCGGCTGCAGCCATACTCCTTTGGGAAGGTAGGCCTGAACCTGTTCCGTCAAAGTAGGCGGATTCTCTCTTTTAAGTTTAAGCGCAGGAGTTTTTGAATGCCGAACTGACTACATCAATAAGTTCAGGTGCAGTAAAGGGCTTTGAAAGTATACATACTGCACCGAATTGCTGGGCAAGCTTTTTAATGGGGAGTAGGTCGGTTCTCACTTTACCCGACATGACTATCACTGAAATGGAAGGATACCGGTCTCTGATATCCATAAGATACTCTAGCCCGCCCTGACCGGGCAGTACAATATCCAGCAAAATGAGATCGATAGAGGTTGATGCAAGAAACCGTTCTGCCTGCTGGGTGTCAAGGGCTTTAAGAATGGTGTATCCCTGACGTTTTAATATTGCTTCTGCCACATCCTGTATGGTGCTGTCATCATCTATAATCAGTATGGTACCCATAATATCCTGCCTTATAAAGAATCTTTGCCTGCAAGAATGGTATATAGCCTTTCAAGATCTTCCATGGAGTAATAGTCGATCTTGATTGTTCCCCGTTTGAGTCCCCCTGAAATGGAAACTTTAGTCCCCAAGGCGTCGATAAAACGCTGTTCCATGGCAAGCAGTTCAGGAGCCCGTTCCCGAACCTTTTCTTCCTTTGGTTTATCTGCTGCCCGGATGCCACCATTTAATTCTTGAGCATATTTTTCTGCTTCCCGGACAGAAATAGCCTCTGCGACAATTTTACCAAAGAGGACCCGCTGGTCTGCAGGATTGACTACTGAAAGGATAGCACGGGCATGACCGCTTGTCAGTTGTTGGGCTGCGAGGGCATTCTGCATATCTTCGGGCAGTTTTAGGAGTCTCAGAGCGTTGGCTACGGTAGAACGATTTTTGCCGACCCGGGCAGCAACTTCGTCCTGAGACAGTCCGGTCAATTCCATAAGCCGTTTGTAGGCCTGGGCTTCCTCAATGGGGTTCAGGTCTGACCGCTGAACGTTTTCGATAAGGGCGACTTCGAGGCGCCGTTCATCGGAATAGTTGCGGATGATAGCCGGTATTTCCCGAAGCCCCGCAAGACGTGCTGCCCGGCTTCGGCGTTCTCCGGCGACTATGATATAGCTGCTATCAGGACTTTCTTCGACAATAATAGGCTGAATAATACCATGTTCCCGTATAGAAGCGGCGAGTTCCTGAAGGGACCCTTCGTCAAATGTCTTGCGGGGCTGGTTTGGATTTGCCTTTAATTTTTCCAGGGGAATGCGGACTTCGCCGCCTGGTGCATTTTCTGGTCGGGTCTCGTCGGCAGATGTTCCTGAAAGGAGCGCGTCGAGGCCCTTGCCTAATCCGTATTTAGCGGCCACGGTTTAGCACCTCCTCGGCGAGGCTTTTGTAACTGCGGGCTCCGACACAGAGGGCATCGTATTGAGATATGGGAATCCCGTGGGAGGGGGCTTCCGAAAGCCGGACATTCCGGGGAATGATGGTTTTAAAGACCCGGTCTTTGAAATAGGCTGTTACCTGCCGCACCACATCCTGGGCCAGCTTGGTCCGCTGGTCATACATGGTAAAAAAAATGCCGCCAATTTCGAGCTGGTGGTTCAGGCTTTTTTGAATCCGTTTGATGGTCTGAAGGAGCAGCGAAAGACCTTCCAGGGCAAAATATTCGCATTGGAGAGGTATGAGGACTCCATCGGCGGCCACCATGCCGTTCAAAGTGAGTATACCCAGAGAGGGGGGACAATCTATCAATATAAAATCATAACGATCCCGGATGCCTTCCAGTGCCCGTTTCAGATAAAAATCCCGGTCCTCCTGTTCAACGAGCTCAACCGCCGCGCCAGATAGGTCTATAGATGCGGGAATGACAGAAAGGTTCCGCACCGAGGTCTCCTGAATGACCTCTTCGGCAGTGTTTTTGCCGGAAATAAGTTCATATACGCCGGGCTTAGCACCATCGGCACCTACACCGCTGGTGAGATTAGCCTGGGAATCAAAGTCCACAAGAAGCACCTTCTGGCCTGCCTCTGCCAGATAGGCGCCGATATTGATGGCTGAAGTGGTCTTTCCTACTCCGCCTTTCTGATTTACAAATACAAAAATCCGTCCCATTATGGTTTCCAGTATAGCATGGTAAAGATAAAAATTGCTATTGAATAGTGGCCTAGATGCGGGTATTCTTCAAGTACGGAGGGGATAAATGGTACACGCGATTCAAGATATGGTCCCGAAAATTCATCAGTCAGCCTTTGTTGCTTGGAATGCGGAAGTTGCCGGCTCGGTTACCTTGGCCAAAGATGTGTCTGTTTGGTTCTCGGTCACCCTTCGGGCCGACATTGCTCCTATCGAAATTGGGGAGGGCAGCAATATACAGGATGGATCGGTGGTCCATGTAGATACGGAGGCTCCGACGATTGTTGGACGGAATGTGACTGTTGGTCACCGGGCGATACTGCATTCCTGTACCATAGGAGATGATGCGCTGATTGGTATGGGTGCTATTATATTGAATGGCGCAGAAATTGGTTCCGAATCTATAGTTGGCGCCGGCGCTCTTGTTACCCAGGGTAAAAAATTCCCGCCCCGTTCCCTCATTCTTGGCTCTCCTGCAAAACTGGTACGGGAACTGAGCTCAGAAGAAATTGCCAGCATTAAACAGAATGCAGAACACTACAAAGAATTGGCCCGTATTGCCAAAGAACAGTATATAGAGGAATAACAGAAAACTTATGACTTTCGTTGATATTATTGAACACCTGCCGGCCCATATTATTAACAAGGGCACCGATTTTAGCGACAAACCAATAGAACACGTGGTCGCCAGTGATCTCATGAGCGATGTGCTGGTGGTAGATCTGGATAATACATTAATTGTTACATCCCTTGCCTCTGAACAGACTGTCAGAACCGCAGATATTGTTGGTGCAAGAGGCGTACTGCTGGTAAACGACAAGAATCCCCAGCCCGCAATGAAAAAGCTGGCTGAGGAACAGAATATCACCGTCCTTTCTACACCCCTCTCTATGTTTCAGGCCTGTGTGGCCCTGGGTAAACTAATGGAAGCGGGGGCGCAGCCATGACGAACATAAAACTTCTTGCCTTAGATCTAGATGATACCCTGTTACGGGATGATTTAACTATTTCGTTTCATACGAAAAATGTGTTAAAAAAAGTTGAAGAATCGGGCGTCATTGTAATGCTCGCTTCAGGCCGTTCGCCCAACGCCATGGACCGCTATGCCCGGGATTTGGTCATGCACAAACGCCCTGGCTATCTTGTCTGCAATAATGGGACCACCATTATAGAAAGCCATACGGGTCAAGTTGTAAAAGAGTTTTTTCTGCCCATAGAAGCGGCCTTGGCGGTCTATGACCTAGTAGATGCTGAGGGCTTTCCTGTGCAGATCTATGAGGACGGCACTATCTATGTTTCCCGCCGGAACGAATATGCGGATATAGACCAGAAGCTGACTGGTCAGCGCCAGGTGGTAGTGGATAATTTCAGGGCCTTCCTCGCAGCTGGGGCGCAGAAAATGGTTGTCCCCGGCGATCCTGCCCTTTTAAGGCCCCTGGAAACCCTGCTTAAGACCTTTATTGGCGACAGGGTTACCATTTTTACCAGTAAGCCCTATTTCCTCGAAATACTTCCTCCTGCTACCGGCAAGGGGGAAGCCTTGGCCCTCGTGGCCCAAATGCTCGGAATCGACAGAAACCAGGTAATGGCGATCGGTGACAGCATGAATGATGAAAGCATGATCCGTTGGGCCGGCTTTGGTGTGGCTATGGCAAATGGGGACCCAAGAATTAAGGCGATGGCCAAGGCGGTAACAGCGCGGACCAACGAAGAAGATGGTGTGGCTGATTTTGTAGAGCGGCACATTCTCAAAGGGGTCTCCCATGCAGGATGATATTCCCATCAATACGATCGATTCTCCGACCGTTATTCTGGAATTAATATACCGTCTTAAAATTAAGGATGTAATGACCACCGCCCTCATAACGGCAAAGCGTACCGATACACTGCGGCATATCCAGGCCTTAATGCGCGAAAATTACATAACCGGAGTGCCCATTGCCGAAGATCAGCGGCTCTTGGGAATCGTATCTATCGATGATATTGTAACCGCCCTCGATAAGGGGTATATCGATGATGTGGCGGACCGCCGTATGACCCGAAATGTTATCGTATTGGAAGACGACATGCCCCTGTCCTTTGCCATTTCATACCTTAACAAATATCGATACGGCCGATTCCCGGTTCTGAACAAGGCTCGAGAGCTGGTGGGAATTATCACTTCTAAGGATGTAATCCGTACACTTCTTGTGGAGATTAATCGAGAGGTGCTGCGGCTCGAAAAAAACAATCCACCTCCCGTAGCTGATTCAGCTTCCAGTCGGGAGTTGCAGTTCACCACAACCCGCTATGATTTTGAAGGGGCGGGACATGCTTCAACGGAAATTAAAAAGGTTTTAAAAGAATTAAACCTGGATCCAAAGTTGATCCGGCGTATTGCCATTGCAAGCTATGAGTTGGAGATTAATCAGGTGGTGCACTCCTATGGAGGGACTATTTCCTGTTCTATTTTGCCAGACCGGGTGGTCATTACTGCCCTCGATAAAGGCCCGGGGATAGAAAACATCGAACTCGCTCTACAGGAAGGCTGGTCAACAGCCAACGAGTGGATCCGGTCTCTGGGTTTTGGCGCCGGTATGGGACTGGCTAATACAAAGCGGGTTTCAGATGAATTTATTATTGAATCGAGTCTTGGTGGCCCGACAAAGGTAATTTCCACTATATTTTTTAAAGGCAGGGAGGATCAGGATTGATGAAAATAAGCGAGGTAATAACAGCCTTAAATGGAGAACTCGTGCAGGACCAGTTCCAGGATAGCGAGCTCGAAGGAGCCTATACATCGGACCTCCTCTCTGATGTCATGGCCAATGCAAAGTCTGCGGGGGCCCTCATTACCATACAGGCCCATAAAAACACCGTAGCGGTGGCTACGCTGGTAAATATTTCCCTCATTATTATCTGCAATTCTAGGCCCATCCCTGAGGATATGATAGAGGCTGCCCGGGATGAGGGAATTGCCATAGTCCGAACCGCAGAAAACCAGTTTGTAACTTCAGGCCGATTATATACCCTTTTGGGGTATCGCTGAACAAAGGCATGCTGGCGGATCTGCATAACCATTCCTGCCTGTCTCCCTGCGGTTCATTGGATCTTTCTCCCCGAGTGCTCGTGGAGCGGGCCGCTCTGTGTGGGATTGAGATCCTGGCCTTAACTGACCACAATACGGTGGCAAACAATCCTGCTTTTGCTCGTCTCTGTTACCGCTACGGGATTGTGCCTCTCTTTGGAATGGAAGCTACCACGCGGGAAGAAGTCCATGTCCTCTGCCTTTTTGATACTCTTGAAAAAGCCCTCACTTTTGGAGAACGAATTGCCAAATTGTTGCCCCCCTTTCTTCATGATCCGGAGCGCATGGGGGACCAGGTCATTGTAAACGAGAATGATGAAATAGAAGGGGTTATAGATATTTATCTCGGTTCTGCTTTGGATGTAGGTTTGGATGAAATTGGGCCCCTTGCAGAATCCTACGGTGGCCTTGTTATCCCTGCCCATGTGGATCGGCCTGCATTTTCCATGACAAGTCAGCTTGGTTTTGTTTCGCCCGGCCCCTGGGCTGCCCTTGAATGTATCAGGCTGCCTCCCTCGGTAGATACGCTGGGCTATCCGCTTATCACCGGTTCCGATGCCCATTATCCTGAACATGTGGGTCGCAGGTCCTTTCATCTCCCTGTTTCGGCCGATCTTGCTGAACAGGTAAAAAAAGATGGTAAAATGGATATGGGCTTACTCCAGGCTGCCCTCAGACTGCGAGATATAAAATGAGCTCAGGTTTGACTTAGAAATCTGTTTCTGGCTTACCCAGCAGGGTAGGTTACCGGCCCACTCTGCAGGGGCCTACTATAAGTTTAGTTTATTCAAGAATAAAATCAATGTAAGACGATGCTCATAAAAAAGTGCCGCCAGAACCTTCCCACGGATGGATGTGCTATACTTTATTCTAATGATGAAGCTCCGCACTCTGTGGCTAGCCGCTTTTTTTCTCTTATTACAGTTATGGCAGCCCCTGGATGCCGAGCCTGTTGTGGTATCGGATCCAAAAACTTCACGGCAAGAAATGGTAGCCGCAGCTCTCTCATACCTCGGAACCCCCTATCTATACGGCGGTATTGATGAAAAGGGCCTGGACTGTTCAGGCTTCATATACCAGGTTATGTTAAAAAGCCTCGAGATCTCGGTGCCTCGAACGAGCATCGCTCTCTATCGCTGGACCGAACCAGTATCTCTTACCCAGCTTGAAGCGGGAGATCTCCTTTTCTTTAATACCACTGGGACAGTGTCTCATGTTGGTCTTTATATAGGGGAAAACCGTTTTGTGCATAGTGCCTCAGAGGGGCCGCAGACAGGGGTCATCATCAGCAGTCTCGATGAACCTTATTGGGAAACCCATTTTGTCGGTGCTGGCCGTGTAGTAGCTTCTGCTCCACTGCGGAGAATTACCATAGCCTTTGGAACCCTTGTGTTGCTCGGCCCGAGCAGTAACCCCAGTTTTGTGT
>NZ_JAJUHW010000001.1 GCF_029265695.1 Gracilinema caldarium | reverse complement strand
TACAACCATCCGTTGCAGCTCCGCACCACTATTCGCTAGCAACTTTCATGCCAGCTCCCTGTCTGCCTCGCGGCGACAGGCGCGAATCTATCATATCTCGCTTTTCTTTGTCAAGCAGCTTTCTGCTTTTTTTTCTTTTTTTCTACACGCCGCTTTTTTAAGGCGGATACTAAGCTAGATCAAATCGCAATAAAAACCAAGCTTCCAACACTCCGCAACCGAAGTGAAGAAAACATATAGAAGTTTACGCTCTGCAGTTGAAAATTACCAACAGAAATGTATGGCAACGCAACAGACCAGACGCATGCACCACAGAAGTTCGTGGAGCGTGAAAAAGATGATAGCACCACTTTTAATTTAATGCAAGTGTTTTTTTAACTTTTTAGCTCTTTTTCACGTTTTTCAATAGATTTTTTAATCTCTGTAATTTGTGCTACCAGGGCAGCTATTTCTGAATCAGATACAGAAACAGTTTCGGCATTTTTTTCAGAAAAGGCGGTATATACTTCTGTTCCAAGACGGGCAAGTAATTTCTGGGCCTGTCCTTGAAGCTGTGCAATCTCAAGCTTTAATACCCCTTTTTCTCCCAGATCCTGCGCTTTAGCTCCTGCTTTTGCCATAATATCCCGGGAAGTCTCTAAGCCTTTTTCTAAAAAATCTTTCATTTTTTCACCAAATGTCATAACCGGCTCCCTATTTTCTTTTGATACCAAGAATCGTGAGGTCATCGTACTGTTCATCCTCACGAATTCCCATATAGTAAATGTACTCTTTTTGCTGTGCATTTTCCATTTTTTGCGGCACATAACTACTGTACTGTACAAAATGCGCCTGAAGGAATTCATCAACCTTTTTATCCACTAATACTCGCTCATCGGGGCGAACTGCCGGGTCTTTATAGAGCCGGAATATTTTTTCAACCGATACGAGGGCCATGACGGCTTCAGTTATGGTACCCTGACAGTTGGTAAAATCAAAGACAAGGTCTTTGTCCGGGTCGGGATTATGGAATTTGGTAAGAATGAATTTGTTTCTATTGAACACAGCGTTGATTATTCCGGAAACACGATCATAGCCCAGTTCTTCATCGGTCTGGCCCGCCACATGGTTTTCATGGGGGGTTCCGGTCTCACCTTCCGTGCAAGCTATTACTTCATAGGCACTGTTTCTGAAACTCCGTTTAGCCTCCTCAATACCGTCAGTATAAAGGAACAGCACATCGCCGGGATCAAGCTGCAGGGTTTGTACTTTGTAGCCCCCTTTCATATCGATAAGGTCATTATCCAGAACGCCGGCCGCGGGAGAAGGGGGCAAGGTGAGGGTCTGGAGGCTGCCCTGGGAGGCATCAAACCAATGAACAATATTGTCACCTGCGTTACAGAACCGTACAAGGCCAGTCTGGGAATCGAAAAGACAGAGGGTAAAGGCGGCGAATCGGCCCTTAAACTTTAATTTTTCAAGGAGCTCATTAATTTCATAGACGACCCGCTCTATTCTGAGGCCCTCAGAATTGGGTTTCCAATGCTGGAAACTGTTTAAGAAAAGGGTAGCCACCTGAACCATGATGAGGGCTGCGGGAACCCCCTTTCCTGCCACGTCACACTTAATCACCGCAAAATAGCGGTTATCCAAATTGATGTAATCAAAATAGTCGCCTGATACGCCTTTAGCCCCTTCGTAGTATCCAAAAAACTCTGCATAAGCCGCATCCAGATGGCCGGTGGTCAGCTTGTTTCCCGATGCATCGGTTTCCAGGGGGATGAACTTTTTCTGCACCTCCTTACCGATGGTAAGATCCTTGGAAGCAAGTGCGGCCTTTACGAGTCCATGGGTCATATCGTTGATAGTTTCCCCAAGGACAGCAATTTCATCTTTGGACTTTATCGTTATTTCATGCCCCTCGAGGGTTGATTTGTCCTCCGTATCCTTTATTTTTTTTACGTGTTCCACGAGCTTTAGGATGGGGCTTACTATATAAACCGACACGAGAATAGCGCCGATTACACCGATCACCAAAGCTATAAGGGCGATTAGGGCCGTCACCTGTATCAAGGCCTGTCGGCCCGCATCCACCTGGGCATAAATTGAATCGATGGTAACTTCGAGCCGTACCAGACCGCGGAAGTAAATATCGTCCGATCCTTGGCGATATAGAACAGGTTTGTAGAAAATATAGCGAGAATTTTCCCTTGGCGGTAGTTTGTCCGTTAGGAAAGCCGGTTCGGAACCAATATTGGATGCCAGTTGGGTCAACTTCTCATTTAACCGGGCTTCCAGGTTTCTCGTGGTAAGCTGAATGTCATCCCGCCGGCGTACACTTTCCGCATCGGTTTTCAGGGCCAGGATCAGGGCTTCGCGGGTCAAGTCAGCGATAGTTTTGGATATATCCCCCACCTCAGATCGGGCACGGTCATCAAGTTCTTTTGCGATTGCAGCAATATTTGGACTTATGGGGTCCTGCAATCGGGAAATACCGGGCTGGAACTCAGCGGTATCTATTTTTTTCTGAATATCTGGATCGTTGGTTGCCCAGACATGGTCTGAGAAAATGGTTGCCTTTGATCCAAAACCGGTAATCGTGGCATAGGTAGCTTCTGGCACCGCAGATGTCTGGGCTGGAAGGAATCCCAGCTCCAAGAGGTTTTGGGCAGGCAAATATGCCCGAGCTCCGGAGGCAAGACTTTCCAATAATACCTTTGACCGATCCCGAAGGCCCTGCAGCAAGGTTGCTTCTTGGGTGCGGGTCATCATGAGGGTGAGGGGCACCGAAACCATAAGAACAACCATACTAACAAGGAAAATGGTGAATATTGCCAGTTTAATACCAAGGCCAACACCTCGACGCTTAATCCTTGTTATCTTTTTTTGTTTTTCCGCTGTCATAGGCACTCCTGTAATTAGGGCAGCTGCATCGAGCCTGAGCATGGCGGTTTCGGTAAGCACACTGCCAATACCCCTGATTGCGATAAAGAATCCAAGCAATGCAAATAGGAGAATGGCGAAAACTCCCAGCATGGCCACATCCACCGAGAAAGACCGCTTAGCTGGTTTTGACCATGAGGGCTGCCATACTCTGGAAAAATCGCCGAATTTGATGGTTCCCATCTCATCAACCTTGAGAATGGGGCCGGTTCTATAGAGACCCCGACCTGAATGAACAAGGATAATGCGGTACTGGCCCGCATCCAGATCCTCAAGGCGGATGCCTCCAATTTCCCGGTCTGAAATGATCTGGTAATCCCTTTTCTCCAATTGGAACTCCCGGTCATAGGGAGGCACTCCATCACGGTCGATGTAGAGGGCAGTAATTTTTCCACCTTCTAAATATCCCCGGCCCAGAATCCGTATGAGAAGCTTTCCCTGTTCATCGGTTTTTGTGTCCACATAACGGACTATGGTGTAGGGTATATATTTGTTTGTCCTGAAATAATACACCGTTGGCTGACTTATATTGCCAACCCTATCTACTACCGCAAGGGTAAAGCGCCATATTCCGTTATCCTGGTTTGTAAAGGACGCTTGGGTATCGGTTCCCATAAATCGCAAAGGAGTGGTCACTGTAGGGAATGATGCACTAAGACGGGCAGCGAAATCCGCTAAGGAAAGCTTGCCGAATAGATCGAGGGGGCCTAAATATTCCAGATTCCAGGTATAACCTGCCACATCCGAAGCCGGAGGGGCATTCCAAGAAATGGTAAAGGTGTTAGATAACAGATACCCCTCAGCATCAAGATCTGGGCTTATAATACTGGCCGCCGGAGGAGGTGTGGTGTCCCTCACAAAAGAGACAGTGCTGGGCTCGGACCAGTTGCCGGCAAAGTCCTGGGCTCGAAGAGAAAAGTACCAGGGACCATCCTCAGAGGCTACCTGTTCTAGTCGTGTAGTACCCGCATAGAGTTTAACAGTTTTAGGAGGTATTTCGCGGGGATCCCTAGTCCAGATATAGGAATACCCCAAAATACCGGAAGAATCTTCTGGCGCAGACCAGGAGATCTGAATCCGATCGGTTCGCAGCCGTACTCCATCCTGAAAATTATTTGGTCTCAGTATGGGTTTTGCAACGCTTGTGTCCGGCGCAAGAAGGACTAGTCTGTTTTGAGATGCCCTCTGGGTCTGCCAGAAGGCATACAAACCAGAGTCATCGTATATGGGCCTGCAAAAGGTAGCATCCCCGCTTGTAACTGAAAGGTCTGTGTCTTCCCAGTCCAAACCCCTTTTCTGTGCCATATAGACACGATTTTGACCTCGTCGGTTATCAAACCAGAAAAGGGTCCAGCGGCCCTTGATATTTAGAACCACCGGATTATTTGCATACACGCCCCGTGGGCTTATTTGTTCCGCCTCTCCGATAATTTGACCGTCCGGTTTTAATTCCAAACCATAAATCTGGGGATTTCCGTTCGTAGTCCGCCGTTCCCATGCAAGAAAGAGACTGTTGCCAGATCCAAGGATAAAAGGCCGTTGGTTATCGAAATTTTCTGGTTCCCGTCGGCTTGTCACATAGGGATCAATAAAATTGGTAATCTGCCGGGGGGCAGACCAGGTGCGGCCCCCATCGGAACTGGTCACCATAAAGAGCTGGAAAGTAGGCCGAATTTCTCCGGTAAGGGCCTGAAAGACAACATAATCCACAGAACCAAGACTGGTATGGCTGGGTAAAAAGGTCAGCTTGAGGCGCTGATCGGTAACAAAGGGAGTAAAGTCAGTCCAATCCCGGCCATTGTCAGACCGGGCGTAAAAGAGGGAGAGACTTTGTTCCTGTCCCCGGGTGATAAAAAGCAAGTACCCCCCATCGGCCCGGGCAACAATACGGGGCGCGAGAGAAGAATTTATATCTCCTTTGAGTCGATAGGATGAAAAACTTTCCCCCTTATCTTCGGATAACAAAATTTCCGTTTCACCGGATATAAGCCCGACGGCAATTAGAATACGGCCCCTGGCATCCACCACGGCTGAAGCAATGGGCGGTTCGGTACCTGAATACGGATAAGGACCAGCTATCGCACGCTTCACGGACCATGGCCCATCCGCAGTTTTAATTGCCATTGACAGGCTGATAGCGGATGCGGTGGATTCCTGCCAAAGCAATAGAGAAAGTTTTCCATTAGACGAAGTGACCGGGAACTTCGCAGGACCGGGGCTAAAGATTATGGGATTTTCCCAATAAAAGACATCCTGGGCATCCGTAAACGGGATAGTAAAGAGGAATAAAAGACCAACGAGCAAAAGTTGATAAGGCCCCGGATGTTTTTTCATAGCCTCGACTGAATCCTTTTTTGCAGTTCTACCAGTTTGGTGGAGTTTCTATTCTTTGGATCCTGCAACAGTTGTTCAACGATTGCAAGGGCCACAATGGTATTGCCGTTCTGCAATTCCTGGACAGCCCTCTGGTATTCCCGTTCTGCAGCGCTGGAGAGCACCACCGTTGCCTGGCCGCCCACATCGGTTTGTATCCGGTCCTTGAGTGCAATAGCCTGCTCATTGTTGGGGTTCAGCTTAAGAGCTTCATTGAGCTGCGCAAGAGCCACCGGAAACTGGCTTCGGGTATTTGCATCGATAATGCGCCGGGCAGCCGCAGTCAGTTCATTGGAACGGGCTATCGCCTTAGGATCCGGTGGCGGCAGCCTGAGCCCGAGCTGTATTTCGGCTTTTTCGATGATAGTCTTGATTCCTGGATAATTAGGATTAATGGTGTACAGGTCCTGAAGTTCCGCATACCCTTCCTGAGGTTGGACTGCGAGCTTAGCCTGAGCGTCGCTCAGTCGCTGTCTAAAGTTGGCAGAAAAAGCAGCAGGGTCTATAAGCTGATCAATCTGAAGTTCCAAAAGCCCCGCGTCCTGATTAAGGGGAAAGAGGATGCGCACTTCCTGGATCTTTGTGCGGGCTAGGGCAAACTGTTCAAGAGCTTCGGTTCTTTTTTTTGCAGCCAGGAGCGCCTTGCCGGTCTCAAAAGCTTTTTGGGCAGCGCTGAGAAGCTGGCTCATTTCTGGATACAACGGAGCGGTTACCGGAATGGTCCGGCCGGTCTTTATGGAAAGAGCACTGCGGGCAAGGGTAAGCCAATAGGCCACTTCCGGTTCATCTTCCACATTGGTGGTCTTCCAGCGGTTCTGGGCCTGTAACAGTGTTTCCTCAGCCTTGGTAAAATCTCCATTAAAATAGCTCCTTTTCGCCTCCGTAATAAGCCGGCGAACATCCCGGACCACCGTCTCATTTTCTGTCTTGGAAATTTCCGCAGCAAGGGAAAGAAGCCGCTGATCCCGCAGGGTTCGCAGATCCGCTGCTTCTTGGACAGCCAGGGACGCATCATACCGTTCCCCCGACTGCTGCAGGCGCTGCCGAGCAAGATCAAAATTAAGATTCCTTAATGCCGCTTGGGCTTCCAGGAAACGCCGGTCTCCTTCCAGCCTTAACGTCTCGGCCAACGCAACTTGCTGCTGGGCCGTGGCGATATTGGTTTTTGTTTTTCCCTGGAGGGCCTCGAGGGCTGTTAACAATAAAACGGTTTCCTGCTGGAGTTCTTGAATTACTTCCGCTTGCCGTATCGGTACTGGCTCCGTATTGTAGGCTGAAAGAACAGTCCGGACCTTTTGAATATCAGCGGCAAGAAGCCGATCCAGATCGGTGAATAATGGAAGACTTTCCTTTGGATATTTTGCCAAATAAGAAGTGCCCTGTTGCTGTGTTATCTGTACCCCCTGCAGAAGCCTAAAGGCTTTCTGGAACGCCCCATCCCGGGCAGCAAGCCGATTGTTAATTCCTGTATTTTCAATAATAAATCGCTGAGACGCAAGAGTAAGCTCCTGCTTATTTATCAATTGTGTCAGATACGCTAGATGTTCTATTGATTTTTGGATGCGTTCTACCGCAGTTTCTATTGAGAGTGCGTTGTTCGCATAATTTTCATAGGTTTTTAACCTTGATGCAGCAACGGTTTCGCTGGCTGTTACATAATTTTTAAGGTCTAAAATGGCTAATCTCAGATTTGCAAGACCAGCGATGGTATTGTCATCCGAAGCGCGTCCAGCCTGCCAAGTATCAAACACTGAATTCTGCTGTCCTGATAAATCCAGTAAGTCCTTAAGGGCCTTGTAATAAGATGTCATGATCCCGGTATTTTCCAAAAGGCCCTGAACAGCAAGATAGACAGGGACTTTGTTTTTTGCAATGCTTTTACCATAGACGGACACCTGGTCCTGAAATTCCTTAACGGCCACAGAAGACCAGACAGAAAGGAGCCGTAAGGCAAAATCGCTGTATTGCCGCAGCTGTTCTATCATAGGGCTTTGCAATGATACAGGATTAGCTTGGTAGACTTTTTCAAATCCAGTATACATGGTGTCCAATTTTTGAACCGTCGCAGTTTCCAAAGCATTGACACCCTTTACCCAGAAGGTATCCATAGCTCCCACAATACCTTCCGGCTGAATTTCAGTTTTTCGGCCGAGAATAAAACGGAATGCAAAGGGCAAAAATGAACTATCTCCCAAATTTGCATCGGCGCTTTGCAGCAAGAGGAATTGACCTTGGAACCCAAGACCGACAGATGATGCGGTATTGCGCATGGATGCGAATTGGAGCAGCAGCGGTTCCAGTTCAGCATAGGCTGCAAGGATGGGTGCAAAATCACTGTTATAATCGAATGCATTTGTCAGATTGATGAATGTATCTATTCGTTTTTGCAATTCCGGCAGGAGTGTACCAAAGGTACCAAGGTTCTGCTGAATAGTCTTTAGCCCCTGTTTTACATTATTTTCGATAATCTCACCGTAACCAGCCTGAAAAAATTCTTCCTGATACAATGAAAAACCATCCGCATAACGCCGGGCAGCACCGACATAGTCCCCTTTGTCTATGAGCGACCTGCCTTCAGCCATAATTTTTTCGAATTGGGCACGGTTATAGGTAAACAGGGCTGTTTCCTTTGTTTTAAGAATAAATTCCCGGGCTGCCCGGTTTGGCGCTGCTTCGAGGCTTTCCAATTGGCGGATCATGGCCAGTTTCCGCTCATCGTTTGTTGGATCCGTTACCAGCACATTGAGCAGATCCCCCGCAATCGCATTATATTCTTCCCTCAATTTTACAATTCTTTGCAATCTTCGCTGGGCATCATCAAACCGATCGGGATTCTTTTTAATAAATTGGGTTAAAAGCAGTATGGCTTCATTGTATTTCCGTTCTGCGATAAGGGTATCTGCGGTTGCCAGGGGATCTTCCTTCTGCCCCCCGGCATAGACCTTCCCCTGACCATATACCATCATTAAAATTATGGCCGCCACAAGGAGAATGGGAGAGAATCTCAATTTTAAGAACCGCTTCATGTACAAGGTTTACCCATTACTACCTTATCGGAGCTATTACTTTTATCCTATACAGTAGAAATATATATCAAACTGATATATATTTACAGTGAGTACCGATGAAGCGAACCTTCCATATTTTATTAGCAGCTTATTTCTTTCTCACCTTTCCGCTGTATGCCCTTGATATAAACAACTCGTTTTATGGGTCCGTTACCGATTATATACTTGCCATTAATGGAATTGATTCGAATCAGGGATTGACCGCCCTGCCGGTGCTTTCGATTCCTATGGGGGGCCGTTCTGAAGGGCTTGCCACCGCCTTCGCAGCCGTGGCTGATGATGCATCTTTTATTGAATGGAATCCCGCAGGGTCTTCTATGATGGCCAATACGGAGCTGTCCTTTTATCACAACAACTGGATTGCGGACACTAAAATTGAAGGGCTTGTCTATACCCAGCGTTTTGGGAATTTTGGCTTCAGCGCCGGCGGAAAATGGCTGTATGTGCCCTTTACTGAATACAACGATTTCGGCGACAGGGCATCCAAGGGTTTCTATTCGGAAGCGGTTGCCATAGTTAATGGATCCTATAATTTTTTTTCCGGCTATTATTTTAGCGGTCTATCCCTAGGAGCAAATCTCAAAGCTGCACTGAGACTCGTTCCGGACTATTCTGACGATCAGGGAGCCATTCGCACCGGTTCAGGGGCGAGCCAGTCGGCCCTGGCGCCTATGATAGATATTGGGGCATTGAGTCGTTTCAATTTTATGAAATGGTATTACAGCAGGGAACGAAATAGTTCGGTGGCCCTGGTGATAAAAAATATTGGCTTTCCTGTCCAGGGAGATCCCCTGCCAACGGAAGCGGTATTTGCATTGGCCTACAAACCAATCCGGCCGATCCAGTGGTCCTTTGACGGTACAATTCCCATAAATCTCTCTGATCCGGCTCTATCGGAAAAACCCTATTGGGCAACTGGCTTATCCGCGCAGATAACCGAATTCCTGGCCATGAGAACTGGACTCTTATTCAAATCGGGGAATATCCGCATCACCTTAGGAAGCGCGGTCCTAGTTGATACCATTGCGGTAGATATTAACTATACATTAGATCTCTTAACCCAGCTGCAGCCCCTTAACAGGGTGAGCGTGGGAGCAAAATTTAATTTTGGAGATCAGGGCCGGGGCGAACGGGCAAAACAGGTAGAAGCCTATTATCTTGCCGGATTGGAAGCCTATGCGCGGGGCGAAACCGAGGCGGCGATTAAAAACTGGGAAGCGGCCCTTAAAATAGACCCCCGCTATGACCCTGCAAAAGAAGGGTTAAGAGCCATTCTAGGGACAGAAGCCCTTTCCAAACGCATACAGGAAATCCAAAAAATCGAATAAATAAAGCTTTTACCGCTTCTTTCTGAATACCCTGTAGTTGATATCAGGGAAGATATTATGTTTCCGCTCAAGCTGAGTAAGCCATTCGGTACTGATATAATTGCTACCCAAAGAATCGTAGATGGTTGTGAAATTTTGGATACATTCTTCTACAATTGACCGTGCGAAACTGCTGGAGAATCCGACATGCTGGATAGATGCCCAGTCTGCAGCCTGTGCAAGCATAACTTCTCGGGCAGCCTGGTTTAGGGTCCGTTCCTTAAGTCCACCGTCGTTGGGAAAGCGCTCTGCCAGTTCGATCATCCGTTCTATGGCTCTCAGAATATGGGGGTACATCCAGTCATTTGAGGAGTCGAGCCATGTTTCTGCGTAGCCATTCAGACCCCAGGAAGAAAACTCGGGCATGACCTTTTGGAGCGCTTCCTTTTCAAGCTTACTGGCGTAGGTGCCAGGATTAACCATGGAAATGTGTTCCGCTGCCGCCGCTTCCCTGAAAAGGGCCTCAAGGAATTGGGGGCCTTCAAACCAGCGGTGTCCAAAAAGGTCCGCATTAAATGCACAGATTGATATGCCCTTTTCTCCGGTAATTTTTTCCGCTTCTTCCAAAGACTTGAGCCGATCGGCAAGGAATGCTTTAGCGTGAGATCTGGCACGTTCGGATGCAAGATCAGGATTATACAGGTCCTTATGCTGGTTCCGGTGTGTAATGGACCAATACTTATACCCCGTGGGTGTACGCTCTCCTGTTGGTTCAAGGAAGGCTCCGATTAAATCCTGGTCAAGTTCATAGCCCACATCTCGATAAAAATCCCGGTATACAGAATCTGCAGGGTAACCTGTATCGGGATGTAAAATCGTCCGGCTCGCATGCAGATCCCGTCCATATATAACAAGCCCACTCGGAGATCGCACTGGCGAAAAGGTGCCTTTCTGGGGAGTTGGAGTGCCAAGCAGTATACCATGAGTATCGACCATGGTATACGTAAAATTATAGGACCGCAGATATTCATCCAAAGCAGGATGCCACCCCGCTTCAGGCAGCCAGAACCCCTGGGGCAATCGGCCAAAAAGAGACCGATGAGATGAAATTGCCACTTCTAACTGGGCTTGAATATCCTCTGGATAGGATGTGTAGAAGGGAAGAAACGCATAGGTAGCTGCAGTGGTAAGAAGTTCTATTTTTCCTTTTTTTTGATAAAAATCCAGAGTCTTAAGCAAGTCATATTCATAACGGCCGGTAAAAAGTGCCTTGGCTTCTACCGCACGGTCATAATACATGCGAGCAAGCCGGTTAAGATCCCTATTTGACCTTGTCCTATCTACCTCTGAAAGCCCAAAAACAATACGCTGATCTAAATAATCCAGGAAGCGTTCTATCAAAAGCGGGTCTTGCAGCATGTGGCTTAAGGTCGGTGATATAACAAGCCCTAAATGGAAGGGAATCCGTTCTGCATCGAGCCGCTCAAACATGGTAATAAGAGGCAGATAGGTCTCAAGGATTGCATCAAAAAGCCAACGCTCTTCAAAAAAACGGGGATAATCAGGCTGACGTACAAAAGGAATATGTGCATTGAGCACAAGGGAGATATAATACCTATCGTTCATCAAGAAGTACCTCAAAAATCACAATGCTGGTGAATATGGGACTGAAAATCGCTGCTATGGGTAATTTCCAGCTGATCAAGTCCGGAAAGCAGCAATATAGGCGCTAATGGATGGGTGTCCACTGTTTGAAGCAACGCATTAATATTTTCAGGGATCTTAAAAGGAGGAGACTCGGCAAGCAACACGGTTTCCTTAGCCTTTTTCAATCTCAGCTCTACCTTGAACCATCCCTTACTGCTGGGGAAACAAATATACCAGGCCTTATCCATCACATCCACATCGATTGAAAAAGAGTCATCATCCGATGCTTTCCCGGGATAAAGGGAAACAACTCTAAGCTGATATCCGTTAAAACCGGGACTTTCTTCATAGATTTGACGGTCCTGGGTTTTTATTTCCCAAAAGACAAAGGCCCAGACGGGGTCTCGAAGCAGCACTTCTACATAGGTTTTATTGTAAAAATAGGGTGTTTTTTCTACTTTAACCGAAGCAACATCCTCAATATCGTCTTCAGCTTCAACTTCCTGCTGACTGGCTTCGAGAATTTCCTGTATAACAAAAATTCTGTTTAGATCATGCGGAAGGTCCAGACCGAGATCTTCTGCCAAGGCTGCAAGATCATCGGTAGAAAGCGATTCAAGGTAGCTTTTCTTAAGCTGTGTTTCTCCCATAACTTGTCCTATCATGGGAAAAAGCAAGGCCAGTGTCAAGCACTATAAATCAAGGAATTAAGGGTTCGGAAAAGGGAGAGCTTTGTATAAAGCTGTCCAGATCTAATTGTTCCAAACTCGTTGCATCCTTGAGATCCTGGAGCCGGCCCCTGGCTCGTTTGTTTTTTATAAGCAAGTCTTTTGCAATCACGTTCACCGATTCTCCCCAGAATGTACCGTTCCGCCGTTTTTCCCAAGCCTCTTCCCAGGACACTCCAGATATTGATGATATTATGTCTAATTCTTCTGGCGGATAACCAAGTCTGACACAAGCATTGGGATCTATAAAATCTTGGACGGTAAGTCCAAGCGCACCAAACCCAAACTCTTCCAGGGCAAGGAGAAGGTTTTGCACATTGTCGACCTCCGGCGAAATAAAAAGATCGAGGTCGTCCATACTGAGCGGTATACCGTGATAGGCCAGTGCATAGTTGCCGACGATAAGGTACTCTACCCCATGATGGTTAAGACATCTAAAGAGATCAATAAAATCCCGCGGAACCTGTGACATACTATGCCTCCGTATTAAACACTAAAAGAGCTTGTACGGAATTACAAGGGTAAGAAGAATTTTACATTATAATGTCGCCGAATTCTTCGTGAACAAAGGCGTGAAAATATTCAGGCAGAGGAGCCGATACAGTAATAGTCTTTTGAGCAATTCTGGACGGAAAATGAAGCTTCCATGCATGGAGCATGAGTTTTTTCACAGCCCGCTCTTTTTTTAAAAACCGGTTCAGAGCAAAATCACCGTATTTATCGTCTCCTAGAATAGGGTTTCCGACAAGGGCAAGATGACGTCGTATCTGATGCATTCTTCCGCTTCCGAGTCTTAATTCCAATAAGGAGAAATGTTCTGAATAAGCCAATGTTTTATAAAAGGTAAGAGCCCGTTTCTCCGTACCGCGAATCTCAAGGGGATCATCGATTTCCCCTTTGAGCGGTTCAATACGCTTATTACAGAGTGCTACATATATCTTTTCTGCTTTTTTTCCCCCAATTACCGAACTGTAATAGCGGGCTGCATCTTTTGTTTTAGCCACCAATATGAGACCCGATGTGTCCTTGTCCAGACGGTGTACCAGAAAAGGCCGCTGCTGCCATTCTTGAGCCAAAAGGTCATCTAGAGAGGTAGTAATTCGGTCTCCACCTTGAACCGCAAGCCCAGCAGGTTTATTCAGTACCACACAGTCAGCATCTTCGTAGAGAATGTCGATATTCTTCATGAGAGGGAGTATAGTAATAGTATGAAAGACTCGTCCAGTGTGCGGCGAATCATCAGAAGCTGCTGGGTATTGTTTCTTTTAGCAGCTCCATTGTTGTTCGCCGAAACACTTTATTCACCTACATGGGGCTTTAGCATTTCACCGCCTGAAGGATACAGCTATAAAGGAGGAGATGGCAAAAACCGCTTTTCCTTTAGCTTTGAACCCCGTGCTCCCGCCAATTTGGATATCCGTATCTATGATGGGGGAACCTTTGATTCGGTGGAGGACCTCGCTTTAGATATACAGAAACGTCTTTCATCCCAGGGTGAACAGGAACCATTTGTGTACCGCAGCCGAAAGGCACTCCTCATGGAGCTATCCTTTGTTTTAAACGGGAAACAACAATCAGGCTGGGGACTTTGTATTGAATTGGACTCCCGCAACGGAACGAAAAAACCATTCATGGCAGCCCTTGCGTATGGAGATAAGGCGATACAGGAACTTTTAAACTTTCATCTTTCAGCCCTGGACTCTATTATTCCAGGAGCGGAGGACAGCCTTGCACCTGGTCCAATATCGATCTATGCATTTCCGGAAGGAGAAAAAAAAGACACAAAGATAGCCATACTTCCTGCAAAAGCCATGCTTGATCCAAATGCCGCCCTGGCCTGTAAAACAACGGTGGATCGTGAATTCGCCGTACTCAGTGCATACCAGAATGACAGTCTCTGGAAAGATGCATGGATTAGGTTCTACCGGATGATCTTCCGGGATTCCTATGAAAGACTAGCCGATGTCGCTTTTACAATAGAACGAAATATTAGTCAACAGATTGATGGACAAAGCATGGATAGGGCAAAAAAGAACCGGTATTTTGCAGAACAAGCCCTCGCATGGGTACAACAATTTCGCTACGAACGGGATCTCATGGGTACGGACTTTGTTGACCTTGTAACCGCCGCAACTGAAGGCAGGGGAGACTGCGACAGCCGAGCGCTGCTTTGGGCCATTATTCTGCAGCATAACAATATTAAAAGCGCCATTATGGTTTCCCGGGATTACAGCCATGCTATGGGCCTTGCACTGTTAGAAGGCGGCGGAGCCCGTTTTACAACCGGAACTGGAGACACCGAACAAAAGTGGCTGGTGGCTGAAACAACGGCCCAGGTACCCTTGGGCCTTATCGGTGCTTCGGTAGCTGATCCGGCAAAATGGATACCCGTTTTATTTTAACTGAATGGGCCGGCGGTTATCCCGTAGCCGTTGAGATAAATATTCTTTATCCAAGTTCAGCCTGTTCACGAGCAGGACAAGTTGATCCGTAGAGAGAAGATTCTGTTCCGCATAGAGATAGCAGAGCGCCCGTTCGGCAATACAGGGAACTTCCAGGGCATTCATATGTTCAATCCGCGCATCTTCCTGATGAATATACCGCTGAACAAAATTTTTGTAGAGTTCGGATCGCTCCATATCATAGTTCATGGCATATAGTTCCCGTTCAACCGGCGATAGGTCGCCCCGCGCAGCAGCTTCTCCGAGGGGCTTCAAAATAAAATAGGTGTATTCCTTTCCTGGCAAGAAATGGTGCTTGTCACATCGGGTACAGTAATTCGGTTCCCGGGGATCATCCTTTTCGCGATCCCCCCCTACAATGATTAGGGGATCAAAATACAGGGCTGGACACTCTTTTCCGTTTACCTTGTAGTACCGGTAGGTATAAAATGAATCCTCTATACAGTCCTGATGTTCACAATAAGCCGTAAGGGGGTATACATCGGTAGCGTTTTCTACCAAAAGACGGGCTGTAGCATTAAATATTTCCCGCCTAAAATTAAGAATAAGGGTCGGACAAACAAAGACAAGCCCCCGTTGTTCCGACTCGTTTTTCATCAGGTAAGCTATTCGCTCATCGTAAAAAGCAGCCTCGTCCACTATCCAGGTGCCTATTTCTGGGTGGGACTTTATACGGTTCTCCAAATCAAATGAATCCTGTACAAAGGCGATTCGGTCCCCACAGCGTTCAAAGCCACCCCGATACGCCAAGGCATCCTGCGGATAATCGGGAAACCGGCCCGCATCGAGCCTTGATCGGACAAAGAAGATATTTCTCCGATCCGCATTACCCTGACCAGATTCTCCGCTAAAAAGACTTTTCTGAGCGTCCCAATTAGTGGTCTCCGCTGCGACCTTGGCACCTTTCTTCCGTGCAACTTCGCCATCCCGCCAGAGCCGGGCGGAATATTCGGTCTTGCCCGATCCCATGGGACCTATAACCAGGATGCGCCGCCCCGCAGCACGGAAATCAAAATGCTGCAGCGCTTCATGGACTTCCAGGGCAGGAAAACCAAGACTCTTCAGAAATCCCGCCGTTTCTCGTTCTGTATTGGTAGACATGATATTATTCGGAAAGTATATCAGCCTTCAGAAAAAGCTGCCACTCTTTTATTGATACTGTGGTTGCAAGCAGTGACGTGCGGTTTCTAATGGTTACCGACTAACCATTAGAAACCGCAGCCTTTAATGTTCCTGAATTAAAAGATGATAAGCTTCTTGCGGATTTTTAACCGCCAGCAATGCGCTCCTGAGGTCCTTGTTCTTAAGCTTAGCGCTAAAGTAAGAAAGGGTCTGGAGGTAATAGGCATGCTGGTTATATGCGGCGGCGATCATAAAGAGAAGCCTGACCGGCTGGTCGTCCAGGGTCTGGAAATCAATAATATCGCACTGGCTTATACCAACCGATACCACAAGATCAGTAACAGAAGAAAGCCGCACATGGGGAATGGCGATACCACGACCAATGGCGGTGCTCATCAATTCTTCCCGTTTTAAGATCTCCGAAGCAAGCTCCTGGCGGTTTTTTACCTGGGGAGCATTGGCCAGATTATCTGCCAGGGCAAGCAGGGCATCCCGCTTGGTAGAAAAATTAAGGAAAATAATACGGTCCGGAGAAATAATGTTTTCCACCTGAACTGAAGAAAATTGGGGGGACATCCGATTCATCGATAGCCTGTCGTTTACCCATTTTTCAATTTCAGACTTCTTAAAGCGCCAGACAGTACCAATCTTACCCGCGGGTATTTCACCTTTTTGAGCCCAATCATACACGGTCCGTTCGGAAACTCGTAGGTATTTTGCAACTTCTTCTATTGTTAATATATCATCATCAATCATATTCACTCCTTATCTATGAGAGACCGTATAAGTACTACTATATTGCAATACACCGCAGAATATGTCAAGTAAAAGTATAACTTTCTAGACTATAGTTTTTCTGCCAGTTCGTGGAGTGAATCAAAGGGGACCAATACTCCTATGGTTGTATCGAGCCGTACAGGGCTTGAACCGCCGCAGCGGACAGGTGAATCTTTATCCATAAACTCACTTAAGACCTGTCTGCAAGCCCCACAGGGCCCAACGGGGTCAACAGAATCTGGGGTAGCAATCGCCAGGGCGACAAAACGACGTTTACCAGCGCTTACCGCAGCGACAACCGCACTGCGTTCGGCACAAATAGTTAAGCCAAATGAGCGGTTTTCCACATTGGTACCCGTAAAGACGGTACCGTCATCACAAAGCAAGGCTGCCCCTACCCTGAAATGGGAATAGGGGGAGTAGGATGCTTCAGCGGCTTTCTTAGCCTTTTCATATAATTGTTCCATATCCATACACAAACGCTCCAATCGTTGACAGATACTATAATACTATATACCATAAACTTTAAAGAGGGAAAAATGGTCAAAAAGAAGTTATACATATTCATTGGTTCTGCCTTTGCAACCAGTTTGATATATTTAATGGTAGCCGCAAAGCCGATATCCCCCGAATTCACTCTAAAAACCCTATGGACATTGAATCTAGATGATACAAGTCCCCGTACCGCACAGTCTGAAACAATAAAAGAAGCCCCCATACCCTTTGTATTGGGCAATCTGTATGGCTATATTTCCCCCGATGGCGCACTAATTGATAAACGAAGTCTCCAGCAAAACCATTTGATATCGATTACACCTAAATTAGTTTCGGTCATCAATCCCATACCGGATACAATTACTATTGAATCACCGGCATCCCACACAGCTATCCTCGTAAAGGATGCATCTGGCTATCCATTTTTGGTACAGGATCGAATCTTTTTAATAGGTAAGGACCAGGACTCAATATCTTTTATAAGCGATTCTGGCACAGTTCGCTGGAATTATTGTGTGTCCTCTCCTATCACTGCCTTGGCGTGCAATGTGGGCAATATACTTATTGGTACGTTAGACGGAAATCTGTATCTCCTGAATTCCGAAGGGGAGCTCATCTATACGTTCCAGCCTGGAGGTTCCAGGTTGTCTATTATTCTCGGGGTAGCATTAGCTTCTGATAGCAGTAAAATTGCATTGATATCAGGCATCGATAAACAGCGGTTTATATTACTCGGCAAAGCAGGGCAAACCTACAAGGTCATTCATCATCAGTTCCTTAATACCGATTATAGACGGCAGGTAATCATCAAATTTGCTCAGAACAATCAGTATGTGCTCTTTGAAGGAAAAGCGAATCTCAGCGTCTTTGACGGGCTAAAAAAACGGATGTATGAAATTCCTATAGACAAGCCTATTCAAGCTATAGAGGCTATAGAAAAAACCAATAAGGTATTTGTCATGGCCGGGGCAGAGAATCAAAAACAGCTTATTGCCCTTAGTTTGCCAAATAAAAAACTGCTTACTTCATCGTTCGTCTCTCCAGAGAGTTTTATATACAGTTATGCAGACCAACTCATATTGGGAAGCGGCTCAGTTATAACAAGCTTTATTGTGGAAAAATAGGATAGACCTATGAATACAAACCGAATACGAGCAATAATTATTTTTATCGCAGCGGCTGTAGCTTTAACCCCGTATATACAGGCCTTTGACTGGCCCATACAGAACGGAAAGGCCTTAAAGAATTTCGGAATGAACGATAAGGGACAGCCGGAACGGGGAATATTGTTTGCAAAGGAAGATTCGGTTTTCCCTGCCGATGCAGGAGAAGTATTGTTTGTCAGTTCTTATAAAAAGGGGGGAACCTATCTGCAGCCCCTGGGCAACTGGATGGCAATTCAGCACCAGGATGCACTCATTGGCATTTATAGCCATCTATCAGATTTTGCAGGTCCTGTTCAATCCTCTGTGGCAGATGCTTCAATCTCTATTGCAAAAACGGGAAGTTCCGGATGGGCGAGCGGCCCTCAATTACAATTTTCAGTCTATGACCGTAAGACATCAGGGTATGTAAACCCCCAGTTACTCATCAATCTGATAGATACACGGCCTCCCGTGGTTCGACAGACCATATTTGTTGGACGGGACGGCCAGCGCATAATACTGGGCCAGACAAAATCGCTTCGTCAGGGTTTATACAGGGTTTTAGTAGATGCCTATGACCTGGCAGATCTTTTCGGAAACTACCAGGTGGCCCCCTATCAGTTTAGTCTTTTTATTAATGGTTCTCTGCAGGGACAGCTTGACCTAGACATGATTTCTGTAAGGGATGGAAAATTCCATGTGAATCTTCGAAAGGGGCAGCGTACGGATCTTATTTACCAAGCTGACGGTTCGTATTTCATTGGAGAGATTCAACTTAATCGGGGAAAGGTTCTCTGTGAAATAATAGTGACCGACACGGCGGGCAACCAAAAGAGCCAGACATACCAGATTAATGTTGAATGATAAAGGGTCATGAAAAATATAAAAACCTGGTCCACTCCAATCAGAGCTGAAGCAAAAAAATATGTTCCCTGTCCGCTCTGCGGATCTACTAGTTTTGTCCCAGCCCTTACCTGTGAGGGCTTTTCGTTTGTTCGCTGCAATCTTTGTTCCCTGGTTCAACAGAATCCTCAGCCGGTGCAAGAAGCCATAGAAAATCGGTATAGTGGCCATTCAAGCCAGGCCTATTTAGAATATGAACTGCATAACGAAATACCATTTCTTTCCCTTCAGATTAAGGGTCTTGAGGATGGCGGCTTTTTTAAACTTGAAAAGCAATTCCTCGGAACCATGGCTCCTGAAAATGGCAATCGAGCAGAACCTCCCCTTGTACTCGATATTGGCTGTGCGACTGGGGCGCTCCTTGAACAACTAAGAGACCGGGGCTGGGATACCCTTGGAATAGAACTATGCAGCCCCGCGGCTGACTATGCTCGAAAGGTTCGTAAGCTCCCCGTTATAACAGGAACCATAGAAACCGCAGACCTCGCCACAGCATCTGTGGATATTGTTTTGGCTTCCCATGTGATAGAACATGTGAACAACCCCAAAGCTTTTGTTGATGAAATTTATCGGATCCTGAAACCGGGGGGGTATTTTTTCGTTACCACTCCCAATATCGCAGGCTTTCAGGCAAGACTTTTTGGCAGCCGTTGGAGATCCGCTATTTTTGACCACCTGTATCTATTTTCCAAACGAACCCTTGCGCAGCTCCTTATTGATGCAGGATTTGCCATTGAGACTGTAGTGAGCTGGGGAGGACTTGCAAAAGGAAGCGCACCCACACTCGTAAAAGTTATGGCAGACCGGCTAGCAAAATGGCTCAACTGGGGAGATGTGGTCCTTATGCGATGTCGGAAAGCTTCCTGTCAATAACAGCGCCGCCTGCCAAAATGGTATCCGGAGGAACCCGATTGCTCGCCAATTCAAACTCAATATTTTGTTTTAACGGTATATAAAAAGCCACGGATTGTCCGGGAGCGATGGCCCGTTGGGCTTCATCAAATATCACCCGTACCGAGCCATCCGGTCGGGGCTCTACGAGGGCCCAGGCAGGTTTAGACGCAAGCCTGATTTTTGCGAGGGCTCTAAAAGGTTCGTTACCAAAGCCAGGGGCCCACACACTTTGTGAACCCTCAAGAGACTTAGAAAACAATTCCCTCTCATGGCCTACCACAACCTGGTTCTTTACCGCATCGAGGGCAACCACATAGAGCGGTTCTGTTCCGGTGCTTACCCCGACACCTCTTCGCTGGCCGATAGTATAGCGTACGATTCCCCGATGTTCTCCCAGCACCCTTCCCCGACTATCAACGATATTACCCGCTTTAAGCCCATCTCGGGCAAACAGGGTTTCATAATCTTCTTTTGCAATAAAATCCTGGCTGTCTTTTTTTTCCGCCACCTCAAGCCCCCGTTCCCGGGCAAGCTGGCGAACCGCTTCTTTCCTGAGAGCTCCTAAAGGGAACCGTGTTATCTTTAAAATATCCTGCCCCACCCGCTGCAGAAAATAACTCTGGTCCTTAAAAGGGTCCAAACCCGGCGCGAGATAAACCCCCTGTTCTGCTTCACCATAGGGTGAGAGGAGCCTGGCATAATGGCCGGTAACATAATAGTCAAAATGATAACTCCGCTCCCGAAGCGCCATCGGAAGTAAACCGAATTTGATGAGCGGGTTGCAGCGAAGACACGGATTCGGAGTACGGCCCTGCATGTATTCGCTTTTAAAATATTCAAGAACTTCTTTGCCATAGGGTTTTGATAGGTCAATTACTACATATTCTGCTTGTAATTTTTCACACAGCCTGCGGCAGGCAGCTTCATCTTCTTCCTCATCGGGGCCATAGCAGCCATTTCCAGCGCCTTCAGGAAAGGCAATAGAACCATCATAAACTTTCATAGTTACCCCAACAACCTTACAGCCCCGTTCTGCCATGAGGTGGGCCACAAGAGAAGAGTCAACGCCGCCAGACATGGCTACAGCAACTATGGAGCCCCGGGGCGGAAGAGGCAATTCTTGGAGCGAATCGAGATTCAGCATACCTGACTATTATATTAATATTCCGAGTTTTGCCTAGGCAGTTGCCGAGGCAGATGCCGAGGCAGTTGCCGAGGCTGTTCTATATAGATAGACGAGGCATAAGCTTTTGTGTATACTGTTTTCCCTATACGCAAGTATGCTAGGGAAGGAGCAGTATTGAATGGCACCCATTCGTCACCTGGATACGGGATTTCTATTAGGTGATCCGGACTATATCCCCTTTGAAAACGTAACGGAAGTCGAGATCCACACAGAAATTGAACACGCCCTTGAACGGTTTATTTTATCCCCCTCAGGATGGCGTACCGTATTTGCCCCCAGCGGCAACGAAGAGGATCAGGCCAGCACCATCAGTACGGCCCATCAAGTTATTGCAGCCACCGCGGCAAACGTATTTGCTGAATATATCAAATCAAAATCAGGCAATTCAAAGCCCGTAATTCTTATGGGGCAGGATTCACGGCCCACCGGAACGGCAATTGCGGATGTGATGCTCAAGACACTCCTCGCAGCTGGTTGCGAAGTCCGCTATGCGTTCATTATTTCTGCTCCGGAACTAATGGCTTACAGCAGGAAAGGCGGCTTGGCTCCCCAAAATTCAAAAGAACACATTGATGGTTTTGTATATATATCCGCAAGCCACAATCCTATTGGTCATAATGGTATTAAATTCGGCCTCAATGACGGAGGGGTCTTGCCTGCTTCGGAAGCAAAGCTGCTCATAGAACATTTCCAAAAAGCTATACATGATAAGGACAACCTTGAAACTATAAAGAGTCTTCTGAGATGCCTCCCTAAAACCAAAGTTGCGGCGACATATGAAAACAGCGGCCTCGTAAAACGAGAAGCCTTCGCTGCATACCTTTTATTTACCCATGAAGTTATTACCGGTAGTGCTGATCCGGATATGCAAGACCGGGTCTATTCATTTATCAGGGAAACCACAAAACAGAATGGCCTTGGCATACTGATTGATTTTAATGGTTCGGCCCGTACAACCAGTATCGATACCTATTTTCTTCAGTCCCTTGGCTGTACAGTAGAAACCATGAATGCAAAACCACGGGAAATCGCTCATCGCATTGTTCCCGAAGGAGAATCTCTAGAACCTTGCAGACAGGCATTGGAAGCCTTACACGATAAAAATGAAATATTTGTTTTGGGTTATGTACCTGATTGTGATGGAGATAGGGGCAATTTAGTCATTTGGGACGAAAAACTAAAATCGGGCCGCAGTCTCGAAGCTCAGGAAGTATTTGCCCTCTGCTGTGTTGCCGAATTATCCCACATGGTATTTACGGGAGAACTTCGGTACGATAAAAAGGGGAATGCCATCGATAAGGTAGCGGTGGCTATAAACGATCCTACCTCAATGAGAATCGATAGAATCGCCCAGGCCTTTGATGTGTCTGTTTTCCGGGCGGAAGTCGGTGAAGCAAACGTCGTAGGCCTTGCCCGTCGTTTACGCGAACAGGGATACAAGGTGCGCATTTTGGGAGAAGGGGCTGCGGGGGGAAACATTACCCATCCATCTTCGGTCCGGGACCCCATCGACACCATTGGGTCCATGCTTAAACTGCTCACTATCCGCAGCCATAAGGATACCATGGGACTCTTTGAAATATGGTGCGAGTTATCAGGCCAGGCTGAAGCTTACCGGGATGATTTTACCCTTTCAACTATAATCGGTACCCTGCCAAGTTTTGTCACCACCAGTGCCTATGTAAGTGATGCGATACTAAAAATAGAAACAAGCGATCATGGATTGCTTAAAGAACGGTTCCAGTCCGTCTTCCTCAGGGAATGGGAGCAGCGAAAAGAAGAATTGGCCAGCCGTTATGGAATTGTAGAGTGGGAAGCCCTGGCCTATAACGGAATGGAAGAAAAAAGAAATATTCAACACTTTAGAGAAGCCGGAAAGGGCGGCCTTAAAATTCTTTTTAGGAATCATCAGAATCTTGAAATAGCCTATATCTGGATGCGCGGTTCGGGCACCGAACCGGTGTTTCGAATTATGGCAGATGTATCGGGCCAGGACAGCAGGATGGAGCGGGACCTCCTGGGATGGTTGCGACGAATGGTAGAAATGGCAGATAACAGTAAATAGGAGATATATTGTATGGGAATTAGAGGGGAATTGTTCTCCACCAAAGTAAGTCTGCAAAACAGGACTTATTTCTTTAACGTAAAAGAAAACCGGATGGGAGATTTATATCTCAATATCGTGGAAAGCAAAAACAAAGAAACCGGTGGTTTTGAACGGCAGTCTATTGTACTTTTTGCGGAGGATCTGCAGGAATTTCTTAAGGGCTTTGATGGCTCACTTAAGGTTCTCGAAAAGGCCTACAAGGATAAAAAACGAACAGATTTTGAAAAAAAGACTACTATCGAAAAGGAAATCCCCAAAAAGGTAGTTAAAAAGCACTCCGCTGGGTCGTCTTATTCCGAGGGCTCTTCGGTTCGTCACAAAGGGGCTTCTGCTAAAAATGCAAAAAAACCGGTGATACGAACCTATAAAAAGGACAATAAAGAAAATTGATCCAATATTAAATGTCGGTCACTACGCTTCGCGTTTTGGAATTAACTTAAAAATCAAACAGGGCCTGTTCCGGACCGATACTGAAACTAAACCGTTGTATTGGAGAAGGCCCATACTGCAGAATCCGGGACCGGTGCAGTTTGGTTGGATACCCCTTATGCTGTTCAAAGCCATATTCAGGGTATATCCAGCCGTAACGCTCCATCATCCGGTCCCTGGCTGTTTTAGCAAGAATAGATGCGGCCATTACTTCAGGTACGGACCCGTCAGCCTTTACAAGGGCAGAGCAAGGGACTGGGATGTGGGGGGTATATAAGCCGTCTGCCACCGCTTCAGAAATATCAAGCGATCGATTCAACGATGCTGCATAGGAAAGCATGGCATAAAAGGCCCGTTCCATGGCAAGGAGACTGGCTTGTAAAATATTAATTTTATCGATCTCCGCCGCGGAGGCCCAGCCAATTCCCCAGGCAATAGCCTCTTCGTAAATAATGATACGGGCCTTTTCCCGCTGAGCCAGAGAAAGTTTTTTACTATCCCCAAGCACTTCTATAGGAAAATCCTGGGGCAACACAACCGCTGCCGCACAGACAGGGCCAGCCAGGGGCCCCCTACCCGCTTCATCAAGACCGCAGCGCATTATTTTTTTTTGATCACCAATTGTACCGGCCCCTTCACCGTATTTTGTCCTTCAGAATTTCCAGCAAAGAGGGAGACTGCAAGATAGTAAACTTTAGATTTTTCTAGAGGATACTCCATCACTTTTTCCACCGCATACTCAATATTAGAAAAGATGCTTTCACCATCCTTATCAAAGAGAATAAACAGAAATGGAATATTGCCAAGTCCATCAAGATAAATCCGATAGGGTCCATCTTCTTCGACAGCAATTCTAAACAGGTTCGCTGCAGTAGTTTCTACTTCTGAAACGATAGGAAAAATTTGTGTGCGACCAAATTGTATAGGGGTAGATGAAGAAAGCAGTTTTCCCGTTTTATCCTGTATTTTTCGCAGTGCATTTTCTTCAGGACCCACAAGAAGCTGTACCGTATCGGATCGTACCGTTTCTGTATCGCCAAAATGGTACGTTCCGGTGCTGAGGTCCCCATGAATTGCATATAGTTCATATGTTTCTGGGTTAAACTTCATAAATGAAATTATTAAATGAGATATTGGAAAAGATTTGATCGGAACAAGCGTTTCAGGTTCAAGAATTACAATAGCCGGTTCTGATGTGGCTAGAATAACCGCATTAGTGCAAAGGTAGGGACCTGCAGTTATGGTAAAAGGAGCGGTCCAGATAGCCTTAGGGTCGCCAACGGGGAGCTGGGCTGGATCGGGTAATACTTTTTCAGTTATCATTGATTCATCAAGGGACCTTGCTATTATTTTTTTTGATCCCTCGACTGAGTATCGATAGGTGGACATAAAAGCCCTGTTTCCGACAGCGGACTTAACGGAAAGCGCCCCATCCGATTGAAATGCCCTTGATAGTTCACTTAATCTAATTGCGGCGGTAGGCAAGGCAATAGAATAGGAATTCCATGAAGGATCAGTCTTATCTTTGAATGTAGGTCGTGCTACTTGTTCTTCCTTGACAGCCGAAGGAGGCAAAGCATCAGGCTGTTGAGCCTCATGAGCACCTTTGCTACAAGCGGAAATAAGCAGAATTGATACCCCTATACATAACAGTCGTTTCATATAAATTATTCCTGAGATTCCAGCTGGTTTACATAAAATACAAGCCTAAAACAGCTGCTGCCCGCATGAATATAATTCATACATATTGTTTCTTGCCCATACAGATTATTGTTTATAAGTAGTTTTTCAGGAATTCCATTTGCACGGCTAAGTTTTGATACATAGGTAGCAAGCCAAGGATGCTGTTCCTTTGTAACCCTTTGATTTTTAGCTATCAATAATCCGAGGATTTCTGGTTGCAGTAGGCTCATCGATTGTGATTGCAATAGCAAAAAAACCTGGTTAAACGGCAGGGCTGCCAGCGAAGCTACAGTGGGAGCTTCATAGAAGGCTTTTGTGAGCCTTTGGAACAATAGACTCCGATCCTGTTCATAACGATTACTTTCAAGGAAAACCGCAAAGGCGTCGCTTTTAAGCATAAACTCTGAAACAATAGGCAGCATACCTGAGAGTTCCTGAGGCTTTTGCAGTTTAACCGCATAGGATTCTGCGCTGACTACTGTACTCCATGATATATCGTTTTTATCATTTACCACCTCTGATTCTTGTACGATTTTTTGCAGGGCGATTCTTATTGAATCAGGGGCAATATTGCCGAAGGGCCATAAGGCAGCAACCCACAATTCAGGCCGGGTAGCATAAACCCAGCTTTGGGTAAGAATTTCTAGCAGAGCTCCAGATAACAACTGGTCTTGCCCACAGGCATTTGCATATTCTGCGATCTTATCGGAAAATAAACTTTGCAGGAACACAGTATTTAGTGCTGGGACATTCCCTTCTGTACTGGCAAATCCTGCTAAACGATCCGTATACCAGGATAAAACAATCCCCGTGGGTATCAGTTCACGAATTTGTTTTTTCTTTTGATAAGTGGCATTAAATAGGGTGAGTAATTTTTCAAAATTTTTACCCTCAGCACTGTCGGCTAGTCCTTTGATTGCCGATGTGGTCAGTGCCGATGGACTCCCCCTCGCTAATATAAGGATCCATTGTCGATATTGAGATGGTGGCAATTGTTCGGCACTTACTGTAAGCTCAGATATGAAAGCCGGGCAGTCAGGGTGTAACATCAACCTGCTTGCAAGGGAGAGCGCCATAGGTTTAAGAGAAGACTTTCCGCTTTTTGTAATGCGGGAAGCTAAGAAATCTGCAAGAGCTTTTCCATTTTTAAGCAGAAGTTCTTCTTGCTTACTGTAGGTAAGCAATTCTTTTGTGGTCCTGTGTCCATATTGATAATCTGCATAGGATCTCGCTTCTGTTAAATATAAAAGTCTTAAACGGGATAATTCTTTTTCAGCCTCTGAAACAGTTAGAACCGGCAGCTCTAACCATTGTTCGGCTTTCATAAAAGCAGATTCATCGGAGCGATATCGATCTAATAGTGATTCAAGTAGACGTATTTTATTTCTGTAGGTAACAAGAGCCTCTGCTACGGTTTTGGTGTCCTGCATCATGGCACTTCTTATTTTATCAAGCTCTGCCACTATACTTCGGATTGCATCCTGGTCTTTTTTAACAAATATACTTACCCAGCCTGTGCTTTTTGCAAGATTTTGAGATAAGAGCTGCTCTGCAATAAGTCGTTCAGGAGATAAGATTATTGTAACCACGACAAAGCAGAAAATGCTTACATAAAGAGCATTCTTAATTGACATTTCTAGAGATCCTCAGCAATAAAATTAGGACTATTAGTAGATGCAAAAGTACGATTAAAAGCTTGCAGATCGAAACCTTTTGAAGCGTTATGAAGCACCGCGGCAAAACCAATAAAATAATTACCAGTAATGGTATTTTTTGTGTCTTGCGAAATAGAATCCAGTCTCCCCAAATTAAATACAACAGATCCTTGAGCGTTTCCTTTAAAATTAAGCACCGAGTCCTTAAAGATAGGTACGGTGCCGCTGGATATACAAGTCTGGGCAGCAAAGTCGGCGGTCAAAGAAATCTTTGATCGACTAACAAGGGCTTGTTGCATATTAGTAAACTGAAACACAGTCCCATCACGGGCTTTTACGTTTACCGAGCTGTCTTCCTGAATATAAGTACTGCCAGAAGCATCCACCGCATTACCATATTTTTGAGCTGAAACATTGATCGTCGTATTTCCAAAGCGCAAAGCACTTTCCTGAATACGAATACCAGTTGCCATATTGCTTGATTCAAGATTAATAAGGCAGTTTTCTAAAGTAAGAGTTCCTTGTTGAGCAAAAATCGCCCTGATGTCCGTACCTTTAACAGAAATTCGAACCGTATCCAAAACTAATTTGCTGCCTTGGACTGATATAAGTGGACTTGCTTCCATGCTGGTCGCTATGATACTTAAAGACCTTATGCTTGCAGTTCCTGATGGAAGAAGAAGTTGCCCCTTTCTCTGGACTCTCAATTCTCCTCCAATAGAACTGCCTGGCAAACTTTCCAGACTTATTCCCGAGGTAAGAGATAGGGGCGTATCAATGACTATGGAACCCTCTATTCTAATAGAAGACCTGTTCAACGTTTTTGCCAATTCTATGGCTTTTTGTAGAGAATCAACTGGATTATTTCTGCTGCCGTCTCCAGAGGGGAGACCTTTGCTGCTGACATACACCGAATTGGAATCGATGGTAAAACTTCTTGTTATTGAAGAACTTTTATTTCCCGAAGCATCGACGGTATAGGCCGAGAGGCGAACCAATACAGGACTCTCCCGAGGGACATCTAAAATAAGTGTACCAACGGCTCTTTTTGTCTCCGTTGTACCAGAAGGATTTTGTAAGCTAGCTTCGATGACTGATTGTACATTTTCTTCATGTTCCGGACTGGAACTCGTAATAGTTACACCGCCGCTAATCCACAAGCCCTCTTGCGGAGCAGAAAGCATTGGCGGAGAAGGGGGCAATGAATCCGTACGCACACGATATATTTCTTTTCCTTCAGGAGAGATATAACGCCATTCCAAATCTTCCCCTGCACAAGCGGCAAAATCAGGGGGCCTATCCCCAGCAAAAAGACCGAGCACATCAAATGATCCCTGAACTGGATCGAAGGGCCGATATTCGATCCGGCCGCTTTGGATCTCCATATCAGCGGATTGCCTTTCCAACATCATGCGTTCAGGGCCTTCCTGAATCAAACCTCTATCTAAAAGCCATGCAACTTCTGATATCTCTGGAGACAGTACTACCGGCCCATTATAATCTATCCAGCGAGTATCTCCCTGGAAATGGTAGCGGATAACACCGCTATCGATACTATTCCAATACAAGACCCTGAGCCTACCCGCCGTGATAATTTGCGGTTTCTGAATGTTTGTCTGGACTTGTTCAGCTAAAGGGTCTTTTTTATCATTATTTTGAGCCGTCGAAGCTACTTCGGAATCTTCAGGGTTCCCATCGAGCAGTATAGGATATCGGTAAATAAGCCCATCCTTTTTTAAGGATAAAATAATATACCGCTTGAAAGGAGCTACCGGTACTAGTGTGATTGGTATATCTTTTTCGAGCCAAGGCCCTGTTCCGATTTTCCAGACATAAGTTCCGTTTAATTCGAGATTCTTCACAGAATTGACATGCTGAGGAATAGTAAAAGGACTATCATCATAATCGGAAGCTTCATAGATGATCTTTTTTTCGAATCTGAGACCGTTTGGCAATGTCATGCCCACGCGAAGGGTCACTGTACCTTTTTTTGTGATCAGTACCGGTGCTTCATACAGATGATGTGTTGTTCCAAAAGGATCGGATCCATCGTCGGTCCAATAGATTTCTCCGGAACCTGTTTTAGATATAACTAATTGCTGTACATTCGCCCATAGACCGGGCTCAGGGTTAAGGATGGTAAAACCAGCAGCTTCGGCAGCAAAGGTAATAGGTTCGGAATAATTACCCGCCTTATCGACAGCCCATAAAATGAGGGAGCAGGGAGCGGTACAATGTTGAGAAAACCGTGTGATCCCCTCTTCACGTTTTAGAAGCCGAGAAGCTCCATTGCTTTCATAAATACCTTCCAGCAGTGCATTATCATCGCAGGAAGCTGATATTAAATAAGAAGCCCCATCATCTGTGGAAGCAGAAAATGCTGGTTTTTGGGGTGCCTGTTTATCAATCTGTATAGAATAGGTCTGTTCTTCGAGAACACGGTTATCAGGAGGTGCAGACCGCCGTTGAGCCACAACGATAAAGGTTTTTTCAGCCCCCGACGGGGCAGAAAGCAACACTGAGGCAGAACCAATACCCCGGAAAATTTCCTTGCCGTCCAAATTGACTACAAGCCGATCTTCCTCTGGCACGGAGAACCAAAACCGCTGGTCCCCTTTGTAAGATTTGCTCGCCGCATTAGTAAGCAGCCCTGCAGGCTGAGATTGCACCCCAAGGGGGAGCAAAATGAGAATAAGGCTAGTCCAGAAGGGTATCGATCTATGCCCCATATACTTTCCTATTTTATCGCATCCAGTACCTTCCGCAATTCTGGATCCTGTTTATAGTAATGTTCTTCCAGTTCAGCCCTGGTCAATCCGACCAGCTCATGGCTCATATAATGGATCCACCGGTCCTCGTCATGAACGCTCATTTCATGTTTGCGGCACCAGTAGTCTGGCTGAATGGGAAGCTGATTTTCCTTGTCGGTAAAATATTTATAATCATGGACCGCAACTTTCAAATCCTTCCGCGGGATACCCTTTTCTAAAATAATTTCTGCAAGCCTGTTGATAGTTCTTCCAGAATCAAAAATATCATCAACCAGGAGAACCTTGTCACCGGTCCGCAGGTATTCGGGAGCGTAGGTCCAGCCGTCTACCATGACCCGCTCCTGCTTACGGATATCCGTATATGAACGGGCAACGACCGCCGCGTAATATACCGGACGGCCTTCTGAGCGAACAATTTTAAAATATTCGCTGATTACGTTTCCAAGATATGCCCCGCCGCGAAGGGAGACATAAATAACATCGGGCACAAAGCCATCTTCATGAATTCGATGGGCTAGCTTAAGCGCATTGTTGCGAACCAGATCGTAGGGTAAAAATTCTTTCTTCATGGATTAAATGTAGCGTAAAACAAAACTTTTTGAAAGCATCCCGCGCGGGATTATAGCAGCGGGTCCCTTTTTATTGCTCTGGGACCCGCTGCTTAAAGATTATAGCTTAAGGCCGCTTGTAACGCATAGTCTCCAAGCTTGTGTCGCCCCGCTGGACTTCGAACCAGAGATCTTTTTTGGATTTGTCATTCAGTAAACGGTAGAAATCAGGAAGGGTCCTAGCACTTTCGCCGTTTATTCCTGTAATGATATCCCCCCGCTGCAGCCCCATAACTGCCGCAGGACTCTTGGCAATGACTTCCACTACATAAAGGCCCTTAACTTTTGCATCCAATTTTAGAGTCTTTTGAATCTCTTCATTAACTGGTGTAACGATAGCGCCGGGCCACAACTTGCTGTTGTCGGACACTACATCGTCCTTCCGTTCATCAATACGTACCCGGATGGTCCGTTCAGTTCCGCCTCTTAAAACCACAAAGGTAGCCTGTTCTCCCGCTTTAAGATCTCCGACCGCAAGCACAAGCTGATCGCGGTTTCGAACTTCTTTATCATTCAGTTTGATGATAAAGTCTCCGGGAAGTATACCGCCCTTGTCGGCCGGTGAACCGATAAAGACCTGAGATGCAAGGGCCCCTCTCCGGTTCTGGATGCCGAGTTCAGCAGCCATGTCCTTATCCGCATCGATAAGAGATACACCAAGCCATCCATATTTAACCTGCCCCTTAGTTATAAAATCGTCTATCGCCCGTTTTACGTTGTTGACCGGTATGGAAAAGCCGAGACCCACAGAGCCTCCTGATGGAGAGGCTATCCATGTATTAATGCCTATAACTTCGCCGCGGATATTTACTAAGGCGCCGCCAGAGTTTCCCTGGTTTATGGCCGCATCGGTCTGAATAAAATCATTTATGTTACCCGCGGGGCCTCCGGTTCTGCCCACGGCACTTACAATACCCATCGTTACAGATGACATAAGACCCAAGGGACTTCCCACCGCAATTGCCAAGTCGCCAACTTTAACCTGGTCCGAATCTCCAAGGACCGCGATGGGAAAGTTTTCTTTAGATTCGAAGGAAATAAGCGCCAGGTCTTTCCGTTCATCCTTGCCGACCAATTTAGCCTTGAATTCCCGGCCATCGTTCACAGTAATACTAATCTCTGATGCGCTACCGGCAACATGGTTATTGGTGAGTACATAGTAGGTATTTCCTGCCTTCCGCACGATAATACCGGAACCTACCCCTTTAGACCGATATTCTCGCTCCTGATTCCCTTGAGGAGTGGAATCCTGAGGGGTGCCAAAGAAAAATTCCCAGGGGATACCGTTAAATTGGGGGACCTGCTGTTTTTGGATCTCCACCGTATTAACCTGTACGATCACGGGCAGCACCGCATCCGATACGGCTCGGAAAGCTTTTTGCAAGCTTTCTGCTACCGAAAGGGCGTCAGAACTCACCGGTGAAGGAACCGATTGGGCATAAGCTACCTGCTTGGTCGCAGGCTTTGCTAACGAAAAAGAAAATAAAGCAAGGGAAAAACCGAAAAGCGCTCCCAGCAATACGAGATTGAAAATAAAGAATTTCTTTGATGAGAGTTTTTCATACAGAGACATAGGAACCTCCATTACATAAATATAATAAATTCCCGAGTTGATAGGTTACAGAGTCTCTACAGAGTTAATATCTCGGTGTGATCTTGAAAAATAGCAACCGTATGTTCCCAATGGCATGAAATTTTTCTATCAGCGGTCACGACAGTCCATCCATCATCGAGGACTTCTACTTCTGCGGTCCCCAAATTGATCATCGGTTCTATGGCAATAACCAGACCTTCCATCATGCGTGGATTAGGGCCCCGGGGATTGTTAGGAACCTGGGGGTCCTCGTGGGGAGAAAAGCCGACTCCATGGCCGCAATACTGGTGTACTACCCCATAGCCATGGCTTGTGGCATGATTGTATACCGCCCGGGCAATCTGAAGTATCCGGTTACCATAAATAGCCTGTTCTATGGCCTTATCAAGACATTCCCGTGTAACACGGTTAAGCTTTTTTGCTTCCTCGCTCACTTGACCAACTTCTACAGTTACGGCCATATCGCTGAAATGGCCGCCCAGATTTATGCCGCAATCCAGGGAGACCAGGTCTCCGTAAGCTACCTTTCTTTTTGAAGGTATTCCGTGAATAACCTCTTCGTTTATAGAGACACAGAGTGCCGCAGGAAAGGGGTTATCATCATCCCCGTAGTTAAGAAAAGCAGGTTTTCCCCCCGCTTTTTTTATCCAGTTCTGCACCCATTGATCCAGGTCCCTCGTTTCTACACCTGGAACCACCAGGGGGGTCAATTCTTTGAACATGGCACTGAGCATTTTGCAGGACTCACGAATGCCTGCGATCTGTTCATGATTTTTAAGTCGTATCATATCACATTCCTATTCCCAATCGGCGCCGTAATTGGACCACATTTGGTAATGCGGGATCCCGCTGCAATGCACCTTGTAAGGCCAGGCGGGCGTCGCCTATATGACCAAGCCGAAACAAAGCCTCAGCCATGGTCCTGAGCCAGCGGGCTTCATCCTTACGAGAATATCCTAATTCGAGCAGTTCTTCCATACACTCAACCAGGACCTCATCATCTACAGAGTTCATCAATTTGGTTCTTACGAGGGTCTTGATAAATGAATCCACTTCTTCCATAAAGTGTCTAAAATAAGGGCGTCTCCGTTCTTCTCTGATGATATCGGTTAAGAGTATAAAAGCTTCGTAATGCTGGCCGCGCTTATCCAATTCTTCAGCTAAAATAAAAGAACAGTCCATCCAGTCTTCCCGGTCTAAATAGGCATCCATCGGGAAATCGAGCCCACCGAGTTCGTGCCAGACCTCTAAAGCTTCATCTTCTTCCAAATGCAATAGATCGAAAAATATAAGCTTCGCCTGACTTTCGGGATCATCCCTCCGTTCCTTTAAAAACGTGCGGTAATCAAAATCATACTGTTTGGTAAAACGGATATATGCGCGGTCGTATTCAGCTCGCCTATCATGGTTAGAAAGGGTCTCATAGGCGGTAAGCAGCTTCTGCATTGCCTGCTTGCCCGATTCGCCGGCTATATCAGGATGGACCTTTTTGGCCCGCTCCCGAAAGGCCCGTTTAATCTCTTCGTCTGTAGCGGACTGCTCAAGACCGAGTATTTGATAGTAATTTTCCACTTATGCGCCGATTCGTTTTCCTAGTGCTTCAGCCTGATCTTGATTGAGTATGATATCCGACCAGTTTACGAACATTCCTTCTTTTTCCATAACCCGCATAAGATTGGTCATGGCTTTAACTGTCCATGGGGTTGTTTTTATTAAAAAGGCAGCACTTTTCTTTCCTAAGAGGGAACTTGCGGTAGAAAGTATTTTTGAAAGCTTTTCCGGCATCCGTCCGCCGAAGAGGGAGACCGATTCAGCGGCAACAACAATATATTCATAACCAGGGAGACGTAGGCCATCATCGGTCCAAGCATCAAGCAAATCCACCCGATGGCCCATGGATTCCATTCCCTTGGCCAAGGCTTTTACCGTTTCAGAAACAGGGGATTTCTTTTTATATGCGTACACAAGGGCTATTCTCATACAATATTACTCCTAGGCTTGTTTAAACAGTTGATCAATATTCGGTTCCTTTACCACAAAAACAGAACATTTTGCATTAACCATAATTTCCCGGTGAGAGTGGGATATAATGTCCCGGGCGCTCCGATCCTTTTCCCAGCCCCCGAGCACGATAAGATCAACCTTCCGTTCGTCCGCAGCAGCCAAAATCTCGGTATAGACGGCACCCCGGCGCAGTTCCGTTTCGACCTTTATGCCCTTGGTCTTTGCCAATTCGCTAATAAAAGAAAGATAGCGCTCCCCATTGGCTTGCAGACTTTGTTCATACTCCTGGCTTTCTTCCTGAATAAAGATTTTACTTAAAGTTAACTGCCGGATAGTTGCCGTGTCGACCACATAGACCGCACTGAGTCTGCAGCGATACAATTTTGACATAATAATCGCATACTTTGCGGCATGTATTGAGGCGTCCGATCCGGAAACTGCGACAAGAATGTTGGAGAAAAGGGGGCTAATCATGCTTTACCGGCCTTCCTTTTTAAGAGCTTGCTGGAAAAAAAGGCTTCCCGTTCCCGTTCTTCCAAAGATGATTCGATAAAAGCCTTGGTTTCCCGGGCTACAGGAATTACCTGTTTTTCCAGGGCATTGACCCGCCGCTGGGTTTTGCGTACCTCACGGGCCAATCTCCAGGCGATTGTCCGCACCGCGGCCAATTCTGTAAGTATTTTAAGCAGCTCATAGAATTCTACCACAGTTTCGTCACATTCTGCAAACGAATTCGCAGGAGAATAGGTTAATTCAAGGTCCCCGAGATGAACTTCCAGGCTTGGCAAGTTCATACCCGCAATCATGACCCGCTTTTCACGCAATTCTACATGCTGCCTGCTGTGTCTGCTGAGTCGATCGGCCTTTTCCCGGCCAAGCACAAGAAGCATTTTTTTAAGCGCCGGATAGGCACTTGCAATTCTTTTGTTGAGATCCCGTTCAAGAATTTTAATCGATTCCACGGTCTGCATCAATTCCATGACCAGGATCTCTCGTTTTTGTTCCAAAAGGTCATAACCTTCCAGAGCAGTAAGGAGTCGTTCTTTTACTTTGATGAGATTGCTTTTAGTCGGCGCAATCTGTTCCCGTGTCATGGTTTATCGGCCTCCGTGTCCCACACTGCGCATCCGCTCCGACTCTGGATCTTCATCTATATCTTCCTGTACCTGCGCGGAAGCCGCAAGAATAGGATCAAGATATTTTTGCAGCAGGTCTTGCTTAATACGAAGCAGTTCCTCCCGCGGAAGGAGGCTTAACAATTTCCAGCCCAGATCCAATGTGGTTTCAATACTTCTATCCTCATATTCTCCCTGGCTCAGAAAATCCTGTTCAAATCGCTCACCAAAGGCCAGATACCGTTTATCCAGAGCTGACAGTTCTTCTTCTCCGATTATAGAGGCCAGGTTTCTCACCGATTTTACGCGGGAATAGGCCGCAAACAGCTGGCTCGACACATCCTTGTGGTCTTCCCTCGTCATTCCAGGGCCGATACCATCCTTCATAAGCCGGGAAAGACTGGGAAGCCCTGCCACCGGTGGATATACACCCCGCTGGGTAAGTTCCCGGTCGAGTACTATTTGTCCTTCCGTAATATACCCGGAAAGGTCCGGAATTGGATGACTAATGTCATCGTTCGGCATGGTTAAAATAGGAATTTGCGTTATGGAACCACTTGATCCCTGAATTTTACCAGCCCGCTCATACAGGGACGCCAAATCTGAATAGAGGTATCCTGGATAACCCTTCCGGCTTGGGACCTCCCCTCGGATAGAAGAAACCTCCCGCAGGGCTTCGCAATAGTTGGTCATGTCGGTCATAACAACCAGAACATGCATATTCCGCTCGTAGGCAAGATATTCGGCAGCAGTCAGAGCACAGCGGGGTGTAATGAGCCGTTCAATAGAAGGCGCATCTGCCAAGGACATAAAAACAACTACGTTGGCAAGAACGCCGGTCCGTTCAAAGTCTTCCAAAAAAAAGCGGGCCACATCGTATTTTACCCCCATAGCGGCAAAGACCACCACGAAGGATTCATCGGCGCTCCTAATTTTAGACTGTCTAACAATTTGTGCCGCAAGCCGGTTATGGGGAAGACCGTTTCCGGAAAAAATAGGAAGCTTCTGCCCCCTAATGAGGGTATTCATGCCGTCAATGGCAGAAATCCCGGTTTGAATAAAATCCCGGGGATAGACCCGGGCGTAGGGATTAATCGGGAGACCATTGATATCCCGCCGGTCGGAAGAAAAAATTTCGCCGTACCCATCGATGGGCCGCCCTAGACCATCAAAGACTCTCCCTAAAAGACCGGGGCCGACCCGCAGTTCCATGGGCCGATCAAGGAATTCGAGCCGTGAATCGTCCGCAGAAAGACCCGTACTGGAACCAAAAACCTGAATGGCGGCCCAATCCTCTGCAAGATCAACGACCCGACCAAGGCGGCGCTTCTGATCACGGCCATATACAGCGACCATTTCGCCAAAACCAACTCCACGGCTTCGTTTTGTAATGACCACAGGCCCTTCGATGCGTTCGAGGCGCTTATATTCAATTCCTCTCATAGAACCGCCTCCTTAGTCTTGTATGTACGCTCCAGGGCCTCTAGGCTGTCCCTCATTTCCCGTTCAAAGACTATAAAAGAGTCCAGGTCGTCATTTTTTATTTCACTTTTAAGCCGGGCAAGCCGCTCCTTGACAGGGAGGGCGGTTATACTCATCAGGGGAGAGCCCAGTTTTATAATTGCCATGGCCCGTTCATGGAATTCCAAAATGAGCGACAAAATATGAATCTGTTTGTCTGGAACACAGTACATATCTATTTCATCAAAAGAGTTTTGCTGCAAAAACCCGTTTTTAATAAGATCAGCGGTGAGAAGAATGAGCCGCTGATCGTCCGGCAACGCATCGGGACCGATAAGCCTCACTATTTCAGCCAGACGCTGTTCCTTTTTTAACAATTCCAGTGCAGAACGACGGAGCTTTGCCCAGAGAGGATTTACCCTCTCCCACCAGGGCTGTACTTCCTCGGCATATTCGGAATAACTGTCTATCCAACTGATAGCCGGATAATGCCGTGCATTGGCTAATTCCCGGTCCAAAGCCCAGAAGCAGCGGATAAAGCGCTTGGTGTGTTGGGTAACCGGCTCGGAGAAATCACCTCCCGGTGGAGACACGGCGCCAATAATAGAAACAGACCCTTCATTTCCATTAAGCGTTGTTACCCGACCTGCCCGTTCATAAAATTCCGCAAGCCGTGTAGGCAGGTATGCAGGGAAGCCCTCCTCCGCAGGCATCTCTTCCATACGACCAGAAAGTTCCCGAAGAGCCTCTGCCCAGCGGCTTGTAGAGTCTGCCATGATAGCCACATGGTAGCCCATATCACGGTAGAACTCAGCCAGGGTAACCCCCGTATAAATCGATACTTCCCGGGCGGCTACTGGCATATTTGAGGTGTTCGCTATAAGAATGGTCCGTTCCATCAAAGACCGACCGGTACGGGGGTCTATCAGATGAGGGAACTCGGTGAGTACATCGGTCATTTCATTGCCCCGTTCACCGCAACCAATATACACAATTACATCCGCATCACACCATTTGGCGATGGCATGCTGGGTCATGGTCTTTCCGGTGCCAAAACCACCGGGAATGGCAGCAGTACCTCCCTTGGAAAGGGGAAAAAATGCGTCGATGACCCTAAGGCCCGTGATAAGCGGTGTGTCCGGTGCAAGTTTTTGGGCTACTGGCCGGGGCGCACGCACCGGCCACCATTGGACAATCGGAATTTCTTTTCCCGAAACGGTCCGAGCAATATGCTCGAGGCAGGTATACTTACCTTGTTCTGCAAGCTCCGCCAAGGTTTCTCCCGCAGCATCGGGGGGAACCATAATTTTACATACGATACTTTCCGTTTCCTTTATAGTGCCCAGAATCATACCAGTCGTGGCAACTATGTGCTGACCTTCTTTTATTTTTTGAGCAAGTTCCGGATTAGGTATAAATTCCCATTTCTTGTTTAAATCCAAAGCTTTGCCGCGGGAGCCGGGTTTTAGGAACGGTCCATCCTGTTGATAAAGGGTGTTCAGAGGCCTCTGTATCCCATCATAGATGGTGCCGATGAGTCCTGGTCCCAACAATACCGAAAGCGGTCGCCCGGTAGAACGGGCCGCGGAACCAACTTTAAGGCCCGTATCATCCTCATACACCTGGATGACCGCATTGTCTTCTTCTATTCGGATAATTTCACCAATAATTCTATTCTCACCAACTTCGACCACATCAAAAAGCCCGGCACCTCCGAGCCCCTTTGCATGAACTATGGGACCAGACACCCGGTGTATACGCCCTTCAATCATTGACCACCCCTTTCCCTAGCAAAGCCACCGCAAGTTCAGACCGTTTATCGAGCAACAACTGATCAATCAAGGTTTTAAGCGAAACAACCAGTCTAAAATTAGAATGTTCACACACAATTTCAGGATACGTTATTTTATCTGACCAGGAACAGGCAGCCCCAAAGGACCATGAAATATCCTTTAAGACCCTATTCAGGAGTTTTTCAGCTTCGTTTTTAAGCAGGCCATGAATAGAAACTGTTATAGTCTCAGCATTTTCGCTCAGTGCATCAATTTTTTTAATAATATCTTGTTCCATTAAAAAAAGAACACGATCCCGAGGAAGGGAAGCACTAAAGGATTCAGCGGCCTGCTGCAACTGCTGTTCAGCCCATTCAGAACGGAGCCGATGTTTATCCAAAGGAAGCCGGGCCATAATTTCCTGTTCCGATTTTGCCCGCCGCTGCTGATACAGCTGCTCTAATTCAGCTAAAGCAGTTCGGGTCTTTTCTTTCCACTGCTGGTCAATAGTTCGGACAGTTTGATCAGCGGTTTTCAGAATTCGATCCGCCTTTTTTCGGGCATCTTCCAATATTTCCCGGTCCAGTGCTTCCGTCGATCGTAATTCTTCCATAATGACAATTCCTGTATTAAATATGAATACCGATGGCTTCCCTAATGGCATCAATAAGCGTCTTTTTGCCTTCCATAGGACCGATAATGCCGGGGATTTCTACCACAAGGGGATATCGTCCCGAAAGCTGCCAGTCTATTAGAGTATTACCCAGCCAGGCGGCAACCTCTTCGGTAACGATAAGCACTTTGTACGTAGTATCCTGGGGAAGCAGCAACTTGGCATCACCTACTTCACCGGTACTGATACGGCCGAAAGCTCTTTTTGCTTCCTCAGCGGTTTCTACCGCCACCCCATCGATACCTATGAAACGAAAAGCCGTCAGTAGTTCCGCATCTCCAATAAAATAGTAATCCACGGCAATTGCTAAATAAGCAAAATAAAGAGCGCAACCAGGAAGCCCCACAGACAGATACCCTCAGCCAAACCGGCATAGGGCAGCGCTTTACCAGAGAGTTCAGGATTTTCACTCATAGCACCCATGGCCGCAGCACCAATCTGGCCTACAGCAATACCGCCGGCTATACAGGCTATACCGACAGCCAATGCGGCAGCGATATACTTCCATTGAGCGGTGTTGCTTGCCACTGCGGTAGTTTCTGTGCTCTGTGGCTTAGCTTCCTGCGCAAACAACAGGCCGCCTATTGAGGCAGAAACAAGGAGAACCGCTAGAATAACAAAACGCTTCATGATGTAACCTCCCTCTGGAACCGGAATGGATTATAAGAAACACCGGTTTCAGTAAAAAATTTGCTGAAAAACTCATAATATTGCAATCGCACAACCTGGATTGCCACAATCATACCCTCTAGAACAATGATGACCATATTACCAAATACAGCCACCAGTATCCCCATTATGGGACCTACAAGAGCCTGTTTTGCAATCATTGAAGACAGCGTAAAGACAATAAACGAGAGTACCGCATGGGACAAAGCAAAGGCGCCGACCCGAAGAAAACTAACGGTATTCGAGACATAGGTAGAGATGGTTTCGAGAATTTCAACAAAACCCTCCATAAAAAACACAAGGAAACCATGTTCCATTGCTGGTTTCTGTTTTGTAAGAAGCCGGAATAAGACGGGCCCCCAAAAAATCATTAAGGCAGGTACTGCAAGTGCAATGAAATCTAACCAAACCAAGGAGTTTCCAAGAAGCATTTTAACCGCAATAAAGAGGGCATACCAAAAGAGAAAAGCCCCCGCCAGACCGGTTTTCCCAAAAAATGCCTTTTCGTAATGCTTCATAGAAATCTGATTTATTATATTGATGATAAGCCCAACAGAATTGATAAGTACCCCTACCCCTATGGTAAAACCAAAAAAAATGAACAATTTTTCTAAACTGCCCTTTTCAGGCATAAGGGTTAAAATCCTATCCACCGGATGACCGGTCAACATGCCGGTTATTATCCTTGTCGGACGGATAAGGATTTCTTCGTTGGCAAATACTTCTCCGTCAAGAAACCCCATTATCATAGAAGCAATACCAACTGCAATCAGTGGAGTTGAATAAGTACGGAACCCTTTAAGAGCCTGTATCCCTTTCCTGCTTGTGGCTAAACCAAGCAGAAATAATACAAATCCCTGACCCACATCTCCAAACATAATCCCAAAGAGGAGGGTAAAAATAATAGCCACAAAGGGTGTCGGATCAATAGTGCCGTAGAGAGGGGCTCCATAAGAGAAAACCACCCCCTGAAATCCCTTTACAAAGGCACCGTGGTCCAATAAAACGGGAACCTTTTCTTCCCCGTCAAGTACTTTTTTCCTTTCACTGGGATTATATGATCGAACCGAAATCCGTCCTTCTGTCAGAGCAACCAGGTCCTGTACCATTGATTGCACTTCCGAAGCAGGAACCCATCCAGACAACATATAGGCATTTTTAGAAGAACGTAACGACGTTTTTAGCTGTTCTATAATAAAAGCAAGTGTAAAATTGTTGTACAGCCGCTGCAGTACCGGTTCCAGAGTTTTTATCAATAAGGCCTTTTCAGCATTGAGCGCTTCAACTTCCGTTTTTGCATTCTGCAAGGAACGCTCTAGACCTTCGAGCATATCCTGAGGAACCCCTGTAAAACCTTCGGGCATAACAAGGGCTGTAAAAGCGGCCTTCTTTAATTCTGAATCCAAGGCAAAGCGGCCTTTTCTGGAAGCAGCGGCTATTACTTTATTATCACTGCCCAGCGGAATAATCACGGCCCGATCCCCTAAAGCAGCTGTAACCATTTCTTGTCCGGTAGGATCAAGCCGGCCGATACGTAAGGTCAAATAAGAAAGCTGATCCAGATTAGAAAAGGGTGCCTTAAGGTTGGCAAAAGCCCGAGCTTCATGCAGGGTTTCTTCGAGTGTTTTAAGCTGCTGTGTTTTTTCTAATTCTTTTGCACGTAAAGCGTCAATGCGGCCTGCAATTTCAAGAAGACTTGTTTCATCTTCTACTTTTGGCAGCTGCGCGAGATCGCCCGAAAAAGATTTTTTTATTTTTTCAAAGAGAAGTAAATATGCAGATACATCTTCGATTTTTTCAAGTTGCTTTCTGATCTTTTCTATGTTATCAGTATCGAAATCTGACAGAGCATCATTTTTAGCTTTCGCTTCATCATCCTGTGATACATGTAACAGAGCCTTTCTTCCCAGATACTCTATGACCGTATCTACGTCCCGGGAAAGTACAAATAATTCAATATATTTCATTGGCCGTGGACGAATCATTGAGAAACCTCCAACATAGAAAGCACCTCTCGCCCGGAAAGTCCCAGCGAGACACCCTCTGCAAGACTAATAAGAAGATCTTCTTCAAATTGTTTTAGCTTTATAAAACAAGCAGTAGTATTCAAAGAGAATGGACTTCTCCGAAAATAGATTCGTGCTTTCCGATACAATAGCAGCGCTGCTTTTCTTTGAACATGGGGAACATCTAAGCGCCAAAAGGTTCCCGGTTCTTCGCCATTTATTAAAAATGCATATTTAAAATTAGTCCAGGCAGAATATTGATCAAAGGGCAGATCAAGACAATCCCGAGCAGCCTGGGATAATGAGTATTTTCCGTCATAAAGATCCAACAGTAAGGGCTCAATATCTTTTTTTTCAAAATGGTAATAATAGCTTAGCCGAAGGGCCCAAAGAATATTTTTTAATACAATTTCATCAGAAATAATGTCTCTAATATATTTTATATCTGTACTAGAAACCTTTTGTAATTCATTCCACAGTATCGAATAATAATGCTGATCAAGTTCTATGTGCAGCTTTACAAGCTCATTTTGATTATCCCCCAGCCGCTTGAGCAGCCATTCGAAATCAGTACCGGTAAACATACCCTTTGGATCAGGATATTTTTCAAAATGAACTGTTTCAAAACGGCCTAAATCAGCATGAGAGGGAGCTTGAGGCTCCTTATCAATAAGTGCGGAAATGAGTAACTTTACATCCGCAAATTCATAACTTCTTACTAAAAGCTCTATGAAACGGGGTATACTTGGTTGTGTTTTTAAAAGCTGGTTAATCTGATGGGTTGTTCGGGCGATAACTTTTTTTTGAAATGCAACAAGCAATTCCTTTTCAGGAAGTTCAACAAAGTCATTGGGAAAGATGAGCCGATCCAGTTCCGATAGACGATTTATATCTTGCAAACGCTTGATACGGTTTCCAACAAAGGATTTGCCAATAATTCCGCATGCTTTAGCGTAGATATAAGCTCTATCGGCGGTTGAATTCATCCTAATCGCTCCCGAACAGCAGTTGTTGCATCAATTGGTTAAAAGCTAAATACTGTACGGGCTGGTTTTCCAAATCTTTTTTATATTTGGCTAGGGATTCAACATAAGAGTTTTTTACTTTTTGCACATTATTTTGAAATTCTTTTTCTAGTTCTGAAAGTTTTGTTTTATATGTACTTTCATAAGCTTCCCGGCATATTTTTTCCTGCTCAGCTATTCGCCGGTCTGCTTCTTTCTGCGCTTCCAGCACAAGCGCAGAAGCCTCATTTTCAATCTCTAAAAGGTGCTGGAGCACATCTTGTTCACTCATGGGGTCCTTCTTTAACTTAATGCAATTAACACATCCTCGTATTTTTTAATGATTGCATGGGCGCTTTGGGGCGAATTTTGCGCCACAAGGTCAGTATAGAACTGCGGATTGTCAAGAAGTTCTGCAAGGCGTTTCAATAGCCGAAGATGCTTTTCCGAATCTTTTTGCGGAGCTAACATTAGGAACAGAAGATAAACCGGCTCTCCATCCAGGGCATCATAATCAAGACCCTTTTTAGAGATTCCCAGAACGCCATACACACGATCAACCACATTGGTCTTTCCATGAGGTATGGCGATTCCCTTTTTAATACCAGTAGACATTTTAGATTCCCGGTCACGGATGGCGGCGAGAATTTCATCCCGGGCTGATGAATTGGTGACTTGGCAGAAAAAGTCTACCAATTCTTCAAAGGCTTCGTCTTTATCTTCTGCTTCAAGCCCAACTTTAATTAATTCAGGGGGAAAAGTCTCATGCAGGAGCATCGCCGCCTCCTAAAATTATTGACCGGAAGTAGAACTGGTATTTGCGGAATCAGTAGCAGCCGGACTTGTAGTACCAGCCTGGTCATTCCACCATTCAGAGTTGCTCGTACTTTCAAGCTGCTGAGCCGCAGCTTTAACGCCTTTATCGCTGGGAGTACGATTCACCAAAGCCAATGAAAAGCTTAAAATAAGAAACAATGCGCCCAAAATAGTGGTAGTTTTGGTAAGCACATTGCCAGACCGGGATCCAAAGGCAGAGTTGCTGCCGCCGGCAAAAATACCACCCAAAGAATCCCCTTCTTCGTTCTGGATAAGCACAATAAGAATTAAAAGAATGGCTACAATAACAAAAAGCACAAGCAATAAGACATTAACTAAACCCATCGATATCACTCCGTAATAAAGCTAACGGCCATTCTATCGAATGGCCGTTGATTATGCAAGGGTTTTACGCAAACTTTGCGATGGGGACGAAGGTTTCTGCCTTAAGAGCAGCGCCTCCGACCAGGGCTCCGTCTATGTTTTCTTTAGCCATAAGCTGAGATGCATTTTCAGGTTTTACCGAACCACCGTACTGGATGCACATAGCCTTAGCGGCCCCTTCACCATACAGTTTTCCGATAACTTTCCGTATATATGCATGGATTGCATCCGCATCCTCGGGTGTAGCGGTTTTTCCCGTACCGATAGCCCACACAGGTTCATAAGCGATGGTAACCCGTTTGAGCTCTTCGGCAGAGACGCCTTCCAACCCCTTTACAGTTTGGGTTTCGCAAACCGCTTCGGCTTTGCCTGCTTCTCGTTCTTCCAGGAGTTCACCAACACAAAGAATTACCTCAAGCCCATGTTTGAGAGCAAGACGAACCTTTTTGTTGATAAGTTCGTCGTCTTCTTTATACAGATGCCGGCGTTCACTATGACCAAGAATAACAGCTTGCACTCCCAGATCCTTGAGCTGCAGCACCGAAACTTCTCCGGTATGAGCACCCTGTTCTTCAGCGGCCATATTCTGAGCCCCCAGCATGATATTGGTGCCCGCTACAATCTTTCCTACGGTTTCCAGGGCAGTAAAGCTCGGAGCCACAAGATACTTATGTTTTCCGTCCTTAAGCTGAGCTACCAGGGCGGTGGCTAGTTCGACTGCTTCCTGCCGGGTTTTGTGCATCTTCCAATTGCCCGCAATAAAATAATTCCGCATCAATAACTCCTCGTATTAACGGCAAACTTCGATACCGGGAAGCTTCTTGCCTTCCAAGAGTTCCAGAGAAGCACCGCCGCCGGTGGATACGTGGCTCATTTTCTCAGCCAGACCAAACTTGTTCACCGCTGCCACTGAATCACCGCCGCCTACAACAGTAATTGCACCGCGGCCGGTAGCTTCTGCAACCATTTTGGCCACTTCACCGGTTCCCTTGGCAAAGTTATCGAATTCAAATACACCGACCGGGCCGTTCCAGACGATTGTCTTTGCCTTTGCAAGCACTTCCTTGTATTTTGTCAAAGTCTTGGGTCCTACATCCAGCCCCATGAGACCATCGGGAACATCGATACCGTCGACAGCAACCGGAGTTGCATTTGCGTCGAACTTATCCGCACAGACATGGTCAACGGGAAGCACAATCTCGGCCCCAACATTTTTAGCAGCAGCAAGTATGCTCTTGGCTGTATCCAGTTGATCATCTTCTACTAGGGAAGAACCAACTTTGTAGCCTTGGGCCTTTAAGAAGGTATAGGCCATACCGCCGCCGATAACCAGAGCAGACGCATTCTTAAGGAGGCTTTCAAGAACGGCAATTTTGGAGGAGACCTTAGCACCGCCGATGATAGCCACCAGGGGCTTTACCGGATTAGTAACGATAGGCTCAAGGTAATTAACTTCCTTTTCCATAAGGAAGCCACCGACGGAAACAGGAACAAATTTAGCAATAGAAGCGGTAGAAGCATGGTCCCGGTGGGCGGTACCAAAGGCATCGTTTACGAAGACCTCACCATAGGTGGCCAGTTCCTTTGCAAGCTTATCCCGTTCTGCTCCATCTTCACTGGTCTCTTCTTTGTGGAAACGGGTGTTTTCCAGCATGATAATCGATCCATCAGGCTGGGATTCGATAAAGGCCTTTTTGCCAAAACAGCTGTCTTCACCAGCAAAAACAACCGGCTTGCCGAGCTTTTGGGAAAGATATGCCGCAACCGGTGCCATGCGGTGCTTACCCGCGATATAGGAGGCTTCATCAAAGGGTTTACCATCCTTTTCAGCCTTTTCCTTAGCCTTTTTCATATCCTTTTTGGGATCTCCCAAATGGCTCATGAGCACAAGGCTTTTTGCTCCCTGGTCCAAAACATACTTAATGGTAGGAATAGCTGCCACAATGCGGGTATCATCCTGAACTTTACCATCCTTCATGGGGACGTTAAAGTCTACGCGCATAACAACCCGTTTTCCCTTAAGATTTACATCCCGTACTGTCTTAATCATATGGTTCCTCCTGAAATGAAAAAGCCCCGGCCTAAATGGACGGGGCCCTACCTTGAAACCGTAGGCCGTACGGATTCAGGGCAAATCAATAATGAGAGGCTTTCCGAGCCACTGTCAGGTTCAGAAAGCCTGCTTTGTAGTTTGCTTAGATCTTAGCCATGTGGCGGAGCAGACCAACAACGCGGTTGGAATAGCCCCACTCATTGTCATACCAGGAAACAACCTTAAAGAAGCGTTTTTCGCCAGGAAGATTGTTCTGCAGGGTTGCCAGGCTGTCGTAAATAGAAGACCGGGCATCATGGATAAAGTCGGTGGAAACGACTTCTTCGTTGCAGTAACCCAGGATTCCCTTGAGGTAGGTCTCGGAAGCCTTCTTCATGAGGCTGTCGATTTCCTCGATGGAGGTATCCCGAGCTGCGGTAAAGGTCAGGTCAACCACAGAAACCGTGGGAGTGGGTACGCGGAAAGACATACCGGTGAGCTTGCCCTTGGTTTCGGGAAGCACTTCGCCAACTGCCTTGGCAGCGCCGGTGGTGGAGGGAATAATATTGATTGCCGCAGCGCGGCCGCCCCGCCAGTCCTTCTTGGAAACACCGTCTACAGTCTTCTGGGTAGCGGTATAGGAGTGAATGGTGGTCATGAGACCCTTTTCGATTCCAATACCTTCCTTCATGATTACATGAACGAGGGGAGCAAGACAGTTGGTAGTACAGGATGCATTGGAAACAACGTCGTGCTTGGATGCATCATATTTTTCATGGTTAACACCCATTACGAAGGTGGGAATCTTCTTGGTCTCGTCAGCGCTCTTTGCAGGAGCGGAAATGATAACCTTCTTAGCACCGGCTTCCAGGTGACCCCAGGCCTTTTCATTGGTGAAGAGACCAGTGGATTCGATGACGTACTCAACACCGAGCTTGCCCCAAGGAAGATTCTTAAGTTCCTTTTCAGCCATAATACATTTAATCTCATGGCCGTTAACCACGAGGATATCATCTTCTGCCAGAGAAGGATCGCTCTTCTTGGAAGAAATGTTAGCGTTCATCTTGCCCTGGGTGGAATCATATTTCAGCTGATATGCAAAATACTGTGCGTCGGTAGCCACATCGACCACTGCCACTACATCAATCTTGTCTTTGCCAAGCATTCCCTGGTCCACAATGGCCTGAAATACCAGGCGGCCGATACGGCCGAAACCATTAATAGCTATCTTCATACTTATACCTCCAAATCGGTAATTTTATAATGAAACAGTACGCAAAAACTAAAAAAGTGTCAACCGGCAGAAATAATTTCCAATAAATGTTAGTTATTGCATGCAAATCAATAGCTAAAAGTTGCAGCTTTTTAGATATGCCCGCCGGCTGACCACAAGAGATTTGAGCTCCGTGAGCATATCTTTATTAACCTCTTCTGCAATGGGAAATATGAAACGTTCAGTTTCATCAGTATAGCGGGCGATAAATTCAGCGTTGGTGACAAAGCCGAGGGAAATCATGTTAGAAATCCGGTCGGCCACCTTTAACACCTTGGCATTATAGGACCCCTGATTTTTCACCCGAATAAGAAAGGCAGCCTTTGTTTCGTCTATCCTACGGGATACTTCGAGGACCAGGTTGTACACCGCAGGACTGTCATAATCTATAGAGAGAAGCTGGTTCCTGTTAAAATCCGGAACATCTTCGATAAGATCATGGACCACCGAGGCTTTGAGGAGCACCGAATCGATATAGCCATAGTCAATTAAGGTTGCCATGGTATCAATCTGATGCCGAAACATATTACCACCGCCCTCGCGGTTTTTCCCGATAAGACTCGTGGCAAGCTGAATATAGGGGGCAATATGCATCCCCTTAAGCTTGAGCATTTCCTCGGTGTTCATAGCATACCCTACGCCAAATCCCGCATATAGGTTTCCAGTTTTACAATCCGTTCCTGAACTTCCACCAGTTTGGCCCGTTCCTGGTTCACCAGTTCCGCAGGAGCATTGTTTACAAAGTTCTCATTGCCAAGTTTTGCTTCTAGTACGGAACGGAATTTCTGATCCTTTTCGAGATCCTTACTAAATTTTGCCAAAAGCTGGCTCCGATCGACCGCATCTGCAATAAAGACAAAAATTTCAAAACCCTTCCCGACAAGTCCGATCGTCCCCTGCGGTTTGGCGCTCTGGCCGGCGCTTCCAAGTTCGCAAAACTCAATGGTCTCAGCCCGTGCAAGGAGGGCTATCAGGGCTTGCATCTCAATGAACGCGTCTCGGTAAGGGAATACAGCATCGAAACGTACAAGCAGTTTGATGTTTTTTTCCGGAGGTACCGTACATTCGCTGCGAAGGGTCCGGACCTGTCGAATAAGATCCTGAAGGCTTGCAAATTGAGCTTCGATATCATCGGCACGTCTGGCTTCTGTGTATTCAGGATAGGGAGCGGTAATTAGCAGCCCCTGAACGTTGGGAAGCTTGCTATAAATCTCTTCTGTCACAAAGGGAAGGAGGGGATGAAGGAGCCTCAGTGATTCAGCCAATACATCCAAAAGCACCGTAGTGGCCCGATCCTTCTCTTTGTCATCCCCCTGTTTCATGGAGATTTTAGTTGCTTCTACATACCAGTCGCAAAAATCATTCCAGAAGTATTCGTAAGCAGCCTGGGCAGCATCGTTAAAACGGTAGGTGGTAAAGGCCGCTGCAAGTTCTTTTGCAGCCCTGTTCAGTCGGGCATAAATCCATCGGTCTATGCTGGTAAGTTCGGGCTTTTCAATAAGGTTGCGGCCATTTAGATTCATTAAAATATAACGGCTTGCATTCCAGACTTTGTTCGCAAACTTGGATCCCAGCTTAAACGATTCCTTGTCGATCAAAATATCCTGGCCCTGGGCGCAGTTAAAGGCCAAGGTAAACTTAAGAGCGTCAGCACCATATTCTTCTACCAATTCAAGAGGGTCGAGCCCATTTCCGAGGCTTTTTGACATTTTTCGGCCCTGCTTATCCCGGACCAGTCCGTGAATATAAATATCCCGGAACGGAACCTGGCCGGTAAATTCAAGGCCAGCCATAATCATACGGGCAACCCAGAAAAAGATAATATCGTAGGCGGTGACTAATGTTGTGGTGGGGTAATAATTGCGCAGGTCCGCCGTATCCTTAGGCCAGCCCAGAGTACTGAAAGGCCAAAGCCAGCTCGAAAACCAGGTATCCAGCACATCCGGATCCTGTTCAAGTTCGATGGACTTGCAATAGGGACATTCAAGGGGCTCTTCCCGGGCAACAACAGTCTTTCCGCAATGCTTGCAGTACCAGGCTGGAATCCGGTGGCCCCACCAGAGCTGTCGGCTGATACACCAGTCCCGGATATTGCTGAGCCAATGTTCATAGGTATGTTCCCATTTTTGGGGGAAAAACTGAATCTCACCCCGTTTCCATGCCGCCAAAGCCTTGTCCGCCAATGGTTTCATTTTTACAAACCACTGTTCTGAAAGATAGGGTTCTATGACCGTATGGCAGCGATAACAATGACCTACCGCATGACTTATTTTTTCTTCTTTCACAAAGAGCCCCGCAGCTTTCAAATCCTCCAAAACAAACGCCCGTGCTTCTTGAGCCGACTTGCCCTGATACCGAGCGGGGACTGCATCGTTAAGTCTTCCAGTAGGGGTAAGTATGTTGATGAGCGGAAGGTTGTGCCGCTTGGCCACTTCCCAGTCATTGGGATCATGGGCGGGTGTAATTTTAACTACCCCCGTACCGAAGGCCTTATCTACATAGCTATCGGCAACAACTGGAATTGTGCGTCCCGTAAGAGGCAGCTCTACCATTTTGCCCACCAGGTGCCGATAGCGCTCATCCTCAGGGTGGACCGCGACAGCCGTATCTCCCAGTAAGGTCTCGGGCCGTGTTGTTGCGAGTTCTACATATTCAGAGCCATTTGTCCCTGCAACCGGGTAGCGTATATGATAGAGGGCGCCTTCTACATCTTCATGTTCAACTTCGTCATCAGAAAGGGCAGTTCCGCAGGATGGGCACCAGTTAACCAAATAGTTTCCCTTATACAAAAGGCCCCGTTCATAGAGGGTAACGAAGACTTCCCGTACAGCCTGAGAGAGGCCTTCGTCGAGGGTAAAGCGTTCTCGGGACCAGTCCACACTGGCCCCTATCTTTGCGAGCTGGCGGCTAATGATTTCGTGATGTTCTTTCTTTACCTTCCAGGTTTCTGCAACAAAGGCATCTCGACCTAAATCATGCCGGGATTTACCTTCCTTTTTTAAGCGCTTTTCTACCACATTCTGCGTTGCAATTCCCGCATGATCAGTACCGGGCACCCAGAGGGTTGGCTCCCCTCGCATGCGATGAAAACGCACAATGATATCCTGCAACGAATTATTAAGACCATGGCCCATGTGGAGGACACCGGTGACATTGGGGGGTGGTATTACTACGACAAAGGGTCTTTTTCCCTTTACCGGTTTGGGCTGAAAACTACTAGATGTTTTCCATTGATCGTAAATACGGTCCTCGAAACTTTTTGGATCATAGGCTTTATCCATTTCAACGGCTTCCATGGCCTACTCCTTGCGTGCAATGCATTATGTTGTAGTTAAAACCACACCCTATAGTAATGAAAGAGCAGGATCTATGCAACATCACTGTATGTTTTATTGAGAATTGCTGAGAATCGATTCAATTCGGTCTATGAGTTCTTTTGGGGTAGAAGCTCCAGCGGTTAAGCCAACCGTATCAAATTGGTATATTGCTTCGGGCAGATCCCGTTCATCTTCTATAAGCCAAACAGGGAGTCCCTGCTCTTCTGCAATGGCTTTGAGCCGCTGGGTATTGGCTGATTTTTTACCGCCGATTACCAAAACAGCGTCTACTAATTTACAGAGATTATACAAAGATTCCTGCCGTTCCCTTGTGGCTTTGCAAATAGTGTGTGCTACCTCAAGATTCGGCAAAATCTCCTTAAGAGCCGAAACCATCTCGGCAAATTTTGACTCTGAATAGGTAGTTTGTGCGAGAAGTACAACCTTCGTAGGGCTGCCATCGGTTTCTTTTATACGATGCGCAATTTCTAAGGCTTCATCGATATCGAGAACAACCATAGCCGAGGTAGCATACCCTAAGATACCAATAATTTCACTATGATTTTTTTCGCCTGCTATGATTATTCGATAACCTGCTTTCTCATAGTCCTGGGCCATTTTTTGACTCATATGCACTTTTGGGCAGGTCGCATCTACGATTGAAGCACCGGTTTGCAAAATCTCTTTTTCTAACTTTGGGGGAACACCATGTGCTCTAATGATAACAATTGTATTGTGAGGATCAGCAATTTCATTGGGAGTCTCAATAGAATAGACACCCCTTTGTTCAAGCTTGGCTAGTGTATTTGGATTATGAATAAGGGGCCCAAGAGTTACTATTTTCTTTTCAGGATGAGAAACAGCTTCCTGAAACGTTTTTTTTATTGCCCGTTCAACCCCCATACAATAACCACAAACGGAAGCTCGTATCAGTTTCATCATGCTTTCCTAAAAAAAGAGGTTGCCTAAAAAGTTATTTAACTTTTCAGGCAACCCTACCAGGTCTAACAGTATTAAAAACTATGCCTTTTTTAGACCCGTGCTTGCCGCATCTGCAGCTTTGACAGCATTCTTTTGTACTTTTTTCTCCCAGAACAGCACAAAAGCGGATGCAATAAAAATTGTAGAATATACACCGCTTGTCATACCGATGAGCAGTGCAAGAGAAAAGTCTTTCATTGTTCCAGTGGTAAAGAAGAACAGAGCAAACACAGCAAACATGGTTGTAATGGTAGTTATAAATGTTCGCGCAAGCGTTTCAGTAATCGCTCTGTTTAAGTTTTCTTCAAAACTGCTGTTAGGATACAATTTAAGGGTTTCCCGGATTCGGTCAAATATGACGATCGTATCGTTAATAGAATAACCGAGAATAGTTAAAATGGCAGCAATAGTAGTGGTGTTAAATTCCATCCTGAGCCATACAATAAAGGCTACCATAATAAGGCCGTCATGAAGTATTGCAAGCACTGCACCGGCGGCATAGTGAAATTTAAATCTGAATGAGACATAGACCAAAATGAGCAGTAGAGTTAAAACCAAGAGCATACCTGCCTGTTCAGTCAGATGCTTTGAAAAACGGGCACCCACATAGTCAGTTCTGGAGATAGCGATCTGGCCTTCGCCAAAGGCATTCTGCAACGCAGTGTTTATCCGTTCTGCAGTAAGTTTTGCAAAGTCAGCTTCCTTGCCCTTATCTTCAATACGGATAAGGAATTTTCTGTCCTTTGGCTGTCCGAGATTTTGTACAGATACGGACCCAAGGGATGTAAGGGCCTTTCTTACATCAGCAATGTTTACAGCACCAGATTGAGGATCTAAATAGTGAACACCATAGGCGGCTGATCCAAGACGAGGATTCCCCTGAGCGCTTTGCACTAAGGCAGCAGAAGAGACATCCCTGCTCACTAAGAGTTTGACCGATAGGCCTTCTATACTGGCCATAGCGTCAACCATCGCTCCAAGATTTTGATATGTAGCGTACGGAAAGGAGTAGGTCTTTTTTTCTACATCCGAGCCAGAAATAACGATTTCCAGCTTATTTTTATCCATGGAAATCCCCGCAATTCCCTTGCCGGTATAGGTTAATTGCAATGCGGTGGGCGCAAATTGTATTTCCTGGATCAAGCCAGCCTGAAAATCGACACCAAGATTAAAACCGCCATATACAACATACCCTACGATTCCCGAAACAATCAGCACGAGGGAAATGATAACAGCGGGGAGAAACACCTTTGAAAACTGAATAATGCTTTTCATTTATTTAATCCTCCAGCTGATGGAGACCGATTTTTGTTTCAGGACATCGGTACCAAAATCAAAGATAAGCCGTGAGACAAAGAGGGCTGTAAATACTGACGAAATAACACCGATTGCTAAGCTGACTGCAAAGCCCTGTATGGGTCCAGTTCCAAGTTGAGAGAGGAACAAAGCAGCAATAAAGGTTGTAATATTAGAGTCCATAATAGCCCAGAAAGCCTTGTCAAAGCCTGCATCGACCGCTGCCTTTCTACCCTTTCCAAGTCTCAATTCTTCTTTTATACGTTCAAAGACAATAACGTTGGCGTCGACTGCCATACCGATGGTTAGAATAAAGCCCGCAATACTCGGTAATGTCAAAGTAAGGTTAAATGCAGAAAGGACACTGAACATCAAGAACAGGTTCAGGGTCTGGGCAATCATGGCATTGACCCCTGCGCCTTTGTAGTAAAGGAGCATGAAAATCATAACCGCGGCGATACCACCAAGAAGAGCATTAAGACCTTGTCGTATAGTATCTTCTCCAAGAGAAGCTCCGATTGCCTGCTGATTTACAACTTCCAGATCAACCGGCAGCGCAGCGGTACGCAGAATAAGGGCAATATTGTTAGCTTCGTCGGTTCCAAAACCTGTCAGCCGTACCGAGTCACGGATTGGTTCCTGAATTCTGGCGTAACTTTTTACCTTGTCATCGAGAACGATAGCGAGGGATTTCCCTACGTTAGCGGAAGTAAGTTTATAGAAAATATCTCCCCCTTCAGTATCGAGCAGGAAGGTAACTTCAGGTCTCCCGGTAATCTGGTCCTTATCTACCAAGGCGTTCTTAATGTGGTTTCCATCCAGTCCCACATCTTTCTTAATGACAATATAATCTACAAACGTATCAAGACCGTACTTATCCTTGTTATAGTAGCCGCGTACCACGGTGTCCGCGGGTATAACCGCCGGATTAAGCAGGTTCCCTTCTCCATCAAAGGTGTTGCTGGGATGCTCGCGATAATATGTCCGGAACGCGGTAGTAGCCTCATCATCCACGATATGGAAAGCTAAGCGGCCCTTACCCATAATAATTGAGTTGATTCGCTCGGGGTCTGCAGCGCCAGGAATTTCAACATAAATTTGGTCATTCCCCTGACGCCGTATAACCGGCTCGGTAAGGCCGAATTTATCAATACGGCTGTTTAATACTTCGAGAGCACGGTTCAGAGCATCTTCTTTGTCAGCATCTGTCAGGTCCCGGCCAAGGCGTTCCTTAAGGGAATCCAGGTTTGCCTGAATAACCACACTCATACCGCCGGACAAATCCAGACCGAGCTGTACCGCACTTTGGTGCAGGTCTTTAAGAGCAAGGATTTCATCCCGGTATCTGGATTCAATTGCATCAAGAGCTTCTTTTTCTCCCGCAAAAGCCGCCAAAACAGCCTTTGCATCCCACTTGCTGGGAACAGGAAGCTTTGCAAGCCTGTAGTTTTCCTTTGCAGTCTTTATGAGGAACCCAAGCCGTTCAGGAACTGCTCCTCCTGTTTTGGCTAATTCCTTTAATTCCTTTATATCTGCCTGTGCTTTTCTGTTCGCATAGGACTTAATCTGTTCACGGGAACCCAAGGCGAGGGTCTGATCCTCTTTGGGTACCATAAAATACCAGCGCAGGGTCGGGTAAAGGAATGCAAATGCAATCGCGACCGTGGCAAGGATGATGAAGAACCGATACCGTTTACTCATGCCGTTGCTCCAATGTTCTGTTAGAGTTAAAATTATTTAGTTTCTTCTGCAACCGCTTCTGTTGCTGCCTTATCTGTTTTGGCACTCTCTACAACGGAAGCAATAGCGCTTCTGCTGAATTCGATCTTTGTTGAATCATCAACCTTTACAACCACGGTTCCTTCCTTAACGGATTGAATAACACCGTGAATACCGCCGATGGTCACAATCTTGTCACCTTTTTTAAGGGAGGCAAGCATTTTTTCGGTTTCTTTCTGCTTTTTGTTCTGGGGACGGATGATCAGAAAATAAAAAATAAGGATCACCAGTCCAAAGGGTACAAAGGTTGATATAAGGGACGCGGTGGTACCAGCACCAGCTGCTTGGTCGGGGGCTCCCATCAGGAGCGGGAAAACAAATGTATTCATAGAATTACTTCCTTATTGAGAGACTTCTCCGTAAAATACCATAGGGAATTGCCTCGGTCAAGGCACAAGACGTACAATATTAAAGTACAACGACCTTGTTTACTTCCACTGGAAAAACACCAAAAAGCCTATCAAAGGGAAAACTACGGTCATAGTTAGTATGGGCAGCTGCATTGTATGTAGCAATCACGAGATCCAGTTCTGCAGGATCCTTAGAATAGATGGCGGAGCTATAAGCGGCTCTAAAAAGACCCTTTTCCGCTAACTCCTTGGTGCTTAAAGAGGCAAATTTTCGTTTAGCCTGCCCGTCGACTATTGCTGCAGGCCCATCATAACCAATAGTAAAAATAAAGTCTTCTCGGGACAGCATATTCTCTCCTATCCTAAAAATAAAGACTGCGAAACAACCATAGGTCATTCCGCAGTCTCCAGCCTAGATTGAGATTATATATTTGTCAATAAAGGATGTTTCAGTCTACCGGTGAAAAGTCATCCTTGGACGCACCACACATGGGGCATACCCAATCGGCGGGCAGAGATTCAAAGGGAGTCCCGGGCTGAATTCCCCCATCCTTATCGCCTTCCGCGGGATCATAAATATATCCGCAGACATCACATACATACTTCTTCATAGCTGTACTCCTTCTTAAGCCTTCCACAGGCCGTGTAAATTGCAATATTCCCGAGCAGAAACTGTTTTTGCGGATACCGCAAATTCAGCCACCGGGGTGTCACCGGGTTTCAAGAACTTTCGGTGAGAAACTCCATCGGCAATCAATTCAATCCATTCGATATAATGCTTTTCTTCCATCGGATGCATGACAGAACCTACGGATACTTTATAGCCCGTAGCAGTTTTTTCAATAACTGGAACGTGCTTTTCTTTGGCTGCGTCGGTAGTGTTTTCCGTGAGAAGCTTCATAGGCTGACCGCAGCAGACTAATTCACCAGCTCCTGCATGAATTACTTCCACGATATTTCCGCAGAGCTCACACTTGTAAATTTGAGAAACCTGGGTCATCATGTGCTCCTTTAGTAGTTTTCACCAAGTAGTTCAAAATATGCCTGGGGATGTGCACAGGCAGGACAAGCTTTAGGAGCTTCGGTTCCTTCATAGAGATAGCCGCAATTCAGGCAGCGCCAGACTACCGGTTTGTCCTTTTTAAATACCTGGCCTGCATCAATATTTGCCTTGAGCTTTTCATAGCGTTTTGCGTGCTGCTTTTCGGCGACCGCTATGGCTTCGAATACTGTAGCGATAGCAGAAAAACCTTCTTCCCGCGCCACTTTAGCAAATTCAGGATACATGGTCTGCCATTCATAGTTTTCACCCCCAGCGGCTTCTAGGAGGTTTTCTGCGGTGCTTCCGATTACACCTGCAGGAAAAGAGGCTTCTATTTTCACTTCGCCGCCTTCAAGAAATTTAAACAACCGCTTTGCGTGTTCCTTTTCTTGATCCGCAGTCTCACTGAAAACAAGCGAAATTTGTACATATCCCTCTTCTTTTGCCTTGCTGGCAAAGTAGGTATACCGGTTTCTTGCCTGCGATTCGCCGGCGAAGGCGGTAAGCAGGTTTTTTTCCGTCCGTGTTCCTTTCAGGCTTGCCATAGCACTCTCCTTGTATTTGTTTTTTATGAGAAGGTACTATGTATTCTGATAGCAAAATTAAATAATTGCAAGTCTTTTTAGCAATATTTTTAGGAATTATTATTAATTTAATTGATTTGCGTATTCTTTTTTGTATGGCTGCAGTATAGGGTTATCAGGAGACAGAGAAAGCGCTTGTTTTAAATAATAAACGGCCCGTCGTTCATCCTTTCTGCGATGGTAAATTTCAAGCATTGCGATAAGTGCATCGAGATTTCTTGGGTCTTCAAAAAGGCTTGAACGGAGATCGTTCAATACGGTCTCTTCATCGGTCCTCATGCGGCTTCTTAGATAAAAATATTTACTTTTTAGGGTAGCTTGAGTTACCGTGCTTAATTTTGCATCAATAATCAGCCTGGCTTCTTCTCTTTTATCTGCACTAACGAGGGAGAGTGCATACATATAGGCATTTTGCTCATTAAGCGGATCTTTTTCGTAAAGTTCTTTAGCAAAAAGGAGAGCCTGATCGAACTTTTTTAATCCCTGCTGAATAAGCACTTCGTTGGACAGATCTGTTCCAGATCTGCGGCTCTCCAAAAGTTTGCTGTTGTACTGCTGGGCTTGAAACCAGTTCTGCCTCCTCATCGACACCAATACGGCTAATTCAAGCACATTGTTTGGGGAATTGGCATCTTTGAGCATCATGTCGAGCATAGCCTCCCCTTCCTGACGATCCGATTCTCGATCAGATTCAATGAGCAGCTTTGCCATATAGGTATTCGCAAGAGGGTCGGAAGGATTGATGCGTAAAATGGAGCGAAGGAATGTAAGCGCTGCATCGCGGTTCCGATATCCTTCAGCCTGCAGACGAGCCCGCAGATATAAATAGGTTGTGTTGGTATTATCTAATGAGCCATAGGCATCGAGTAAGGGGGCAGCCTGTATATATTTGCCCTGTTCTACAAGAACACTTATCCGCATGAGAAGTAATTCTCTATCCTTTGGATCCCTTTGCAGCAGTTCTGCGAGGGCCGGTTCTGCCCTGGACCAATTTCCTGTTTGGTAATATAAAACAGCTAATTCTCTTTTTATACTCCAGTTTTCGGGGTATCTGGAAATAAGATCAGTTAGCAACGAAACCGCACTATCCTGTTTACCCGTAGATGCATAAATGCGCGCTATGGCGAGACCAGCGGGATAACATTCTATAGAAAGTTGATAGGCATTCACATATAAAGCCAAGGCTTGATCTTTCTGACCAGTTCGTTCCAGTATAATCCCTTTGAAATAATAGGGCAGTACAGACTTTCCATTCAGAGCCATAGCCCGGTCTATATCAGGACTGGCAACAGCCAGCCGTTCGCTCCGCCGTTCATTGAGCAGTGCAATAAAGGGGAGCAGCATTTCAAAAAAGTCTTGAGAACTGGATGGCGCTGGCGTATAAATGCCTTTTTCTGCATCCTTGAGAATTTTGGCATAGGGACTCGAAACAGGAATATCGGTTTGCGGCATTTCCGCAACCAGAGCGGGATACACGGATTTGAAAAGGCTCACCGCTATTGCTGAAAGGGTCCTGCCTAGCTCAGTATCCGCTACATCTCGATTTCTCAGCAAATCAAGAGCCCGCAGCAAAGATGGCGGAGTACCCGTTTCAATTAAAGCACGAATTTCGTCTGCTAGGCTGGCATTTTTAGGTTCACCAGATGCTATTCCCCGATCAATAGGCGTTTCAGTAATCCGGTTAGTGCTGGCACAGGACAGCAGCACACCAAGCAACACGGGAATCCAAAAAAATTGGTATACGCCCCACAGACGATTCCAACAATTCATGATTTATTGGTTTTGGCTGTCCTTTTCATCCTGTTTTGGATACAGAGAGAGCAATAATAGAAAAATACCGGCAAATAAAAGGAGCAGAGGCCAGGCGGTAAGAATAAATCTTTTAAAAGAAAAGGTAACTAGATCGAGGGAAAATATTAGCAGAACCACCCCTAATACCACAAAAGCGATGGCTGGAACAATAAAACGGACTAAGCTGGTATTGGAACGAAACCGGGCAGCGGGAATTAATGCGGTCCCTGCAAATATTGAAATAGCTGGCCATACTTTGGAGAAGGGATATGGTATGGTATGAAGAATGATCAACAAGAGGAATAGGCCAAGCTGAATAAAGAAGGCGGCGAGAAACATATATTGCAGCCGATGAACCAGTTTAAACGCAAAAAGGGCAAATAAAACACCGATAAGTAAAAAAAGGCTTGCCGGAATGGTTGCAACCTTTGCAATTCCGGAAAGACTGGCTATAAAAAGGACCGATCCAAGGATCATAAGAGAGAAGCCGATGAAAAATGACAAACGGCTGGCGATGTTTTGCATTGGTTTCATATTCATTGTATGGTATTATAATGATTCTGCTTTAACCTTGCCAATGGGAACTGCCTGTGATAGTATCAAAAACCCATGAATCGTAAGAATTTTTTGGTAATAAGTCTGGGTATTTTCATTTTCCTAATTATGGCATGCGAGACCTCGTTTTTACCAATAGGGGCGTTAAGGACCTACGATTCCTATTATATAACGGGCAGCAAAGAAAAAAAAGAAATCCTTAAGGAACTGTTCCGGCTGCTTAATCGAGAAAAACAGCCCGGAGAAGAACAGTTTTCCATAGTAAGAGAAATTGCCAACGAACTCTTGAGCCAGCAGGAATATGCAAAGCTAACCAACTTTTTAACAGACTGGATTACAGCCCATCCGCAGGACCCCTATAACGCATACCTGCTATTAATGGTTGCCTATGCTTACCTCAAGCAGGATGCGGGGCCTGTGGCCGCCATTTATTTTAACCGCATAGTAACACGCTATCCGGACTTGCTTGTAAAGGGTGAATCCATCCATTATCAATGTCTGAAACAGCTTATCCAACTAGAAAAAAAACCGGAACATCAGATCCGCTATTATAAGGAACTTATTGCCCGCTTTCCTGAAAAAATCGACCTTGGGAATGCCCATTTTATGCTCGGTCAGGCTTATGAAAAGACCGGGGAATGGGACATGGCTATCCAGACCTATTCAAAATTCCTGCCTTATTACAGTGCCTCTATTCCGGGTTTTCCAGATGCTCTTGGCTATGCAATGAAATTGGTAGACTATTATAACTCTCCGAAGGACTGGACTTTTGAATCGCTGGACAGTCTCGTTGCTGCGGTAAAAAAAGCCCTCGATGCGGGCAACAGCCGTGAATTACGGCGGCTCCGTGCCAAGGTTAATTTTTTTGCAGTTTCCTGGGGTCAGGATGCGAACCAGCCGGTCGGTATGGATGAGTTTAACCTTTCGGATTTCATGGCCGGCAACCGTATACGATATGCCGATACTGTAGATGCTAGTTCGAACGCGAATGAAGCATATCTTAAAACATGGGGATGGACTCAACGTATTACAACCTGGTATTTGTATTTCAGAAAAATCTACTTTCCCGCAGATCCGGAGATTCACGGCCGCTGGGAATGGGCCGGTGTATATTACGGAGAAAAATTCTGATGATTTATTATTCAATGAAACCACTGATCAGAGTTTTTATCATATTTTCTATTTGTCCTATTAATCTGCATCTTCAAGCTGCCGAAAACTTGCCTGTTTCTAAAAACAGCTCAGGACAAGAGAGCCTTGTTCCCTTGGATGTAAGCCGTCAAAATGGTTCGGCGCTCCGTATGCTCATGGGTATAGATAAAAATCCAAACAGCTCAAAACCTTTATCTGTTAATGGTACAGCCCTAAGCTGGCATGGGACTCAGAGTTTGGATATTTCTATCCCTGGTCTTGAGCAGCCTCTGACACAGCAGTATATAAAACAATACTCCAGCCCTGCAGGATTAGCCTGGCTTAAAACAGTGACAGGCCGGGGGAAACTCTATTTGCCCTACATTATAAAAGAAGTAGAGGATATGGGGCTTCCTCTGGAGCTTGCCTATTTGCCGGTTATTGAAAGCGCTTTTCTGCCCACCGCCATAAGCCGCTCCGGCGCTGTCGGGCTATGGCAGTTTATGAAGAACAGCATTCATGGATATGGGATGACAATCGACGACTGGAGAGACGACCGGAGAGATTTTATTAAGTCCACCAAGGGAGCTCTAAAAAAGCTTAAAGATAACTACACCTATTTACAGGACTGGCCTCTTGCACTGGCTGCCTACAATGCTGGTCTTGGAGCGGTGCAGCGGGCAATTCAAAAGGCGGGAACAAAGGACTACTGGACACTGGGTGAAAAAAAACATCTAAAACAAGAAACCGTTCACTATGTACCGAAATTTCTTGCCATTGCATCCATACTCATGAATCCAGGGAAATATGGTTTGGAAATTGAATGGCTTGAATTGCCACCGATAGAACTGATACCGGTCGGAAAAATGGCGGACTTGAGACTTATAGAAGAAAAAGCAGGTATTCCTCCAGGGGTTTTAAAATCTTTAAATCCTGAATTAATCTACGGAATAACGCCTTCGGATCCCAGATATAATCTGAAAGTTTTTGCCGATCACAAGGAATCGATACTCACGGTTCTGGCAAACAAAGATGAACCGCTTGTACTTTATTATTTTCACACTATCCATTCAGGAGACACCCTTTCGGCTCTTTCTCGTCATTACGGTGTGAGTGTTGAACAGATTAAAATGGCAAATCCGGGTATCCAAGATCGTTACTTGCAGCTTGGCTCTAAAATTAAAATACCGGCCCTTAAAAATGTGGGGCCCTATGAACGGCCCATACAGCCTTCTACAACAATTGCATTTGAAGGGACCCATATAGTACAAAAAGGCGAAACACTCTGGGCAATTGCCCTTGCCTATGAGGTAGATCCTGAAGTATTGGCTACTGTCAATGGCTTAACCCTCTCTTCCATATTGCGCGAAGGTTCTAAACTAAAAACGCCGATAAAGAAGACGGGGTCTACAGAATGAAAGCATCGGTACCCATTTATGTGGGGAAAATCGGTATACTGTGTCTTTTAATCAGCCTTACTGATCTTGTCTGGCCGCAGACAGAAAGACCTCAATTCAGCATAGAACCGCTCATCCAATGGAATACCATGGAGCTGGTCTCTACCGTGAAACTCGATATGGGATCCGCGGGCCTGCGCCTGCCTACGGGCAGAGCCCATGGAGAAGAGTTGCTCTCTATAGAATTTCCACGTATCGTTGCGCCCTTTCTTTTTTCTGTTCCGGTAGACAGCAGTACTACTATTGAAACCACCATCCAACAGGGCCAACTCTCCATGCTCGATATTGATATATTGGTGGAGAATGCGAATAAATCCACTGCTGTTTTAGACTTAAGTCGCAACAGCTTGAACAGAACCATTTCAATTCCTCTAACTGGCATGGCCTCCCTTCTTGTTCGGCATCAGGTACCGTCAACGCTGCCAAGGCTCCTTATTCCTCAGGCGGTGAAAGATTATACGGGTATAATCATTTTCGCTCAGGATCCGCTGCCCATCCATGGGAGACAAAGCACTGCACGGCTAAATCCCTGTTTGTTTCCAAAAATCTGGGACTCGGACATGAATTTAATATTCGAACGAAACATGGTTCTTCCCGAGATAGCCAAGAATCGAGGCATTGTTCGGTATACCTCGAGCGACCGTGTACTTCTTCCCACGCCTTCTGGGCTTGCGCAGGAATTGCATGAACTCGTTGGAGACCGGCCCCTGCGAATTTTGGCAGATAAAGTATTTGGCAAACTGCCCACCGATCCGGTAATCAGCAAAGCAGATGCCCAAACATTACTTTCATCAGAAAACAACCGCCGCCTTCTACAGGAAGGCAGGGTTGTTATAGTAATTGATAAAAGCCTGTTAGTTCAGAATTTTACCGTTCCGAAAGATTCTTTACCTTGATATAGTTCAATCATATCCAGGGGTATAAGCGCCTGTACTTGACCATTCTGGATTATCCTCGGTTCCACTGTTTCAAAGAATCCAGTACCTACTGCAAGGGGGCTCAGGTTCGGACGAGAAACACCTTGGATCAAAATAGCTGCAAGCTTTGCCATGTTTCCTTTGGGCAGCGATGTTTGACCAAGCGCCTCCATGAAAGCAGTGAAAGGATCAGGATCGGGATATTCATCAATTACAACCTCTACATCCTCGGATAGGTTTAAGGACTCTTTCAATGCCGCAAGGGTATATTGAAGACCGCCGATGTCATCAATAAGACCATTTTGTACCGCATCGGTACCTGAATAGATACGTCCCTCGGCGAGTTCTTTAACCTTATTCTCATCCATATTTCGCCCAGCAGCCACTTTTGCAACAAAATCATCATAAAGTTCCAGTATCCACTGGCGGTATTCTTTCACCTCCGCATCATTTAGATCCCGGTAGGGTAATATAATTCCAGCCTGGAGGTCTGCATGGCTGCCTCGTTTCAGAAGGTCTATCGAGAACCCCAGTTTATTGTTAAGACCCGCATCGTAGAACCAGGAAGCAATAACGCCAATGGAACCGGTTATCGTATAGGGTGTGGCATACAGGTTTGTGCCATACATGGAAACCCAATAACCGCCGGATCCGGCAACAGAACCCATAGAAACATAAACAGGCTTTTGTTCTGTCGCTTTTTTGACCGCCTCCGCCACATAGTCTGCAGCAATAGCATCCCCCCCAGGAGAATCAACCCTCAGCACAATGGCCTTTACATTATTATCTTGAGCGAGGTCATCAATAATTTTAGCCAATGTTCGGGCATTCATACCACCTTGCAGTGCGGTCTCCCCATTGGCATAGACAATCGCAATGTGCGGTGGTTCACCCCAGATATCTTGCTGTTGCGACGTCATCCTATAGGTCGACATAAGGGACATCATGGGCATGCTGCCCTTTTGGAAGAGGCTTAGGGAACCATTGCCAAATACCTGAACTGGGTAATCTTTGCCCGACAATTCCCGAATAATCATCCGGATGGCATCTTCCCTGCCCATAGTATCTACCAAAGCGGCAGTTTTTGCTTCCTTAGCACTAAGGAGGAAATTGTCCTCTAAGAGAATTGCAAACTGTTCAGACGACAGGCCTCGGCCCGTCAGAATTAACTGTTTCGTAGCGTTAAAAATGCTGTCTAAATATGCTTCGTATTGTTCCTTGTCCGCTTCAGAGAAACTATCCCTGCTATAGGACTCTGCGGCAGATTTATATGTAAAATATTTGAGTTCCCGGAATCCTATTCCAAGCTTTTCCAGTGTATGTTTATAATACCCGCGGCCAGCAACATAGCCATCGAAAGAAAGGACTCCCTGGCTATCCATAACTATGCGGTCTGCCACGGACGCAAGGGCGTATATATCAAACGTAGGATCCTGTATAAAGGCAATTACTTTTTTCCCGGATTTCTTAAAATCCTCTAAGGAGCTTCGCAGTTCCCAAAGATCACTGCGAGAAGCAACTAAAGAAGTGGTATTGAGGATGAGTCCTTCTATAGCAGGATCTTTTTTTGCCGAATGAATGGTTTCTAAAACAGTAAATAGAGATGCAGAGCTGTTAAAGAAGGACGGCGCAGCAGATAGGTTTCCTAATGAAAGCTCTAGGTACGATTTCGCAGCAGAAGAACTTTTCATTGCAAAGCCGTCCTTGTTCATCACAAAGGAAAGGCCCGCTCCGGCGGTAAGAGACCCGCTGAAATCTTGTTTATCTGAGTATAGGGAAGAACTTAGACCAAGCATGCCATAGCGAAAGGCAAACCCTAAGGTTAGTGAACCTGCGCTGTTGTATTTGCCGTATAGTTCAAAACCCTTAACGGGTGCAACACTTACACCGGCTTGCCACCGTTGGGTATTCGGGTCCGTAAATGTATCTGAAGCTGACCAGGCACCAAAGAGGGTGAGCAGATTTGAACCAAAGGGGCGTAAACCTCCATCAACATAGAGATTCCATTTTTCACTATTTATGTAGTTCTGAGTAAAGGTAGCCCCTAACGAAAGCTGCTGTATGGGTCGTACAAGGAGTCCGGCCTGCAGTGCATGGAAATAATCATTGACCGAATGCTGCTGGTTAAAAACACTAATGTTGGCGATACCAAAGGCAACACTTCGATTCCCGCCAGAAAAACCTAAATGGACATCTATTTGATTTGTATTATCTGGCAGGTTTGTTGAATAGAGCCCCATAAGCATATAAGGATCCGCATAAAAATAAGCCCACTGGCTTTTTGATTGCAGGTTCCGCGGATCGGCAAATACCCATGTATCCATCTGAGTACTCATAAAAGGCATGGTCGCGCCCAAGGCGGGGTTTATAAAACTTCCAACCGCATCTGTCTGAACACTGCCTGTGGTCCCAAAGAGAGATGATACTTGCCAGGGTTCAATAAAATTATCAGATGCCCATATGCTTCCCTGAATCAGAGTAAGCAAACCGACAAGAACTAAGACAAACTTTTTTGGCATGTGCATACAAGCTCCTATCTATTAAGAACATTTCAGCAAGCTGCTATAAGAGGAAGTGTAGCAGAAAGGACTTTATATTTCAGTCCCTGTTCGATAAAAAAAGCTGCAAAAAGCTTCACGCTTTCTGCAGCTTTTATTGCCTTGCAATACAACCGTCAGGCTTTATCGGTTGTTATGGTTATGCCACCCTACACCAAGTTGGATTAAAGCTATTTATTTAAACACCAATCCATCTCCGGACCGGTCTACCACAACCTCAGAACCCTCTTTGTACCGGCCAGAAATAATTTCTTTAGCCAGCGGATTTTCCAGCTCCGACTGTATGGTCCTTTTAAGCGGCCTGGCGCCATAGAGAGGATCGTAGCCCCGTTCGGCAAGGAAGTTCCGGGCCGCTTCGGTAACCATGAGCCTGATCTTCCGGTCCTCGAGCCTATAGGCGAGACGGTTAAGCTGTATATCCACGATTTTGTGGATTTCCGCCTTGCCAAGCCGGTTAAAGATAACTGTCTCGTCGATCCGGTTAAGGAATTCGGGTCTAAAGGATGCTTTAAGGAGTTCCTGCAAGGCACCCCTAATTTCTTCGGTGTCCTTGGCGTTAAGTATCAGGTCAGAACCAAGGTTACTCGTCATAATGATAATGACGTTCCGGAAATCCACTACCCTACCCTGGCCGTCTGTCAGACGTCCATCATCCAGAATCTGGAGGAACACGTTGAATACATCAGGATGGGCCTTTTCGATTTCATCAAAAAGAACCACGCTGTAGGGCCTGCGGCGGACCGCTTCGGTAAGCTGGCCGCCCTGTTCATAGCCCACATAGCCCGGAGGAGCGCCGATGAGGCGGCTTACGGTGTGCTTTTCGCCGTATTCACTCATGTCAATCCGGGTCAGGGCCTTTTCCTCGTTAAAGAGAAACTCCGCAAGGGTTTTTGCGAGCTCGGTTTTACCGACCCCCGTTGGTCCGAGGAAAAGGAAGGACCCTAAAGGCCGGGCAGCATCGCTGAGGCCTGCCTTGTTCCGCCTGATCGCATCGGCTACCGCCTGGACCGCCATGTCCTGGCCAACCACCCGTTTTTCCAAAACCTTTTCCAGCTCAAGGTATTTTTGCAATTCGCTGGAAAGCATTTTTGAAACAGGAATCCCCGTCCAGCTGGAAACCACAGAAGCGATATCTTCTTCGCTTACCTCTTCCCGTAAGAGGCTTACCTCACCCTGCTTGGCTTCCATACGGTCAGATATTTCTTTGAGCTTCCGCTGGGCTTCAGGAATTTTGCCGTATTTTATTTCCGCAGCCCGATTCAGGTTACCCTCCCGCTCGTAGCGGGCTTCCTCGATTTTCAGCTCCTCTATCTGCTGTTTCAAAAGCCGCAGTTCCTGAATATCCTTCCGCTCGCTTTCCCAGCGGGCCCGCATGGCATCCCGTTCCGCCGTAAGATCCGCAATTTCCTTTTCGAGCTTCTGCCTCCGCTCTACTGAGGCAGGATCATCCTCCCGCTGGAGGGCCTGTTTTTCGATAGAAAGCTGCAAGAGCTTGCGTTCCAGCTTGTCCAGTTCGGTGGGCCGGCTATCCAGTTCCATTTTAAGCCGGCTCGCCGCTTCGTCCACGAGATCTATGGCCTTATCGGGAAGGAAACGGCTCGTAATGTAACGGGTAGAAAGGGTCGCTGCCGCTACCAGGGCCTCATCTTTGATACGGACACCATGGTGTACTTCGTAGCGTTCTTTAAGTCCCCGAAGGATTGCAATGGTGTCTTCTACCGACGGCTCAGCGCAGTAAACCTGCTGGAAACGCCGTTCCAGGGCCGCATCCTTTTCTATGTATTTGCGATATTCGTCCAGTGTTGTTGCGCCGATACAGCGCAGTTCCCCTCGAGCAAGGGCAGGTTTAAGCAGGTTGCTCGCATCGGTGGCACCCTCAGCAGCCCCTGCGCCTACAAGGGTATGGAGTTCATCAATAAAGAGGATAATCCGGCCTTCCGCAGCCTGGACTTCATGGATTACGGCCTTAAGACGCTCTTCGAACTCACCGCGGAATTTTGCCCCCGCCACAAGGGCTCCCAAATCCAGGGCAAGGAGGCGCTTGTTTTTAAGTCCCTCGGGCACATCCCCCGCAACGATACGGCGGGCAAGGCCTTCCACAATGGCGGTCTTACCGACCCCCGGTTCACCGATAAGAACAGGGTTATTTTTTGTCCGCCGGGAAAGGACCTGCATAACACGCCTTATTTCTTCGTCCCGGCCAATTACCGGATCTAGTTTTTCCTGCCGGGCAAGAGCGGTTAGGTCCCGGCAGTATTTATCCAGCACCTGGTATTTTTCTTCCGGGTTTTGGTCCGTAACCCGGGCATTGCCCCGGACGGACTTGAGGGCAGAGAGAATAGCCTCTTTAGTAACACCGTTTCTTCGTAAAAGGTCTGCAGCGGGTCCTTCTGCCTGGGTCATGGCAATAAGGATGTGCTCGGTGGATACAAATTCATCCTTTAGGGATGCCGCTTCGGCCTCTGCTTTTGCAAGCACCCTGCTTGCGGCGGGTGAAAAATACAGCTGCGCCGCATCTCCGTAAACCTTGGGCTTTGCAGCTACCAGTTTACGGGCTTCCTGGGATACAAGTTCAGGATCCGCACCGATTTTTTCGATAATGGGCGCTACAATGCCCCCCTCCTGCTCCACAAGGGCGAGCAGAATATGTTCCAGTTCCACCTGGGTCTGGTCATTCTTTTGGGCTAGACTGGAGGCCTCCTGGAGCGCCTCCTGGGCTTTTATGGTAAGTTTATCGTAGTTCATGTCTATAAGATACGAAGGAAACGGGCCCTGAGGCAAGCAGTTTTCCACAGATTATGCACAGGCTACTTAAAAACGCAGCCTGTACATAGGATATTTTCATAAAGAGAATCTTATCAAGATAATTTTATTTTGTTGGATACAAAAGCGGCATATCGTTGGTCTTGCCGGTAGTTGCAAGCTCCTCCGGAATCACCTTCCAGTTATTCAAACTCTGAACAGAAACTGCACCTTGCTGTTTTTCAAACCATTTAAGCAGGTAGAAGCGGAGATCTTTAGTGGTTGCGCTGGTCACATACTTCATAGCAAGGATATCACCCTTTGAAAGACCAGCCCCTTTCTCTAGATGTCCGCCGCCACCCTGGGCTCGGTAAGAGTTAATTGCTACCGAGTAGGTTTTGTTCATATCAAAGGGGGTACCGTCGGCCATGGAGAGTATGTTGACTCGAGATCCCGCAGGCTTAGAAACATCCACAGTATAGTTAATTCCTGCTGCAGAATCATAGTTATAATAGCGGGTGGCAGTTAAATAAGAACCTGTCCGGGCATCCTGCACAAGCTTACCATCCTTGTCTTTTTGGAATGCAATAATATGATTCCCTTCATTAGGCATAGTATCGAACCAGTATTGATATGAATATTCAAGGAAATCCTTTACCTGTTTTCCTGTCAGATTCATGGTATACAAGAAATTTTCATAAACATAGAGATTAAACATATCTCGGACATACAGTGTTCCATCCGCACTGGAAGGAATGGTTGCGTTCATAGCAAGAGGGGCAGCAAAGGAAATATCTGCTTTTTTAAGCCCCATGGCAGGATCTGCGCAAAGCTCAAGTTGAATTCTATGAATAAGGTCTACAAAGACAGAATCCCCAAACATAGAGTCCCTGGTAGTAATGGATCCGAGCATTTTTCCAACCGGCCGATCTACCCAGGCTTTTATTTCATCATAAGCAGGCTGGAACTGGGATACAAAAGCGGTATCTGCGCTTACGTCTTTCATATCCTTAAGTTCACCTTGAATTGTTTTTTTCCAAACCTTAGCATCCTTATCCCAAAGAAGTGAAAGGGTAACAACAGGGATTTTTACCGCATTATTTAGAGCGCCATAAATGTATACTGTTTTACCGGTACTGTCTTTTACTTCTGCTTTTTTCTTGGCTACCGGATCCCAGCCCATACCGTCCCAGCCAGCGTGATCATGACCTACAAAGATAATATCAAAACCGGGGACTTGTTCTGCCACTAGCTGGCTTGCATTTTCATTGCTCACCGTATCCCGTGAAGCACCGCTATAAGTATAATCTACCCCAGCATGGAAAAGGCCAATTAGAACATCAGGTTTTTCTTTTTCCATAATGATGGGAACCCATTTTTTTGCAGATACTACCATATCCTCAAATTTCATACCGCTCCAAAACTGAGGTGGAAGCCAATCAGGGATTTTTGGAGTAATAAGGCCCAGAATTGCAATTTTAACCCCACCCCGTTCAATAATCGTATAGGGCTTAAAATAAGGTTCACCGTTTTCTTTAAGTATGTTTGCACAGATAACTGGAGCCTTAATTTCTTTATATAGTTTGTCGTATACAGCATGCCCTGCTTCAATATCATGGTTACCCACACCAACTGCATCATATTTTAGATAATTCAGAGCCTGCCCCCAAATATGGGGAACGGAGGTTTTCTCAAAATTGTAGTAATATACCGTCGGTTGTCCTTGTAAAGAATCGCCATTTTCAAGAAGAACCACATGCTTCTTAGTATTCCGTAAATCAGAAACAAGGCTAGATACCTGAGCCAAAGAAGTCGGCATAGCTTTGGCAGTTATAAAATTGTAAGGGAATATAACTCCGTGCACATCAGAGGTTTCAATAAAGGTAATTTCCAGGGGTGTTACGGAATATTGTTCTTGAACCGAAACAATTTGCTTCCCTTGGGCAGCTTTATTGGGCGCACTTGCACAACCAAAAACTAAAAAGAGGCTCAGCAATACAAGACCAAGTTTACCGAACCATCGCAACTGATCCTTTCTCATATATTCCTCCTCTATGAGATTTCCCACCTATGGGGCTGTTATGATACACCCGCCCTGTAGGAAATGCAAGAATTTTAGTACACAAATATGTATACAGTAAAAATTACATTAAAAAAGTTACCCAATTTACCATTTAATGTTTGATAGGTTTAAGGTAAGCGGGATCCACCAAAGAGGGCAAAACCAGCAAGAGTGTGAATAATAGAAACTGCAACAAAAGACCGATGCTTTTCATAGATATATCCGGTTATAATGCCATACAAAAATGTAGCAATCATAGCTTGATACCCATAAATTGCATGGAATTCTGAAAATACTATACTGGTCACTATAATAGCGCTTGTCTTTTTTTGATCGATAGTTTCAAAAGCTTTGACGAAATAACTTTGCAATATACCTTTTATCGAAATTTCCTGGACAACTGCAACAAAAGGATAAATAAGCGAGAAAAAACCAAAATATCCGGTAAAATTATAGATCTCATACCCCTTTTTTATCAGGTGGTACCTATAAAGTAGCGCAACAATTGCAAATGGTATTCCAAATAATATACCGTCTTTTATATTCTCCCACAGATTTCTAAAATTCATTCCATAATAATAATGGTTATAGGGCAGCACAAAGATTGCCAAAACTACCATTATTAAAAAGACGAGGTCTATTGCTAAAAAATAACAATTAGTGCTTACTACCCCATTATAAAACGCAACTATACTGACTATATTTACCAAACTAGTAATAACAATAAAGAAAGTAGTAAACAATGACTTTATAACCCTGTTTTTATAAAGCAATTCTTTAGATATTTCGTCTTTGCTGTGCTGTTTCTGTGTTATCATTTATTAAATCCATTGGGTTTTAAAACTTAGAGACTCTTGATATTGGCTCACTATCTCAGTTTTAAAGCACTTTAATATTAAAATCTTATTAATGCCCCTATTTTAAAAGAATATAAGAGATAGGTCAAGAAAAGATGTTGCTTTATAGAGAATCGAGCAATAGAAAGTATTAATTTTTTTCTATAACCTCAAAAGCCCTTTCTTTCTCGTGGGGATACAGATCTGGCGGCATATGCTCTTTCCCAAGACTTTGGGCTACCATATAACGAGCACAATGCAGGTTATTAGTTCTACAGTACTCATTCTTAAGCCGTTCAATATCCGCTGGTTTATCAGCCAGTTTCCCATTAAAAAAAGGGCAATTTTGAATAAATTCACATTCTGACATACCTCACTCCTTTACTTTTTTTATGGTAACTCAATCAGATCCATCGACCGAATCCTGCTGGATTAAGCCGCTTTCTTTAAGTATAACTTTAATTATAAAGAGTATCGATGAAATTTTCCAATAAAAAGGAGTCATTACAAATGGAAAACCCCGTTGTTTTTTTGCATGGCTTTAGCCATGAGCAGATGATTGCAATTATGCGGGCCGCAAAGGCAGCGGCTAAGGAATTGGGCTTGGATCCCCAGAACATAGTTTTTTCTTCATCAACGGCGACTAAAATGGAATGGAAACTCAAGGATTTAATCGCCGAAGTCCGGGAAGAACATGAGTATATGAAAAAGAACCCGCCTCAAGGCGGGCGGCTTGCATAAACCGCCCGTGTAAACAGATTACGCAAGCGGTTTTCACAAACAATTGGTTCAGATGCTTAGACTGGTATATCGGTTACGGACACTCCGAGTTTTTCCGCACAGGATTGGGCCTGTCCGTTCCCGGTTACCACCGCATTGTGAGCGGTTTCGAGAGCGGTCGCCAAGGCCTCTGTCGCTGCGGTGAGCAGGTTCTTATCCATATTGATGATATACTCGAGCTTTTTCTGCCGCATCCAGTCTTCGATACCCGTGAGGAAGCGGAGGAAGTCCGCAAAACCCTTGTCCGGATTAGTCCGCGGCCGACTTTCCTTGGCAAAGGTTCCAATAACAGCTTTTTCCAGTTCTTCATTTTCAGGAAGTGCTTGTAATGCCTTCCGAATAGCATTCGGGAGAGCATCCAGTGATCGAGCGGGATCAGGATCTCGATAGGTTGCCATAATAAAGGCTGGTTCAAGTCCATCAGGATAGGCAAAAGCGCCGTAGGCACCGCCCTTCATTCTAATATCTTCCCAAAGCAGGCCTGTAGAAATCCAATGAGAAAGTACCAATTCCGCAGCTTGTAAGGGGCTTGCAAAGGGACTAGCAGGCAGAGCTAGCGCAGCAAAACCAACCTGCAATGCCCCGGAGCGGTATACCTCATGAAGCTTTTCCGCATTTGCCGCCGAGGCAAGGACATCTCGAAAGATATTTTTTGAGCGCGGCCGGGGTCCTGCAAAGCCCATGAGCCGGTTCGGCAATACAGAAAGAGCAGCCTCGATGGCTTCCGCCTGGCCTGTAATGTTAACAATCATACCGCTCTTCGTAAAAAGCTCGTCCCGAATAGAGGCAAGTTTTTGGGCTACCGTTTCGATGGGTAACTCTAAGAGCCGGTGGGCAAAATCAATCTGGGGTATGCCATTCCATAGATCATCTACAAGCCGGGAGCGGCTCAAGGACCGGGAGGCCCGGGAAATCGCATAGGAGTGTCCAGAGGGGGCCACCGAAGAATCCAAATCGTTTTTATACTCCAAAAGGAGATCCTTGAGCCGTCTGAGATCGGAAAAATCTGCCTGCATCATAAGGGGCAGAACCAGGTCCAGGGCGGGATTGAGCTTTTCGTTCAGAGTTTTCATCCTGAATACAAGCCAGTCCCTGTTCCTCAGCTGGTAGATTCCGCCAGGGCAGGCAAGACTTTCGGCGGCCCCCGGCGCGGCAGAAGAGGTATGGAGCAGCGCATGGAATGAACCGACATGCCGGGCCATCTGGCTCGAAAGTGCATCGTAGGAAAGGCCAGGAATACCAAGACCAGGTATGGTTCGGGCAAGGAGCGGCAGCCACAGATATTGATCGGTATCTAAAAGGTCTACCGGAAGAGCTATATCAAGATACACAATATGGTTGGTGAATAATTCGTGCTCAAGGACGGGGATACCCCCCAGGTCATATATGTTTCGGGGGACTTGTTCTATGGTCGGTAGTAAATCTGTCCGGGAAATATGGGGTATGCGGGCCACCGCTTCGCTTGAGTCCTCCGCCTCCTGTATTGCCTTGAGTTTTTGCGTCTGTTCAGCCAGGGCTTTTTTTTCGTTTTCAGAAAGCTTATTAAACAGTTGCTCAAGTTCCTCTTCGGTCTCACGATCGAGCTTTTCTGTGAGGCCTATCTGGGGATCTACAGAAAGCAAACACCGATGGAAATTGTTTATGAGACGGCTTTCGATCAGGGATTCAAAATAACGGGGGTCCGTTTTAAGTTTATCTTCCAGGGCATGGAAATGTTTTTCGAATAGGAGATTGTTCCATGGAACTTGGCCATGAATCCAGGAGCGCAGTATGCGGCGCATCCAAATAAGCGAAAAGGGACCACCGGCTCGGCGTATTTCCTGGTTCGAAAATTTCATACCAAAGAGAGCGCCTTCAATTTCCTCTTTTGGTATGCCGTGAATAACCAAACCCTTAAGGGTGTCTAAAATGAGTTTTTCGAGGTCTTTTTTATCCTTCGCGTCCATACCCCGTAGGCCCACGGTAAACACAAGCTGCCGCAGTTCTCCTTCAAGTCCGGTGGCGGGGGCAATATCTTGGCCAAGACCGGACTCCACAAGGGCTTTATTGAGGGGCGATCCATCGTGGCCTAAAAGAATTTCCGTAAGGGCTGCCATGGCAAGGGCATTCTCCGCATCGGTGCTGTCCCCGAGAACCCAGGAAAGCAATACCGTGGATTTTTGATCCTCCCCGCTTGCAGGATAGGGGACAGAAAGCTCTCTGCTTTGAGACCAGGGTTTTGCTAAAGAGATCGGCTGCACAGGATGGCCCGGTTCAAGATCCGCAAGTATATTGTGGTCCAGGAAGGCAAGCTGTTCTTCCGTCGGAATGTTTCCGCAAAGGACGATTTTACAGTTAGCAGGATTGTAATGAGTTTGATGAAAGGCCTTGAGATCTTCCCAGCTTAACTGTGGTATTTCTTGGGGATCGCCCCCTGAGTCATAGGCATAGGGAGTATCGGGCAGTACGGACCGGAAGGCCCAGTCGGCTGCAATGGGGTCCACCGATGAATAGTTGCCCTTCATTTCGTTGTACACCACACCGGTCCGCTCAATGCGCCACCGGCCAGACTGTTCATCCGGAGAGAGCTCCAGCCGGTGTCCTTCCTGCTGAAAAATCCATTCATCTAAAAGGGGATGAAACACCGCATCTCCATAAACGGACATCAAATTAAAATAATCCTGCCGGTTGGTGCTCGCCGCAGGATATACCGTTTTGTCTGGAAAGGTCAGGGCATTCAGAAAGGTCTGGAGGCTTCCTTTAGCCAAAACAATAAAGGTATCCTTAAGGGGATATTTTTTGGATCCGCAGAGTACCGAATGCTCTAAAATATGGGCCACCCCGGTGGAATCGGAGGGCACGGTCGGAAATGCGAAGGCAAAAAGATTTTCTTCGTCGTCGTTAAGGATATGAAAAACCTCAGCACCGGTTCTTATATGCTTTGCCCAGATGCCGGTAGCGTGCAATTCATCGAGGGGCTCTCGGGCGAGTATGGTAAAGCCCGCAATTTCTTCGACAGATACTGTTTTTTGAGTCAAAACTTCCTCCTAAGCTGCTTTCGGGGCCCTTTGCACATTGATGCTCTTTAAAGAGCATCAATAAACAATCAGCGCCCTAAACTAAGATGTCCGAATCATCAACAAGCAATATGGTGCCATTCTCACGGCCTGTGCGGAACCAGGAAAGAAAATTTTGCACCACCTCTTCGGTTTCCTTCCGAGGAACCGGTCCCAAGAGGGTACGCTCTTCTTCCACCAGAGTTCTTCTATTGGCAGACAGATTGCTTTTAATCTTGTCGATAAACTCTGGCTCTTGCCCCTTAAGAAGCAGGGCAATATCCCGGTCTTCCATGGTCCTGAGCTTTTCCTGCAACGCCCGGTCATCGCAGCGCACCACATCATCCAGGGTATACAGCTTTTCTTTAATATCCCGGGAAAGCTCTGGATTTATGTCCTCTAGGTTTTCGAGGATTTCATCTCCTAAGGATGGATCCGCATGGCGAAGTATGGCCGCCAGCACCGCCTTGCCATCTACCTCAGTGGTTTCGGTTTTTCCCATCTTATGGGCCCGTTCTCTGAGTACTTCGGCGACCTTTTCTATCACTTCGGGACTGGTCTTTCCCATCTTTGCAAGCCGCTTAACCACTTCGAGTTTCTGGTCCTTAGACAGATTTTTGATACAGGCCGCCGCCTTTGGTGCCGAAAGCCGGGCAAGCACCAAGGCAAGCACCGGGGCCGGTTCGTCCTTGAGCAGCAGGACAATCTGTTCAGGGGAAAAATCTTCCAGAAACTGGAAGGGGTTTTCGATAGCATCCGGAACGGCCCGCCGCAGAAGGGTCTCGCCTTTTTCCTTTCCAAAGGCGGCGGCAAGCAGGCTGCGGGCCACATCGATGCCCCCCCTATCCTGGGCTGTAGTCTTTGCATGACGAAGGGCCTGGGAAAACAGGGCCCGAAACTCGGCTAGTATGGCCTCCCCTTCTTCATGCGAAACAGTCCGTATGGCAGCAATTTCCTTGGTTATCGCCTCTATCTGCTCCGGTTCAAGCTTGGATAGGATGGCTGAGGCTTCCTTTTGCCCAATAACAATAAGGAGTTTCGCCACCTTTCGGTATTTAGATTCTCCCTCTTTGCCGGTTTGCGCTGGTTCTTTAACTGTCTTCTGAAAGCCCACCCTTTGGGGTTGTGAAAGATGGGGCTGAGCCTGAGCAGTTTCAGATCGAGGGGGCTGTGCCCCAGAGTTTTGAGAAAGCGGTGGCTTTGGCATACGCGGCTGAGACAGAGATTGCTTAGAAACAGGAGAGGCTTCTGTTTCCTTTTTGTCTGGTTCTAGAGGATTATTATTTTTATTGGCCGTATTTTTTAAATATGCCGCAAGCCGCCGCTGTTCTACCGGTCTTTGATCCTGGGCCATGTTTTACCGGGGATCAATGGCTTTCAGGTACTGAAGCCGTTCATACTGTTCATTCTGGGGATGAGCCCGGCGGGAAAGACTGCCCCGGAAAGCATCTACCGAAGCATAACCCAGCTCATCCAGCATAGATGACATTTCATCTCGAATGGAACCGAGCACAGCCCAGCCCCCTGCATTGATGGCGGAACAGAGCTGCACCGTCTGAGCTCCGGCGGCAATAAACTTAAGGGCTGTTTCGGCAGTATGAATTCCCGTACCGCCCACCAGCTCGCAGGCTGCAACTCCATAGAGGTTAGCGATCCAGCGGAGACTTTCGTGATATTCCTGGGTCCCGCTCTTTGCAGGGCCTGATACGATAGCCCGCTTTTTTAAATCAAAATCGAAACGGTACAAACGATTAAAGAGTACCACTGCCCGGGCCCCTGCGCCGGCGAGGCGTTCAACGATAGCAAAGGGGTTGGTAAAATAGGGACTCAATTTAACCGCCAAAGGTAAACTGGTTCTGACTGACACATTGCGAACGATGCTGACCACGAGGTCTTCCAGATCCTTGGCGGTAACCTTTGGAGACTGGGGAAAGGGCGCAATGTTCAGTTCCAGAGCCTTGGCACCGGCGCTTTCAAGCTGTTCGGCAAAATCGAGCCACCGATCATCGTGGATACAATTAATGCTTGCAATAACCGGCACCGAACCTGCAGCGGACACCGCATCCTTTACCAGCTGCAAATAATCAGCACTTCCCCAGTGAGACGCAAGGGCATCCATCATTGCCTGGGCTTCTGGGTTTGCTTCGAGCTGTTCCGCAGGGATCGCGGCTAGCTCCTTGTGTATTTGCTCTTCAAACAGGGATTTTAAAACGATAGCGCCGGCCCCTGCTTCGGCGGCTTTTCGTATATTGTCTTTGTGGGCGGTAAGGTTGCTTGATGATACTACCAGGGGATTCCGCACTGGGATTCCCAAATAGGTTGTAGAAAGTTGCGCCATGGGCTGCCTCCTGTAGTACTTTCAGTATAGGATGAGTTCTATGTATTGGCAAGAAGCGGGACCTGTGCGACAATAAATTTTGCTATCACAGAATAAACAGGAGGCTGACATGTCAACAGTTACAGCTGGTGTCGAAACATGGAGAGATGAAACAATCGGAGCTGCAGCGGTAAAGGCGCTGCAGAAAAATGGCTTTGATGCCGAATTTGTGTCGACCATGGAGGAAGCAGCAAAACGGATCATGGAGTTTATCGGTGCAGGCAAGCGTATCGGCTTTGGCGGATCGATGACCATAAAAGCCCTGGGTATCGCCGATAAGGCTAAGACTCTGGGGGCTGTCATTTTGGATCATAACGTTCCGGGTCTCAGTGCGGAACAGAAAATGGAAATTTTACGCAGCCAGCTTACCTGCGATGTCTTCATTTCCAGCTCAAACGCGGTCACTTTGGATGGATATATCGTCAATGTTGATGGAAATGGAAACCGTGTGGCAGCCCTGACCTTTGGTCCCCAAAAAACGGTGGTTGTGATAGGGACCAATAAAATTGTCCGGAATCTGGAAGAAGCCCAGGCACGGATCGAAACTATTACTTCGCCGATGAACAACAAGCGGCTTGATAAGCCCAACCCCTGCGTTAAAACCGGCATATGCCAGGATTGTGCCCTGGAAACCCGTATCTGCAGGGCCTACCAGGTACTGCGCAGGAAACCGTCCCTTTCTGACTTTACGGTCATCGTTGTCGGGACCTCCCTGGGCTTCTGACAAAGAGAAAAACCTGCCAGGGCATTTTCAAGGTCCGACAGGCTGCCGAAATGCCCGATGCATTTCGACAGCCCGCAGCTTTATTAATTCCTGATTAATTCCTGCTGCCCGCGGGTTTTATGGTCGGATGTTCCGGGTCTCTTTTTGCAAAGTCGTAGGCCCGGCGGGCGGCCTCGGGGGGCAGGGTTGCATAGGCACAGTAGTCCCGAACCTCAATGGCATCCACGAGGCGCCCGGGGACACCGCCTGCCCGCATGAGGAGCCCCGCCACGTCCCGGGCAGAAGCTCCGTGCCGCCGGCCAATACCGATATAGACCCGGTCGCCTGCCGCCCGCCGGTGCGGCGCTTCACCGGACCGGTACGAGCCTTCGCGGTCGCTCCGTTCCCGGATACGGCCGCTTTTCCCATCCCGGGCATCGCCGCCGAAACGGCCGGAACTTCTCCCCCGCTCAAAGCTGCGGTCGCTGCCGCGAACCGGGCGATCGGTAATTTCCACAATCGGCCCATAGCGGGAAGGATCCAGCTCGTTTCCGTAGGCGGAGGCTACCAACGCCTCGATGGCCCGCCGTTCACCGAGGGTGTTAATAAGCTCCTCAGCTACGAGGGATCGGGGATCCCCAGGAGCAAAGAGGGCAGCGCTGAGGGCCGTTTTTTCATCAATATGAACCGCTTCGCCCTCTGTTTCAGCTTGTTCAGAGAGGACCTGAACCGCAGCGAGTATTTTTTGGATGACCCGCTTTTGGCTTGCGGTCATCACCGCTGGAACCGAGGGAATCGGCATTTTCTGGATAGGAGAGCCCAGGGCTTTTTCCATGCTTCTTGAAAGCTGGGTGATGCGGCCCCGGGAAGCGGGAAGCACGAAACTGATAGCGATCCCCCTGCGGCCCGCCCGGCCGGTGCGGCCAATACGGTGTACATAGGTTTCCCGGTCGTTCGGCAGATCCCAGTTGATAACATGGGTAAGCCGTTCTACGTCTATACCCCGGGCTGCTACGTCGGTGGCCACAAGAATGGTGGTCATCCGAGAACGAAAACGGCGCAGGGTGCGTTCCCGGCCTTCCTGGGACAGATCCCCATGAATTGCCTCGGCGGCGTAGCCGTTTTCCACGAGGCGGCGTGCCAGTTCATCGGTTTCTACCTTGGTTCCGCAGAACACGAGGCCGTAAAATTCATCGGCCCCGTCGATGATGCGTCTGAGGGCTTCGAGCTTATCTTCTCTCCGCAAAAGGAGATAATACTGGTCTACCGCAGGTTTTTCTTCCTGGGATGCATGGTCTTCCACAATATCAAACTGGCCGATATGGCGTTTTACCAGGGACAGGATTGCCTCGGGCATGGTGGCAGAGAAGAGGGCTACCCGTCGATCCGCCTTTGTCTTGGAAAGGATAGTCTCCACATCTTCGAAAAAGCCCATGTCGAGCATTTCGTCGGCCTCGTCCAGGATGAACCAGTCCACTTCTGACAGGTCCAGGGAGCCCCGGTCCAAATGGTCCATGACCCGGCCGGGGGTTCCGACTACGATTTCCACACCGCGGCTCAGGTCCCTGAGCTGGGGCCCGATGGAGGCGCCGCCGTAAACCGCTGCAATCCGCGGGAAGGGACCGCCTGCGAGGGATTTGATTTCCTGGGCAACCTGGAGCGCCAGTTCCCTTGTGGGGGTAAGAATGAGAGCCCGGGGTTTTTGAGAGGGGGATGCGAGGCGCTCGACCAGGGGGATACCGAAGGCGGCGGTTTTGCCGGTGCCGGTCCTGGCTTTAGCAATCAGGTGGCCCTCATCAGCCAAAAGCCGGGGCAGAGCCAGGGCCTGGATTGAGCTGGGAGCAATAAAGCCCTTTGCCTTGACGGCAGAGAGCACCCGTTCGGACAAGCCGAAATCGTCGAAAGAGAGGTTTTGTGTCGTTGTCATGTACGTCCTTGGCGCAAATTCCCGACTGAGCGCTGGGTAGGCCAATAGAACGGTAGTAGGATTTACAGGACTATTAACGCTGACTGCGGGATTAACGCAAAAATATGATAACGGATAGTACTATATGCAGCCTATTCATGTCTAGCGGGTATTATGCTCAAATGAGCTTGCGGGACAGGTTTTTTCAGCACAGGAAGGATTTTGGTTATGTCTAAAGATTTTATCTCCATAGAAAAACTGATCGCTGCGGGTCTTACAGCGGCGGGACTGCAGTACCTCTATCCGTACCAGAGGCTTGTTATTGCCAATATACTTGAGGCGGCCCGTTCTGCTTCCATACCGATGGAGATCCTTGAGCCTGAGGAAAGCAAGATTGATGAAACAGCTCCGGACAGTGACGAAGATACCTGGAAAGGTTTTGGCAAACAAATTGTCATTCTGCCCACCGGAGCTGGAAAATCCCTCTGCTTTCAGCTTCCTGCCCGTATTATTGCCCGGCCAACATTGGTAATATTTCCAATTTTAGCCCTCATGGCGGACCAGGCCCGGCGGCTTAAAGAACAGGGAGCCCGGGTGGCCCTTATCAGGGGAGGCCAAAGCACAGAGGAACGGGCAGACCTCGCAGCATTGCTACAGGAACCGGAGAACACCTTTATCATCGCCAATCCTGAGGTGCTTGCTGGGCAGCCGGTAAGGGCCCTCCTTAAAAGTGCCCAGATTGCCCATGTGGTCATTGATGAGGCCCATTGCGTAAGCCAATGGGGCGAGACCTTCCGGCCGGCATACCTTGAACTGGGAAATATCATATCTGAACTGAACCCACCCTTGGTGACGGCCTTTACCGCCACCGCAAGCCCTGCGGTACTTGATAAAATCCGGCACTACATTTTTGGTGACCAAGCGGTCCACCTGGTAATGGGGGACCCGGACCGGCCCAATATCAGTTACCGACTGGTCCGAAGCCTCGTAAAAGAAGCTGCCCTGCGCTCCCTTTTAGCCCATATCCCCCGGCCGGCCATCGTGTTTTGCAGTTCCCGGTCACGGACAGAACAGCTTGCCCAGGCGCTTCGCTACGACCTGAAAACTCAGGAGATTTACTTTTATCATGCGGGACTTGAACGGCAGGAAAAGGATAAAGTGGAAACATGGTTTTTCTCCAGCAAAAAGGGCATATTGGTGGCGACCTGTGCCTACGGCCTTGGGGTAGATAAAAGCGACATCCGCTCGGTTATCCATTTTGACTGTCCCAGCCTGGTGGAAGCCTATATCCAGGAGGCTGGCCGAGCTGGCAGGGATGGGCAGAATGCTACAGCTATTCTCCTCTGGGGACCTGAAGACGAGCTGCGCAGCGGAGCTATGGCTCTGTACGGCAGCAGCAGAGGCCGCTGCAGGCGGAGGCTCTTGCTTTCGCTCTTGGAAGGAAAAAGCGATGAAATGATACAGGCAAACTGCACAGGCGATGAGAGTTCCTGCGATGAGTGTCTTGGGAGAGCATCAGGGTCATGGCGGGAAGAAGCGGTGCTGCAGACCTTAATAAAACAAAGTCCCCGGCGTTTTACATTAGCCGAAGCGGCAGACTTTATTGCTAACCAAGAGCGTCTCGATTTATCCCGAGAAGAAGCCCGGAAGGCCCTGAGCACGTTGCTTGCAAGGGGGAAACTTAAAGAAAGCCGCTGCCCCCTGTGGAATAAAGTATTAAGCTGATGCGAAAGTTCGCTTCAGCCTTCAACTTCCGGTTCTTCTGCCGCTGCTTTTTTACCCTTTTCCGGTGCTGGCTTTTTAGGCGGGGCAATCATGGAAAAGGACTTGGGCTTGCTATACAGGCGGGCAACATAAAATACCAGAAAAAAATATAAAACAAGTACAACGGTAACAGCCCAAACTTCCCAGGAAGTGAGTACCTGGGGTAACAATTGGAGTAGTTCCTGCAAATTCATCCGCACTGGCCCTCGATAAAGATCACTCTAAGCACATTAAAACTGATAGCCCCAAATTTCTAAAAATGAAATGAGGGCGTCAGGAGATTTTTGGGATGCAGCTTGATGCAACGCTTCAGGATTCTGCACTATTTTGTCCAGTGTTTCCGCGTCCCACTGAATCTGTTCTAGATAAGTTAGACTTTTATCCGTATCGGAAGTAAAGACCACATAGTTAATGCCTTCCAAAAATATATCCCGTCCGCGGCCAAGCAGTTTTTTCCGTTCTCCAATGGTGGGCGGCACATATTCTTGATCAGATTTAATGAGGGAAACAAAGATTTCTCCCGCGGGAGTACCTAAAAGGCCGGGTAAATTGGTCACAAAACCTTCGAGCTTGTGCTCCATAATAGCAATCCGCTTTGGATCCCGGTCCACATCTATGCCCCGATGCTTAAGCAAGGCCCGGTGCATTTCGTTGGTAATGCCATAATGAGCCCATAGATCTTGATAGGAGTGGATAATAACTCCCAGCAAATAGAGGGCATCCCGCTCTTTTTTCACATCAGACTGGGCTGAAGCAAAAAGGCTCCGGAGCCGTATAAACCAGCCATCCATAAACTGGAGATAGTCTAATAAAGCTTTGGCTTCTATCGATCGTAATTCCCGGGGAGATAGAGCCTTTGTATAGGAAAATGATGGAGTCTGGGCATGGGGATAAAGGGGACCGAAATAAAATGAATCTATGTCTCTGCTCGCATCAGCCATGAGATCTGCTGCATAATAATGGTCCCAGGTATAGGTTTTAAGCCCCCATACTGGCATGGTAAATTTTAATGCGGTATTGCCTGCCTTTGCTACATACGTTTTTTGCAAAGCCTGAGAAAGACTTGCCATATGAGACCCAGGATCATTAGAAAAACCCTCAAAGCCAAAAAGAGGTATGTTCAGAGAAACAATACACCATACAATGCTTATTACTTTTTTCATTTCCTCGCTCCTGTCGCCATTGTATCATGGGTTCATCTTAAAAAAAAGAAAATCGGGAGAGAAGATCGGGAACTTTCTCTTTAGCCAGGGCAAAGAGGGCTTCAAATGCTTGCACAAGCAGTCCAAAACTTAAGCCTGACACAATAGACGCGAGCAGTTCAGTCCGCCGATCCCGTTCTTCGCTAGCCGATCCCCACCGTGAAATTATTTCGACCAGGATCAGCATTACCGCAATAAAAAGAGCCAGCGATGCGGAATAGTATAATAAACCTCGAGAACGGACATAGCGGTAAAAAGCATCGGATAAAAAGAAAATGCCCGATGAAAGAATACCTCTCCAATAGGAGACCATATATTGTCTTCTATGCACCCCTCTACCTGCCATAGACAGGGCAAGGATTGATAGGATGACCACAATGGTACCCAGGGAAACGCCTGAAAAGAGAGAACTGCTCAGTGTTTTATCCAGAATTGTGAGGGTTACTTCAGCTTTGGATACCACTGGATCAAGGGGATGCAAGGTGGCTTGGATAAAAGCCAGCACCGATACTATGAGCATAACAGCAATACAGAAAAGTATGAGTTGAGATAAAAAGCGCTCAAGCCGAGTTTTTGGTTTTTTCTGTTTCATAAGGTCTACTCCATAAGAAGGGTTTTAAATTTTTCTTGATTTAAGACAGTAATAGTTCTGCCGTCGATTTTCAATATTCCTTCGCTCACCATTTCAGATAGTTCCCGGGAAAGGCTAGGCCGGGCTACGGAAAGGTATTCAGCAAGTTTTTCCTTAGGAAACGGCAGGGTGTAAGTACCCTGTTCCAAACGATCTGAGAGAAAAACCGCAATACGCCTGCGAAGACTTGAAAATTCAAGAAGCTTGAATTTTTCTGCAAAGAGGGATAGTTTTCCGCCAATTTCGGTGAGAAAGTTAATAAGAAAGCGGCGGTTTTTCTGGCAGAGATCCAGAACTGTCTCCAGGGGTAGTACGAGAATTCTGCAGTCCGATTCAGCGAGGACTGTTACGGGCAAAACCTGCCGGGGAGCAAAGAGTATGGCGGGAGCGATCGGGTCTGGCGCTTCAATGCTTTCTATAAGAACAGACTTACCATTCTCATGGTCCATAACTGCTTGTACTGAACCTTCTAAAAGAATATGAAGTTCGTTGTAGCGGCTCCCCGCAGAAAGTACCACAGACTCCTTTTGCTTTGAAATTATCCGGTAGGAGACTGCTTCGAGCATATCCCGGAGAACAAGCACATCCATACCGCGGCAGAGGGAAGAAACAGAAAAACTCAGTAAATCCTGTTTTTGCATACCAAGACCATATTACCGAAAGTTTAGGTTTATCGCCAGGTTTATTGCCAACCAAATAAGCCAAGCCTACAAGGCTTGCGACAGGCAAGCGGGTAAATCCGAAAGGGATTCAAGTACCAGGTCTGGAAGCAGATCCCTGCAGAGAGGATTATCTTCCCGCAGTCTCAAGGAATTTCGGTCTCCCGCAAACAGGGCTGCACGCATACCCACATTTTTTGCGCCATACACATCGTTGAGCATGTCGTTACCTACATAGAGACATTCATCAATCTGATAGCCCTGTTTTTTTAGTGATGAAAGAACGGGCTCAAACAGCTCAGGAGCTGGTTTTGCCCGGCCAAAATGGTATGAATAGGCAATAAGGACCTCCGAAAAACCCAGTTGTTCCGGAGCTGCGCTAAAAAAAGCTTTGAATAAGAGGGGCGTATAAAACTGCGCGTTGGAAACTATACCCAAGGGGAGCCCGACTTCCCGGAGCTGCTGAATACAGTCCAGGGCTCCCGGCATGGGAAAAGCGGGATTATGGTCAAGTTCGTAACGGAGGGCATATTCAAAACTTGTTATATTCTGAGGACGGCCAGGATAAGAGGCCCAGATTTCATCAACCTGCACCTCTGGATAGGGGGTCTCAGCAAAAAGTTCGAGATGCCTCTCAAAGACTGCACGCTGGAAATAGGACGCTGCCTGTACATCGCCGCTCCCAGCTGGGGCAGCACGGTTTACAGTTACTTCAGTCCCTATATCCCCCGCCCGGGAAGAAAACAGGGTTCCGTATATATCAAACAAAACAACCCTAATACCAGAGAGGGGACGTTGTTTCGTACGAACGAAAGCGCTTGAACGGAGAGCCTGTAAGCGGTCAGGAAGTTTTTCCGGCTTCAGCACGGTTTGAGTAGAAGTACTGCGGCGGATCAAGTCGAGGAGTTTTGCCTCCAGATCAGGACTCAGGGATGAACTGTTCATCGGGAACCGGCTCCCCATTTGGATTGCTGAGTTAAGTTAGAGGGACTTTTTCGGGAAATGCCGACTGGATAGAGCTTAAGGGGATCCAAAAACAAATCCAACAGCACCGTTTTTGAGACCCTATGCTGGACCTTAAGACTGGTGACCCTGGTATAAGCCATTTGGAGCTGGTTCAGGGCATGTTCCATACTGTAGTGGAGCAGTACGAGCTCCTTGTTGGTTTGTACAATATCATCATGGTCACTGATATCCCAGCTGCAAAGGCTTTCTAAAAAGGGATTCACATCAATAATATCCTGACGGGCGATAGAATTTGAAGCGACCATTTTGATGATATCCATCTGGAGTTCCTCATCCAGTTTTCCAAAATCAAAAACTTCCCGGGAAAAAATGTCGTCCGTTAAGGTTTTGAGCGTATGAGGTTCCAGGTCAAGATGGTATGCTTCATAGGTTTCTACCAGCGCCTGCTCTAATTTTTTACGGAGCAGAGGCGGCGACAGGTATGCCATGGGGATATCAAGAGAATCATACAGGTGGGGAAAGCTAATTCCGTCCCGTTCAAAATCGGTGCAAATATAGGCAATACGGCGGCCAATGACCGGAACATCCGCGGTCCAGGGCTCTAGGAATGAAAAACCAAAGCCTTCTTTTACCGATGTGGTCAATGCCGCTTGGGCGCTCCCCATAATATCCTGTATCGGTTCCTTAAGTCCTATTTCAAATTCTACCGGGAGATGCAAGTCCTGGGCCAAGTGTTTCCAGAATTGGTAGTAGGGCTGGTCGGGGCTGGTTGGAGCAGGAGGCAGGGTAACGGCAACGGTGGTTCCTTGCGGGATGAAAAGGGACAAGAGCAGGGCTTCACCCAGGTTTTTGCGCCGTATGGCCCGGACAGGATATACAAAACGATGTCGTTTAAGTTCCCCTGTCCATTGCAAAGGAGCTACCGCATTGGGCAAGAGATGGAGGCCTTCCTTCTGCAATCCTGAACGATGGAGAAACGAATAATCCCTGCGATTAATAACACCGTAGTGGCAGTTAGCTGGATAATTCTGATCCGCCGTATACACATCGGGCCTGAAATCTTCGGCAAAATCATGGTTATGCAAAAGCAAGTTCAGTCCCTCTTTTTGGAGATCTTCCAAGGCAGGCAAAAGTAAAGAGTTTTTCCGTAAAAGCGGATTATGTACATGAAGTATGTCCGCAGTCCGTCCCCACTGCTTTTGCATGGCATCGAGAATCCCCTGGGCGAGGGTGTGAGGGTTTTCTTCGGAGGGCAATGCTCCCGTCCTTTCGGAACGGACCACATCATAGGCAAGGAGCGGTACGAGGGCAACAGGAATTTCGCCCGTTTCAGAGGGGCTCTCTCCGGTAATCAGCAGGACCTGGTATCCTGCCTTTTTAAGCAGCGCAGCTTGATGACGTATCACAGAAGAAACGCCACCCCGGAGCAGGTGATAATGAAGTAAGGCTATATACATCGGTTGCTCCTTGTACCTTTTATTGTAAGGTAAAAAACTGAATATTACAACAAAAACAGAAAAACAACTTGCAAGACCACTTCATATAGTGTATATATAGTCAGAAACAACACTACCGGTATAGTATGTGATTCAATAAAGAGGAAGAGTCCCATGAAAATTGACCGTCTGTTTACTACCGCTGAATCGGGCCCCTATGAGGGCATAACCTGGGAAAAACGGAAAAGCGAAATCCGCAACCCCGACGGCCGTCTTATTTTTTCGGAAGAGACAGTTATCGTTCCGTCCTTCTGGAGCCAAATAGCGACCGATATTATAGCTCAAAAATATTTTAGAAAAGCCGGAGTTCCAGCTGATAAAGCTCTGGACTGGAAAAACTGGGTCCCAAAACAAAAAGGAAAATCAAAGGGGAGCGAAGATCCGGGGGACCGCATTCCCCTGGACGGAAGCGAACACGATGCACGCCAGGTTTTTCACCGGCTTGCCTATACCTGGATGGATTGGGGGCGGCAAAGCAAGTATTTTGATACCGAAGAAGACGCCCGAGCCTTTTATGATGAACTGTGCTACATGCTGGCCCACCAAATGGCAGCCCCCAACAGTCCCCAGTGGTTCAACACGGGGCTTTATGCAGTGTACGGTATCGATGGCCCCGCCCAGGGACACTATTATTTCGATCCCCTTGAGGGAAAGCTTAAAAAGTCCGACAGCGCCTACAAGCGGCCCCAGCCCCATGCGTGCTTTATCCTATCCATAGAGGACGACCTCGTGAATGAGGGGGGCATTATGGACCTAATTACCCGAGAGGCCCGGCTTTTCAAATACGGCTCTGGTACGGGTTCCAACTTTTCAAAGATCCGGGGGGCTAATGAACGGCTTTCCGGAGGGGGTGTATCATCGGGGTTGCTTTCATTCCTCAAAATCGGAGACCGCTCTGCTTCGGCGATTAAATCAGGCGGTACCACCCGCAGGGCCGCCAAAATGGTTACCCTGGATGCGGACCATCCGGATGTGGAAAAATATGTTGAATGGAAAGCCGAAGAAGAACACAAGGTAGCCTCCATGGCCACCGGTTCTGTTATCATTAAAAAACACCTTGATGGAGTTAAGAAGGCAATCCAGAGCTTCCGCGGCCCCGATGAGGACCGCTTTAATGCCCTTAAAAACCATGAACTTGCAGCAGCCCTCCGGGCCGCCCTGCGGGACCAGATCCCGCCCACCTACCTGTACCAGCTGTTGCGCCGCCTTGAGCAGGGAGACGACACGGTTAATCCCGCAGTCTTTTCCACCGCCTGGGACGATGAGGCATACAACACCGTTTCGGGCCAGTCGTCCAACAACAGCCTGCGGGTCACCGACGCATTTATGCAGGCCGTGCTTGACGACGCAGACTGGCAGCTTACCGGCCGGACCGATAAAAACATGGTCAAAACCATTAAGGCCCGTAAGCTTTGGGACCAGGTAGCCCGCTCGGCCTGGCAATGCGCCGACCCGGGGCTCCAGTTCCACACCACCATCAACGACTGGCACACCTGCCCGGCGGGGGGTGAAATCCGGGCATCGAACCCCTGTTCGGAATACATGTTCCTGGATGATACGGCCTGTAACCTTGCATCCATCAATCTGCTCACCCTGTATAACCCTGAAACGGGGACCTTCAACATACCAGACTACCTCCATGCCATCCGCATCTGGACCATGGTGCTTGAAATTTCGGTAGTCATGGCCCAATTCCCCTCCCCCCAGATTGCCCAGCTTTCCTACGAATACCGGACTCTGGGTCTCGGCTATGCTAACCTGGGAAGCCTCCTCATGGTGATGGGCCTTGCCTACGACTCCAAAGAAGGCCGCGCTGTGGCGGGGGCACTCTCGGCCATGCTGTCTGGGGAAGCTTACAAGCAATCGGCCCTCATATCTAAGGAATTCGGCAGTTTCCTCCGGTATCCAGAAAACCGTGAAGCCATGCTACGGGTCATCCGGAACCACCGCCGGGCAGCCTACAACGCCAAGGCTGAAGAATACGAAGGGCTCCACACCATTCCTGTAGGCATCGATGAATCTTCTTGTCCGCAGGACATGCTTGAAGCGGCCCGGAAAAGCTGGGACGAGGCACTGGAACTGGGTACCCAATACGGATTCCGTAATGCCCAGGTTACAGCCATTGCTCCCACGGGGACCATCGGGCTCCTCATGGACTGCGACACCACCGGCATAGAACCGGACTTTGCGCTCGTCAAATTCAAGAAACTTGCCGGCGGGGGCTACTTTAAAATCATCAATCAATCGGTTCCTCCGGCCCTTAAAGCCCTGGGGTACGATCAAAAAGATATTGATGAAATCATCGCCTATGCTCTGGGGCACAAGACCCTTGCGAATGCCCCCGGTATATCCCTTGCAGCCCTGAAAGAGAAGGGCTTTACTGAGGAAACCCTTGCAAAAGTGGAAGAGGCAGTCAAAAGCGCCTACTCGCTGGAATCTATTTTCAGCCCCTGGATTATCGGAAAGGATTTTGTGGAACAGACCCTGAAAATTCCCGAATCGACCTGGTCCCTGCCGGGTTTTAGCCTCCTCAAACACCTGGGCTTTAGCGCCGAAGAAATTGAAGTGGCGGAAACCTATGCCTGCGGCACCATGGGGGTAGAGGGTTCTCCAAATCTCAAACCAGAACACCTGAAAGTCTTTGATACCGCCACCCCGTCGGGCAAAAACGGCAAACGATCCATTTCCTGGACTGCCCATATCGAAATGATGGCCGCAACCCAGCCCTTTATTTCTGGCGCCATTTCCAAAACTATTAACATGCCCAACAGCGCCACCTATGAGGATGTCAAAGGAGCCTACATGCTGTCCTGGCGGAGGGCAATTAAGGCCGTAGCCCTGTACCGGGACGGTTCCAAACTATCCCAGCCCCTCTCATCTTTTGCGCCGGGCACGGATCCGCTGGCGGATACACTTATCGCCCTGCAAAAGGACCTGGATGGTCCTTCCGATGGGGGAAGCGCTTCCCGCGGCAGCACCGCTAAGGCAGACAGCATCGCAGGAATCTTCGGGCCAGAAGGAAAGAAACTTACCAACAAGTGGGACCTGCGGGGAGTACGAAAACCCCTGCCTAATCGCCGGGCAGGCTATACCCAGAAGGCAAAAATCGGCGGCCACTCCATCTTTATCCGCACCGGAGAATACGAAGATGGAAGCCTGGGCGAGATTTTCCTTGACATGCACAAGGAAGGCGCCGCCTTCCGAAGCCTCCTTAACAGCTTTGCCATCGCCGTTTCATTAGGGCTCCAGTACGGAGTCCCTCTGGAAGAATATGTGGACGCCTTTACCTTTAGCCGCTTTGAACCCAACGGCATGGTCCAGGGGCATGATTATGTTAAAATGGCCACCAGCGTCATTGACTATATTTTCCGGGACCTGGCCATCAGCTACCTGAGGCGCACTGACCTGGCCCAGGTAAAGCCCGAGGATCTCATCGCCACCGGGACAAAGTCGGATAACGGCAACGGCCACAGCAGGGCCAGTGCGGGCTTCCGGCCCCACCAGGCGGAACGGATCGAAACCGCTGAGGCAGCAGCCCAGGACAGCACCGAAGAAGCGTCCCTTGCAGCGCCGGTCTTGTCAGAAATGTCATCAGCCGTAGGTTCGCTATCCGCATCAACGCCTGCCGCCGCTTCGGCGAATGAACAAGGCGCTGCGGGGCTCGTGGACGTACAAAGGAATGCCAAGGCAAAACTGGAGCAAGAGCAGGCCATAAAAATCGCCCAGGCCCGGGTCAAGGGCTACGAAGGAGACCCCTGCCCTGTCTGCGGCTACTTTACCCTGGTCCGAAATGGCACCTGCCTCAAGTGCGACACCTGCGGCAGCACCACCGGCTGCAGCTGATTACCTAGCCCCGGCCCTTGCGCCGCCGGGGCGTTCTGTCCTATGATTGAGCCATGGAATGGTTAGCTTCGTTAGGCCCCGTGCCCCAGGCCCTGGTAGCCACACTCTTTACCTACAGCGTTACCGCCCTGGGTGCGGGCACAGTTTTTTTCTTTAAATCGATAAATCGGAAAGTGCTGGACGCCATGCTCGGTTTTGCCGGGGGCGTCATGATTGCCGCCAGTTTCTGGTCCCTGCTCCAGCCGGCTATAGAGCTTTCAGAAGCCATGGGAGGCTCTCCTTGGATCCCCGCCGTTGTGGGTTTCCTTATGGGAGGGCTTTTTCTCCGGATTGTAGACCGGATCCTGCCCCACCTTCATATAGAATACCAGCGGAGCGAAGCTGAGGGTATTAAAACAAACTGGCAGCGGTCCGTACTGCTTGTGCTGGCTATCACCCTCCACAACATACCTGAAGGGCTTGCGGTCGGAGTCGGTTTTGGCGCAGTCGCGGCGGGTATTCCCTCGGCGGGCCTAGCAGGCGCAGTGGCCCTCGCCTTAGGTATCGGCCTCCAAAACTTTCCCGAAGGGGCTGCTGTTTCCATCCCCTTACGGAGGGACGGTCTCAGTCGCCGTAAAGCATTTTGGTATGGCCAGTTATCGGGGGCAGTTGAACCTGTGGCAGGAGTAGCAGGAGCTGCCCTGGTCACGTTGATGCAGCCCATACTCCCCTATGCCTTGGCTTTCGCTGCCGGTGCCATGATTTATGTGGTGGCCGAAGAAGTCATTCCCGAATCCCGCAGGGAAGGGAACGAACATATTGCCACCCTGGGCCTCATGCTTGGATTTGCGGTCATGATGGCCCTTGACGTGGCCCTTGGCTAATAAGATTGATGAACATTCAGCGGAAAATTCCCTGCAAGGCTTGCGTTATCGATATAATTAGTGCAATATGGGTGCAAATAGGAGCAAACCCATGAAGTTAGTTTTTCTCGGACCGCCCGGTGCCGGAAAAGGCACCCTGGCCGCAAAGGCTGTAGAACTTCTGCAGATACCCCATATATCCACCGGCGCTATCTTCCGGGCCGCCATTGCCGCCCGTACCCCCCTTGGCATTAAGGTCAAGGAAATTATCGATGCGGGCAAACTGGTGGATGACGAAACAACCATTGCCCTCGTGAGGGAACGGCTCGCCGCAGAGGATGCCCAAAAGGGCTATATTCTGGATGGTTTTCCCCGCACCATAGCCCAGGCAGATGCCCTGGACAGCTTCTCTAAGGTGGATAGGGTTGTCAACTTTGACATTCCCGATGGGGCGGTTATTGAAAGGCTTTCGGGTCGTCGGGTTTGCAAAAACTGCGGCGCCAATTACCATATACTGTTTACAAAACCCAAAACAGAGGGCCGCTGCGACCTCTGCGGCGGAGAGCTCTACACCCGGGACGACGACCAAAGCGATGCAATCCAGAGGAGGCTCGAAGTATACCGGGCCCAGACGGCCCCACTTATCGAATACTATCGAAGAAAAGGGCTCCTGGTAGATGTAGATGCACGGCCTGCGGTGGACCAGGTTATCGAAAACTTCCGCAAAGCCCTGAAGCTGTAAGTTCCCCGCAATAAGCAATCGTAAAACCAATTGCAAAAGTAACCGACTTTTGCAATTGGCTCACTTATTTCATTATTGCATGTTTACAATGCCGGGGCCTTAGTTTTCATGGTACCGTGGAACTTGGCCCCGGAATAATTGGAATACTCGGAATACTTACGTGTCGGTCCTGGCTTTCCTGGGCAAAATAGTTTTCCAATACCCACATCATACCCCGTCTTTCGGTCTCCCGCCCCAACAGGGTCCTCACATGGTGAGCCCAGGTTAGGTTTTCGCAGAAATACAGGAAAAACTTTTTCGAGCGGCTTTCAAAATACTCTGGTGGCTGGTATAGCTCGAGCAGTTCAAGAAACCGGTCCGCTACCGCAAGGAGGTCGATATCCCTGGGTTCGGCCGTTGCAAGCTCGGCCGTTGAAGGCTCCGCCATTACATGTTCCGCCTGTTCCAGGGCCCGGGCCTCGGCGAATATCCACGGGGCACGAACCGCAGCTCTGCCAACCATAACCGCATCACAGCCGCTCCGGGCCCGGTGGACCAATTGACTCGCATCTTCTATGTCGCCGTTGCCGGCTACGGGAATTGAAAGGGCCTCTTTAACCACCTCCACGGCGGTCCACCGGGCCCGGCGCTTCAGCTTTTCCTTGCTGGTCCGCGGATGAACCGTAATCAGGTCCACACCCTCCCGCTCAAGTCCCCGGCAAAAATAGACAAGACGGTCCAGATTTTCATCGGACCCAAGCCGCAGTTTTACGCTGAACCGATGGCGCCGGATCGCCTTACGCAGCTTTCCTGCCAGGGCGAAAGCCTCATCCGGATGGTCCATCCACCATACCCCTGCCCCAATCCTCACAATCTCGGGAGCCGAGCAGCCCATGTTAAGGTCTATACCCCGGCAATCCCGCTCATCAAGCAGGGCTGCAGCCTGGGCAAGGACCTCAGGATCGGAACCGACAATCTGGTACACCAATTGTTCCGGGACCGGCCCGGCATCAAGGTAGTAGGATTCCAAGGGATTAGCCGCAAGCAGGGAAGGAGCACTCAGCATTTCTGAAAAATATTCATCGCAGCCGCCGAATTCATAAATGAGCTGCCGCAGAGCCCGGTGGCTCAGGGCAGCGAGAGGAGCAAGAACAAAGGGTACCGACATGGGCTGAATGTAGCATAAAGACCTCTGGATAAAAAAGGGGCATACCGACAACATACACCTTTGCGCTTGAATTAACGGGGAACTTAGGTTATAACAGAAGCAGGAGGATACCGCATGATTGCTAAAAGCGATATGCCCAGTATCAACGAAAAGGAACCTGATGGCATAAAACCGGACGGAACTCCCTATCGGGTACTCATTATAGACGATTCCATGTTTATTGCTAAACAGCTGGGACAAATCCTTACATCAGAAGGCTTTGAGGTAGTGGGGACAGCTACTGACGGTGTGCAGGGAATTGAAAAATATAAAGAGCTCTTTCCCAACATTGATCTGGTTACCATGGACATTACCATGCCGGTCATGGATGGGGTTTCAGCCCTGGAAAAAATTTTGGAATTTGATAAAAATGCCGTGGTTATTATGGTGAGCGCCTTAGGCAAGGAAGACGTGGTTAAAAAATCTTTGCTCTTAGGCGCAAAAAGCTATATTGTTAAGCCCCTGGACCGAAAAAAGGTTTTGGAACGGGTTGTTTCGGTTTTAAAAAAATAAAGAATGAGCGGTTACCTGTAGTTTTAAGTAACCGCAATCAATCGCAAAGCCAGTTTCAATGTGATGAAGAGCCATTAACAGGCGGGGCTGCGGAGGGGCGGTTCCGCCTATTTCTTTTCATGCCTATAAAAAGCATACCCGTTTTTGTTTTCCCGTTTAATTTCATACATAGCCTCGTCGGCCCGGTGCAAAAGATCATCTGCCAGCTTCCCATCCCGGGGGTATAGGGCTATACCGATAGAAACACCCAGTTCACAGGGAGTATTGTTCACTATTACCGGATTTCTGAGGGCATCCAAAAGTTTTTCTGAAACAATAGATGCTGCCTGGGGGTCATCTAAATCGGTGAGGAGGGCAACAAATTCATCGCCCCCTACCCGGGCAATAACGTCCATGGCCCTCAGGGCATTTTTAAAACGGTGGGCGACCTCAATAAGCGCCAAATCCCCCGCATGATGCCCGAATCGATCATTTATAGGCTTAAAATTATCCAGATCCATAAAAAGGACCGCCACCAGAGTTGAATGCCGGGCGGCTCTTAAAATTGCCTTTTCTAGCAATTCTCCCAAAAGGAGCCGGTTTGGAAGACCCGTAAGACCGTCATGGTTTGCAAGGCGGCTCACTTTTTTGGTGAGCTGTTCCAAAGCATCCTTTTCGGCCTGTAAATCCTGGTTAAGCCGGAGGAGTTCATCATGGGTGCGGCTGTTTTCCATGGCTATGGCAATAAAAGTGCTGACAGAACGGAGCAGTTCCCCATCTTCGTTGGTATAAGCGCCGGTCTTCATACTCTGGACACTTAAAGCACCGACCACTTTTCCACCCACTAGAAGCGGAGCATACATCATCGATTTTGTTTTTCGTCCGCCCAAATGGGTTGGATTTTTAACATATTGAGCATACTCTGCATCAATATCATCGAGCTTAATAAACTCCTTGTGCTTAACAACATAGGCGGCAAAGCTGTCCTGGCTGTCAGCGGCAATGGTAAAGGGTTCATGTATGGTATCATCTTCTAAAAAAAGAATAAAATGTATCTGGTCATGGATTTCATCATATTGCACAAGGGAAAATCCAGAAGCATCCATAAGATGCATAAGGCTTGCATGGACAGTTTGGGCAATAACCTGGATATCCAGTGAAGCGGTGACGACCTTGGCAATTTCCATAACCGCCTTGAGCCGCTGATTGCTCTGTTCAAGCTCTTCCTTGTGTTTTCGAAGTTCCACGTTCCGAAGCCGGTAAATCTCCGCTTCGTTTTTTGCCCGTTCAAGTTCAAAAAGAATTTCTGCATCCTTTTTGCTTTGGGCAATCTGTTCTCCCGATAAGTCTTCCTGATATTTATGAAACTGTTTATAATCTTCTAGCGCGGAAGCACTGTCGCCGCTTAGCTCAAACGCAAGGGACCTCAGACGGTATGCTTCGGTAAGGATGGGAATAAGCTGGTTTTTAAGGGCATCCTGTATAATTCCGTTAAGCGCTTCGATAGCTTCGAGATAGATATCCGATTCAATCAAAAGCAAGGCTTGCTCTAGTTTAAGATCAAGCAGTACCAAATTTTGCTTGGACTGTTTTGCAAGATCCAGGGCTTCAAACAAGAGGTCTCCGGCTTTTTTTCGGTCCCCTGTTCTTCTATATGCGACAGAAAGCCCCTTAAGAATAAAAAGCAAAGATCCCTTATCTTGATTCTGTTCTGCACAGCCTAGGGCTAATTCAAGGTATTCTATCGAATTACTGGTTTCACCAATTTCTAAGAACGCCAGGCCTAGGTTAGAAAACAGCCGGGCCTGTAGCTCAAGAATGTCCCGTTTATTGTTCTGCTGGTTATCCTGAATAGACTCGTATTTTTTAAGGCTCGACGCGGCTCGCATAAAGTATTCCAGCCCCTGGTGCACTGCCCCGGCTTTAAGCAGTACTTCGCCGATACGGTTCGCGGCCTTGGTCTCCAATAGGGGATACTCGCCTTCTTTTGCAATTTCCAGGGTCTTTGTTGCATCCTCCAGAGCCTTATCCAGAGCGCCCTGCTGTATGAACAGGGCTGATTCAATCACAAACGATTCAGCCAATCCCTCTATGTCCCGATATTTCTGGAACAGTTCAATAGCTTTTCCGATGGCCTGTTTTGCGCTTTCAAAATCGGTAATCTGAAATGATGCTTTCGCTTGTATTAACAGCGCCCAGCCTTCTCCCTTTTTATAGTGTATAGCCCTGCTTTGCTGCAAAAGCAGCTCTGACTGGGAGAGCGCAGATGAAGGTTCAGTATTGCATAGTCTCCAGGCGGCTAAAAGTTCATTTTTTAAGGATTCAATCTGTTCCGTTTTTTGATTTTGTTCCATTCCGCGTCCTTCATTAGTACTATATGCTATTTAGCCCCGTGTTGCAAATAGAGCCTTGCAACAGCGCCTTTTTTTGTTATACTTAGAACCGAAAATCCATTACCCACATAAATGAGGAACCTATGAAAGCATATGCTATTTCCGATTCCGTTTTTTGTCTTCATGCAGATATAGAAACAAACGATTTGTTCGAAGGCATTTGGCCCATTCCGCAGGGGGTTTCCCTGAATTCTTACATAGTTCGGGGCGATAAAATAGCCCTTATCGACCTGGTCCGGGACTGGACTAACGCTCCAAAACAGCTTGAAGCTGAACTTAGTTCGCTGGGTATTTCCTTTAAAGATATAGATTATCTTGTTTTGAACCACCTGGAACCGGACCATACGGGCTGGCTTGGGGAGTTCAAAGCTATCAATCCAAACATAGAGATTCTGAGCACCGCCAAGGGTGTCGAGTTAGTCAAGAGTTTTTACCATGTTGCGGACAATCTGCGGGCGGTTAAGACTGGCGACAAGCTCGACCTCGGCAAAGGCATGGTGCTCGAGTTCTTCGAGACTCCTAACGTCCACTGGCCCGAAACAATGATGACCTGGGAAGCAAAATCGGGGACTCTCTTTAGCTGCGATGCATTTGGATCCTTTGGAGCCCTGGGAGACCGGGTTTTTGACGATCAGTTCAGCATCGAAGAACATGCCTTTTACGAGAAGGAAAGCCTTCGTTATTACGCAAACATAGTGGGTTCATTCTCCATATTTGTAGACCGGGCGGTGAAAAAACTTGAGGGGCTCCAGATTCGATGTATTGCCCCAAGCCATGGTATTGTCTGGAGAAAGGAACCCCTTAAAATTGTTGAGCGGTACCTGAAATATGCCACCTATACAAACGGAAAACCGGAAAAAGAAATCGCCATAGTCTGGGGATCCATGTATGGCAACACCAAACAGGGCCTTGATGCGGTGATTCGCGGCATCGAAGCAGAGGGAGTCCCCTACTCTATCCACCGGGTACCCAATGAGGATGTGTCCTATGTGCTGGCCGATACCTACAAGAGCGCAGGCATTGTCCTTGCCATGCCCACCTACGAATATGCCATGTTTCCGCCCATGGCTTATGTCATCGATATTCTGAAGCGCAAACATGTGTACAATAAGCAGGTGCTTCGCATCGGCTCCTGGGGCTGGGTCGGCGGTGCAAAAAAGGAATATGAGGCCGCTATAGCGGACCTGAAGTGGACGTCCCTTGAATCCCACGAGTGGCCCGGAGCACCAACCGAAGCGGACCTTAAAACACTGGAAGAACGGGGCCGGGCTTTGGCTCGGGCAGTAAAAGCCCTTTAACAAGAACACTTATATGGTTTAGGTGCTTCCAATTGATGATAGAAAAAACGACAGTGATCCGTATGCTGGAACAGCGGCGGATACCATTCAGTGTTTTAGAGTACCCGGTTGATGAGGAAGACCTTTCCGCAACCCATGCGGCGGAGCTTTTGGGGCTTGATGCAGACCGGGTATTTAAAACCATAGTCCTGGTGGGAGAACGGACAGGGTACCTTGTCTGTGTGGTCCCCGGTACCTGCGAAGTAGATCTTAAACGGGCAGCAAAAGCCGTAGGAGACAAGGCGGTGCGGCCCCTCCCGCTGCGGGACCTCGAAGCGGTAACCGGCTATATCCGCGGCGGCTGTTCGCCCCTGGGTATGAAAAAAGCATTTCCAACTTTTATTGATGAAACCGCCCTTATGTTCGACACCATCTCAGTAAGCGCAGGCCGACGGGGGCTTCAAATTATGATTGCCCCTCAGATTCTTGCGGAACTTGCGGGGGCTGTATTTTTGCCGCTTATTGAATAATTCATTTGATGAGCTTAAAAGGCTGTTTCTAGGAATAGAAAACGCATTTTTTTATTTTTCATTACAAAAAAAACCATAAAATAGCAGATTTTATTTCTTTTTGTTTCCTATTTTTTAATCACCCCCTTGTATTTTCTGCATGCTAAACATATTATCCAGAAAACACCCCTGGAGGTTCCATGAAACGCAAAGCAAGCAGTGTCCGGCTCAGCGCCCGGCTCGTGCTGGAAGATGGATCGGAATTTATTGGATGGTCCTTCGGAAAAGCCCGCTCCCAGGCTGGAGAAGTGGTCTTTACAACAGGAATGACAGGTTACCCCCAATCATTGACAGATCCCAGTTATCGAGGCCAAATCCTCGTAGCTACCTACCCCTTGGTCGGCAATTACGGGATCCCCCTGGACAAGCAGGGCAACATGATACTGGATGAATGGGGAATACCGGTACACTTTGAATCCAACCGTATTCAGGTTGCAGGCTTTGTAGTGGCAGATCTCTGCGAAGAACCGAGCCATTTTGCAAGCCAGACCACCCTTTCTAATTGGATGGAAAAAAATAATGTGCCTGGTATTTATGGGATCGATACCCGCTCCCTTACGGAACGGCTGCGGGAGCATGGGGTAATGCGGGGCAAAATCTTGGTAGAAGGAAACCGAGAGGTAACCTTTGAATCAGGCGACATAAGCCATCCGGTAGCGGAGGTTTCGCCAAAGGAAGTGCGGCGCTACAGCCCCCTCAGCCCCCTCAGCCCCCTCAGCCCCCGCAGCCCGGGAGACAGCCCCGTTCCGCGGATTGCCCTCCTGGATTGCGGAGCCAAGGCAAACATTCTCCGGGTCCTGCTTAATCGAGGTGTGGAGGTCATCCGGCTACCATGGAACCACGACCTCTCTGGCATTGAATATGACGGGCTTTTTCTTTCCAACGGCCCCGGAGACCCCAAGGCCTGCGGTAAAACGATTGCAACCATCCGCACCGCTTTGAATGATACGCGGCCCATATTTGGCATTTGCCTCGGAAACCAGCTCATGGCCCTGGCTGCGGGGGCCGACACCTATAAGCTCCCCTATGGGCACCGGGGACAAAACCAGCCCTGTATAGAAGTGGGAACCGAACGGTGCTATATCACGAGCCAGAACCACGGCTATGCGGTCAGGGAGGATACATTGCCCCGGAATTGGCGAGCATGGTTCGAAAATGCAAACGACGGCACCGTGGAAGGAATCAGGTCCGAAAAGGGATTCTTCCGGGCAGTGCAGTTCCATCCCGAAGGCTGTCCTGGGCCGCGGGATACGGAATTTCTCATCGATCAGTTTATCCAGGATGTCCGCCAGTACATGGCAGGGGGTAAGAAATGAACAAAACCGCTGTTCATCAATATAAAAAAATACTGGTCTTAGGATCCGGGGGCCTCAAGATTGGACAGGCCGGAGAATTTGATTATTCGGGGTCCCAGGCGCTCAAGGTCCTTCAGGAAGAGGGTATCCAGTCGGTACTTATCAATCCGAACATAGCAACAATTCAGACCAGCGAAGGGATGGCTGATGCAACCTACTTCCTGCCCGTTACCCCCGAATATGTCAGGCAGGTAATAGAAAAAGAACGGCCCGACGGCATCTTTCTTTCCTTTGGCGGACAAACAGCCCTAAACTGCGGGGTGGCCCTGGCTAAGGATGGTACCCTGTATAAATACGGGGTAGAAGTGCTCGGCAGTCCGATAAAGGCTATCGAGGATACGGAGGACCGGCAGCTTTTTGTAGAACGGCTCAACGAGATCGGAGCTAAAACACCCCGGAGCATCGCCACAACCAGCACCGAAGCAGCGGTAGAAGCGGCTCGCCAGATTGGCTACCCTGTCATGGTGCGGGTCGCCTATGCTCTGGGCGGGGCCGGTTCGGGGCTTTGCAAAAACGAGGCGGAGCTACAGCGCCGCTGTGACCGGGCTTTTGCCCATGCGCCCCAGGTTCTCGTGGAAGAATGGCTTGGGGGCTGGAAGGAGATTGAATACGAGGTTGTCCGAGACCGGTTCGACAACTGCATTACGGTCTGTAACATGGAAAATTTCGACCCCCTGGGAATACACACCGGAGAGAGCATTGTGGTGGCACCATCCCAGACCCTCACCGACTCGGAGTATCATAAGCTGCGGAGGATCGCCATTGAAGTTATCCGGCACCTTGGTATCGTGGGGGAATGTAATATCCAGTATGCCCTGGACCCCTATTCAGAGGATTACCGGATTATCGAAGTAAATGCCAGGCTTTCCCGCAGTTCCGCCCTGGCTTCCAAGGCAACGGGCTACCCCCTGGCTTTTGTGGCGGCAAAACTGGCCCTGGGATATTCCCTGGTGGACATCGAAAACCGTATTACCCGGGCTACGAAAAGCTGTTTTGAACCCGCCCTGGACTACTGCGTAGTAAAAATCCCCCGCTGGGACCTCACTAAATTTAAAAACGTGGACCAGCGCATTGGTTCGGAAATGAAGTCCGTCGGAGAGGTCATGTCTATTGGACGGACCTTTGAAGAAGCCCTGCAAAAGGCTATCAGAATGACCGGCATCGGAGCTCCTGGGCTTTCGGGAGAAGACCGGCTTTTAGGTACCGATTTTAAGGATCTCAAGGAAGCTCTGGCAAAGCCGACGGACCGCCGTCTTTTTGCCATATACCGGGCTTTGGATTCTGGCTGGTCGGTGGATAAAATTCACCGGATCACCAAAATAGACAAATGGTTTCTCTATAAAATAGCGGCGGTACTGGAAACAGAACGAAGCCTGAGGGCGCTCCGGGGCCCGCAGACTGCGGGATCAGCGGGAGTTCCCGACCGGGCCTTACTTGCCCAGGCTAAACGGCACGGTTTTTCCGACAGCCGTATTGGAGAAATACTCGGACTTCCGGAAGAACGGATCCGCAGTCTCCGGGATGAATACCGGCTTAAGCCGGCGATTAAGCAGATCGACACCCTGGCTGCCGAATACCCTGCCAAAACCAATTACCTGTACATGACCTACGGCAGCGCTACCAATACCCAGGCGGCACCGGCCGCCCTGGCCATGAACGATGTGCTTCCGGCCAACCGGGGAGTCATGGTGCTTGGTTCTGGGCCCTACCGAATCGGAAGCAGCGTGGAATTTGACTGGTGCTGTGTTAACGCGGTGCAAACCGCCCGGAATGCGGGGCGCTATACCATTATGGTGAACTGTAACCCAGAGACCGTATCTACCGATTATGATGTCTGCGACAGGCTTTATTTCGAGGAACTGAGCCTTGAACGGGTGCTGGATATTTACGAGTATGAACGGCCTGAAGGGCTTGTACTATCCATGGGAGGCCAGATCCCGAACAACCTGGCCATGAAGCTCTACAAGGCGGGTACCATTATACTCGGCACACGGCCCGACTCTATCGACATGGCAGAAAACCGGCATAAATTTTCAGCCCTTCTGGATGAGCTCGGTATAGAACAGCCTGAATGGAAGGAGCTTACGGACACCGAAAGCGCCAAAGCCTTTGCTGCCAAGGTGGGCTATCCGGTTCTGATCCGGCCAAGCTATGTACTGTCTGGAGCGGCCATGAATGTCGCCTGGGACGATGAAAGTCTTGAAAACTATCTGGGACTTGCTGCGGAAGTTTCAGCCGAACACCCGGTGGTCATTTCCAAATTTGTAGAAAACTCCAAGGAAATCGAGGTAGACGCGGTGGCTAAGCGGGGAGAAATCCTCTTCCACGCCATTACGGAACACATCGAAAACGCCGGGGTCCATTCAGGGGATGCTACGGTGGTACTGCCTGCCCAGCGGCTTTATATCGAAACAATCAGGAAGATCCGAAAGATTACCGCCCGTATTGCCCAGGCTCTGGACATTACCGGCCCCTTTAACATTCAGTTTTTAGCCCAACGAAATCGGGTACGGGTTATTGAATGCAATCTCAGGGCCAGCCGGAGCTTCCCCTTCTGTTCAAAGGTGAGTCGGGTCAATATGATCGATATGGCTACCCGAGCCATGCTGGACGAACCGGTGCAGAAAGCCCCCTCTTCTGCCTTGGACCTGGAATGGGTAGGCGTAAAGGCTGCCCAGTTCAGCTTCTCCCGGCTCCATGGCGCAGACCCGGTTACAGGGGTAGAAATGGCATCTACCGGAGAGGTGGGTTGTATCGGCACCGATCTGGACGACGCGTTCCTCAAGGCGATGCTCTCCGTAGGCTACCGGATACCCAAGAAAAAGATACTCCTTTCCACCGGTCCCATCGAAGACAAGGTAGACTTTCTGGATTCGGCCCGGAAACTGGTCGAAATGGGCTATGAACTTTATGGGTCCCGGGGTACCGTTAAATTCCTAGAAGCAAACGGTGTACCGGCTTCAGCGCTGAACTGGCCGCTGGAATCCAAGGAACCCAACATTGCCACCATGATAAAGTCCCGGGAAGTGGATATGGTCATCAACATACCTAAGAACAACCGACAGACAGAACTGAAGAACGACTACCTGATACGGCGCCTGGCGGTGGACTTTGACATTCCCCTCTTTACCAATATCAAGGTGGCCCGCCAGTTTATCGATTCCCTGGTGTACAAAGAACAGCGGGGATTAGAAATCAAGGCTTGGGAAGAATACCGGTAGCAGGAGTTTCTTGCGGCACGTCAAAGCGTTCCCGATACTCGGGTATGGAAACCATGGCGGGCCGCTCGATGCTCGGAATTTCTGTTTCTATAAGCCGGTGGGAATCGCCCTGATTTTCCAGGCTGATATGGTAAGCCCCTAGAGTCTTTAGCAATTGGGCATCGCCGTACTGGCCCGCCCGTTTGAAAAAGGTGTTGAGAATTCCATAGCTCATTTTACCCAAAGCCTGGGTGGTCTGGTTCCGGTGAATCCGGATATCCAGATCCACCTGGGCAAGGCTTTTTATACCAAATTGATGATAAATATCCAAAAGGTGACCCAGCTCTACCCCATAGCCGACTGAAAACGGCAGGGTTTCTAAAAGTTTCCTCCTTCCCGCATATTCGCCAGACAGGGGCTGAATGAGTGCCGCCAGTTCGGGATAAAAAAGCGAGAAGAGGGGCCGCACCAATATTTCCGTGACCCGGCCGCCCCCTGAGGGCTTAAGGTCCCCGCTGGACCGTATAGGCCGTTCGTAAAAGGCTTTGACATAGCCGATGGAGTCATCTTCTAAAAGGGGACCAACGAGGGCATAAACAAATTTCGGCGAAATATTAGCAATATCCGCGTCCACCCAGACAATAATGTCTCCCTGGAGCACATACAGGCTCTTCCAGAGGTTTTCGCCCTTGCCGCGGTAGGTGCCGTAGGTGGGCAGAATGTTTTTAGATTGATATACCTTTGCGCCGTACCGTTCAGCGATGGTCCTGGTCTTGTCCTGGGACGAGGAGTCTATAACAACGATTTCATCCAGCAGGGGGTATCGATCCATAAGTTCGGTACGGATCACCAGAATCTCCTTTCCTATGGTGGCCTCTTCATTTAAGGTGGGAAAGGCGAGGGATATTTTAAGTCCTTTTTTTTCTTTTAAAGCCACAAGCCGGTCTATGTCCGCAAAGCGGGAGTGGTGCCAGGTCCTGTTTAATAGAGAATCGCTCTGTATCATGAAAGATTTCCTTCTTTTGTTAACTTTTCCAGCATGGTAAAGAGGAGTTTCCTACCCGCCTCAAGGCTTTCTACCTCAATCTCGTCCTGTTCGAGTCCTATATGTCCCCGAGCCATGCCTAAGACCATGGCAGGAATATTCTTAGTGGTAAAATAGGACACAGCAGAAACTGCGGGTTTTTCCCGTATCTTGATATGCAGGTCCTTCATAATCCCCGCAGCCAGCTTTGTTAGTTCCTGATTAGGCTCGGCCTTGCCCACTGGAATAGAACTCACTACCTCGACCTGGGCTTTTGCCTTGTATTGGGCAGCACTTTTTTCGGCGGTTGCTATTGCAGCCTTCATGGCCATTTCCAGCACCGCTGAATCGGACGAATAGAGCTCAATTTCTGCCAAACCTTCCGTGGGATGCTTTCCAAACCCAAAGCCTGCCTCTATGCGGCTTATTACAGAATTGGTTTCGCCCTTTTCATCCCATTGCACGAGAGAAAGGCTCTGGGCCAGTTGGGTGATGGCATCTACCGCAGAATACCTGCTTTCTGCATCCTCTGAATCTTCCAATGTAAGGTGTACACGGATCTGATAGGTACCCTTGTAGGAAGTATTAAGAACCCCAAGAGAAAGGCCCCGGATTGAAAAAACTGCCGCAGGGCTTGTGTCAGAACCTTCGATAAGACTGTTATACAGTTCCACAGGAACTTTTCCCGATGGCGAGGCGGTAAAAAGTAAAAGGACATCCCTATTGCACCGGAGGGAACCGGTCTTCATAGCCTCCGCAACAGCCAGCAGGGTTGCCGGACCGATTGCGTCAGCCAAGCCAGACCCATAGGCCTTTTCCGTATCCAGACTCCCCAAACTTGCCGTGGGATGCCAATGTTCACTCGGAAGAGCTGCGACAAGAAGTATTGGCTTAACATCTTCTGCGATTGTACAGGGAATGCGGGCCAATAGGTGCCCTGCATCGTCCAGAGTACTTTGCACGCCCAGACTTGCAAGCCGCTCTACAATAAAGATTGATCGGGCCTCTTCCTTTTCAGTGGGAGAGGGAATGCCGCTTAATTGCATTGCATCAGATAAAATCCGTTCTGCCAGGGGATGTTGAGCCTTCTTAAGGGACCTTAAAACCGTTTTTGATGCCCTTACCAATTTCTGATAAGCTGCGGTTAAGGTATCTTTTAATTTTAAAAAAATATTCATAGTACCCCCTTTTACTGTTTTATAGTATAATGCTCCAAAAGTAAACAAAAACAGGAGAAATGATATGACTACGAAGGCCCGCGATATCGGGAGACTGTTTTCACCTTTGCAAGTAGGTTATATTGCCGATTGTGTTGAACCTCTTAGTGCCGGTTCTGAAGCAGGCTGGGCCCTGGAGCTCCTTTCTGACCGGCCAGAGCTTGAAGTACTTCCTATCGAGCGGGACGGGGCAGTCCTCGGGGTGGTTCCACGGCATGTTCTCGAAGAGATTGTTGAATCTACCTGGAAACGTTTCTGGCAGAAAGACCTGGACGCCTATGTCATTCCGGCCCGCAAAACCGTAGAGGCCACCGATTATGTGGACCGTATTGTGGCCGAGGGCCTCAAGGAAACCCAGGGCGATGATCCAGGATGGTACATAGTCCAGCACCATCGCAGTTACCTTGGAATCGTAAACTTACGGCAAATGCTGGAGCACCTTAACGAAATTCGAGCCCAGGATCTCAGACGGGCGGGAGAAATACAGCAATACCTTTTAAGCAAACCCATCCCGGAGGATCCACGGTACAGGCTCATATTTTATAACCGCATGGCCCACGAAGTAGGCGGCGATTTTTATCGTGCTGCCCGGATCGGCCCCAACAGGTACCTGGTCGCATGCTTTGACGTGGCAGGTAAAAACATTTCTGGTTCCCTCGCAACAACCGCATTGGGAGCCTTTTTTGCAGCCTTTAAATTATTTGCCTATGAAGGAGATCCGCGCAAAACCACGGGGCTTATTAATGCCATGATTAAGGAAGTGAATCCCGATGATGTATTTGTTGCCGCCGTACTCTTCTATATCGATTTTGATGCAAACTCTGTGGAAGTTCACAACTGCGGTTTCTCTCCGGTTCTCGTTTTTATTCCCCAGGAAGAAGAAAAGAAAATCGCTTGTAAAATTGCCCGGCCAAACCTACCGCCCCTGGGTATCGAAGAAAAACTCGTGAACGAAGCGCCAATTTCACTCCCCATCGTGAAGGGGCTCAGAATCACCGCATATTCCGATGGTCTAACCGATATGACCGATCCCTTCGGCGAACGCTACGGAGAAGAAAAAACCATTGAACTTTTGAGGGGACTATATAAAACACCCCTCTCTGAAATATCGCAACGGATCGATGAGGAAGTAAATCGCTGGATCGGTGAATCCCATCTGGCCGATGATATCACCATGGTGGATATCCGTTTTTAACATTCCCTGTTAATGACGGAACAAAACAAGCGCTCCCAGCGCACCGAGGGCAAGGGAAAAAGCAAACAGAAGCCCTGCAAAGCTGGGACGTCGTTCTTCTATTGCATGGGTGATCGTTTTTCCCGGTTTGCTTACGACAAAAAGATATAATAAGCCCCCTTGAACAAGGAGCATTAACGCACCCTGCAAAGCTGGTACGGAAAATAATGATACTGGTACCGGATTGTAATCTGTACCTGTTAAATGCCCTGCCAGAGCCCCTATCTTGGGAGCAAAAAGACCTGTGACAACACAGGCAGCAGAGAATATAAGCAATGAAACCTTAAACCAAAAGCCTCTTATCCGTTGAGGTGTTCCAGACCATTCAGCTTCTGCTGCTACATCGTTCCTGGGTTTCGGTCTTCCGAGAAATATTCTGCTTAATTTGATCATAGAAGCGACGGTTCCGATCGACGCAAGACTCAGGATAACATATTCCCATGTTCCCTTATGCAGTGAAGAAACCGCGGCCTTACTTGCAAATCCGTTAAAAGGAGGGAGGGCTGAAATTGAAAGGGCCCCAATAAAAAAGCTCATGGTAGGAATAAATCCGGTTCTATATGCACCTCGGACAGCATACACATCCTTAGAGCCTGCTGCATCGGTAACTGATCCCACACTGAGAAAGAGGAGACCCTTAAAGAGAGCATGATAAAAGGCATGGAGCCATGCGGCAGCTATTGCCACAGGACTCGCCATAGCCCAGGCACTTACCACATATCCGATCTGGCTGATAGAATGGTAGGCTAAAAGCCGCTTTGCCTCCCGCTGGGAAAGGGCAAAAATAACTGCTACGAGGGCGGTGAGAGTTCCTGTAAATTTCAGGATTTCCAGGATTTCCTTAAAAACAATATCTACTGAAGAAACCGTTGCCATGAGCAGGAACAAAAATCGCCCCAGCGCAAAAAGAGGCACCTTTATCAACACACCGGAGAGAACAGCTGATATTGCATGGGGAGCAGATGCATGGGCCTCAGGGAGCCAGCCATAAACGGGCAAGATCGCCACACGGACAGCAGTGGCCACCACAATACAAACCAGGGATAAACCAATGCCCACAATCTGGCTTTCTGTATTAACGGAAACTATATAGCTTGCAATTGCATCAAAAGAGAGAGAGCCGGTAATCCGGTAAATACCAAAAACACCAAACAAAAAAATAGCCATAGCAGAGGAACTCACCGCCATATAGCTAAAGGCCGCCATAAAGGCCCGGCCCTTTCCTGAAAAAGCCGTGAGAGCATAGGAAGCAATACCAAGAATTTCAAAACAGACAAATAGGTTAAATAAATCGGCTGAGACAGCAGTTGCGGTCACCGCAAAGGTTTGTATAAGAAACAAAGCGGAAAATACTGGAGAGTCCGGTCCTGAACTGCGCGAAAAGAGCCAGGCACTCAAGGCACTGATAAAACCCATCATTCCAAGAAGCCAGCTCATCCCATCAAAACGAATCTCTATGCCAATGGTTTCATGCTGGTTTCCTACAAAAAAACGCAGGGGCCCCTCTTTGACAGGTTCATATAAAAGAAATAAAAGACCTAGTGGTATTGCAAGGCCAACAATGCCCCCTATCCATTCAAGACCTTTCTGAACCTTCGGAGCATGTATCAGTTTTGCAAGAAAACAAAAAGAAGCGCCGACCAAAGGTAGCATTATTTCTAGAATAACCAGATCTTCACTTCTCATTGTTTGCCCTTTTCTGGATTTCTTCTACATCAAGAGTTTGGTACTCCCGGAAAAGGCGGTACACCAATGCGAGTGCCAGGGCACTCACACAGACCCCGACCACAATGGCGGTGAGCATCAGCGCCTGGGGTACCGGATCTACATAAGTTTTTGAGCCCTCCACAACCAAAGGGGCGTGCGTACCGATACGGCCTCCCTCCAGGATAAAAAGCAATACCACTGCGGCATTTTGAATTGAAAGGGCAAATACTTTCTTTACCAAGTTTTTTTGTACCGCAAGACCGTAAAAGCCCAGGAGAAAAAGGCCAAGTAAAAGGATTCTGTCAATCATCATATTTCATGTCCATCATTAAAAGGCCAAGCAGCGCCAGCCCTGAACCGACCTTAAGGCCTATGGCTACATTAAAACCTATAATATACAAGACTTTGGGTATGGTGATCTCCGCGGAAACAAAAGGATTTTCTAATACAAAGGCTCCAAAGAACAGTGGTATAAAGACCATAAAAAGAATCGCAAAAAGCGAACCTACTTCTATAGTATGCAGACTTTCTTTAGTGATAATCGATGCAGCCTGACGCTTTTCCCTCCCGAGGGCGATAAAAAGGAGCCCCGAGGCGAGAACGACTCCGCCCTGGAACCCGCCCCCTGGGGATTGGTGTCCAAAAAACATAACGTACCAGCCAAACAGCATGACTACCGGAGCAAGCTTCCCCGTCGTCATACTAATAACGTTTGTTCGTGTTGCATGTTTTTTTTTCTCAATAGAGTCAAGTATTGTGATATTTACAGGCCCTTGAGCAGATGGGGATACGGATGTAATAAGATACAGAGCTCCCGCTACAGCAGCAAGGAGCACTATTGTTTCCCCGATCGTATCATAGGCTCTGTAGCCCAAATATATAGCGGAGACCAGATTGTTTGCTCCCGTATCATCAAGCCCCCGTAAAGCAAGGAAATTCCGGTTAACCTCTGGCCACGACTCATCGGGTATAATCATTGGTCCTAGCACAACGAGCAAAAGCAGCACACTACCAAGTCCCATTATTCGGATCATGGATCGCTCCGTTTTGTGTTTTTAATAACCCAGAGAAATATCACCGTGGATAAGCCTGCGCCAACTGCAGCCTCTGTAATTGCCACATCCGGTGCATGGAGCAAATAAAATATAAGCGCTGAAACGACACTGGTCATAGAAAGGGCAATAGTTCCATGCAATAAGTCCCGGGAAAATAAGGCATACGCGGAGCCAATAAGGACAAAGAGCAATAGAACGGTAATCATGGTTTTTGTCCTTTTTTAGTCCAGGGTATCACCCCCGAATACCATGCATAGCGAACAATAATGTGGCTCGTAGTCGGAGAGGACACCAAGAAAAAGAGCATGAGTAAAAGGATTCTGAATGCCGACGCAATATCTGCAGCATTAATAAGACTCAGAAAAAAGATGGTAAAAGGAGCGGTAGAACTAGCAAGGGAAGAGCCCTGCAAGCGGGTATAGCAATCTGGAAAGCGAAAAAGGCTTAGCGTCCCCGCAATAGCAAAAACACAGGCTAAAAGGGCAATCGCCATGGAAAGTATATCGATCAAAAGTAACATTAAAACCTCCGGTCTCCGGATTCTTTGTCTTTAAAAAATCGGGCTATAGCCAAGATTCCCAAAAAGCCAAATACATCATAAAGAAGAGCCACATCCAGATACAGAAGCCGCCCTTCCTGAGTTCCGAACATGACGAGGAGAGCCAAAATAAGGGAAGAAATCACAGAGAGAGCAACAAGCCGGTCAGCACCCAGGGGGCCGAGCAAAAGCCGAATAATGGCAAGCCCAATACAAATGATAAATACCCAGCTCGTCACTAAATAAATCTCGTGTTTCATGTCCAAATTTTCCGTAGTTGAATTTCCAAGGCATCTTTAATTTCAGAACCTGCCTGTTTTGAGTGACGGGTGCTGGCGAACATCCAATGAACTACATAATGGTCCTCATCGAGATCCATGGTTATAGTTCCGGGACTAAAGGTAATAGAATGAGCAAGCACAACCCTCGCCAAATCAGATCGGAGCCTGCTTTTAAAATGTACAATACCGGGCTGTATAGATCCGGTTAAAACCGCACCGAGCATTTTAAAACTTGCAATATAAAGAGCACGAATGAGCAAAGGGAAATACCCGAGGAGAGGCAAAAGACGGGGGATAACGGATCTGCGGCCCGCTTCGTGAGGTTCTATAAACACATTAAAAACAAAAAGGGAGATAACTAGGGATCCCACCAAGCCTATCATTACATAGGGAAAATCCAGGGTTGCAGAAAAAAGCATCCAGCAAATAAAAAGGAAAATGACGGTGATAAAATATCGTATCAGGTTCCATAAGAGACTCTTTTTTGTTTCCATCAATAGAGCTCTCCTAATCTTTTTCTAAAAGCAGGGCGGCAAGGTTTTCTCTAGTGGCGGCTGAACGAGCCTGTTCCCGAAAATGGGGATCATGAAGCAGCCGAGCAAGCCGGGAAAGGAGCTTTAAATGGTATGCCGTATCATTTTTTGGACCTGCCATTATAAAAAAGAGATCCACCGGTTTACCGTCGGGGGCATTAAAATCTATAGGATGTTTTAGCCGGATGACCGCCATGACCGTACTTTGCATAGAATCACTTAGCGCATGTGGAACCGCAATACCCTCTCCAATAGCTGTAGACGCAAGCTGTTCCCTGGCCATAATATCATGATAGATAGTCTCCGGCTGAGTTATTTTTTGTCCATGCTGTAAGAGCTCTAAAGCTTTACGGATAACCTCTTCGCGGCTATTTGCATCCACGTCTATTGCAATACACGAAGCATTTAATATTCCTGAAAAATCGACCATGGCTCACTCTCCTTTTTATTTATTGCTCAATCGGGTACGCAGATTTTAGATATACCATGGACCCAATCTACCGGGACCGTAAACATAATTCCCGTACCGGGCTGCTCCAAAGAACCAACAGTTTTTTCTATAAGCGGAACGAGTTGGTCCAGCACAGCTTCGTCTTCGATTAACGAGAGTATAGTTTTATTGTAAGGTTTGTTGCCCTTCATAAAATCCTTAAAATCTGCAAAAAGGGGTACCTCATAGGTTAAAAACCGGCCCATACCTTCTGAATCAAGAATAGTAGCCCGGGAGATACCCGCTTCTACATAGGCTTCGAGAATTTCTTCCAGAAATGCTTCATCATTTAATATTAAAACAAGCAGTTTCATACCCCAAGTATCCGTGGCACCGGTTGGTATTGTCAAGTTTTTTTAGTATTATAGTTTCAGGTTCTTGCAAAAGTATTTTATTTTTGCAATTGTCACCATATTACCGGTTTTTATTCCGTAATCTATTTGTATTAAAGGAGTTCCCCATGGTGGAAGCCCTCAAAAAAAATCCGGCCTGGAAAGGCCGCAGAGGTCCGGTCGTACTTGTCATAATGGACGGGGTCGGATACGGAAAATATAAGGAAGGCGATGCGGTCGCCGATTCCAAAATGTACAATCTAGAAGCGATTAAGGCAAAAAGTCCCCATACCCGTCTTAAAGCCCATGGAAAAGCGGTAGGACTCCCCTCCGACGAAGACATGGGCAACAGCGAAGTGGGCCACAATGCCATTGGCTGCGGACGGGTCTTTTCCCAGGGAGCCGCATTGGTTTCTAAGTCTATCGAAAGCGGTGCTATGTTCCAGGGTAAGGCCTGGCGGGAAGTAATTGACAACGTAAAGGGCTCCAAGGGAGCACTCCATTTTATCGGCCTCTTCTCCGACGGCAACGTACATAGCCATATTGATCACCTTAAAGCCATGATTCAGCGGGCAAAAGAAGAGGGTGTAAAAAAGGTACGGATCCATGTTCTTTTTGATGGACGGGACGTGGGCGAGACCAGCGCCCTCGAATATGTTGACCCCTTCGAGGCCTATCTTAAGAGTCTTAATAATGCGGATTTTGATGCCCGCATCGCTTCCGGCGGCGGCCGCATGTGGATTACTATGGACCGCTACGGTGCCGACTGGTCAATGGTAGAACGGGGTTGGAAAACCCATGTGCTGGGAACTGCCCGCCAGTTCTCATCCGCCCGAGAAGCGGTGGAAACCTACCGCAAAGAAATCCCCGGCATCATCGATCAGGACCTGAAAGAATTTGTCATTGCAGATAATGGAAAACCAATCGGTACTATAGAAGACGGCGATTCGGTCATTTACTTTAATTTCCGCGGAGACCGGGCCTTAGAAATGACCGCTGCCTTTGAGCAGGACGACTTTGATAAATTTGATCGGATCCGCAGGCCCAAGGTTGTTTACGCCGGCATGATGGAATACGACGGGGATATGCATGTACCCAAGCGGTACCTGGTAAGCCCCCCTGCCATAGACCGGACCATGGGTGAATACCTTGCAGCTTCAGGGGTGCGGACCCTAGCGATTTCAGAAACCCAGAAATACGGACACGTAACCTACTTCTTTAACGGGAACCGGACCGGCAAGTTTAGCGAAGAACTGGAAGACTACGTAGAAATTACCAGCGATGTTCTGCCCTTTGAGCAGCGGCCCTGGATGAAATGCGCTGAAATTACCGACGCAGTTCTGGAAGCGATTGAATCGGGAAAATACAATTTTATCCGGCTCAACTATCCCAATGGCGATATGGTGGGCCACACGGGGAACTACGAAGCGGTCGTTTGTTCAATGGAAGCCATGGACCTGCAGCTTGGGCGTCTTGCCAAGGCAGTAGAGAAGGCTGGTGGCATTATGGTCATCTCCGCTGACCATGGGAACTCGGATGACATGTTTGAACATGACAAAAAGACCGGTGCAGTTATCTACAAAGAAGATGGTCAACCCAAGGCCAAAACAAGCCACAGTCTTAACCCTGTGCCGTGTATCATTTACGATCCGGAACACAAGGGCGAATACGCCTACAAAGCCGGAGAAGGGAACCTGAAATCCGGCCTCGGCATTAGTTCGCTGGCTGCAACCTGCATCCAGCTTCTTGGCTTTATACCGCCAGAAGACTACGATCCTTCAGTACTTTCGTTCTAAAAGCGCTGCAATAGTAGAAATCAGGGGCAATCCAAAATCTGGATTGCCCTTTTTTATTCTCTAAAATTCTTCAAAATCATCATCGCTCGCCGTGGGCGGGGGAATGATGCTTCGGTCAGAGCTCGGTTTAATCACCTCTGGCTTGTGTTCCGGCATGGGAATCTTTTTTTCTTCCTTTTGGGGTAGCTGCATCGGACGTTTTGGCAGCACCCGCTGTATCTTGTTCTCCTTAGGCACATCCTGCGGTATGGGCCCCTTAATTGTCGCAGCACGGGAAGAACTAGAGGGAACCACATGAACATCCGCCTCTTTCAGAGAGAAATATTGAATAGTCTGCCTCAGCGACATGGACTGGGAAGAAAGCTCCTCCGCCATGGAAGCCAGTTCTTCACTTGAGCTGGCGTTCTGCTGAATAACCGAATCAAGCTGCATAATTGCTGAAACAATCTGCTCAATACCAATGCTCTGCTCCCGGCTCGCGGCACTGATTTCCTGCACTAATTCAGCAGTTTTTTGTACGTCAGGAAGCACATTGGTAATTCGGTTGCCCGCTTCTTCAACGGTCAGTACACTCTGTTTGGAAATTCCTAGTATTTCGTTCGCCGCCGTTTGGCTCCGTTCCGCAAGTTTCCGGACCTCGCTGGCAACCACGGCAAAGCCCTTGCCGGCTTCTCCAGCACGGGCAGCCTCAATGGCCGCATTCAGGGCCAACAGGTTCGTTTGCCTGGCAATCTCATCAATAATACTGATCTTTGCTGCGATAGATTTCATTGCTTCCACCGACTGCAGCACCGCCTCGGCTCCCTGGCGGGCATCTTCCAAAGCACGCCGGGCAAGCTGCTCCGTGCTGGCCGCATTGTCCGCGCTTTGCTTGATGGTGGAACTGATTTCTTCAATCATAGAAGAGACCTGTTCTGCGCTGGCAGCCTGTTCTGTCGATCCCTGAGATAGGTTTTGGCTAGTCTGACTGATAGCAGCGGCTCCCTTTTCCACCTCCAAAGCTGCAGTTTGAATCGAATGCACAATATCCGTGAGGGTTCTCATCAGCATCGTCGTTGCCTGTACCGCTTCTCCAACCTCGTCCCGTGACGCATGGGCCTTCTGCATCTGTTGGTCCGTCGTTTCATCAACCCAAACCTGACCTTTCCCAAGATTTTGGATTACTGAAGAAACAAGGCGAATCGGATTAGTAAGATTATTGATCGCAAGCAGAATAATAAGCACCAGAAGCAAGATAATAACCGACGAAATAGCCGCAACCATAGAAACAATTTTAGACGGGGCTTCGTTGATCTGACTATCGGGAATAACCATGGTAAAATACCACCCCTGGCTTAGCGGGATAGGCGCATATACAAGGTATTTTCCTACTCCCTTGTCATCCCAGTAGTGCTGACTCCCGGTTTTCCCCTGCCGCATCGCTTCTATAGCCCCTTCCATTTCCCGATACCCGAGCTTAGAAGGTTCAGAAAAATTAGCTTTGAGCACCAATTCTTTATTAGGATGGGCAATAACGTTTAATTTACTGTCAATAATTGCTGCATAGGCTTGGCCGTATTTAATACCCGATACGATGCCAGAAATGGTTTCCAGGTCAACCGCTGCGGCAGTGAGTCCAATCCGCTTTCCGCTGCTATTCATTTGGGGCAGCACCACAAAGGTCATAGCTTTCCCGGTGGAAAGGGATATGAGCCCTTCGCTCACCACATACTCTGCGCCGGCTGCAATCTGTTTAAAATACTCCCGGGACGAAAGATTGCCTTTACCGCCAGCGGAAGTAAAGTAATTGCCTTCAAGGTTGCTGAAATATTCATATGCCACATCCTGGGGCAAGTTGGCCTGCCGGGACATAATATAGTTTTGTATGCGGTTTATATCGCCGCTTTTCATTTCACTGTTGCCGGCAGTTCTTTTAACATTGTTGATGTGTCCCTCGAGCCAGCGCCCGATCTCTGCAGCCCTGCTTTGCGTGTTTAGTTCCGTAAGGCTGAGCACAGATTTCCGGCTCATAGATGCCACTGAAAACCCAACAATGAGACTTAATCCAATAAGTCCGAGGGCAGAAGGCAGCGCTAGATACAGAATCATTTTTCCTTTCAGTTTCATAGAGCCTCCTCCTAAAACTATAGTTATTATTTTTTTGTATTCAAGAGATGAAACAAAAGTTCCCGCTCCCTTTAACGGCCAAACCAGGCGGTTCGGAGCAGAAATTGCTGTTCCAAAACGTGGTCAAGCGGGAGGGGATCAGACCAAACAGGCTTGCAGGGCAGCCCTGATTCGTCGCAGATCGAAAGCCCTCCGTTTCCGATGAGTTCTACAGAATTGGAAGGTACATGTCCAGTTTCGATAAAACTAGAAATAAATTGGAACAAAAAATGAGCCCCCTTTTGACAGGCATCCAAAAACAGGTTGATGAACGATCGGTGGTCTACAGAGCCCTGCTGACAGGGATGCCGCCATGGTCGCTCTGCAAGATTTAAATAATCGACTGACAGGGGAAAACCCTCGGGATAAATGAGGGCTACCGATGCGGGACTTTGGTCATATTTAAGATAGAGTCCCTCATCGATTTTTCTATAATTCATCGAAGTTCGCTGCGGATTGGTAGTCCGATAAAATGAGGCTGCATCCAGAAGAGCATTTTCTAAGCGCAGGTTCAAAAGGGGATCCTTCCCTGCCCGTTCAGGATAGGTTGACCTCAGCGCATCGGCAAGGGTTTCTACAAGATATACCGGAGGCTCTTCGCAAGCCCGGGTTAAAATTCTATCCTGATTCCAGGCAGAAATATGTATCCCCTCAAGAAGTTCTAAAAGCTGCACATCGAGTATGCGCTCAAAAAAGGCATGCAAACGGGCATATTTTGCTGTCTCAGGCCGTTCTGGCGATACCCAGCCAGATTTGTAAACAATATAGGGGTGGGCAGCCCGATCCAGATAAGCATGGGTAAGAAACCCTAATGCATAGGCCCCCAGACTTGTCAAGGCAGAGCTGAGGGTACGCTTTAGCAAAAGAGTCATAAAACTGCCAAAATTCCTGCGATGTAAAAGACTTCCGTATTCTATCGCTACCGGCCGGCGCCTTTGGCTATGGTAAAAAATATCAGGGCCCTGGCAGCCAAGAGCGAAGACTGAAAAATATTGATTTTTTAATTTTTGTATTGGTTCATCGAACTTCTGGCCGTATTTTTCCGCCAATAAGCCTTCGCAGATGCGGATAAGTTCCTGTCCGAATAATATGTGCGCTACTTGAGAGGGCATATACTACAGGATAGCACAAAACGGGTGGAAAAGAGCAACACATTTACGGCCACTGTTGACACAAACGGGCGGCTTATGCTATGTTGCATCACGTTCCGGGCAATAGCGCAGGTGGTTAGCGTACAAGTCTGGGGGACTTGGGGTCGGCGGTTCGAGTCCGCCTTGCCCGAAATTACAAAGGGGATGTCCAATACGTTAAGGACATCCCCTTTTTTATTACCCAGGTTCTATATGAACCGAAGATCGAACCAGTCGCGACCAAGCAGCCTGAATTTTTATTTTTTCCTTACAGCAACCAATGCAAAGAGCTTGCGCAGTAGCCCAATCCGGCCCAAAAGCAGCCACCAGAGCAGGGCCGCAAGGAGCACCAAGGGCACGCCATACAGCACAGTGCCAATCATTATAACTAAAACAGTTTGTAAAAATGCCCCAAAGGCTGCAAACAGATTTTTAAGCTGGTCAAAAAAGCCCGGTTCACCGGTACCGGCTGAGACTTCCGGCTCTATGGTCAAATTGATTGTGGCGTAATCCACCTGTTTTACAAGGCCCCGGAAATTTCCTTCTAGACTTTCCAGTTCCGTAGTTGCATCGTTTAAGAACCGCTCTACATTCAGGAGATCCTCTACCGTTTTAGCATTTTTTAGATAGGTTTGGTATCGTTCTACCAAAATCCGCTTATTCTTTACCCGATTTTCGAGATCATAATAATATTCGGTGACATCCCGGGCCTGTACATTTTTTCGTCGTACCTTGCCGGAAGCTCCTAAGGTTTCCATAAGCGGATCAAACTGGTCCACGGGAACCTTGATCTCGTAGGTTACTGAATTTTCATACCAATCTTGGGAAGCTACATAGGCTTTAAAATTTACAAGCTGGTCTTCTAACTTTTTAGCCCCATTTTGAACATTGGAAACAGCTATAGTAATATTGGCCGTATAGATAAGTTTTCGTCCCTCAGGAATAACAATGGAAGGATTCATCCCACTGACTGCAGGAGCTGCCTGCGGTGAAGCTGCATCGGAGGCAAGCATTTTTTCGCTTTGAACCGCGCTGCGATTTGACAGAGCGGGAGCGGCTTCAGTCATAATAGGGCTACTCTTCGGGCTGCCCTTTAGGCTAGCCTGAAATAACGAAGAATCTTTGCTGCAGCTAGACAGTAATACTACGAATCCCAATAAAACTGAAACAGACGTTTTTCTAAAAGTACGCAATAAAACCATACGATGTTCTCCCCCCAGATACAAATCTAGCTTAACGGAAGTTTAAATTCCAATTGCCCGCGATTTAACAGATCTATTTATCTATCATTGGCCCCGGGTACTTGCAAAATAAATAATTAATGTGCTAATTTGTGGTATCCCACCTTAATTTGCGAGGTAATTCATGGCATACAAGGTAACTGATGCATGCGTAAACTGCGGCGCCTGCGAAGGCGAGTGCCCTGTTGAAGCTATTTCTGAAAAGGACGGAATGCGCTGGATTGATCCTGATAAATGCCAGGACTGCGGCGCCTGTGCAGGGGTTTGCCCCACCGAAGCCATTATCGCTGGCTAAGGAAGTTCTTTTCCTATCTAAGCCGTTCATGTCAAGGATCTGCCGCTTTTGCTGGCCTAGTCCTTGCTTGGACGGTTTTTTTTTGCCAATGATGCATAAACTTAAGATTACCATTATTGCGAGTATCCTCAATTTAGTCTTTTTAACCTACTCCAATGCCTATACTGCCCCCTCATTTCGTCATCCGCTCATAACAACGCTCAACAATTCTGACCCAGTATTTATCCAATATCAACAGGATGTGGAAGAAAACCGCATGCTGCTAGCCCGGTACCGTCAGGGCTTGCTAGGCTCAGAACCGGATGGGTTAAAAAAGCTGGCCCAAGGGCTAACTGTTTATCGATACATAATAAAAAACGGAGAAGATCTATTCACTATTGCATCCCGATGCACTATACCCTATGAGACCATTGCCACCTTAAACCGCTTTGAACATCCTTCGTTACTGCAGCCAGGCAAAGAACTTTTACTTCCGTCACTGCCCGCATTGTTCGTTCCGCTCAAAACAGAAACGGATCTAGAAAAACTTATTTTCAATGCATATAAAGATAAGAATGCATTCTTGCTTAGGATATATCCAGAGGAAAAACCACTTGATCTCTATTGTCTCCCCGACCAGGGCTTTAGCGGAACCGAAAGGGCCTTTTTTCTTAATGCAGCATTTCGTTATCCCTTACCAGAAGTACGTATCACAAGCAGCTTTGGACTCAGGAAAAATCCAGTTACAGGAACCGTTAAAGTCCATGAAGGCCTGGATCTCGCAGCCCCTGTCGGGACCCCTGTTTACCCCTGCAGAGATGGGGTTGTTTCCAAGGTGGGTTATGATGAAGTTTATGGAAACTATATCATTATCACCCATGAAGGAGGGTGGACCAGTGTATATGGACACCTGGGAAGCATACAAACCAGCTTGCAGAGTTATGTGCGTTCAAGTACAGTTATTGGTACGGTTGGAATGACTGGACAAACAACCGGTCCCCATTTACATTTTGAATTACGGCAGGAAGGAAAGGCTCGTGATCCATCTCCGCTCCTGCCAGGAAAAGGAAAGAATTGATGAAAGTCAGGCTTTATGCCCTTGCTTGTTTATTATCTATTCTCACCCCCTTAGAGGCAGAAACCTTCAGGACTACCCTTAAGGGTTCAATCGAAGTTTCTCCTCATAAACCGGAGGGTAAAAGTCTCACTCTTACCTACATCGATTCGGTTGTAGTAAGCCTAACACAGGATGCAGCTTTTCTCAGAGGTATAGAGCTTGAGCTTAAGGTTCCTCAAATTTACCTAAAATACCGCAGCAGCGTGGGACTCTCTATCTACAAAGGAAATAAAGAAATACTAAAACCCGGAGTCATCGATTTTAATCTTGAGCGTCTTGCCTTTGAAATTATTCCCGCGAAACTCCAGGCGGTTTATCAGATTCCGCTTCGTCAAGGCCATGGGCTAAAAACCAGCCCCTATGTAACGGTGCCGACAGGGATCATTCCGCCCCAGTCATTCCCCCTGGTGCTGAGACTCATGCCCCTTATTAAAGGATTATCAGAAGAAGTGGAAACCATGGAGTTTGTATTGACTGTCCGGCCTATTGTGGCCGATGAGGGAGCTCTCAGGTTGAATATTAAAACTCCAGAGACTATGAAAGACCGGCCCTTTACCGTTTTGATTGATGGGGCTGTCATTCCAGATTATTCTAAAGAGCGAATTTTAAAGACCGGAGAGCATCATCTGAGCATCGTCTCGGAAGATTTCCGTACCGAAAGCCGTACTTTTTTCATTGAACGGGCAAAAACTACGGATCTAACTATTGATTTACGAGATACTACACCGCTCATTGTATTTGAAGCCCCAGAAAACACAAAGATTTTTTTTGATGACACACTGGTGACAAATCCGCGCCAGTCCCAGTTGGTTGAACCAGGGCTGCATACGGTGCGGTTCCAGGTCGGTGATTATTCGGTGATTAAGCAGCTTTTAATAGAAAAGGGAAAAACATACCGGATCGCCCTCATCATCGATGTGGATATTAAAGACGAATAAAATGGTTAAGAAGTTTCGGTTAATTCCGATGATATCAATGTCGGACCTATAGTTCCCCTCCCAAACCGCTATACTTCCGACAGCCACTACGGCAGGGGATGTCCTATAACTTGAGGACATCCCCTTTTTTTGCTCGCTTGACAAAAAGGCAAGCCTTCCGTAGGCTCAGTGACATGGCATTAACCTTAAAAAAACCGCACAAAAAAACAATACTGCGCCTTGTGACGATCCTTATTATATTATCAGCGATCTTTCTGGGCATCGGTGTCGGTCTCTTTGTGGCAGAAACGATAAATATAAAAAATCAGGAAAATTTTACCGATTTTTCACCAGCCTTACCATCCAAGCTCTTGGATATTAATGGCAGAGTTATTACCGAATTTTCAGCAGAGGAAAAACGGGAAATAATAACCCTCAAAGAACTTCCAACCCATCTTATTCATGCGGTACTGGCCCGGGAAGACCCCGATTTTTATAAACACCATGGGTTCAGTCTTAAAGCCATAATACGTGCTGTGGTCGGACAAATTATTGGAAAAAATCTTGGCGGAGGTTCTACCATTACCCAACAGCTTGCGGGAACCCTCTATCTAGACCGGTCGGAACGGTCGATTACCAGAAAACTGAGAGAACTCTGGTGGGCCCTGCAGCTTGAGCGTCGATACAGTAAAAATGAAATCCTAGAACTGTACTTGAATAAAATGTATATGGGCGCCGGCACCTACGGGGTAGAAGCGGCAAGCAAGTACTATTTTGGTCATAGCGCGCGGGAAATCTCTTTGGCAGAAGCAGCCATTTTGGTTATCCAGCTTTCTAGCCCCGCACGGTACAATCCGCTGGATAATCCAAACATTGCGCGGGACCGGCAAAAAGCAGTTCTCGACAAAATGGTAGATCTGGGCTACACAACACGCAAAGAAGCGGATACATCCTTTGAAGAGTATTGGGCGAATTATGACTATACCCGGGTCTCTACATCCGCTTACTTTTCCCGTGATGACAAGGCTCCCTGGTTCAGCGAATATGTGCGGCGCCAGCTTGAAAACATGCTCTACGGTTCATTGGATATCTATAAGGACGGATTTACGGTTAAAACTACCCTGGACCTGGATTTTCAAGCCGCTGCGGATCGCCAAATGGCGGTAGGACTTGCTCAGGCAAATGAAGAGTACAAAAAAACTATTTCTACAAGACTCGACAAGGCTGAAGCACTCTATGTCCCCATCATCGATCTATTGTCACTTGCTTTTGGGATAGATGAAATTCATGCCACATCGGACTCTAAAAATGCTCAAAAAGCCCTTGATCGGTATGTAAAACGCTTAAATCCGGTACTGGACGTGGCAGCGCTTCTATTCAATATGCAGGATGTAAAAATTATTACCAATACAGCCTACGGGAATTTAAAAACCATTGCGGAAAAAAATACCGTAGAAGGGGCACTCGTTTCCATAGAAAACGAAACGGGTTATATAAAAGCAATGATCGGCGGCTCTAAATACGATCAAAGCAACCAGCTGATCCGAGCGGTGCAAGGGAAAATCATGCCCGGTAGCTCCTTTAAACCTCTATATTATTCAGCAGCCATCGATTCCCGAAAGTATACCCCAGCTTCTCTTATCTATGATTCTCCGGTTGTCTTTTATAATGAAAATGGAACACCCTACATTCCTTTAAACTATAAGGGAGAATGGAAGGGCCCGGTGCTTCTATGGTACGCCCTCGCACAGTCGATGAACGTCCCATCCCTGAAAATACTTGACGGTATAGGTTTTGATGCAGCCATTGACCGGGCTGCATTGCTCCTGGGCATCACGGATCCTGAAGAAAAGCGAAAAACCTTTCCCCGCCTGTATCCCCTAGGACTCGGGGTCATCAGTGTAGCCCCCATTCAAATGGCCCGGGCCTTTGCGGTATTTGCCAACCAAGGCAAGGAAGTTACACCCATAGCCATATTACAGGTGGAGGACAGAAACGGAAAAATATTCCTGGATCCTGAAAAGGAACTACGGCTGCAACAAAAACGAAAAGGTTCAGCAATCCAGCTCATTAGCCCGCAGACAGCCTATGTCATGACAAGCCTGCTGCAAAAAACTATACAAAGCGGTACTTTGGCCTATGCCTCAGGTTACGGTACAAAATTCACCTATACAGACAGCAAGGGTAAAAAATATACGATCCCCGCTGCGGGAAAGACCGGTACTACTCAAAACTGGGCTGATGCATGGACCGTTGGATATACGCCGTACTATACAACTGCCGTTTGGTTTGGTTTTGACAAACCGGGCAACTCTCTGGGTGTTACACAGACTGGAGCCACTATTGCAGGGCCAGTATGGGCAAATTACATGAGGGATGTTCACCGAGACCTTCCCATGAAGGATTTTGTCCGTCCCACTACTGGACTTATAGACGTTACGGTCTGTGCTACATCAGGGCTGTTACCCACGTCCTACTGTAACGACGGTACTATTACCCTCACCTTTCTGGAAGGTACACAGCCGCAGAAATATTGTGACATTCATGACGCAGGAAGCCAATACACGCAGCGTGCTCTGGATATAATGATACAGGATACATTACATATTGATGATACGGAGCTGCAAAATAGGCTTAAAATGCCCACCTTGAATCTTGATTCACTGCCATCACAAAAACCTGTAGATAGTTCTGTCCCCCAAAACAATAACCAGGGCAATGTACCGAATAATCCGATGAATCAAGACTACAATCCTTTACTGGATTAAGAGGCACAATATGCAGATACCCCTTGAGGATATTAAAATTAAAAAGCGGGTTCGAAAAGATTTGGGGAATGTAAATGAACTCGCCGAAAGTCTTAAACGGTATGGGCAGATTCAGCCCATACTTATAAATAAAAAAAATGTTCTTATATCTGGCCGCCGCAGACTGGAAGCAGCAAAAATACTGGGCTGGCGGACCATTAATGCCCAGATTATTGATGCGACAGATGAGCTTGCAAAGCTGGAATTAGAACTAGAAGAAAACCTTCAGCGCCAAGATTTGAACGACGAAGAAATTCAAACAGCTCTCAAAAGAATCAGAAAACTGCGCAATCCAGGCTTTTTTCGCCGAATATGGATGGCAATTTCATCGTTTTTCAGGAAACTATTTCGCCTTGATTAAACATACCGCCCCGAACATAGAGTCCGGGGCAGCAGTAATTATCCCTGTTTTTTTTCGAAATGGGAAAATTCCATAGAAAAGGTTGCCCGCCCCTGACTAACAGATCGGAGAGCGGTCATAAAACCGAACATTTTTGCCATGGGAGCCTGGGCTTTGACATGGTCCACCGTGGCCTTAGAATCCATACTGTGAACAATTCCACCGCGTTGAATAATAAGACTAATAACATCTCCTACAAATTCCTTGGGAGAAATCAAAGTAACAGCCATAATTGGTTCCAGCAAGAAGGGATCTGCGATCCTGCATGCTTCGTCAAAGCCCATGCTTGCACAAGCCTCGAAGGCAAATTCCGAGCCGGTTAGTTCAGAGTATTCCAGATCAAGAAGGGTTACCCCAATATCGATACAGGGGTATCCCATTACAATCCCCGAAGGGAATGCTGAATTAATACCCCGTTCAATCGCATCAAATATCTCTTCCGGCGCTTTATTCTTTTTAGCCGCACAGGTATAGCGGTTTCCGGTACCTCGGGGGAGCCCTTCTACCCGTAGAGTCAATGTAGCCTCATGCTCTTTTCCCGCTAGAACTCGGGAGAATTGCTGGGTATGCTCTACTGTTCTTGCAATCGATTCACGGTAAGTAACCTGGGGATTTCCAACTTTAGCACCAACATTGTATTCTTTAAGGATACGAGTTACCAGTACATCCAGGTGCAATTCACCCATTCCGGATATAATGAGCTGTCCTGTTTCTTCATTTTCCTTAGTCGTAAAGGTGGGATCCTCTTTGGCAAGTATACCCAGAACTTCCCGCAGCTTATCCTGTTCGGAGATGCTTTTTGGTTCAATGGCGACGGATATGACCGGCTCAGGGAACTGCATCTTTTCAAGCACCACTGGCCACCCTTCGCTGCCGATTGTGTCACCGGTTTGAGCTTCCTTCATACCAATAATCACGCCGATATCACCAGCAGAAAGGACATCCATGGGTTCGCTTTTATTAGAATGCATCCTTAGGATACGGTTTGCCCGTTCCCGTTTTTTCTTTCCTACGTTAAAGACCACTGTACCGGGCTTAAAGCTACCGGAATACATTCGAACATAACAGAGGCTGCCTGCTTCGCGGTCATATTGAATTTTAAATACCAATCCCAGGGGCGTCCCTTTGGGATCACAGGGGACTTGTACCTCTTCCTCTTTTTTAAGGTGGTGGCCTACTGCAGGTCCTACTTCATCAGGAGCCGGCAAGAAATCCACAACCGCGTCTATCAGGGGCTGGACCCCCATATTTCTTCGAGAAGCGCCACAAAGCAGGGGAACTACTTTGTGCTGAATAACTGCTTTTCGCAATTCCTTTTTGATAAGGTCCAGAGGAATATCTTGGCCGTTAAGATAAAGATCGGTAATAACCTCAGAATAGGCAGAAAGGGCATCGATCAGTTTTTCTCGCCATTCTTGGGCTTCCCCAAGCGATTCATTAGCAATAGGACTGTAAAGCATCTTTTCACCATCGGTGGATGCATCCCAACGGATTTCTCGCATCTCAAGAAGATCGATAACACCTTCGAACGCACTTTCTCTACCAATTGGGAGCTGTATGGGTACCGCTTGAGCACCCAACTTGGCCTTTATATCATCTAAAACCTGATAAAAATCAGCCCCCATCCGGTCCATTTTATTGATATAGCCGATACGGGGAACCCGATATCGGTCTGCCTGATGCCATACCGTTTCGGTTTGGGGCTCCACACCGCTTACGGCGCAAAAAATACAGATAGCCCCATCGAGGACCCTGAGTGATCGTTCAACTTCAGCGGTAAAATCCACGTGTCCAGGGGTATCTATAATGTTAATTTGATGGTCTTTCCAATAAGTGGTAGTTGCAGCGCTCTGGATGGTAATTCCCCGTTCCTGTTCCTGTTCCATCCAGTCCATAATGGCTTCCCCATCATCAACCTCGCCAATACGATGACTTTTTCCGGTATAATAGAGGATCCGTTCGGTAGTTGTTGTTTTTCCGGCATCGATATGGGCCATTATGCCGATGTTGCGCATCCGTTCCAGCATTCAGTACTCCTCGCAGGATTTTACCCGATGACAGGCCTATAATGCAAGGGAAGCAAGAATATGCACGCACATCGGTTCAATAGCCAGCTTCAGATACGGAATAGCTTTCGCAGGGATGCCTTTTTCATAATCCTGTAATGGAGGTAAAAGAGAAGTCCTGCCATTGGAACGCATACAAAGGCAACTATAACTGACCAGTCAAGGGAGAGCCGGTGCTGTACATTAAGATCGATGACAAATTCCAGGCCGAGACAGAGAAAACTTGCGGCCAACAAAAGGATTGCAAAGACATTCAAGCCCTTTCTTCGCGAAATACCTATAAACAGGGCTCCCAATGTAACGGAAATTTCAACGAGCAGCGTAATGGGCAGCCCATAGCCAAGGAACCAGGTAATGCGGCCATCCAATACATCAAGAACAAAGATAAGAAGAGGAATACTCGGCCCGAGAATTGCAAATATAATCCAGGGATATTTTTTAAGAATAAGAGGAATACTGATGATAAGCCATAACATGAGAATTCCCACCCCAGCATAGAGGGACCAGGAAAGCCGGTGTTCAGCAAAAAGGTTAGCCAAAATGGTGACTACCAATGCGATGCCAAAAAAGACCGAAATAAGCTCCACTGCCAGCTTTTTACTCACCCTCACATCCCGAGACTCAGTTTCCTGTTCGGTTTGTTTTTCTAATTTATTTTTTGATGATGGATAATCCGTTGCGCCCGGCGCATGCAAGGATTCGCTGCGTTGCAATTCTCCTTCTATCGTGGGTTTTCCGCACAGAGGACAGCGCTCATCGGTTTCCCGAACATTTACAGCACAAAAAGCACAATGTCTCATAGCTTTGTATCTCCTTCATTCTCACTGAAAGCTCTTTCAAAACTCAGGGAGTTTTGAAAGAGCTACCTAATAAAACCGCGATTTGGCGCAGCGGATGCGTGGGATTTTAAAGAAACCGCACGCATCCGCAAGCAATCGCAAAGCCAATTTCAAAAGTAATCGACTTTTGAAATTGGATCACTGCTCATGACAAATACATCAATTCCAAAGGATGAAAGTTTTGTAAAAAACCTGCGTTCAAAATCCCTTTCATGGACCATACTCCCAATATTGATGTACAGCCTGTTTTGCCAGGTAAGGACACCCACATTGGCTCCGGTGGTCCGAGCTCGGGATGGTATAAAGCTAAAGCGGACGATATGAGCCGCAAGGGCCTCTGGCATTTCTACTATACCAACATTGGAAAGAGAACCGGAATAGGCGCCGACGCCAATCACCGCATTGATAATGCGGAGCACCAGGGTCTTAATCGGTAAAAAAACAATTTTACCAAAAGGATTCCTTTCGCCCCCCACATTTCGTTTAAGCTGCCGAACCAGTTCCTTATCTTCAAGACCAAGCTGCATCTGATGATGAACCCGCCGCAGAATTTCATCAAAACTCCAATGTCCAAGCCGTACATCAATATAGGGAGCGACAAAAAGGAAAAAATTCCGTAAAGATTGAGAAGGATAAATCTTTCTGAGGTTAACCGGTACTTGAATAGATATAACTTTTTTTGCTCCTTTTTGAGCCTTCCGATCCAAGGATTCATACATATCCTGCAGAACATCAAGATGGATTGCGGAAAGAAATTCTGTAAGGGTCACTTTATATTTTTTTGCTACATCCAGCACCTGCCGTACATCCATAGAACCTAATGTTTCCCGATAGGATATAAACATACGGCGGCCGGGAATAAGAAAAGCTTGCCCTGTTTTATCCGGGACGGTCGCACTGGGTCTAAAATATTTATTATATCCATCTTCTGATTCGCCGGCATCCACCGGCTCTCGAGGATGTTTGATGCCAAAGGATACAAGATCTGCATCGGAAAGCTCTAAACCGATACCTATATTTCGAAGGTATTCAGTAATCAGAGCCCTCATGAATGCAATGGCACCGGTTCCGTCGGTTACCACATGGTGGAATTCGACCGCAATACGACGGCCATAGGCAAAAACACGCAGAGCAGGCCGGTCTCCTCCCTGAGGAAGGGGGCCGCAGGGATAGGCTGTTTCTTTTTCGACACGGGGCGGCTTAGAAACAGGATCGAGATAATGCCAGAAAACACCGCTTCTAAGCCGTACAAAAAGATAGGGGAAGCGGGGGAAAAGAGCATTTACCGCATCCTGAAGGGCGGGAACAAAAACGGGATTATCCAACTCACAATAGAAGCGGAAAACAAAGGGTCCTGAAGCCCCCGCAATGGCGGCCATGAATATAGCGCTGTTATCCAGGGAATAAAAAGTGTCATCATGGGTTGAGTGGGCCATATCGTTAATTATAGACAAATTTATCACATTTTTGTTGCATTTTTTTATGATCCCCCTTTTCATGGCAATGCAATATGTCTTACTATTATAGTAAACTATAACCAGGAGGGTACCAATGGCTCCAGCAGAAGCACAGAAATACTACTTTGATACTTTGGCGGTCCATGGCGGACAGCAACCGGATCCCACCACCCTTTCTAGGGCACCGGCGGTGTATCGGACCAGTTCTTTTGTGTTTAAAAATACCGAACATGCAGCAAATCTCTTTGCCCTTAAGGAATTTGGCAACATCTACTCCCGGCTGGGGAATCCAACCAACGATATGCTGGAAGCTATGGTAAGCGAGCTGGAAGGCGGCGCAGCCTCTGTCTCTGTGGCCTCTGGAACCGCAGCAATTTTTAATACGATAATCACCATAGCCCGCGCAGGTGATGAAATTGTGTCCGCCAGCAACCTGTATGGCGGCACCTATACCATGTTCGACGCCATCTTACCTGATCTCGGCATACAGACCCGCTGGGCAGATATTCATGATCTATCAAGTTTTAAAAAGGCAATCACTGAAAAAACTAAGCTCCTGTATGTAGAAACTATCGGGAACCCCTCCCTTGATGTGGCGGACCTCAAAGAGATCGCAGGAATCGCCCACTCTCACGGGCTTCCCCTGGTGGTAGACGGGACATTTACAAGCCCTTACCTGTTACGAACCATTGAACATGGTGCAGATATTGTCATCAACTCCCTTACCAAATGGATGGGAGGTCATGGAACTGCGATTGGCGGTATCGTAACCGATGCAGGGACCTTTGACTGGTCGGATCCAAAATTTACACTCTTTACCCAGCCTGACAAGAACTACCATGGGCTCAGATGGGCACTGGACCTGCCTGCGGAGCTTAAAAAAATTGCCTTTGCCCTGCGCTTTAGGACCGTGCCATTGCGGAATCTGGGGGCATGCCTTTCACCGGACAACGCCTGGCTCTTTATTCAGGGCCTGGAGACCCTGCCACTGAGAATGGCCCGCCACTGCTCTAACGCGTTGGAAGTGGCGGAATTTCTGCAGCGCCACAAGTCGGTTTCCTGGGTTCGATATCCTGGTCTGAAAGATGATCCAAGCCACGAAATCGCTAAGAAGTACCTAACTAAGGGATACGGAGGCATGGTAGTCTTTGGCGTAAAGGGCGGGAAAACAGCCGGCGAGCGCTTCATCAATAAGCTTCAGCTTTTTTCACACCTTGCAAACGTAGGGGACGCCAAGTCCCTGGCTTTGCATCCCGCAAGCACCTCCCACTCCCAGCTTTCCGAAGAGCAGCAACAGGCAGCGGGAGTTACTCCAGACCTAGTACGGCTTTCTATTGGTTTAGAAAACATTAAGGATATACTAGCAGACCTGGATCAGGCGCTTGCGGATTAATTAAAAAGCAGAAAAGATTAGGGACAGGTTATTCGCCGGATGATACAGGATTTCATCTTTCATCCGGCATCCTTTACTATATTTGCTGTTTCTCTTCTATTTCTGAATGTATCGAACTGCAGGCACAAACTATCCCTTCCTGAAAATGAGGCCAAGTTTCAAGAAAAACAGGAGTATTCTTATAAAGCGGTTCAATTTCCAAAATCAATTCATGGCATTTTCCTTGACCGAATCGCTTGAGTCCTATTTCCCAATGATGACCTTTTCCGGTGTAGAAATCATCGGCAAGAAGTTCTTCATCCTTATAAAGCCGAGCTACATCTCCTTCCCATGAAATTGTAAGAAACAAGTCTTCCCCAGACCATTGTGGAATTTCTATTTTCCAATACCGAAAGGATTGATTGTTCTTGGTAAATTTTGATTCATCAATGGGATGATATTCAATATGAGGGCTGGGTTTTCTAGTATATCGGAATATGGTTTCTCCATCTTCTAGCAATAAAGATTCATCAATAATAAAGGTATCCTTAAATTTCCATAAGTTCAGGGCTTCTTTTCTTGTCAATGTCACTACAGTTACCGTAGTAGGCCAGAATCCATTTTTAAATTGAAATAAATCATCGAGCATACCCCTTAGCAAGAGCTCTTCCGCATAAGTAAAGCTAGTATAAAATATCCAAGTTGGTTTGTGTCTCGTTTTATCATCTACGCTGTTGCCTGAAATGATGCAGAGCGGTGTTACGAGGGCTGTTTCTAAAAACGCATCCCCTACCTGTATGCCAAAGGGGAGGAAAAAATAATCGCCGTTTTTAATATCAAGAGGAGGGAAGCGAATATCTTTATCATCATCTGTATGAACAGGTGCTGTAAAAACAACCTGTGTATGCTCTGACTGTATTTGACGCCGTTGATAATTATTTACAAAGAGATAGCCCGAACCGTTCTGAATCCTCCATGAATAACGAATCGCGTTAGAATCTTCAGGATAGAGCGGGTTCTCTTCTGGAATTATTGCAGGCATTTTGCAGAGATCTTCACCAAAATCATGAACAAAATATGAAAACAGTTTTATTTCTCGATATGTGTCAGATATTTGACCATATTCACGAATTGGAGCACGAAAATCATAGGAGAGCTCTGGGACATCATTTATTGATCCCGTAGCCCGAGATTCATGGAGGCTGCTTAACTTACCTTTTGGATTAGTTCCCCCGTGATACATATAATAACCCAATAGGTTTACACCGCTCCCCAATTTTGATAGCGTCATAGCACCGATATCTTGGGCTGTGGCAACAGGCCTCCGATGTCGCGTAACTTGAAGCCCTCCCCCCAATTCAGCGGTAAGATATGGAAATCGAGCTGTGTCAAAAGTAAGCCCCGTACCGGGCCGTACATCACTTCCAATATTGTGATCATTTCGTTCATGGGTAAAAATATAATTTCCGCTTGGTTCAATCTCGGTAAGCCTTTGATCCCATGGGGCTTCACAATATCCGCCCATAACAGGAAGCAGACCGCCGGTAACAGCTCCTCCCCATCCGGTAGCTGTCCAATAGGGCGCATCGAAACCTATTTGCCTCGCAAGATCAGTAAGCCGATTCATATGGGCTTCTCCTTCGGAACCATTAAGTCCTCCGCAATGCCCATATTCATTTTCTATTTGAATTCCTAAAATCGGCCCACCATCTCGAAAAAACAAACCTTCAACTTGTTTGTAAATAGCTCGGTAGTATTTTTCTACCTCCGAACAATATCCTTCGTTATTGGTCCGCAGCGAGAACGGTTTTGCAAGTAGCCAATCCGGGAACCCGCCATTGCGGACTTCGCCATGACACCAAGGACCAATCCGTAAAAAGAAATAGAGGCCGCATTCCTGAACCGTTTGTATAAATTTTCTCAGATTTCTTGAGCCAGAAAAATCGTACACACCCTCGATCTCTTCATGATGAATCCAAATGACATAAGAAGAAACAATATCTATACCGCCAGCCTTTATTTTTAGGAGTGCTTCTTTCCAGAAAGATTCTGGGTATCGAGAATAATGAAATTCACCCATCATAGGAAACCAGGGGCTATCATTTTTTACCAAATATTCGGGAACAAAACCAAAGTTATCCATACTTTTTCCGCCGCCTATTCCTGAAGAGGACTGAGAATAAAATCATCCAGCGACCCCCAGCCATTTGCATCGCATGATATATAGGCCCCAATAATCACAGTACCATCAGTTACATTTATTTTTGGGATGACAGGGGTCTTAAAATTTCTCCAACCATCTACTGTTGTTTCTGTTCTTAGTTCTGAACCATTTGATATAGCATACAAATACATATTTGGGTTCTTTGCATCCCCGCCATGGATTGTCATGCTTAATTTATAGAGTCCAGGAGCAAGACCGCGTACTGTTTGCTCAACCCTGAAAGCAACTTTGTTTTTAGACCAAAAATGTAGTGCCTTTGCCCCCGTTTTTGCGTCTGAAACCTTTTCCTGTACAAATAGTTCAGTCGTTATTCCATCGATATTTTCGATACGCCACATGGAAAGATTTTTATCTTCGAAGCTGGGGTTTTCCACATAGTTCTTTTCTACGATCGAAAGTCTAAGCAAGGCTCGTACCGGTGAAATGTTAGAAAATTCATCAATAACATTTCCATATACTAAATAATCTGATACTGGCCCATGAGAAATGCCATTAAGCTCACGTATTTTACCATAATTTGGTCCAGTATTTATCTGTATTGCAGTACTATCCCATAGAACTTCCATGTTCTGTATGCTGCCATCATTCATTATAACTTTAATAGTTTCGGGTAGTGTAACCGCATCCCCCAAACGGACACGAAGTTCTAATTCTTCAGCACTGTCTGGACGAACCGCTGTCTTTGAACCATACCGTATAAGTTTCCACACCGAAAGAGATGCTAATGGCTTGCCGGTAAAATCAAACTGTGCTTGATTATCCCAGGAGGATCCTCCATAATAGACCCCCGCATCTTTAGCATCATATTCTACAGAATAGCTTGCAGCCCATCCTGAACCATACTTTTCCCAGAGCATCTGACGCTCTTCTTTATTTTTACCTGGAACAGGGATCCATGCCCCTTCCCAGTAATAAACACCGATTCCTGCATTTCCGACCGATGCTACTGCAGCAATTGTATCCCGAATCGCATTTGCCTGCCCCTGCACCGTAATTGGATATGGTTTTTCTACAACCGAATCTCGTGAGATAGTATTAGGAAATCCATCTCCATCCTCATAGGTATATGCATAGGATGTTTCCACGCACATAACCTTTTTACCAGAAATTTTAGCGGTATTTTTAAGGACTTCAGCAAATTGCTGTACACTTCCATGCCAGTATGGATAATAGGAAGAAGCGAATATATCATAATCGACATTTTGTTTTTCCAAAATTTTCACATATCGCTCATATTCCCCTGCTTTTTCAGGGTTGGTAAAATGAATAGCGATTTGTATAGCCCTTTTTCTTTCTTTGCTGATTTCACGGACAGCCCTGCTGCCAGCTTGCATGAGCGTACCAATACGTATCCAATTATTTTCTCCGCAAAACACTCCTGTGGTTTCATTCCCGATTTGCACAATTTTAACATTTACACCTGCATCCAGAGCCATCTTTAAAGTTTTTTTAGTATATTCATAAAGGGCTTTTTCTTTTTTCTCTATACTCAAAGTTTTCCAAGCTTTCGGAGCTTGTTGTTTGGATGGATCAGCCCAAAAATCCGAATAATGATAATCAAATAAGACGGACATACCCCATTGGGTGGCCCGCTTACCAATTTCTATGGCGGTCTTTATATCATTATTGCCTCCGCCATACCCTTTCCCGTCAGCAGTAAATGGATCATTCCATATCCGTACGCGAATAGAATTAATACCAGCCTCCGAAAGGGTCTTAAAAATATCCTGTACTTCCCCTTGTTCATTTCTAAAAAGAACACCACTTTTTTCCAATGCGATGATGCTTGAAATATCCATTCCCATAATGAAATCATCTGGAAGATTTTGCACAGGCTTAACAAAGATTTGATAATCTTTAGTAGTATCAACAGGAATAATCTGTTGAGACATACTTCTCCCCACAGCCTCATTATTAGGTAAATTCGCGCATGAAAAAAGCAGCAGTATGGTTGATGCAATGGCAATCATATACAGGGGAAAATAATGTGTTTTCATATTTCTTTACTCCTTTACAGCTGCACCGCTAAAGCTAGTTACCATTAGCTTTTGCGAAACAAGGAAAAATAAGATGAATGGAATTGCAACAATAAGAGATCCCGCCGCAAATGTTGTAAATTCATTTTTCTTGTCCGTAACAAATCCAAATAAACCCAGTGCAAGAGTTTGTTTTTCTGCGGACCTTAAAACCATTCTCGGAAATATATAGTCCATCCAGGGAGCAGTAAAACTTGTAATAGCAAGAAATGAAATGATGGGTTTTGCAATTGGAAGCATAATAGTTGTAAAAATCGTAAAATGTCCTGCCCCATCTATCCGTGCAGCCTCATCAAGATTTCGAGACACCGTATCCATGTAATTCTTTACAAGCCATGTATTATACGGAAGGTTCCCTGCAACATATACAAGTACTAGCCCCCAAAGCGTATCGAGTCCGTTAATGCGGAGTAGTATGACATATATGGCAACCATACCGACAAAAGATGGAAAGATCTGTAGAATCAAATATGACATGAGTAGCGGTTTTTTTAAGCTAAAATTGAATCTTGAATATACATAGGCAGCAAGGGTTGTGATAAAAACTGTTATAAGCGACGTGCTTGCAGCAATATATAAAGTATTAAGAAACCATGTTCCATATAAAGTCTCTGAAAAAAGCCTCTGGAAATGCTTTACTGTAAAACCGTCTCTAAAAGGTATTATATTAACCGATGCAATTCCGGTTCCCGGGGAAAATGCAGCGCTTACAACATATACAAGGGGATATAGTACAAAAAAGGCGATGACTAAAAAAACAAGCATGGAAATTATTTTGTTAAGATATTCGACCATAGCATAATTTTTTTTCATAGATCCCCCTCCTTATACGCCTTAGTTTGACGAAAGTTAAAAATGGCGAAGGGCGCTAATACAATAAATATCATGACAGCTATAACAGACGCATAGTTATATTTCAGTAAGGTAATCGTAAGTTTGTATATCCAGGTGACCAAGATATCTGTACCACCCGCGCTTGTAATAGTACTATCTGCTACCGTGGGGCTGCCTCCAGTAAGAAAGAAAATTGCTCCAAAATTGTTAATGTTATAAGTAAAAGACATTATGATAAGAGGCATGGTTTGATAAAGAACAAGGGGCAGGGTAATATGTCTAACTACTTGGAACCGGCTTGCACCGTCGATTCGAGCCGCTTCAAAAATATCTTGAGAAACCGCCGTCATAGCTCCACTCGCAAGTAACATAAAATAACCAAAACCAGCCCACAGGTTTATTAAAATGACTACAAGCTTTGCAAGTTCCGGGTGCCCAAGCCAGGGAATTGGTTCAGTAATTACATTGATAGCCATCAGGGTTCTGTTTATTGTACCAAAGGTTCCATTGAGGAGATTTCTCCAGACCAGCATACTCACAACTGATGGAACCGCATAGGGTAAAATAAAAATGAGACGAAATAGAGGAGCCAGCTTAACTTTACTTTCTCGTAATAAAATAGCGACGAAGAGTCCCCCAAAATAACAGGTAAGTGTAGCAGCAAAGGCCCACAAAACAGTCCATAGAGCTACACGGGCAAAACCCGCTGACCATGAAGCTTCGCCTCCCAGCAAAGTTTTAAAATTGTCTAAACCAACCCAGTCTACTGTATTATTTGGCGGTATATGATCTGGTGCAGAATAATTGGTGAATGCAACACTGGCAGAGAAAACCAGCGGTACCACAACAAGGACTAGAATAAGTAAAAAACTGGGAGTAAGCCCTATAATGGGGAAAGCTTTGCTTTGCGTCATTCTCAATGATTCAGCAAAGGTCTGGTAACGTTTCCGGCGACAATATTCGGAATATCCAGCTAAAGCGCTTTTAATAGAAATTACATAAAGTATGATAAAAAGAACAATAATACTTAAAGTTAAAATTCCATCAATCAGCATAAAAATAGAATTGCCTCGCAGCTTGATAGGTAAATCCAGTTCAGGAGATCCAAGCGTAACAAGGTTTATTATTTTTGTGATGATAGAAGGCAAAAAAAGCAGGAACACAGCTTCGATAGTAGAAAAAATTAATCCCTTTACATAATCTTTTAAATATATGATGTGGGCTAATCCCATCCATACCAAAGCGGTTCGTAATATTTTATTTTGTTCTTTTCCATCCACTGCTAATTTGGCTGTCATTGATCCTCCCAGCGCTTATTCAATTCCCTGTGGAGCTCTGTAATGATGAAGAATCAAAAAACACAAGCCAATTTCAAACGTTTCTTTCGATCAAAATTGGCTTGTACATACTATTTTATTTTTTTCCAAGGATTGCCGCGTTACAGGCATCTAATTCTTTTTTTACATCTGCACCATCCCAAATATTTTTACTTGCATTTCCCATGGCTTCCCAATAAGCGCTCATTTGTGGAATAGAAGGCATTGGGAAAGCATAATCCAATTGTTTTAGGAATCCGGCCATATAGGGACTATCTTCTTTTGTATTGATCGCTGGAAGCGCTCCAGTAATTTTGAATCGTAATTGCTGCATTTCAGGGGAGACTAGAAATTCCGCAAACAGATTTGCTTCCTCAGGATGATCAGAATAAGCAGAAACAAACATTGCTCTGGTTCCCGAGAATGATGCAGCCGGGGTTTTATCTCCTGGCAATGAGGGAAGTGGAGCTACACCAAAATCGATATTTGCGTTTTTAAAAGGAACCACATTCCAGAGACCAGTAATGTACATAGCTGCTTTACCCGAGGAGAATGCAGTATCGGCCACTGAAGTTGTCAGATCTGCAGCGGGCACATTTAGAATTGTTCTCAAACTCTGGAAAAACTTCATTCCCTTAATAGATTTATCTGAATTAATATTGGTTTTGGTTATATCTGTTCCGCTAGGACCAAACAGGCGGTTACCATCACTAGTTGTAAAAATTATTGTGTAATATGCGTTTCCAACATCCATAATGAACGCATATTTGCCAGGATTAGCGCTATTAAATTTCTTTGCAAAGGATACAAGTTCTTCCCATGTTTTTGGAACTTCGTTATCCTTTATTAAAGCACGGTTGTAAAATAGCGCATAAGTTTCTGCAGAAACAGGATAGCCATACATTTTTCCATTATATGTAAGTGCTGTAGCACATGAACTTAAAACCTGTTTTTTAATCGGCTCCGGATTTTTGGTAGGTAAAATATGACCTCCTGAAACAAGTTCTCCCAGCTTGTCATGGGGTGCAGCAAATACATCCGGTCCCACACCAGCAGGACCGTCCAGGGCAATCTGGCCAGCTGCATCTCCGAGCTCTACATTCACATATTTAATTTTTATTTTTGGATACCTCTGAGTAAAAGCAACTCCTGCCTGTTTAATAAACTCATCGGGACCATTAGTAGATTCCCATACCGTGAGTGTAACATCCTGTGATGAGCCTTTTACACCCTGCTTTTCGGTCTCTCCCGCACCAAAAACAAATGCGGGAACCAGCAACAAGACTACATAGAGCCATTGTTTCTTCATATTCAACCTCCTTAGTTTGTAGATCTGTTAGTTAGCTACAGATCCATTTATCATTTCCAGCGATTCAATCGCCGTGGAAATTTAATGATGACTCTCTTACAACAAATTCCGCAGGAAGCCTGTTTACAAATTCAAATGGACGACCCTCTATCATATTAATGATGGTACTCCCCGCCATTCGCCCCAATTCAGCGATGTGTACATGAACCGCAGAAACAGGCGGAATATTATGTTCCATAGCAGCACTGTCATGAAAAGAGACTAATCTGATGTCTTGAGGTATTCGAATATGGTGCCGTGTAAGATAATTAATTGTTTTGCTCGCGATAACATCATCCATACAAATAAGACATGCAGGTTTTTTTAACATTATGGTATGTAAAGTTTCATCAATGGCTGTCTGGCTGGATATATCCCAAACAACAATTGGATAATCGAATCTGTCTTTTTTTATTTTTGTAAGATCGTGGTATGAGATCTCTATACCTATCTTTATTCCCTGTTTCTGAAGAGCTGATTGATAGCCAAAAAACCTATTTTGATTAACCCGATGATGGGGATTACCAGCCAATAATACATGATTTACAAAACGCTGACGTAAAATATGCTCCGTCGCATCTCTGCAACCAGTGATATGATCGCTATCAATTTGAACAACCGTATCAACTCCCGGATTACCAATAACGAGAAATGGCACTTCAGTCTCTTTTAGAAACGAGATCGCTTTGTCATCAATAAGTGGCCGGGTCAGAATAATACCATCTACTTTTCTGTTTCTTACCAGTCTTTTTACCGAAGAAATATTGTGTTCAGTAGTGATAGACAGAATGACATCATAGTCCCATTGGGTAATAGTTTGTGAAATAGCATGCAGACAACCTTGGAAAAATGGAATTTCCTGAACCTCTGCATCCGAAGGAATAACTACAGCGATATTAAAAGTCCTTGAAACAGCAAGGCTTTTAGCGATGAGGTTTGGCTTAAATCCATGGAGATCTATAAAGGATAATACCTTTTCTCTTGTCTCCTGCCCGATCCGCCCTTTGCCCGAAATTGCCCGAGAAACTGTAGATTTTGATACTCCGAGGGCTTTTGCAATTTCATCGATACTCGATATTTTTTGTATCTGTTCTTTCGGCGCATCTTTGCGCAACCGGTTGCTCATAACAAAATAGTATCACGGCACAGAAGATCTGTCAAATTTTAAATTGGCTAAGTATTCAAATCTTCGTTCAGGGCCCTGCTCGCTTCGTGCAGTTCCTCAGCTTGTTTTTTGCTGTCTACACTCAGACGAGCAACCTGATTCACTGATTCAAGGATAGCTTGGTCCTTTTCTTTGATAACTTCCGCATCATCAAGCAATTCAGACAAGGAAGTCCGTGTTTGACTTTGCAGTGCTTCCAGATTTTTCTGTGCTGAAGCAATTTCCTTCCCCCCTGATGTTAATTGGGAAGACATATCGCTGAGTGTCTGCAGGGCTTCGAGGATCTGACGGCCGCCCTCAGCAAGTTCTTCGGTAGCGGTAGAAATTTCGTTAAAAGCGTCAATCACACTGTCAATTTCTCTGCGTATTTCCTGGAAGGCAGCCCGGGTGGTATCACTTTCGTCAGCCGCGGTTTTTATAATCTGAATCACTTCTTTGAGCTGCCGGCCTATTTCTTTTGCATTTTTGCCAGTCGTATCAGCCAGATTTCGTATTTCATCGGCCACGACAGCAAAACCCCTGCCTGCATCCCCTGCATGGGCGGCTTCGATAGCTGCATTCATGGAAAGCAGGTTGGTGGATCCAGCAATAGCATTGATAACCGCCACCATCTGCTGAATAGACCCGATGCTTCCTTCGATTTTTGAGATATAGCCTAATAGAGCATCAAGGCGCTGCATACCGCTGTCGGTGGTCCCGGTAAGTTTTTCAAGGGCAGACCTGCGCCGGGCTGCCGATTCTGCTACATTTCGGATTGATGCAACCATTTCGTTTATAGAAGCGGAAGACTCAATCTGGGCTGCGGACTCGCTCTCTATGCTCTGATTCAAATCGTTGATTCGAGCCGCAATCAGTTCTGTTGCAGCAGAAGAATCGGAGCTGTTCTGTTCAAGCTTGTGGACCTGGTTTTCTATCTTTAGGATAGCCAAACCGGCATCGGAAACGAGCTGACGTATTTCGTCCATCCGGGATGACAGGTTTCCCAGGGCATCCATATTTTTAAATGCCCCTTCAATTACTCGCCTAAGCTGGTCCATCTTGGTGGCAAGCCTGTTCCGTTCCCGTTCAAGTTCTGCATAAAACTGGGCAGAAATAGTAGCTGCGGTAATTAAAAAGAAACTTACCAGGCCATACAGCACAAGGCTCGTTACCAACTCAATCAGAATGGCCCTGAAAGAAATTCCTGCAGGCAGAAGGCGTCCAAAAGAAAACGCAAAAAGGGCAGCAAGGCCTGTTCCTACAACGATATATGCAGTGAGACGGGTAAAGCTAAATAGAATGACTAAGGCAAGAATTAATGAATAATATGAGATATTGCGATATATTAACGTCGTATTCGGTGTCTTGCCTACCACAAAAGACATAAGAAGCAGCAATATTCCTCCTGCAAGGATAGTTACCCTGCTGGCAAGCATATAATTTCCCCTGAGGAGTATAAAAAAAGCAACAACCATGGCAAAAAACACCGCTGCTTCAAAAGCGGCATTCACCACATCGGCGGTAAGAAAATCCGAGATAAATGCGACGGGAAGTACAATTAAAATGACTAAAAGCACACGGCGTAAGAGGACAGCCTTTCTTGCTTGTTCTTGGGATGAAATAGTACCTTTCATAGAAACAGATTCCATAATACAAATATGTAATAATTATTTCTAAATTACAAGTGGAGCTATACAACCTCTTGCATACTTACACAAAGCCCAATGAAAAATCTCCGACTATTTTAAACCGTTTTCCGTCACGAACAACCTGGAGGGATCGTTCTGGGAAATAACGGGGAAGGAGCTGTTTTACAATCCCCGCCGCTTCTTCCATAAGGGCTTCGAACTGAGCCGGGTCAAGCCGATCAAGCGTAGCAACCCGGAGACTGATGATATAACCGCGCCCCATTTCGGAGCCGATGCCGGGGGTAAAATCGGCAGCAACCTCAAAAAGGCCGTCCATTTCGGGGTCCGCCGTCTCTCCCCGGCGAGGCCGGTTTGGGTGTACCGCATAGAGGTTTCCCCAGCGGTCCTCCAGTTGGTGATCCACTTCATTAAACAGGGCCTTGAGTTGGTTCTCAAAGGCCCTGAGCTTTGCATGCTGATACACCGGCAGACACCTTATTTATCTGGCAGCACCAGGGCTAGGACTTCTTCGTATCGTTCTACCGGATGGAATTCAATTCCCTTTTTCACATGATCTGGAATTTCATCTAAATCCCGGAGGTTCTTTTTGGGGATGATAATGTGTTTAGCCTTGTTTCGCTGGGCTGCGATAGTCTTTTCTTTAAGCCCCCCAATTGGCAAAACCTGGCCGGTGAGACTCAGCTCCCCGGTCATAACGATACGGTCCACAATAGTCCGGTTGGTCACCAGAGAAATAAGGGCTGTGGCCATGGTAATACCTGCCGAGGGGCCATCCTTAGGAGTAGCGCCTTCGGGAATATGCAGGTGGATGTGATTTTTCTCGAACCATTCCTGACCGATGCCATATTTTTCCGCAACAAGCTTTCGCGTATAGGTATAGGCGATGGTCGCGCTTTCTTTCATCACATCCCCCATTTTACCCGTCAGGGTGAGGCCTTCCTTTCCGGGAGTTGCAACCGCTTCGATAATGAGGGTGTCACCGCCCATGCTGGTCCAGGCAAGGCCCACAGCCATACCAGGCCTGTCGGCCCGTTTTACCTCTTCTTCTGCAAAGATGGGCTTCCCGAGGTATTTTTCTACCGCTGCCTTATCGATGACAAATTTTTCGTTTTCCTGTAGTTTTATAATAGGCCTCTTTTTTTTCGGCGGTTCCGCAGGGGGATTTTTCATGGCAGCTCCGATTTTATCAAAAATCTCTCCGGGACCTTCTGATAAATTTGATTCATCGATAATCTGTGCTGCCTTTTTAATGTAATTCATTACTTCTTCTCGTTTTTGTGCACCGTAATGCTGGGCGAGCCGTTCAGCATATTCAGGTAGGGTTTCCAAAATATGCTTAGCCAGTTTCCGGTGAATCTTATCCAGGTTTTTTTCAAAGTTGCGGACCCCCGCCTCACGAGCGTACCCGTTGGCAATAAAGAGCAGCGCATCCCGGGTGTAGCGGACTTGGTTTGGCTGTAGGCCATTCTTTTCGAGGCTCTTGGGAATTAAGTACTGTTTGGCGATTTCAAGTTTTTCGATATCGATATAACCGGGAATTTGGATTACCTCCATACGGTCAAGGAGGGGGCCCGGGATAGTATCCAGCGTATTTGCAGTGACAATAAAGAATACATGGGATACGTCAAAGGGCAGGTCCAGATAGTGATCCCGGAAGGCGTAGTTTTGCTCAGGGTCCAATACTTCAAGGAGAGCGCTCGAAGGGTCTCCCTGGTAGCTTGAGCCCATTTTATCTATCTCATCAATCATGAAAACCGGATCCTTAGTCTTCACGAGCTTGAGCCCTTGGATAATTTTACCCGGCATGGCCCCCACATAGGTCCGCCGGTGGCCCTTAATTTCGGCCTCATCCCGCATACCGCCAACGGAGAAGCGGAAAAATTGCTTGCCCAAAGCCCGGGCTATGGACCGGCCAACACTGGTTTTACCCACTCCGGGGGGGCCCACAAGGCAGAGGATAGAACCTTTGGTATCATTGCGGAGCTTGCGGACCGCAAGGAATTCCATGATACGGTCCTTGACATCCTTGAGTCCGTAGTGGTCTTCTTCCAGAACCTTGCGGGCATAGTCCATATCGAGTTCCGTATTGCTTTCCTTATTCCACGGCAGGTTTACAATGGTATCCAGATAGTTCCGGGTCACGATAAACTCGCTGGAGTTGGGATCCATAAGGCTAAATTTTTCAAGCTCCTGCTCTACCGCTTCCCGGACCTCATCATCGAGGTGAATTTCATTCAGCTTGTCCCGGAATTTCTGGTACTCGCTGCTTTTTGCGTCGGTCGTCATGCCGAGCTCGTTTTTAATAGCCTTAAGTTCTTCTCTGAGGAAATATTCCCGCTGGCTCTTTTCGATTTTTTCGTTTATTTCCTTTTGGATCTTCTTCTGGATCTTAAGGAGTTCCTGTTCTTTTTTGATGAATACCAGCACCTGTTCCATGCGTTTACGGACATTAAGTATTTCCAGAATCCGCTGTTGTTCCGTCTTGTCGATATTAAGAATGCTGGCGATAAAGTCGGCGATTTTCCCAGGATGATCAATATTGATCATATTTAGCCGCATTTCTTCGGAAAAGAGGGGATTATTTTCTGATACCTGTTTCATTTCGCTGATCAGGGCCCGGGTCAAGGCCTTAACCTCGCTGGTATCATCCTCTTCGTCCTCAAGATATTCTACCGCCGCCACAATCGGGTTCGACGCATTGAGTGTTTTCTTTATACGGAACCGCTTAAGGGTGGAGATAAAAATATTCACCCCTCCATCAGGAATGTTTATCTTTTTTACAATCTTTGCGACCGTTCCAACCTTGTACAGGTCATCGATAGTGGGGTTTTCGCTCTCATTTTGCAGCATCACAAGGCCGATAAGGCCGTCCCCTGCCAGCGCTTCATCCACCACCTTAACGTCAGCGGGGTTGCCGATCATAATGGGGGTAAAAATACCAGGGAAAATAGGTCTCCCCATGAGAGCTACCAGGTACAACTTATTCGGAAGTATCTGATCAATAGGAATAATACCCTGTTCTGACATATAAAACCTCTTATATGAATGTAAATAAATTACATCGATAAGCTGCCGATAAATTCGCAGCCTTTAGCCTAAAATATGCTTATTTTCTGGCAAAAAGGCAAGAAAAGCGGCTAAAGAGAACGAATTTTCGGGTAAAACAACAAAAATAAGGCTCATAAATTCAGGAACTTGTTACCCACAGAACAACACCATATCGGGGAACTCAGCGGCGGGCACTTCCCTATTGTTTTGGGAAACGGATTTCTACTCGAGTTCCTGCCGGTCCCGTGTGGAGCTTCATAGTTCCTTTAATTTGAGCCGTAAGAGCCTGCGTTATGAGACTCCCTACGCCAGTCCCTTCGATAATTCGTTCCTTATCGGCCGCATCAAAACCGCAGCCATTATCCTCTACCGCTAAAAGATATTCATCACCCTGTTCTTTTAATAAAATAGTAATACGGCCTTCGGTTTTTCTGCCAAAGGCATACTTAAAGGAATTGGTTGCTAGTTCCACAATAATGAGGGCGCAGGTAATAGCCCGATCAAGGGGAAGGGATACATTATCCGCATCTGTCTCAATGAAAATAGGTATAAGTAACGAATGGTAGGATTCCAGACTGTGAGCAAGCCGTTCAAGATAGACAGACATGGGCACCAGACTGAATGAATTGGAAGTATATACCGTTTCATGCACCATTGACATGGCATAGACTTTTTCTTCCAGCTCAAATAAGACAGCTTGGAAGGGTTCATCATCCAATTTGTCTGCTTCCAAATGAATAAGACTCGCAATTACCTGAAGGTTGTTTTTTACCCGGTGATGTACTTCTTTTAAAAGCACGTCCTTATCTGCAAGAGATTGTTTTAATGAACCCATGGTATCACGCAATTTTTCGAGCAGATTTTCAAAAGACCGGGCAAGGGAACCCAGCTCGTTCTTTCGCAGTGCTATGGATTTTAGCATTGCATCTTCTTCGGGGGAAAAATCGAGGGTAAACCAGGCTTCAAGACTCAGGCGGCTCACCAGCCTTGTGAAATTGTGGATAGGGGTCTCAACTGCTACCACTATCCCGTATATGAGAACGGCAAATACAAGGAAAGTTATAACGTACAATATGGTCATGTTGACCATGTTCCGATAAAGTTCGGCTCGAAAGGCATTTTCGGGCAAGGCGATAGTGACGAACCAAGAAGCCGCAGATTGCTGTCTATACTGATGCGTAAGTACCCGATAGGGGACTCCCTTGAAAACCAAGGTTTTAGCCGTTTCATGTAAAGGAGGTAAAGGCCAATACCCTTCTTGCTGTTTCCCATCGGAACTGAAAATAAGATTCCCTTTTACATCTCTTATTGCCACATACCCTTGATATTCTTGAGCGAGATCAGCAATGGTCTTTGCCAGATCATTTAATAAGAAATCAACGCTGATCACCCCGTGGATAGTACCGTTTTTAGCATAAAAGGGAATTGAAGCTGCTATTACCTGATTCCCTGTCGACACAATAGTAAAGGGATCAGAAAAACTTAAAGTACCTGCAGCAAGAGCATTCACATACCAGGGTCTTGTTCGGGGATCATAGGATTTTCTGCGGTCTACTTCTTTGAGAGTGCCATCCTCATAAGCTGTATACCACACGAGATCTCCAGCTGTTTCTTTTCCTGCTTTACCATACCGAATGGTTCCCTCTTCCAAACGCTGGGCTTCTATATAGGACCCATCTGAAAAACCAGCGCATACGATATGTACAGAGGGAAAAGCAAGTAGCTCCTTTTCAAGAAGAGGTAAGAGATCATCATAATGAAAAGGAGAAGCCTCTTCGAAAATAATTGTATTTGTTTTAATCAAGCTTTCATGGTTTGCAATATGACTTGAAAATTCCTCAAAAACAATTCGAGATGTACGCTTTGCTAAATCATTCAGGGTCTTTTCTGAAACATTTTGCAAACTGCGGGCAGTAAAAAACCAGGAAAATCCGAAGATAAAAACCAAAAGAACTGTTAAAGTGATAAGAAGGGTGCGCCTCAAAGCCCCCCGGCTAAAAAGGGACGTTAATACATTAATTAACGAAAGAAATATAGTATGATACACTCTTATAATATACCATAAAGTTTCAGTCTACGGCTTTTCTTTTTTCATAATTTCCCTTTACAATAGACACTATGGATGAACAAAACCGGAGCCAGGTGGACCTGATACGGGAAGCCTTTTATTACCAGAGCCGTTTTGATGGCACCACCATGGTGTTCAAAATCGATTTTCCGGTTACCGAAGACCGGCAGTTCAAGTACCTCATGAAAGATCTCGCCCTGCTTGCTCAAACAGGGATCCGCATTGTCATTGTCCCGGGAGCTAAGGAATGGATTGACGCGGTTTTAAAAGAATATGACATTGAATCATCCTATGAGGGGTCGGTCAGAATAACCACCGAAGCAGCTATTCCCTTTGTAAAAATGGCTGCTTTTGAAGTAGCCACCCGCTATATGACCGAACTATCAGCAAGCCGAGTAGACGCAGTCATCGGGAACTTTGTCCGAGCCCGGGGAATTGGCGTTGTAAACGGTATAGATTTCGCCCATTCAGGCATGGTCGATAAGATACAGGCGGAAAGCTTAAAAAAACTGATGGATCTTGGCATGGTGCCGATTTTACCCTGTATTGGCTGGAGCCCTGCAGGTAAGCCTTACAACCTTCCGAGCGACGAAATTGCCCTTGCTGCCTGTGAAGCCTTAAGGGCAGTGAAATTTTTTATTGTTTCTAACCGATCCGGCATCACAAGCGAACAGTGCAGGATTCCAGAATCGGTCTATTCAGGGACTTCTGGCAGACTTGCCCGTCTCACCCCCCAGGAAGCGGAGGAAATACTCAAGCTCAACCCGAAACAAACCAATGAACCGGCACTTAAAGAATTGGCCCTGGCCATCCGGGCATGCCGTCTCGGCGTAGAACGAGTCCATATTGTAGACAGCAGAGAAGAAGGCGCGGTGCTACGGGAACTCTTCTCGAACCTGGGGGTCGGGACCATGGTTTATGCCGATGAATATGAATCGATAAGGCCCCTTAAGCCAGCGGACATTACAGAAGTCTTAAGGCTTATGGGACCCCTTATGGAAAAGGGCATACTGATACAACGAAACGCAGAACAGATCCTTGAAAAGAAAGACGATTATGTGGTGTATGAGGTGGATGGTTCAGTCCATGCCTGCGGAGCCCTTCATGACTGGGGAGAAGACCAGGGAGAGATAGCAGCCCTTGCCACGGATCCACAATACACCGATTTAGGCTTGGGCCGCAGGATAGTAGGTTACTTGATAGACCGGGCCAGAAAACGCAATTTCCGCCGGGTCTTTGTCCTTACCACCAGAACCCATGACTGGTTTGAATATCTTGGCTTCCGAGAAATTCCAGTGGAACAGCTTCCCGAAAAAAAACGAAAGGTCTATAACCAGGAACGGAAAAGCAAGGTTTTTGCCCTCGACCTGTAGGATGCACCCATCATGAGCAGAAGCAAAACCTGTACTGCCCTGGTACTTCAGGTGCGACAAAGCGGAGAAGAGAACCGGGAAGCGGTATTCTTATCCCGGGAAGAAGGGATTCTTAAAGCCACCCTTTTTGGAGGACCCAAAAGTAAGCTCAGAGCCTATGTTTCACCCTTTCATGAAGGCATCCTATGGTATTACGAAGACCCTGTACGAAACACCAAAAAAATTACCGATTTTGATGTTCGCCATTGGCGGCCTGCACTGCGGGAATCCTATTCACATCTCATGGCAGGTTCATCGCTGCTCGAAATAGTCTTGGCAAGCCAGGGCAGTGGAGGTCCATGGCAGGAAGCGTTCTCGCTGCTTTCAGAAACCCTCGAGACACTCAGTACCATACAAGAGGCTGGCATACCTGTTATTGTAACTTATTTTATCTGGAACTGGCTTAAAGTACTCGGTCTATTGCCAGAACTGGAACGTTGCCAAATTTGCGCTTGCAACGTCCGCCCCGATGAAGTAGTATGGTACTCTTCCCTCGAACAGCAGGCATATTGCAGTTCCTGTGGAGAACCCATACAAAGGACTGAACGGGAACGGCTTTTTCCGATCAATGGTGGAGGCCGGCGATGGGTTTCGAGAATACTGGAATTACCCGCGAGCCAGGTGGAGCGCTACCGTGTTGATGAACATACGCTGGCTCAGGTACAGCGACTAGGAACCGAGTTGCTGCAACAGGCCCTTACCCGCCGTATCAGTTTTGGGGACACACTTGACAGCAGAAGGAGTAACCTATGAGAGCTGTAGACATTATTATGAAAAAACGTTCTGGACAGGAACTTACACGGGATGAAATTGAATTTCTTATTGGTGGCTATGTGGCAGGCACCATTCCGGATTACCAAGTATCAGCCTGGGCCATGGCAGTCTTTTTCCAGGGGATGACACCAGCCGAAACTGGTGTGCTTACCGAAGTCATGCTCAAATCGGGCAAAGTAATCGATCTTTCAGGCATTCCCGGCCCCTTTGTAGACAAACATTCAACCGGCGGAGTGGGTGACAAAACCAGCCTCATACTGGCACCCCTTGTCGCAAGCCTCGGTATAAGGGACCCCATGATGTCCGGCCGAGCCCTGGGACATACCGGAGGCACCCTGGATAAACTTGAATCCATTCCCGGATACCGCACCAATCTCAGCGTAGAAGAATTCCGTTCGATTATTAACAAAGATGGCTTTGCCATGACGGGCCAGACAAAAGAAATAGTCCCTGCGGATCGGCTCCTTTACGCACTCCGGGACGTTACGGCCACCGTAGAATCGATCCCTCTCATTACCGCCAGCATTCTATCCAAGAAAGTGGCCGAAGGAGCAGAAGGTCTCGTATTCGATGTTAAATTCGGCTCCGGCGCATTCATGAAGGACCCGGCGGAGGGGGAAAAACTCGCCCGATCCCTGGTCAGCACAGGCGCTGCCATGGGTAAGAAAATTATAGCCCTTCTTACCGACATGAACGAACCCCTGGGAAATATGATGGGCAATTTCCTTGAGGTGGAGGAATCCCTCGATTGCCTCGAAGGCAAGGGGCCTGCGGACCTTATGGAAGTAACCCTGGAGCTCGCAGCCCGCATGGTTGTATTGGGAGGGAAAGCAAAAACCGCTGCAGAGGGACGCAAACGCTGTGAAGAGGCCCTGGCAAGCGGCAAACCCCGAGAGCTCTTTTTGGACAATGTTCGCAGCCAGGGAGGAAACCCCAAGCAGCTTTTGGAATTACGTGGAAAATACCGTTCTGAATATGTAATGCAGATTACCGCTCCCGATTCTGGCTATATACACCACATCGATGCATTCCAGATAGGACTTGCAGGGGTGCACCTCGGGGTTGGACGAAACCGCACCGAAGATACGGTGAGCCCCACCGCGGGAATCCAATTTCATAAACGCTATGGAGACTATGTCAAAGCTGGGGAACCGGTTATGACCGTTTGGGGAAAATCAGCCCAGAGCCTTGAGGATGCAAAACCGCTCATATTGGGAGCCCTGCACATTCAACAGAACCAGCCCGCACCCCGAACACTGATACTTAAGGAAATTGCCTCCTCATGAACTGGTATAAAAAGGAAATCTCCCCCGATCAGGTTAAAGACATCGCGGGCCGTTATGGATGCGATCTCCTTGTCGCATCCATCCTGGTCCGCCGCGGCATTACCAAAGGCGAAGATATTCGGTACTTTTTAGAATCCGATGTGCGTCACCTGAGAAACCCCTTCCAGCTTTCCGGCATGGAGGATGCGGTAGAGCGCATCCTGGCGGCCAAAGATGAAGGGGAAAAGGTGCTCGTATTCGGAGATCGGGATGTGGATGGTATTACCAGCACAAGCCTTTTGGTTCGGCATCTAGAAAAAATGGGTATCGATGTCCGCTGGCAGGTTCCCTTAGGAGACGATGCGTACGGGCTCTCGAAAGAAGCGGTTGAACAGTTTGCTGCCGATTACGGGACCCTCATTATCACTGTGGACTGCGGTATTTCGAACATCGAAGAAATCAGCAGGGCCCGAGAATTCGGCATCGATGTTATTGTGGTGGATCACCATAATCCCCAGGATGTACTGCCTGAGGCCTTTGCCATCATCAACCCTAAGCTAAAAGAGTCCCCCTACCCGTTCAGAGACCTCTGCGGCTGCGGTGTAACCTACAAGCTGGTCTCGGCCCTCCGCTTTGCGCAAAAAAGCGAACTCTACGGACAAAACATCTGCCTTCTCACCACCCGGCCCACCAACGATGCCTTTGTGGTCGAGGCGGTCCATCTCCGCAACCTGGTGGAACAGAGCCGGCTCACCGAAACGATTATCCCGGGGATGGTACAACTGGAACAGACGCGGCTGCTTCCCTTCCTCAAGGATCAGCAAATTCTTACCTGGGATGCGCCGCTCCAAAAGAAAGCCTTTGCAAAAATGTTTGGTCCCGCCGTGGAAGTCTATATGCTCGATGTGGCCCCCGAAATTGCAAAGGTGCTGCCCGCCGTAGCCGGGAAAAGTCTCCTCCGTATCAAAGAGCTATCCCGCATCGCAAAATATTCGGACAAAAGCCCCAGTGAGCTTGATGTATTCATCAATCTATTTGTCTCCTTTATCCAAAAACGGGAGGCCTGGTACGGCGAAGAGGATCAGCAGGACCTGCAGCTCGCGGCCCTGGGGACTATTGCGGACCTGATGCCCCTTAAGGACGAAAACCGTATCATTGTACGCGCTGGCCTTGCAGCAATGGAAGCCAAGGCCCGGCCGGGGGTGTCGGACTTACTCTTTAAGCAGGGCCTCGCCGGTAGGCATCTTAATGCGTCTGACCTGGCCTGGCAGCTCTGTCCGGTTATTAACGCCGCGGGACGCATGGGAAAACCAGACCGGGCGGTGCAGCTGCTTTTAGAAGATAATCCCAGTGAACGGGAACGGCTGGCCAACGAAATATTGGAAATGAATGAAAACCGTAAAAAACTGGGCAGCGAAATCTGGAATATCGTAGAACCCATGGCCCAGGCAAGCATGGAGGTCTATTCCAATAAACTGGCTATCGCCTTTGGGCCCGAAATACACCGGGGCGTCACGGGTATCATGGCAAGCAAAATGGTGAACCGCTTTAAGGTTCCATCCCTCGTTGTGGCCTTTAACGGCGAGCACACCGTGACTGGGTCTCTCAGGTCAAGCCGGGGCTATGACCTGCGTTCCCTCTTGGACCAGTGCGCCGATCTCTTCCTGGACTGGGGTGGCCACGATTTTGCCGCTGGCTTCAGTATGCTCAAACAGAACTGGGAAGCCTTTTTGGAACGCCTCAAGCTTGTGGCTGCCACAATGGAGCTTGAGGATTCTGAAGACGAAGAACTCGTTCAGATTGATGCAGAACTGCCGCTTAAATATATGACAGGCGACCTCTTAAATATCGTTGACCTCTTTGAACCCTATGGCGAAGAAAATAATCCCCTTATTTTCCTGGCCAAAAACTTAAAGATTATCGATATTTCACTCATGGGTAAAAACGAAGCGAAACATGTCAAACTGACCATCGATGCGGGGACCTACAAATGGCCTGCGGTGTATTGGCAGGCTGCAGAAAAGGTAAAACGAGACTTCGACCTTAACGATACGGTAGATATGGTATTCCGAATAAACAGAAACTATTTTAACGGAAACGAGACTCCCCAACTCATCATTACAGATATAAAAAGATCGGGGACCTGGGAGCAAAATAGCCCACAATGATGAAGAAAAAGCTCTTTTACAAATCTTTCTTTGTATTGATTTTCCCCCTCCTCACAGTGTTGCTTGGGTCCGGTATATTTCAAAGCCGGGAAGCAAAAACGCTGGCTCTCCAGGATGAACTGAGTCCGGGATCTCCAGTAACAGTTGTGCTTGCCATCCCAGTACCTCAAGGAGCAAGTGCGGCTCCCAGTGAATCGACCAAAGAAAGTTCACTTCTGCCGGGGGACCTCATTCCCTTACGGGTACAGTTATTGAACGAGCATAATAAAAGGATGCTGTCGGCCCCTTTCTTTTATTACGACCGCATTCAAAAAGATGGCACTGACTATACGGTTTACCTTGCCCTTTTGGTTATTCCTAATACCTATGAGGGAAGCAGGGCCTATCTCGATATTCGAACAGACACCGGAGGAGCCAATAACAACCCCGGGATCTCAGATTTGAAACTTCCGCCGCGGATTCAATTATCAATTACGAAAAAGGCTTTTAATGCCGAGACCATAGCCCTGGGGCCTGCAAATACGGACATCAAGACAAAACCGGACCCGCAGAAGGATAAGGAAGCGGCAGAATTATGGAAACTGCTCGTCGCTACAAAGCCGGGTCTGTATACGACGGGAACCTTTGCCATGCCGGTGGATTCAAATCGCAGGACAAGCTTTTTCGGAGACCGGCGGATATACCAATATTCTAACGGTACTTTAGAACGGACCATCCATGGCGGCATAGATTTTGGTGTGCCTAAGGGAACCGTTGTGCGCGCTACCGCGCCGGCCCTGGTTCAGATGGCACGGTTCCGCATTGTTACGGGCAACACGGTCATACTGCAGCATGCCCCCGCGGTCTATTCTATTTATTACCACATGGATTCCCTTTCGGTAAAAGAAGGGGACCTCATTGATACGGGAACAGAAATTGGAAAATCCGGTTCCACGGGTCTTTCTACGGGACCTCATCTGCATTGGGAATTCCGCATTCAGGGTGAATTTGCCGATCCGGATCTGATGGTCCAAACCGCACCGCTTGACAAGGATCGCATTTTAAGTAAAATTGTGCCGTTCTTAGAAAATAATACTGACCGGTCAGCGGAAGGGAGGTGAAATACAGTGGCCCATATTGTTGTAGACGACAACGAGATGCTGGAAAAGGCGATCAAGCGGTTTAAGCGGATGGTCGAAAAAGAAGGCATCATCCGGGAATACAAAAAGCGGGAATATTATGAGAAACCTTCCACCATCCTCAACCGGAAAAAGAAGGCTATTCAGCGCAAGCTGATGAAGAAAAACCGCAAGGGTAAATCCGAATATTAAGAGCAAAGGCTGTCCTCCATTGGACAGCCTTTTTTATTTACTCCTATTAAGACGCTTTCAAAACTCGCAGACTAGTGATCGCCTTGAGAAATTGACACAGCTTTTGGGATTTCTGAAATTGGCTTATCTATCTGTTCTAAAAACTTCTGGTATTCTTTATATACCCCTCGGTTAAGCAATATGGTACTGTGGCTTTCCTTAAAACGGCGCACTACTGGTTCCTGGTTGTCTCCAAAGCCTAAGGATGCAATATAAGATTCGCTCACATCTAAAGGTGTAAGCTGATCATAATCGGCAAGGAGAAATAAGATTCTATCAGATGGAATTTGAGGATACTTTGCATATCGGGGACTTACTGAAGCAAAGACCGATGCCACCGTTTGTGGATCCACCCCTTTGGACTCAAACTGTTGCCTGATCCCTGAAAAAGGAAGAGAGTCCCAGATAGTATTCCAATCAATGAGGGGAATCATCAATACTATATGGTCAAAGTCCTCCTGTTGGGAAAGAAGAAGGAGACTTGCCGCACCAAAGCTGCCACCCCAAGCTCCTATCCGTTCATATCCTTCCTTTTTAAGCCATGAGAGACCTAGAGCTAGTTCGTGGACCGCATTGTTCATATTGTTTCTAAAACTCATGAGATCTGGAGTAATAAGGCCTTCTCCGGCCTTTTTGCCTGGCATTTGCCGATCCAAATGATAGGGAGGGATCCAAACCAAAACGTCCCAGCCAGAGGAAAGTTCTATCCGGAAAAATTCTTTTATAAATAAAAATGCGAGATCCGATACACCAAAACCTGGCGCCCAGAGAATTACTTTCATTGGTCCTTCTCTTCTGGTATGAAAATAATAAAAATAACTGTCACCCAGCGGGTACCCTTGGGGAGCAGGAAATTTCAAGCGCTCACCCAAAACTTGTTTGCCACTCAAAGACAGCTTCCAACGTTTCAAGGGTTGCCGTTCAGCCGGTTTCATATCATTTTGGATGGTCCTACTATTTGGTTCATAGGCCTGATTCTCCGGCTCTTCTGTATTATCCAAAATGGGTACCAAAGATTGTTCCCGGCCCAACATAAGTTCAATTGAACGGGCATAGTCTTTTAGACCCCTCACATCAATATTTGCTTTCATACTTTGACAGGAAAGAAGAACCATGCCACATAGCCCCCATGTAATTGTTTTTGCTAGCCCCATTGTTATAATATACAAAGAAAAGGATAGATCGACGAAAAAACCAGCTTTTACTAAATTGCTGGCAGCCCGCTTAGGCTCGCTGCTTATTCTTTTTATTATGTCCTCCTGCGCCACTGTACACATCGGTATTGATATACTCAGAGGCAAGGATAGGGACCAGGAATTAGCGGTACCCCCATTAGTCTGGAAAGTCTTAGAACAAGAAAAATCACAGGGATCTGAAAATATAGACAATCTAAACTCTGCGCCTCTCGTATATACCTTAGGTAGAATCTCCTTTCCGCCCCTCGCGTTCTGGGCTGTGAGGATAAACCTTGCAAGCCCCTTAGTCCAAATTGTAGTAGGGCCCGAACCGCTCGCCTACGGATTCGTACCTTCTGTCAGGGTATCCCGTTTTGCAGAACAATATGGCTGTACAGTTGCCATTAATACCAACCCCTTTGACCCCGTTTCTGACCGGGAGGGAGAAGAGCGGCGTGTTGTAGGCTTGGCGGTACAGGAGGGCCGCATATTCTCTGATCCAGTGCCCGCCTTTGGCGCACTGCTTATTGGAATGGATGGGATTGCCCGTATAGCGGAGCAAACAGATATCCCTATAGCCGGAAAAGTGGATAGCCCGGCTGCCGTTTTAAACGTTTTAGACGCTGAGTCTGTACGCTATGGGGTGGGCGGCTTTTATCAAGTCCTTAAGGATGGTATTCCGCTTAAAGGCAGAACAAGCCGAGCCCCACGCAGCGCTGTAGGCGTGAGCCGGGATGGCACAACACTCATACTCCTTGCCGTGGACGGCCGGCTCCTGGACAGTGTGGGAGCCACGGAATACGAAACTGCCCAGATACTACTGGGTCTTGGAGCCTGGGATGGCCTACTCCTCGATGGCGGCGGATCCACAAGCTTAGTTATTCGAAAACCGAATAGCCCTGCGGAAATCCTTAACCATCCGGTCCACGATGGGACTTTGAACCGAGAGCGGGCCGTGGCGACCTGCCTCGGGATCCGCCTTATAAGCCAAGTCGACTCCAAATAATATTCGTAATATCCAGTAAAGAGCCGAATTAGTAAGCCTGAGAGCCTAAATACTTCCTAGGTATTCTTCCGCCTTTTCCGCCAGAGTTTTATAGATCCATGTACGCTTCTTCTTATCCTGTTCAAGAAGGGTAAAACGAAAGCCCGGAAGCTCGCTCACAAAGCCGGAAAGAGGAACCACGCAAATACCCGTCGCAGCAAGCAGCCAATACACAAATCGTTTGTCCGGCGCTACGTTTTTAGTTCGCTCGGTTATAAAATCTTCGAGCCCCTTGTCTGCTACCGGAAGGCGCCTCATAGCTTCTTTCCCATCAAAGAACTGTTTTGTATCGAAGAGGGCCGTTGCATAAAGGGCACCCCGGGGTTTTATGAGCCGTAAGCCCCTAACCGAAGCAAAAGCATCCTCTGCCTCGTCGGCCCGTTCGGCAAACATCTGAGCCCGGCGTTCAAGATGAGAAGAATACCGACTGTCCCCCATAATGTCCGGAATACATAACTGGGGCAAGGTGGTGGAGCAGACTTCGAGCCGTTTGGAATCCACAAGACTCTGAACATAACGGGAAAACTGGGGATCCACATTTTTGTTATACACCTCAATCCAGCCTGAACGGGCTCCAGGCCAAGGCACTTCCTTGGAAATAGACCTGAGGGCTAGCCCCGGAACATCCCCAATGACCTGTGAAAGGGCAGCTGTCTTATTGCCGGGAAACACAATATTTGCATAGGTTTCATCGGCGATGATAAAAAGGCCATATTTTTTTGCAATGGCGACAAGTTTTGTAAGCACCTCTACCGGATACACCGCACCGGTCGGATTGTCAGGGTTGATAAGCAAAAGCCCCGCAATGGCATCATTGTATTTTACCTTAAGTTCCACATCCTCCAGGTCAGGCATCCAGTTGTTTTCTGGATCGAGCCGGTAGGTGAGGTGATCGTAGCCAGAGTGGGCTGCTTCTGCGGAGGACAGGGTGGAATAGGCCGGCGAGGGCCCTAACACACGGGCTTCCCGGCGCAAGAATCCGAATACCTTGGCAACCGCATCTCCAAGGCCGTTAAAAAAGATAATGTCCTCTGCCACTAGCGGTGCTGCAGAACATTCCATAGCTCCCAGGGGATTTAAGAGAGATCGCTGATTGGCTAAGCCAGCAAGAAATTCCCTGGTTTCACGGACACCTTCGGTATCCGAATAAGCATAGGAAAGGTCCTCCATTACCCTGCGGCGAACAATGTCTTTAATCCACTCAGCCACGGGTTCGCCCTTTTTAACCGGATCTCCGATGTTTTCCCAGGTAATGGGTACATTCCACCGACCTAACTCACGGGCAAAGGACACTATTTCGCGGATTTCGTAGCGCAACTGACCAGCCCCCGGATGCACAATATCCCTTCTCATACAAACTCCTTTGGGCCGAAGTTTTCCATGTATGGGGATGGTCTTCTCGATGTCCTCTATGGACATAAAAAAAGCCGCAATCCCCACCCTGGAGGACCACGGCTCTGATATGTTGTGGTATCAGCTAACCGCGATCCTCCGGGATAGCGGCTGCTGCTGCGAGACTAATAGAATTGGTCATACAAAACTGTATAAACATACTATTATTTTGCATGAAATTTCACTTTCTGTCAAGTGCGCACACCATGTGGCGGGGCACAGCTATCACGTTCTATTAGCTGTACCGGAATGAGCACCCGGGAGGGTACTTTTTCACCGTTCAGCAACAGTTTCATAAGTTCTGCAGCTTTCCTTCCGATGGCCTGCCTGTCTTGCCGGAAGGTAGTGAGGGGAGGATGGGAGAAGCTCGCCCACAGATTGTCATCAAAACTGATAATAGAAATATCCTCTGGTATTCTTAATCCCAGATCATGACAGGCATTCATGACCCCCATGGCCATAATATCACTGGCGCAGAAAATGGCCGTCGGTTTTTCATTTCGGCGCCATAAATCCATCATGGCCTTGTAACCCGATTCGCCGTTCCAGTATTCGGAAATAATGATAAATTCATCCCGAATCGGGAGATGTCGCGATAAGAGGCCAGCCTTATAGCCTTCAAGCCGCTCATAGCCTGCTGCAGCGATTGAATCCTGAGGACCAGCAATATGGGCAATCAGCCTATGCCCTAATTTGTACAAATACTGAACCGCCTCCACCGCGGGCTTAATATTTTCTGAAGTTACAGTCGCGATTTCAGGGAAAACAATGTTGGATGATATACAGGGAATGTTGCTGTTCGTGACATCCCTCACTTCTTCATCTTTGGCATCCACGTTCACCACCAAGACCCCGTCAACCTGCCGGTATCGGCAATGTTCCAGGAGGCTCATCCTTTTGCCTCCTAAGTTTCTGGCTATAAAAATGAGCTCATAACCTTCTGATTCCATTTCCTGCTTAAAGGCATTTATAATGGTGGAGAAAAGCGGATGTTCTATACCAATGCCCATGTCATCTTCTTCGTAGATAAGACCGATAAGCCAGGATTTTTTTGTTACAAGCCCCTTAGCGCTTGAATTGGGAACATAACCCAATTCTTTGGCAACCTTTAATATCTTTTCCTTCGTTTTTTGCCCAATATCGCTCTGGTTGTTCAGCGCTTTCGACACGGTCGGAGCAGAGTACCCGGTAATTTTGGCAATATCGTAGATGGTAACCATGGTCATCCTATCATACAACCGAACGTAATCGATTGCAATCATTTTACCCCTTGAGATGTGGTCTTTTCGCCGTTACAATAGGGTATCTATGACTGATTTTGTTCACCTCCATGTCCATTCGGACTATTCTCTTTTAGATGGAGCGGCCTCGGTAAAAAGTCTTATCACTAAGGCAAAGGCCCTGGGTATGAAACACCTGGCCTTAACAGACCACGGCAATATGTTCGGCGCCCTCAAGTTTTTTAAAGAATGCAAGGCCGCAGAGATACACCCCATTATCGGCAGTGAATTTTATATGACCACCGGTTCCCGCTTCGATAAAAAAGGATCCGAAACAGGCAATAAATACTACCACCTAGTGCTCTTGGCAACGAGTGAAACGGGCTACCGGAACCTGATGAAGCTGTCATCCTTTTCCTATACCGAAGGATTTTATTATAAACCTCGGATAGACGAGGAACTACTGGTTAAATACCATGAGGGACTCATTGGCCTTTCTGCCTGTCTAGGGGGCGAAATTCCCAGCCTCCTTCTGGAAGGAAAAGCCCAGGAAGCCCTGCAGCGGGCCAGGAGACTCCGGGAAATCCTGGGGGATGACAACTTTTATTTGGAACTCCAGGACCATGGCCTGCCGGAACAGAAAAAGGTAAATCCACTCCTTGTAAACCTATCAAAACGGACCGGTATTCCCCTCGTGGTAACCAACGATATCCATTACCTCGATAAAGAAGATTCGGTAGCCCAGGACATACTCTTATGTATCTCGACTAATAAAAAACGGAACGAACTGAGCCGTATGCGCTTTGAAACAAGTGAGTTTTACCTTAAAAGCGGCGATGAAATGGCAGCCCTCTTTCCGGAATATCCCGAAGCTATACTGAACACGGTCCGTATCGCCGAACGGTGCCATACCAGCATCCCCCTCCCCGGACCGCTGCTTCCCGATTTTGAACTTCCCCCGCCCTTTACCAATGGAGCGGATTATATCAGGCACCTGACCTACGAGGGACTTAAAAAACGCTATGCGGAAATTACCGAAGAAATTCGGCAGCGGGCCGACTACGAACTGGATATCATCATAAAAATGGACTTCGTCGGCTACTTTCTCATAGTGGCGGACTTTATTAACTGGGCAAAGGAACATGACATTCCCGTCGGTCCCGGACGCGGTTCAGGTGCAGGCTCTATTGTCGCCTATGCCATGCGGATTACCGACATAGATCCCCTTAAGTACAACCTCCTCTTTGAGCGTTTCCTAAACCCCGAACGGGTATCCATGCCAGACTTTGACGTAGACTTTTGCTTCGAACGGCGGGGAGAGGTTATCGACTATGTAACACGGAAATATGGCCGGGAACGGGTCGGGCAGATTATCACCTTTGGAACCCTCAAAGCTAAGGCGGTCATAAAAGATGTAGCCCGAGCGCTGGATATTCCCCTGGAAGAGGCCAACCGTATCGCCAAGCTTATCCCTGAGGATCCCAAAATGACCCTGGCTAAAGCTATGGAACAGGAGCCTGAGCTGGCAAAACTTGCGGAGGATCCCAAATACCAGGAACTTTTTGCCATAGCTAAACGGCTGGAAAACAAAAACAGGCACTCAAGTCTCCATGCGGCAGGTATCGTCATCGGAAAGACCGAGCTTACCGACTATGTGCCCCTCTACCGGGATGCTAAAACCGGCACCGTCGCAACCCAGTTTACCATGGACCAGATTGAGGAATGCGGACTGGTAAAAATGGACTTTCTGGGACTTAAAACACTGACTCTCATAAAAAACACCCAGGACCTGATCCGTAAGCGTGGCGGAATATATGCCGATTTTGATGCGGATAAAGTCAGCGAAACCGATCCAGCTACCTATAAGCTCCTTGGAGAGGGCCAAAGCACCTGCGTATTCCAGTTCGAATCCTCAGGCATGCAGAGCATCCTGAAACAGGCAAAACCGAACAAAATAGAGGACCTCATTGCCTTGAACGCCCTGTACCGGCCAGGTCCCATGGCCTACATCCCCCAGTTTGTCGATTCAAAATGGGGCCGCAGGCCGATCGAATATCCCGATCCCTGTCTGGAAGGGATCCTTAAGGAAACCTACGGCGTCATCGTTTACCAGGAACAGGTTATGCAGGTAGCCCAGATCATTGGCGGTTACAGCCTTGGCCAAGCGGACCTGCTGAGACGGGCCATGGGAAAAAAGAAGGCCGATGTCATGGTCAAGGAAAAAGCCCGGTTCATTGAAGGGGCAAAAAAGAGGGGCTTTTCCGAAGCCGATGCAGACCGGATCTTCGAGATCTTGGTTCCCTTTGCAGGCTACGGCTTTAACAAGAGCCACGCTGCGGCCTACTCGTTAGTCGCCTACCGGACAGCCTATCTAAAAGCCAACTTCCCTGCCGAATTCATGGCGGCCAACCTTACCAACGAAATCACCAGCACGGACAAGCTTCCCGAATATATTGATGAAAGCCGCCGCATGGGGCTTACCATAGAACCGCCGGACATCAACCGTTCAGAAAAATATTTTACTGTTGTGGACGGCAAAATAATTTACGGTCTTTTAGGCATTAAGGGCTTGGGAGACGCGGCGGCGGATGAAATCATAGGCCAACGCGCAAAAGACGGCCCCTATAGCACCTTTATGGACTTTTTAGACCGGGTAGATATTAAAACGGTTGGTAAAAAGGTCATAGAGCTGCTTATAAAGACCGGAGCCTTTGACAGGCTCGGCCAAAGCCGGCCCACCCTCCTTGCTAACCTGGAACGGGCAGTCGAATATGCCCAAAACAAAAAGGAAGACAAGAAATTCGGCCAGTCGAGCCTTTTCGAAGACTCCGGCGAAAAAGAATATCCCGATTTTGAGTTTGAGCCTGCGCCTGACTGGGACAAACAGGAACAGCTTGCCATAGAAAAGGAACTCATCGGTTTTTATTTTTCAGGCCATCCCATGGATGACTACCGGCAGACCTGGGAACGGTCGGTAAGCCTAGATCTATCCCATCCGGAACGTTCCAGCCCCGACAAGGAATATGTTATCCTCGGGCAAATCAAGTCCTTGCGTCCCTACCAGTCCAAAAATGGGAAATGGATGGGCTTTTCTTCCCTTGCGGACTTTAAGGGACAAATAGACCTGACCCTCTTTTCCGACGCATGGGAAAAATACAAGGACAAGCTTCATATTGATGAAATCGTAGCCCTGAAAGGCAAGGTAGACCGTTCCCGGGGCGAAAAAATAAGCTTTATTGTCAATGAAATGCTGGATATCCAAAACCTCACCGAAAAATCATACCGGGAAATTCACATACGGCTTAAAACTGAAGTCTGTACACGGGAAGAGAATCTATATCCCCTGCGGGACCACCTCTTTGAACACTCTGGCCCCTGTTCGGTTTTTATTCACATTCCGGTTCCCGGTGGTGAATCGGTCGTGCGGACCGCAACACAGATTACAAGCGGCGCCGATTCATGGGCGCTGGAATCGATAGGTATGCTGCCCGGTGTTGCGGAGGTCTGGCGGGAATAAAAGCCTATGAGATGCAAGACGCTGACAAAGGTATAAACCTTTATCAGCGAGCCTTTAACCTTCTACCCTGTTTTTTCCGTTCCGCTTTGCTTGATAGAGTTTTGTATCTACCCGAGTAATAAGAGCTTCGAAGGTTTCGCCCTTCTCAGCTTCGGCTACGCCAGCAGATATAGTCACGGACAAGGCAGAGGTAGCAAAACTGAGCTGGTTCACGGTACTTCTTATCTTTTCTGCCACTACCTGGGCAGCTTTAAGGTCAGTTTCGGGAAGCAGCACCAGGAATTCTTCTCCACCATAGCGGCCCGCCACATCAGTTTTGCGGATATTCGCTATAATCGAATTGGCAACCGATTGGATAACCTCGTCTCCTGTACGGTGACCAAAAGTATCGTTCACCCGTTTAAAATTATCGATGTCCAGCATAATGACAGATAAGGGCCGGCCATAACGGCTCACTTTAGCTGTTTCCTCTTCCAATCTTTCAAAAATAAACCGGTGGTTGTACAGTCCCGTAAGCCCGTCAGTAACCGCCATGAGTTCCAGCCGTTTTTTATATTGATAGGACCGTACATTGATCTTTATCCGGGACAAAAGAGACGCAGCATCAAAGGGCTTATGGATATAGTCATCGGCCCCAGCCATGAGCACCGTTGAAATCGATTTTTCTCCGGTAAACTGGGACATACTAATAATGATAGCATTTGGCTGCATAGAACGGAGTTCCTTTATAACCTTGTCGCCGGTCAATTCGGGAAGCACCATATCGATAAGATACAAATCATAGTTTTTACCGCTTTTAAGCAATTCCTGGGGTGTACCAAAAAAATCCATAAACTGGAAACCGTTCATATCAAGAATGCGATGAACAACCTTGAGTATGATTGGAGAATCATCCAATATGGCTACCTTCATGTCCCGCATAAAGCGGGATAGTTCGTCCTCCGCAGAAAGGGTAGCAAAGAAATGCTTAAAATGCTCTTCGTTAACGTCTGATTTAAGAATATAATCAACCACGCCTAGACTAAAAAGGCGCTCCCGCAATTCCAAGGAATCACTGGAGGTTACCACCACAACGGGAATTTCTTTTTTAGCCGATTGGGGCATATCAATTATAAAAGATTCCGCGTCTCCATCGTCAAATTCCAAAGCTGTAATGACAAGATCAACCATATTCGATGAGAGATATGTAAGGGCTTCTTTTTTCGAAGCCACACTATGAACGGTGTGACCACATCGGAGGATAATTTCCTGCATTACTTTTCTGAATAACTCACTTCTATCAATATGTAATATCTGCAACATGTGCCTACCCTCTTTGGCTCAAATATAAAGTATTTTTTGTCTACTGAAAAGAAGGGCCTCGACTAATGGGAAGCCTTTTAGTATGCTAATGAGTACAGAATTGGCTTAGGAGGGATCTATGGGAATACTGATGCGGATACTGGCTTCAATCACCACTGTCTATATGATTCTCCTCTTTTTAAGAATCATGCTCAGCTGGTTTGACAGCCCCCTTTCGCTGGGACGCTCAGCGGACCTAATAAGCAGGGTCACCGATCCATATTTAAACTGGTTTCGCCGTTTTCCCCAGCTGCGTACAGAACAGCTCGATTTTTCTCCCCTAGCGGCCCTCGCGGTGCTTGCTTTAGCGAACAATATTTTTTTAACCATTGCAGTCTACGGCCGTATTACCGTAGGGATCATCCTGTCCATGCTCCTTTCCAGCATCTGGTCCGCCGTTGCCTTTGTAATCAGTTTCTTTATAGTAATACTTGTCGTGAGGTTAATTGCCTATATACTTGGAAGCAATAATGTCCACCCAATCTGGCGTTCTGTGGACGCTCTCTCAAAACCGCTTCTATATCGGGTAAACCGCCTTATATTCCGTGATCGGCTTGTCACTTACAAAACAGGCATTTTAACCACCGTCATCGTACTCCTTGCCATCCGTATTGCAGGAGGCATACTGGTAAGTCTTATTTCCAACCTGTTGGTGCGGCTCCCCTTTTAAATTTTGTTGTAAGGAATCACGTTGTTTCTTAACGAGCTAAGGGCTTCCATCAACACACTCAAAGGGGCAGGATCTCAGACCAGCCAAATTTTAGCACGGCTCGGTATTTCCGATATTGCCGCTCTCTTGAGTTATTTTCCCCGGGACTGGGAAGACCGCAGCCATTTTGTAAGCCTTTCCCAGTGGAACCAGGAACGACAGGTCTATACTATCGCCCGGGTGCTCGCCCATGAATGGTTCGGTTATCCTAAAAAGACCCTCAAAGTCCATATTGAAGATGAAACAGGTCGAGCAGAGCTTATCTGTTTTAATCGCCCATTCCTCGAAAAACAACTGGTTGTCGGAAAACAATATATTATTTTAGGACAATTCTCCTATAGGTATGGGTGTCTTCAATCGACCAATTTTGAAATAGAAAATGCTGAACAGGCACGCACTTCCATAGAGTTTCCATTTCTGCCAATCTATCCGCTCAGTGCTGGGTTATCTCAAAAAATACTACGTCGGCTCATGTATCAGGCACTCCACATATACGGAAAAAATCTGGAAGAAGAACTGCCGGAGCCGGTTCTTAAAAAATATGGACTATTGTCTAAAAGTGCAGCCCTGCATGCTATTCACTTCCCTAAAAGCCGAGATGAACTGGAAGCAGCAGTACGGCGCATCAAATTCGAAGAACTCTTTTATCTTGAAGTACTTATTGGTCGCAGAGCTTTGGAACGGCGCCAAGAATGCAGGCGGCAGGAGCCAGCATTGCCAAATCTCGACAATAGACAAAGCCTAGGACTAAGCCCATTGCAGCAGCGCCTGGCAGAGCGGCTCCCATTTAAACTGACCGGCGGCCAATTGAATGCCATACATGAAATCAATCAGGATATGTCAGGCCCTCATCCAATGGCGCGGCTATTACAGGGAGACGTGGGATCCGGCAAAACACTTGTTTCGTTTATGGCGGCCCTTCGGGCCCTAGAATATGGCGGCCAGACAGCTATACTAGTACCGACGGAACTACTAGCCCGCCAGCATGCGGAAAATGCCGCGCGGCTCTTGGAGCCCCTCGGTATTTCAGTGGCCTTTTTAACGGGAAATATCAAGGCAGCGGGCCGCAGCGCCCTCCTTAAAGCTTTAGCAGCAGGCCACATACATATCGTAATCGGCACCCATACCCTCTTTTCCGCAGATGTCCGCTACCACAAGCTCAGACTTGTCATTATCGATGAACAGCACCGTTTCGGGGTCCTCCAGCGGAGTGCCATTATGGCTAAAGGAGACCATCCGGACCTCCTTATGATGAGCGCTACGCCCATTCCTCGAACCTTGGCATTGACCGTGTTTGGGGACCTGGATGTTTCGGTCATAAAAGATGTACCACCGGGCCGTAAAACCGTAAAAACCCATTTGGCTAAGCAGCCTAACGAAAAAAAAGTCTATGACTTTGTTCGACAAGAACTCGCCGCAGGCCATCAGGCCTATTTTGTCTATCCCCTTATCGAAGGAGATGAAGACTCACAGGACAGTGGAAACATAAAAAACGCCCAGGCCATGGCAAAGAGACTCGCATCATCAATTTTTCCAGAGTACCGCGTAGCCCTGGTACATTCCCGGATCGACGAAGATGAAAAACGCAAAACCATGACAGCCTTCCGCACAGGAGACATACATATTCTTGTTGCTACCAGCGTTGTCGAAGTCGGTGTTGATGTCCCAAATGCGACCTGTATGGTAATAGAACATGCTGAACGTTTTGGCCTTTCTGCGCTTCACCAGCTTCGGGGCCGTGTCGGCCGGGGACAGGATCAATCCTATTGTTTTTTAGTTTATAGCGATCGGCTTACTGGGGACGGGAAGCAGCGTCTTAAGATAATGTTAGAATATAGCGACGGTTTTACTATTGCAGAAGAGGATCTTAAACTGCGGGGTCCCGGACACATCGCAGGAACAGTACAATCGGGCTATATTAATCTCGGTCTTGCAGATCCCGTAGAGGATTCATCGCTGCTCGAAGTAGTCCGGGAAGAGGCTTTTGGTATCCTAGAACGGGATCCGGGGCTCCTTGCTCCAGAACATCTGGTTATTCGACAGGTTTTGGAACGGGCCCCGCCATTTGCTCAGGTTGCCTTGTAGGGAACCTTAACCGTTACCCGACAGCCACCCTCTGCATCTAATGGACTTTCAATAAGAAGCTCAGCCTTTAATTGTGTACAGAGGGCCCGAACTAAAAGCATTCCTGTTTTTTCTTTGTCATGATTCTGGTACCCATTGCCATTGTCTTCCACAAAAAACTCTATCCCCTTGTCATGAGTTGTAAGACCTATTTCTATCTTGGGTAAACGATTATGCGGAATACCGTGGGTAAATGCGTTGGATACAAGTTCGTTTACAATGAGTCCCAACGGGACTGCCCGTTCTAGTTCAATTTCGCAATGATTCAGAGATTCTTTCCGCTCGATCCTTCCTCCGTTATATCCGCTCTGGTAATAGGCAAGTATGCCCCGAACGTATTCATCAAAAGGAAGGTGTGTATATTGATTAGCTCCAAATAGCTGTTGGTACACCAACGCCATAGAATTGACCCGGCCCTGTAATTGATTAAGGGCATCAAGGGCATCTTCCGATTGTACCTGCTGTATTTGCAGAGAAATCATGCTTATGAGGACCGAAAGATTGTTTTTAACCCGATGATGTACTTCCTGGATAAGCGCATCCTTTTCCTGGAGTTCGTGAACCAGATTGGTCTCCCTTTTAAGGATCTCCTCTTCCATTCTAGCAAAGCTTTCAGAAAGCTTGTCCATTTCACGGAAGCCAGTAGGTGAAAGCCGATGAATCGTGCCATCGGATCGGGCAGTCATTTCAGCATAATTAGACAGAACTACAAGGCTCCGGGCAATTTTCCGAAAGAACAAGAACATGAAGGCAAACACAAGAACTGCCATAGAAAAGATAAGGAATATAAAAAGCTGTTCAGCAGCCTGGGCTGGCATAAAGTACTCATTTTCGTACAAGCCCGCTGCGAGAACAAAATTATGACTTTTTATATACCTCATGAGGACTATTTTGCTCCGTTCCTTCAGATCTTCCGGATTTTTCCAACTGTAATCAAAGCGAACAATATCGCTCATGGAGGCAATTTTGTCTGCCTCTGGGCTTAATAACAAGCCCCTGAGGGATGCGATTTCAAAACCTACCCTTATCTTTTTGCTATTCGTGCTGTAAGTTATATCAATTCCTTCCAATTGGGGATGAATTAGTTCAAAACAATGCATATCCGGGTTCGTTGCCGCACTGATGGCCCAAAGGTAACCGCTGTTGCCGAGCCTTACCACGGCCTTAGAAATATCCCGGGAAACTTGTACATAATTTTTTGCATTTGCATAGCGCCGGCGCTGCTCCTCCAAAAGAGAGTCCCATTTATATGCCCCCTTGCTCACCCAATGAGCTGCGGTCAGTACCCACTCTCCGCTGGGATTTTGCTTCCCTATTTCCCGGCCAGAATCATCAAGAATGTGTGTATCAGATACACATAGAGATTTTGTCTCTAAAAAATCCTGCAAAAAAATCTGTAAATCTTCTGGCGTAAATGGGCCAAAACGGAAACTGACAATAGGACCGTTGAGAAGTCGTTTAAGCTGGGCAAAGCCTTCGGTATCGGGGATGCCTCCGGTAAGGGGGCTGTACATGTTTAAAAGCTGGGTAGCCCCGTTCAAGGTGCTTTCGATTTGCGAGAGGCCAAGGGCTCTCGTTGTTGACCCCCAGTACATGACACGCCACAACACCAAAGTAAGCGAAAGGGGTATAAAAATCGAAAAGAATAGCATAAGGAGGATAATAGTAAAGGTACCTACTTTTCGATTTTTTATAGTTTTCATTGGTTTAACTATTACAGATAACAATGAAAAAGGCAAATTTCAAGCTGCTTTTTAAAAGTTCCACTAGTTCCGCGAATTCCGCACAGACCCGATGCTCGTGCGGAACTAGTATTACAATTAATTTTTTACAAAGGAGACAAAATAGCGGTGAAACCGATCATCCTCGGTAAGCTCAGGATGAAAGGTCGATGCCAATAGGTTCTGCTGCCTGCAAGCCACAATCTGTCCTCCATGACGGGCAAGCACCTGAACCCTCGCGCCAACATCAGATATAACCGGAGCCCGGATAAAAACCATGGGGAAGGGGCCGCCCTCGAGTCCTTCGATTGGTTCAGAAACGGTAAAACTGTCCAGCTGACTCCCATAGGCATTTCGATGAACCTCGATATCCATTACCGCCAGGTGCCGCCGGTGATCGTTTCTGATATTGCGGGCAAGGAGTATGGCCCCCATACAGGTACCCCACACTGGGAAGCCCTTTTGTATTCGGGTAACTAGGAGTTCCCGCAATGCCTGTCCCCGCGGATCATGGGCCAGGATAGTCCCCACCGCGGTACTTTCACCGCCGGGAATAATGAGGGCATCGGTGGACTCTAAATCCGCGGCGGTTCGAACCCAAACCGGCTCCACACCGGGAATGCGGGCGAGCATATCCGCATGTTCGGCCACCCCGCCCTGCAGGGCTAAAACCCCAATCCGCACCATTACCAGCCCCGCTCCGCAAGTCGTTCCTGGGGAGCCAGGTCCCGGAGATCAATGCCGGACATGGGTTCTCCCAGCCCTGCGGAAACCTCCGCGAGCACCTGAGCATCCTGCCAGTAGGTTACGGCCTTAACAATAGCCTTTGCCCGCTTTTCGGGATCCGCAGACTTAAAGATACCAGAGCCTACAAAAACCCCGTCAGCCCCAAGGGCCATCATCAGGGCGGCATCCGCCGGCGTTGCAACGCCGCCAGCAGCAAAGTTAACTACCGGAAGCTTTCCGTTCTCGGCCACGTAGCAGACCAGGTCATAGGGGGCCCCCAGTTCTTTGGCGGCAGTCATAAGCTCTTCCCGTGGCAGGCCCTGAAGCCGGCGGATGCCGTCGTTCACGGTTCGTAAATGACGCACAGCCTCAACCACGTTGCCCGTGCCGGCTTCGCCCTTGGTCCGGATCATGGCAGCCCCTTCGCCAATACGCCTGAGGGCCTCGCCCAGATCCCGGGCACCGCACACAAAGGGAATACGGAAAGCCTTTTTATCGATATGATATGACTCATCGGCCGGGGTAAGCACTTCACTTTCATCAATATAATCGATACCCAGGGCCTCAAGAATTCTCGCTTCTATAAAGTGTCCGATCCGGCATTTTGCCATAACCGGAATACTGACCGCATTTTTAATCTCCGTAATCATGGCTGGATCGCTCATCCGGGCCACACCGCCCTGTTTTCGAATATCTGAGGGAACCCGCTCCAGGGCCATTACTGCCACGGCCCCTGCAGCTTCGGCAATTTTAGCCTGTTCCACATTGACCACATCCATAATAACTCCGCCCTTAAGCATACGGGCCAAGTCTCGATTAATCGCAAATCTGTCTTCCATTTTGTTCACTCCCTGGATAGAATATGTATCCAATAAACAGTAACTGTCAATACAGTACCGATACAGTTGGGAGGAATATGAATTACGGCGCCCTGGTATTCGATGCCAACAGCGAAACACCCTTGTATCTGCAGCTCGCAGACCGGCTCAGACAAGCGATACACCGGGGAGACGTCATAGATGGGGAACGGCTTCCCTCTATCCGCCGGCTATCCCGGGCTCTGCAGGTAAATCCTGCGACCGCCGTGGCTGCATACCGCATTCTTGAACAGGAAGGCTGGGTCCGGTCTCGGCCGGGAAGCGGCGTGTACGCTCAGCGAAAACGGTCTCCAATCGAGGCTGAATATACAGAACCATTATTTCATGCAAAAGAAGGGCCATTAATAGACCTGGCTGCGGGAACCCCCTCGCCTGACATGTTTCCGGTGGAACAATTTAAGGAAATCGTCCTGGAAGTCATTGAGCGTGATGCGGGGTGGGCCTTTGAATACCAAAACATTGCGGGGTGGGAACCATTCCGCAAGACCCTCTCCCGTTATGCGGCAGAAACGCTGCAGATTCAGGCTGATCCTTCCACTATCTGGGTCGTATCCGGTGCCCAACAGGGTATAGATCTCACCGCCAAGGCACTTTTGCATCCTGGAGATCGGGTCATTGTAGAACAGCCCACCTATCGGGGTGCCCTCGGGGCATTCTGGTCCCGCGCTGCGGATACTATTTCCTTAGAAATCCACGAAGAGGGCATGGATATGGAAGTCCTGGAACAACGACTGATACATACAAGGCCGCGGCTTTTGTATATACAGAGCCGTTTCCAGACCCCCACGACCTATAGCTGGAGTGCAGAAAGACTGCATCGGCTACTTGAATTGGCAGATCAATACGATTTTTATATTTTAGAAGATGACCTCCTATCGGATCTCTATTTTCATCAGCCTCCTCAGCCGATTACCCTCAAATCGATAGATAAAAATAACCGGGTACTCTATGTCCGAGGTTTTTCCAAGGTTTTATTCCCCGGGCTCAGGCTTGGGCTTCTGATTATTCCCCCAGCCTTGCAGTCCCTGTATGAACAGGCAAAACGCAGTTCCGACATTGCCACCGATGGCTTTATGCAGCGGACGGTGGATCTCTATTTGCAGCGGAATTACCACAAAAGCCGCATGGAAGAATTGCGTGTACATTTCCGAGACTTGCATAATATTATGTACCAGGCGGTGCAAACACACCTGGAACCCTTAGGCTGTACCGCCCATTTCTGCGACGGAGGACTGCACCTCTGGGTAAGACTCCCTCCAGAATTTAAAAGCACCGCATTATATTACAAAGCCCTGGAACAGGGGATCCGGATCACAAGCGGAGAGGCTTTTCATGATGAGTCCCACATCCGCCTGAGCTATGTCTGTATTGAACCGCGCTCTATCGATGAATCAATCTACCGGCTTTCTTTGATTATGAAAGGTATTGCAGGAGAAAAGTAAACTTGGCCTTTCAGTGGGCATTAGGTTTTTATATTGCTCTATTGCGGCCCTTAGCCCCAACTGGTACAGTAGAGCCCAAGGAGTACTTACATGCCAGAGATTCTGCCCAAAAACTATAAACCCTTATTAAGTCTTAAACAGACCGAACAGGCAATTAAGCTTGTAAAAGATTTTTTTGAACGCAACCTTTCCGCGGAACTGCAGCTATCCCGGGTAACCTCTCCCCTCTTTGTACCCCGTGGTTCGGGTATCAATGATGACCTCAATGGTATAGAACGACCGGTGCGATTCCCTGTTAAAAACCTTGGAGACAAGGAGATGGAAGTTGTCCAGTCTCTCGCAAAATGGAAACGCATGGCGCTGGCTGATTACGGCTACAAGGAAGGAACCGGCCTATATACAGACATGAATGCCCTGCGTCCCGATGATGACATTGATGCAATCCATTCCATATACGTTGATCAGTGGGACTGGGAACTGGTGATGAAACAAGGCCAGCGGAACCGGGCGTTTCTAAAAAAGATAGTAGAAAAAATCTACGAAGTGCTAAAACGTACCGAATTTGTAGTCAGTGAGCACTACGAAGAAATAACGCCGGTCCTTCCTGAACATATTACCTTTATTCACTCAGAAGAAGCCCTCCGCCGGTACCCCAAACTGAGTCCCCAGGAGCGGGAACGGGAACTGGCACGGGAATACGGCGCCATTTTTATCATCGGTATCGGCGGCAAGCTATCCGATGGGACCATACATGGAGGCCGGGCTCCCGACTATGATGACTGGACTACCATCGCCGAAGATGGGACTGCGGGCTTAAACGGTGATATTATAGTCTGGGATCCGGTGCGTCAGGATTCGCTTGAACTTTCATCCATGGGTATCCGGGTAGATGCGGAAAGCATGAAACGCCAGCTTGCACTGACAAACACAGAAGACCGTACTAAACTGTACTGGCACAGCCGGCTCTTAGCGGGCGAATTCCCCCAGACGATCGGTGGCGGAATCGGCCAATCCCGGCTCTGTATGTTCTTTTTGCGCAAGGCCCATATCGGAGAAGTACAGGCTTCGGTCTGGCCCCAGGAAACTTTAGATCTCTGCAAAAAACAGGGTGTACACCTCATGTAAAATAAAAGGGGGATGTCCGTGTATGGTTCTTGGTCATCCCCCTGCTTAATTCAAACTCACCGGAGCTTATGCTACGTAACTTTCCAGATACTGTTTCCGTGCAGGATGCTGGAGCCTTTTAAGGGCTTTTTTTTCAATCTGCCGAATCCTTTCTTTAGTAAGATGAAACCTTTCCCCGATTTCTTTGAGGGACATGGGAGCCGTTCCGTTAAGACCAAAGCGGTACCGAATGATTTCCGCTTCCTTTTCTGAAAGGGTCTGAAGCACCATTTCAATGTCTTCCCGTAATGCAGACTCGATCGCCGCATCTTCCGGAGCTTTGTAGGTCGTATCTTCCAGGAAATCGCCCAAAATAGAAGAATCTTTTTCGGTATACACTGGACTTTCTAAGGACACCAGGTCACGGCTTATATTGATGAGATCCGCCACATGTGAAGGATCCATATCAAGCAGCCGGGCAACCTCGTTAATTTCCGCATCGCTTGATGCCCCGCCCTGGAGTACCTTGCGGGTCTTTTCAATCTGTACAAGTTCATTGGCCCGATTTAGGGGCAGCCGGATCATACGGGATTTTTCGCAAATCGCTTTAAGGATTGCCTGCCTTATCCACCATACCGCATAGGATATAAAGTGATACCCCTTATCCACATCGTACCGTTCAATGGCATTCAAAAGCCCAATATTGCCTTCGCTGATTAAATCCGAAAGAGATAGGCCCTGATTCTGATACTTTTTAGCCACATTAACCACAAAGCGCAGATTGGCAGCGGCAAGCTTGTCCCTGGCAGCCTTGTCGCCCTTAGCTGCAGCACGGGCTATTGCATCTTCCTCTTCTCTGGTCAAGAGGGGAATCTTGTTTATTTCTTTGAGGTATATGGAAAGAACATTTTCATCGTTCATGGTTTCCTTTTTTGACTGTTTTGAAAGAGCTGTTTTTTTTGTAGCGGTCATATTGTACCTCCTGAATAGGTACATATATTTAGCAATTATCATGCCAAGCAATAAGAAACAAAAAGCATCAAAAATATTTTAAATATCTATTTATATGATAAATACTTAAATGAATGCAGATTTCGGTGCACAACAGAAATGGATAGCATTATTTGCAACGGCATGCAAAAATGTGGGTCTAAATGATACAGGGCCTGAAATTTCGTAAATTATTGGTTCCTAATGACACATTTTTAGACATCTAGTGCCTTGGGTTGGCATACTCCTGTTCTGTACACGAATAGAGCCTTCCGCAGCACATTCTGCGGGGCAGCCCTGAACCGCAGGAACAGGGATCGTCATCGGTTAAGCGAACAGAAGAGACTGAATGTTTTTGCCTAAAATTACCTATTACAGGATCACAATCGGTTTGGAAAACATCTTCTATGTACAGGTAGGGAAAATCTAACTTAGCTTTCCTAAAAATTGCTAATTTTTCAGTACACGAAAGGGAATAAAGCACCTTACTTTTCGATATAAGTTTCCAGGCATCGTCTATTACTGCATAGACTACATCCCGTTCAGCTTCGGAGCAAAATCGTCCTGATCCCCGTTTACTTAAATATCTGAAGACCTGTACAGACTGAAACGCCCGGTAATCATCCAAGATTGGTTTTTCGCTTTTCCGCATGCCATAGCCGTTAATCCACCGTGAATACAAAGACACAAAGGGACCAGAACGAACGAGCTTTCTGGCATTTACCCAGCTTTTCGTCGCCAGGCCTGGCTGACCAGAACGGTCCAATGCGAGTCCAAGGTAATAAAGGATTCGAGCCAACTCTTTAGATGCCCGGACCGGACAGAGTTCTGCAGCTTTCTTGAATTCCTTAATTGCATAGGCTGTTTTATGTTTTGCCAGGGCTTTTCGGCCCCGTTCAAAGGGTCCAAACCAGTCTTTCATACTCACCACAAGGATAAGATACCAATAATTTTCTTAATAAGCAAATTCAAGTTACCGCCGATTTTTGTTGACCTTTGCTGGTCTTTTTCCGTATATTTAAATCGTAATATCCATTACTACAACAATATCTGTACCTCAGGAGGAATTATATGACTGTAAAACCCTTAGACGACCGTGTCATGGTAAAGCTTGAAAAAACCGAATCCAAAACTGCTGGGGGTATCATTATTCCCGATACTGCCCAAGAAAAGACCCAGACCGGTGTCGTTACCGCTATTGGTGATAACAAGGATATTATCAAAGTAGCTGTGGGGCAGAAGGTCATGTATGACAAATATGCCGGCACCCAGATTAAGGTTGATGGTGTTGAATACCTTATTCTGAAAATGTCCGATATCATTGCCATTATCGAATAGTAAGCAACTGACTTTTAAAAGTGGTACTACGGAGGGATGTCCATAAAGTTAAGGACATCCCCTTTTTTTATCAATAAATCAGCATCAGCGCGGATTTATCATGCGAGCATTCAGCTGCTGGAGTGCAAATACGGCTTCCATATTACCAGGATTCAGCTGGATCGCATATTCATAACTTCTGCGGGCTTCAGACAATTTATCCAATGAAAGGAAACAATCTCCAATCTGATGATACAGGCGGGATTCAATTTTTGTATCTTGAGCTAATGAAGCGGCTAATTGATACATCTCAATGGCGTTTAAGATTCTGTAGGTTTTTTGGTACAGCTTCCCCAGGTTAGCGGGAATATACCACTCCGTACCTGGAAATGAAGAAAGCAGCTGCTGGCCTGTTTCAAGCTTGCCCTGTTCCAGAGCACGCAAAGCGGGATATAAGACAAGGGATGGATGCTGTATTCCCTTTTCTTTAGCCATGGCAAGCAGTTTCTCAAGCTCCTCTATATTTCCTATAGTGTAAAGATACCATGCTCCCCAGTGATAGAGCCGTTCATCCTGAGAAAATCTGTTCAGTAAGATCCACAAAGATCCGGGTACAAAGGGCCGGTGTGCTCCAGAATATTCATACCTGAGTGCTTCGAGCTGCAAGAGAGCATGGGTTTTGTAGATCGGTAAGGAGCGCAAAAAGCTCAGGGCTTCTGTTTCAGGCAAGAGCCTAGCGTACTGCAAAACACCATATTCATGGAATTTATCAATGTTTAATAAACGCAAAAAATAGTATTTCCGTTCAGCAGGATCAGCGCTCGTGGATCCTTGGTTATACAGCACCGTAAGCAATGCTGGACCGGAAAGGTTCGGTTCAAGTTCTTTCCAGACACCGCGGGCTTTTTGAATATCTCCACTTTTTATAAAAGCATCCGCTTCATGAAGCAGGTACTTGTAGTTTCCGTCCTGCTCATAGAGTTGACGGAATAAAAGGGCAGCTTCTTCCGGGGAACCAAAATCATACAAGAGATTGGAATAGAGGGCATCAAAACTCATCGTTTTTCCTACCGCACCTTTTCCTGCGGCGAGAGCAGCCTGAATATTTCCGGAAAGTATGAGCGCCACAACTACATTGTTTGTAAAAATCGATGAACGAGGAGGGTCTGCATTAACCAGCAGCTGGTTCAGCAATTCTATTCCATAGGGAATCTGCAAAAACCGCTGAGGAGTATCTATAAAATGGGCTTTATGCAGCACGAGCAGGAGGAGCGAAGCATTTTCAGGCGAAAGATCCCGGGGATCCAGATGGAGTAAAAACTCTATCTCAGCTTGCGACAATTCATGGGGCACAAGAAGGCAGCTATCCAGAAATAAAGACAAGATTGCATCTTGTTTGGGATATTTCTCGGAAAAATCCCGGGCTTTCGCAGTATAGACATCGTATCGGAGACCTTTAAGAGCTAAAAGTCGGTACCGTTTGAGAAGGGACAATGCGGTAGCTGATCCAATCTGTTCTTTTTCATAGCTCTGAAGGGTTTTTAAAATCTTATCAGGGCTGGACACGCCATCCCAGGCATCTATTTGGCTATCCAGATAGGTAAAATCGAGTTTATTAGTGAGGCTTTGGGGGCGTTTTATGATAAAAGTAAGAAGAGCGGCCAGGACCGCAGCGCAGCCGAGGCCGATAATAAGAAGCCGAGGATTGACAGCGAACCGAATAGGGAACCGGTTCTTGCTCGTCATACTCCTAAACCACCCTGAATATCCTTTTTAATTGCATCCAATACACCGTTAATAAAACGGAACGAATCGTCGGTACCATATTCTTTTGCAATATCTATGGCTTCGTCTATTACTATGGAGGCTGGAATATCCTCTTGGTATTTGAGTGAATAGACACTCATACGCATAATTGCCAAATCGACCCTATTAAGACGATCAAAGTTCCAGTTCTTTAAATGAGCCTTAATAAGGCTGTCGATGGTTTCAATGTTTTCTATAGTTCCCGCAATCAACAACCGTGCGAATACAGCGGTTCCTTCATCAAGGGCATCTCGTTTTTCCTGGTCTAACCAGGAAAAACTGACCAGTTCCTGAACACTTGCCCCCGAGGCTTCCCAGGAAAAGAGGGCCTGGAAAGCCAATATACGCGCTTTTCGTCTCGATGCCATAATTAATATGCTATGTTCTTTTCAAAAATCTGGAAAGATTTGCCGCCAGCGCGGAGTTCATCAACAAGCTCTTTACTTGCCTTATCAAAAATGGCCTGCTGATTCTGCTGATAAAGGAGATTGCCAATATACTCCCGCACGGTAATCTTGTTGCCCAACTGATAAATATCATCCAGGTCCAGGTTTTTTTGACTGTAGGCTTCGGTAATTTTGATTATCTGGTACCCTTTTGTATTTTCGATGAGCCGGGAGACTTCTCCCTGTTTGAGAGAAAAGGCTACGTTCATGAAATCAGGGCCAACAATACTCTGGGCTTCTGCGGTTTTCGGCAGATAGCCGCCGTCGCCGGCCTGATAGCCCGCAGATGGGGACTGACCCCGGAGGACCGCTTCATCAAATTTGGATGGGCTTGTCCCAATGTCTTTCACAAGCTTATCTGCCAGTTCTTTGGCCTTGGCCTTGGAAGCTGCATCGCTGCCATAGGGGACGAAAATCATGGAAAACCGCACCGTATCGGGCCGCACCAGTTTTGCCTTATTGAGCTCGTAAAAGTTTTTAATTTCGTTCTCGGTCGGCTTTTTAATAGAATTTATAAGGTCTTGCTTTTTTGTCATGAGGTATTTCTGAACCGTCACGAGCCGTTTCATCTGTTCCTTATATGAGGCCAGGTCCATGCCGGTTTGCTGCTTAATAGCCGCTTCGAACTCAGCATCTGTAGGCTGCCGGCCCAGGCTCTGGGCCATTGCAGTTCTGGCTTGCTGCAGCTGCTGGTTTATTTCAGCATCGCTTACCGTTACTTTGTCCCGTTCTGCAGCCTGCAGGGCAAGCCGCTCATTAATCATCACATCAAGAACCTGTTTCCGTTCATCAATGGTAAGGGCTTTTCCGGTCTGGGCTTCGATTTTTTGAACCTCTGCCTTAAGCTGTTTAACCGTAATTGGCTCTGTTTTGGTTAACTTTACCAGAGCTACGGACTGTAAATCGGCCTGGGCACTAACGAGGGCTGCCACAGCAAGGGTAAAAAGCATCACAAGTACATTGCGTTTCATATGTATCCTTCTTAAAAATAGAATATATCAGATGCTCAAAGGTTACGGAATATTCCCTACTCCAGTACAGCCCTGATCCGGCGTACACCGGCGGAGGAAGATTGTTCCTTCTGTATCTTAAAGGTGCCAAGCTTGCCAGTCCGGTCTACATGGGGTCCGCCACAGACTTCTTTAGAAAAGTCTCCAATGGTGTACACCTTGACCTGGGATTCGTACTTTTCGCCAAACAGGGCGATTGCCCCTGCAGCCTTGGCATCCTCTAATGACATAATTTCCATAGTGACCGGCAAATCCCGCTTAATCTGCTCGTTCACGATTGCTTCAACCTTTGCAATCTCTTCGGCAGTCATTGGGGAAGGATGGGAAAAGTCAAACCGCATCCGTTCTGCAGTAATGTTGGAACCCTTTTGGGCAACATGCTCACCCAAAACCATCCTGAGGGCCTTATGGAGCAGATGCGTAGCCGTATGGTATTTAACAGCCTGTTCTCCGTGGTCCGCCAGGCCTCCCTTAAAGACCTGTTCGCTGCCAGCCCGGGAGAGTTCCTGGTGCTTTTTAAAGGCCTCATCAAATTCTTCCCGGTTAATGGTCATGCCATGCTCAGCTGCCAGTTCTTCCGTAAGTTCGATGGGAAAACCGTAGGTGTCGTAAAGCTTAAAGGCCAGGCGGCCAGATATAATTTTCCGTGGATCCTTAAGCAGGTTGGGAAGCAGTTTTTCGAACTCATGTTCCCCTTTCTGCAAGGTCTCCAGGAACTTCTGTTCTTCCTGCTGGAGCTCTTCCATGATCCGGCTGCGGTTTTCCGCCAGCTCCGGATAGGGGGCTGAAAATTTTTCGACCACCGCTTCGGCAATTTCGGTAAGGAACAGTGTTTCGATACCGAGCTTACGGCCATGCCGAACCGCACGGCGTATGAGCCTGCGGAGCACATAGCCTGCTCCCACGTTGGAGGGGCTCACACCTTTGGGATCCCCTAGAATAAAGGTAGCAGCCCTGCCATGATCGCAAATAATCCGGACCGACTTGTCTTTTTCAGAATCGGTACCGTAGGTATATCCAGAAATCCGTTCCACCGCCGCAATAAGGGGCGCAAAAATTTCCGTATCATAGACAGACTTCTTACCATTCAGAATGGTAACGGTCCGCTCGATGCCCATACCCGTATCCACGCACTTTCTTGCCAGGGGCTCATAGGTACCCTCTGCGGTCTTGTTATACTGCATGAACACGTCGTTCCAAATCTCGAGCCATTTTCCGCATTTACAGCCCGGCCCGCAATCGGGACCGCAGGAGGGCCGCCCCGTATCGATAAACATTTCCGTATCGGGACCGCAGGGGCCAGTGGTACCTGCAGGTCCCCACCAGTTGTCCTCCCGGGGGAGGAACCGGATCCGTTCTTCCGGGATACCAAGCCGTTTCCAAATTGCCGCCGATTCTTCATCCCGGGGAATGCCTTCTTCACCAGCAAAGACTGTAACACCAATTTTTTCCAGGGGTATTCCAAGCCATTTCGGATCCGTTAGGAACTCGAAACTCATGGTTATAGCCCCTTCCTTAAAATAGTCTCCCAAAGACCAGTTTCCAAGCATTTCAAAACAGGTCAAATGGCTGGGATCCCCTACCGCATCAATATCGCCGGTGCGGATACACTTTTGATAGTCCGTTAATCTGTTGCCTGCAGGATGGGGTTCTCCTAAAAGGTAGGGCACCAGGGGGTGCATTCCGGCGGTGGTAAACAGAACTGTGGGGTCATTATCGGGGATCAGGGATTTCCCCTGGATCTGGGCATGACCCTTGGATTTAAAAAATTCGATATATTTCGATCTTAATTCATTAGCGTCCATGGTGAACCATAGTAGGGGACTGTAAGAAGCTCGTCAAGAGACCCGGACAGGGAACAGTGAGAAGCCTCATAAAAAAAGCTGGCGAAAGCTAAGTCCGCCAGCCTTTTATTTTAAGTGTCTATCAACTTTTTATCGCTTGCCCGCGTCGTAAATCTCGCCAGCCGCCTTGGGACCCACCGCCTTGCCCGAGAAGAGAATCAGGGCAATGATGGTCAGCACATAGGGAAAGAGATAAAAGAATTCCAAGGGCCAGGAAGCCATAAAGGGTATATCCTTGGCATAATAAGAAAGGGCCTGGGAAAATCCGAAAAACAGCCCCGCGCCGAGCACTCCCCAGGGACTCCATTTTCCGAAGATGAGAGAACCCAGGGCAATAAAGCCCGTACCATGAATGGAAGTCAGGGTATACTGAATATCCTGGGTCAATACCATAACACCCCCCGCGAGTCCTGCCAAAATCCCCGATGCCATGACTCCCATATAGCGCATGCGGTACACGTTTATACCCATAGAGGCCGCCGCCTGAGGATGCTCTCCGCAGGCCCTGAGCCGCAATCCAAAGGGTGTCTTATACACCAGGAACCAGGTAAGCAATACCAAAGCAAGGGCAACATAAAAGGTAGGATACACATGGTCAAAGAGGGTTGGCCCAAGAATCGGAATATCCTTGAGACACGGAATGGTGATTTTAGCAAGACCTGTGGTAAAAGCCTTGGTCCGCTGCTGGCGAAAAATGATTTGGGCCAGATACACCGTAAGTCCTCCAGCTAAAATATTGAGGGCAGTACCGGACACCACCTGATCGGCCTTAAAGTTCACAGAAGCCAGGGCATGAAGAAGTGAAAAGGCCATTCCAGAGACAACACCTACCAGCATGCCTATCCAGGGAGCCCAACCGGGTAGTACCGGTTCCAGCATAACTGTGACAGTGGCGGCCGCAAAACCGCCCACCATCATAATACCCTCCAAAGCCACGTTAACGATGCCAGAACGCTCGCTGAAAAGCCCGCCTAAGGCCGCGATAATAATGGGGGCAGAAAACATCAATGCGATGGGAAACATGTTGATGAGCAAATTCATTTGTTGCCTCCGGTTTTTCGTATGCCAGCCTTGCGGCCTCCATTGCTCCGGCTCATATAATTCAGAGCGGCTTCTATACCCAGCTTCATCGCGACAAAGAGGACAATAGAAGCCTGAATAATGGAAGCAATTTCTCTCGGTATTCCCTGGGATTGCATGAGCGGCTGGGCTGCCTTAAGCAAACCAAAAAGCAGGCCCGATAGGAAAACACCCAGCGCATGGTTGCCGCCGACCAGGGCAACCGCAATGCCGTCCATGCCGTAGCCTTCGAAAGAAGGAAGCACCCGGCCAAAATTAAAGGTCCCCAGGGTAATAACCGCCCCTGCAAGCCCCGCAAAAGCGCCGGATATCATCATGGAAAGGACGATGTTCTGTTCTACCTTCATACCCGCATACCGGGCGGCATCCTTATTAAAGCCCACGGCCCGCAGCCGGTATCCGAAGGTGGTCTTTTCTACCACAAACCAAAACACGATAACCGCAAGGATAACCGGTATGATGCCCCAGTTAAGCCGGGAACCATTGGTAAGCTGGGCAAGGAATTCGCTTTTCAGTGTAGCAGATGGGGGAAACTCGGGGGTCTTAACCCTGTCTACGGAACCAAACTGGAGTAAACTCCAGTTTACAAAATGAAGGGCCGTATAGTTCATCATAATCGATACAACCACTTCATGGACATTAAAGCGGGCTTTGAGAATACCCGGAATGGAAGCCCAAAGGGCCCCTGCCGCCATGGCGGCGAGTATTCCCAAGATAGGATGAACAAAGGGCGGCGCTTTAACCAAGAGGGCAACCGCCACGGCTGCCAAAGAGCCCACCATAAGCTGCCCTTCAGCACCGATGTTAAAAAGCCCAGTCCTGAAGGCAAAAGCAACCGCGAGGCCTGTCAGGGTAATGGGCAGAGCTTGCAGGATAAACTCGCCCACATAACGCAAGTTAATGTCTGTGCGGCCGGTAAAATCGATACCCGTCAAGGTTCGGCCGAGGGCTAAAAACATTCCTCCCGGCGATTTTCCGGTAATGACAATAATAATCGAACCGAGAACAAAACCGAGCAGAACCGCAATGAGGGGTACAATGAGCTGAAGCCGTTGGCTGCTTTTCACTTTTACACCGCCTTCCGTACCGAACCGGCCATATAAAGCCCCAGTTCGTTTTCATTTGTTTTATCAGCATCCACTTCCGCTACGATTTCGCCGTTAAAAATAACGGCGATACGGTCGGAAAGGTCCAGAATTTCATCCAACTCAAGGGAGACGAGCAGTATGGCTTTACCCTTGTCCCGCTCTTCCACAATTCGCTGATGAATATACTCTATGGCGCCTACATCGAGGCCTCGGGTTGGCTGGGCTACGATCAGCACTTCAGGTGACCGGTCAATTTCGCGAGCCACGATAGCCTTTTGCTGGTTACCGCCTGAGAGGCTGCGGGACGGGGTAGCTGGACCTTCTCCTGAGCGAACATCGAACTCTTTTATGAGCCGTTCGGCGTTTGAGCGAATAGAGTTATAGTTCAGAACGCCAAATTTAGAAAAGGGCCGTTTTTGGAAATTGTGTACCACCATATTTTCGTCCAGGCGGAAGTCCAGAACAAGGCCGTGCTTGTGCCGGTCTTCAGGAATATGGCCGAGCCCCGCCTCAAGGCGTTCACGAACCGGCAGGTGGGTTATATCCTTACCGTCCAGGATGATTTTACCCCCTTCCACCGGGGCGAGGCCAGTGAGGGCATAGACGAGTTCGGTCTGGCCGTTGCCGTCGATGCCACAGAGGCCAAGAATTTCACCCCGCCGCACTTTAAGGGACACGCCTTTAACGCCTAGAACCCCTTTCGAATTCTTTACCTTAAGGTCCTGGATGTCTAAAAGGACCTCGCCGGGAACCGCAGGTTTCTTGTCCACGGAAAAACTGACCGCCCGGCCGACCATCATTTCTGCGAGCTGGGCTTCGGTGGCAGTCTTGACCGGAACGGTTCCGACAAGGCGACCCCGCCGCAGGACGGTACAAACATCCGCTACGGCTTTAATTTCCTTAAGTTTGTGGGTTATGAGCAACACCGTCTTTCCTTCTTTAGTAAGGCGGCGCATAATTTCCATAAGTTCGTTGATTTCCTGCGGCGTAAGCACCGCTGTGGGTTCATCAAAAATAAGTATATCCGCATTCCGGTACAGCATTTTAAGGATTTCTACCCGCTGCTGCATACCGACCGTAATATCTTCAATCTTTGCCTTGGGATCTACCTCAAGGCCATAACGCTTTGAAATGTCGGCGACCCGTTTTTCCGCACTGGCAATATCGATCAGGGGGCCCTTCCGAGGCTCCAGCCCCAGTACGATGTTTTCGGCCACTGTAAAATTATGCACCAGTTTAAAATGCTGATGCACCATACCGATCCCCAAATCATTGGCCGCATTCGGATCGGTTATGCGCACCTCTTTTCCGCGCACCTTAATAACACCAGAGTCGGGCTGATACAAACCAAAAAGAATGCTCATTAAGGTGGATTTGCCCGCGCCATTTTCGCCCAACAGCGCATGAATAGAACCCTCTTCTACCTGGAGGGTAACATCATCGTTTGCACGAATACCCGGGAAGGTTTTTACAATATTAAGCATTTCGATGATATAAGCCATCGACTTCCCCTTTATAAAAAAATTAGCCCCCTGTCATTCATGCAGCTACCGGGGGTAAGGAGCTCAAGAACAAAACGGGGTGTTCCGGAACGAAATAATCCAGAACACCCCGTCTGTTTGCATCCTACACGAACTTATTTTGCAGGAGTTTCAGAAACCTTGAGCTCGCCGGAAGCGATCTTGGCTTCGAATTCTTTTACTTTAGCGACAATGTCGTCGGACAGGTTAGGATTGGTCTCGGGGATGCCAACACCCTGGTTAGCTACAGAGAAGACCAGGGTCTGTCCGCCGGGGAATTTGCCTTCCATGGTCATTTTGGCTACGTCATGGGCAGCAACGTCAACCCGCTTCATCATGGAAGTGAGAACCGCGGACTTCTTGTTGGCTTCGTCATAGATACCATCGGCATACTGATCCTTATCAACACCGATAGCCCAGCGAACATCGCCCTTAGCGGTCCGTTCCTTAGCTTCTTTGATCATACCGTTTCCGGTGCCGCCAGCGGCATGGAAAATGATATAGGCGCCCGCATTGAACTGTTTCTGGGCGATAGCCTGGCCCTTATCGGGAGCGCCGAAATCACCGGCATAGTCCACGAGGATCTTGCATTCGGGATATACGGCCTTAACACCCTGTTCAAAACCGGCCTGGAATTTTTCGATCAGGGGGAACTGCATACCACCCAGGAAGCCGACGATCTTCTTGCCGTCAGCCTTTGCCTTGAGACCCGCAGCAACACCGACCAGGAAGGAGCCTTCATGCTCAGCAAACACAGCGGAGGCAACATTCGGCTTGGCGACTACAGAGTCGATAATCAGGTATTTGTTGTTCGGATACTTGTCGGCCACTTCGGTCATGGATTTTTCGAAGAGGAAGCCGGGAGCGGCGATAAGATCGAGTTTCTCGTCAGAGAAGGTGGACAGGTTGGGGATATAGTCGGCTTCTGCAGCGGACTGGAGATACTTGTAATCCCCTTCCTTAAGCCCTGCTTCTTTTGCAAAGCGGACAATACCTTCCCAGGTGCCCTGGTTAAAGGACTTGTCATCGATACCGCCGATGTCGGTTACGAGGCCAACCCGGAAGGCAGGAGCGGCAGCAGCAGCGGGCTTCTTCTGTGTACAGGACACAAAAGCCATAGAAATCACAGCGAGGGTTGCAATAGCAGCAACGAGTACACGTTTCATAGTTCCTCCTAAAAAACTTGTAGGGCTTTTTTGAGCCGGACTAGTATTATACGCGCTTTAAATAAGTGCGTCAAGAAAATTGTATACAATCTGGTATAATCAGTTAAGTGCGGACTATACCAGAAACAGCCAATTATTCCGGAAGTTCCGCAACGATAGCCACACCGGAGGATGTTCCGATACGGTCAGCCCCCGCTTCGAGCATGGCAATCGCATCGTGGTAGGACCGTACGCCGCCAGAGGCCTTCACCTTCATGGTATCCCCCACGGTTTTCCGCATGAGCTTAACATCCTCAACCGTCGCACCGCCGGTACCAAAACCGGTAGAGGTTTTTACAAAGTGGGCGCCGGCCTTCATAGCCGCTTCGCAGGCTATCCGTTTTTCATCGTTGGAAAGGAAGCAGGTTTCGATTATTACCTTAACCGTTGCTTTGCCGGCGGCCTTAACCACCGCCCGGATATCTTCTTCCACCGCTTTATAGTCACCGCCCTTCATGGCACCCAGATCAATGACCATGTCCACTTCCTGGGCCCCATTTTTAACAGCCCATTTGGTCTCTTCCACTTTTATATCCGTTGGATTGGCACCCAGGGGAAAACCGATGACGGTACACACCAGCACATCGCTGTTGTTCAGTTCCTTGGCAACCAGGGGAACCCACCGGGGATTTACGCAGACCGAGGCAAAATGGTTTGCCCGGGCTTCCGCACACAGTTCGCGGATCTGCTCTGCAGTAGCGGTAGATTTTAAGAGGGTATGATCAATAGTCTTGGCTATTGAAGCTTTCGTCCATTCTTTCGACATAATTTACTCCTTCCTCTTGTAGGGGCTACTATCATATACAATAGCAAAGGCTTTGCCAACTCTGAACGCCTGCGGTACTATTCCCGTTCGCCGATAAGGGACTTAAGCTCTCGGATATCCCGCACGAGCTTGGTCCGGTCCAGGTTCTGAAACCGCTTAGGAACCATTTCTTTGGAGGTGCATTCCAGCACCGCCACCAGGTTTTGCAGTTCTATTTCGTAGGGGTACGCGGGAGGCACAAAGTCCGCCATGGCCTCTTCCAGGTCTTCCCGGGTAACGAAGGACCGTTCGTCCATAGCGGCCCTGAACTTGGCCCGGATGAGGACAGCCTCCAGGTCTGCCCCGGAAAATTCGTATTTAAATCGCCGCAACACATCGGTAATAGGAAATTTCCGGATGGAAAGATCCAGCTTGCGTACCAGGGTATCAAAGAGGGCAATCTTTTCTGCCTCCGTTTCAGGATAAAACAGCGCAAGGTGCTCTTCTGCCCGGCCCTGCCGCTTAAGGTCAATAGGAATCAGGTCCGGCCGGCAGGTAATAAGGAACCAGATGATTTTACCCCGGTACTCCGTATTGCCCATAAAACTGGCAATCTGGGCAAACACCCGGTTGCTGGTACCCGAATCGCCCTCCTGATCCCGGTCGCCGAGAAACGCGTCAGCCTCGTCGATCATGACCGCCACGGGGGCCATGGCCTTTAAAATATTCAAGACCTTTTCCAGATTCGATTCGGTAACCCCCTGCCACTTGGAACGGAAATTACGGAACTTTACCATAGGAATACCGATTTCCCCTGCAAAGGCGCTCACCATAAAGCTTTTTCCCGTCCCCACCGGCCCCGCAATAAGGTACCCCATAGGGAGAACATCGAGCCTGCCCTGTTTTATCGCCCGAGCGGCATTTTTAAAGCGCTTTTTTACAAAATCATGACCCGACACATAGGAAAGATCATGGTTTGTTTCCATAAATTCCAGGAGCCCCGCCGCCTCGTTTTCGATAATTTCCTTTTTTTTCTGCCGAATATATTCAAGGGAAAGGGGCATATCCTCCTGGTAACTTTCCGAAGCAAGGCGGTTCAGATTCATGAGGTTAAGACCACTCGTTACAGCCGCCACCCGCCGGCAGTCCAGCCCCCGGTCAAGGAGCAGGGTCCCCTGTTTCTCTAAGAACTCAAGAAACTGCTGGCGTACCTCCTGGTCTGGAATAGGGATACCCACCTTTACGGTAGAAGGGGACCCCACGAGCCGGGGCGACAGGTCTGCCAGGTTTTCCGTGAGCAAAAGCACCGACACATCCCCTTTGGTAAAAATGGGGTCATGGGACCAGCGGTTTAATGTCACCAGGCAATACCGGTCTTCTTCGCTAAGCCGGGCAATATCGCTGGAAGGCACCATCGTTTCGGCGTAATCGATAATGAGCACAATCCGCCGCTTTTCGGGGATGTTCATTAAAAAGTATTTTTCCAGATAAAAAAAACTCTTTTCCGGGTCCGCAGACACAAAGTCCGCCACATCGACATCGGGAAAACGGGCCGTCATAGCCTTCTGATAATCCCGGGCCATTTCCTTCGTACAAAAGGAAACACCGCTTGACCGGTCATAAAAAGCAATAATATCCCGGTTACCGAAGAGAACCTCAGCGATATACTCCTGAATGCGGACAAAGATAAACTCTCCTTCGTTCATCTTGTGGGGCAGAAAGTCCCGGATATTGCCGTGAATCAGGTACAGGTTCGCTGTCTTGGAACAGTACTTATAAGAAAGCTCCTGGGCCCAAGAAGGAAGAATTTTTATAAACCCCAAGTTTTTAACTATAAGCTGTTCAGCCATGAATACTACTCCTTGCACTCCGGTTCTGCACTTATTTTTGCAGTAAATCTATCTTTTTTTCCAGATCCTCAAGCATATGGGTCGCCGTATTCATCCTGAATTCCAGAGAATTGAGAACCCAGAACACAAAATGGTTGAACTTTTGGTTCGCGTGAATCATCCAGACAATTTTCATGGAAACTAGGAACACACCGATTTCTATGGAAACCGTGGTCGGCAGGGGTTTAAACACAAGCTCCACACTGAAAAAACCCACCACCAAAATAATAAAAAGAATATTCACCACCGTGTCTGCCTTAGAATACTGAATGCCTCCGATTTTGCCGATTGCATCCCGTATCCGCTCCCGTTCGCGGTAAAAGTTGTTAATCTCTTCCAGCATCCGGGAATCCACAATGTTATTCTCCTTATCATTACCCATGGCTCACCTCCTCGCATGATACTAGTATAGGTTATTTTTTATTGCCAGCAAGGAATTTCCGGTCTACACTGGATGTATGAAAGATACAGCACAAACACAAATCATACCGGGCGCTGAGCCCTTTTATTTTGTAGGCGAAAAAAATGCACCAGGGGTGCTCCTGATTCACGGGTTTACAGGAACCCCTAAGGAGATGCGCTGGATGGGAGAATACCTTAATAAAACAGAGGGATTTTCCTGTCTTGGACCCCGACTTGCAGGACATGCAACAAACCTGGATGACATGATCAGGTCTACCCACCGGGACTGGATGGCGTCGGTGGAGGAAGCCTATTATCTTCTGCGGGACAGGACAAACACCATATATCTCGCGGGACTTTCTATGGGGGCTGCCCTGGCGCTCCTTTTTGGCAGCCTATTACCGGTACAGGGGGTAATCGCTATGGCGTCCCCCTACGCCCTTCCCGACGACTGGCGGCTAAAGTACACAAAGATTCTCAGCAAGTTTCAGCCCCTTATGACTAAGGAGCATGCGGATCCAGAAAGGGGCTGGTTCGATAAGGAAGCAGCCCGGGACCATATTTGTTACAGCCACAACCCCCTGCGGTCTATTGGAGAGCTCAACCTGCTTTTAGGCACATTGCGGGACGCCCTGCCGCGGCTTTCGGTACCGACCCTGCTCATATACTCCAAAGACGATAACGCCCTTCCTTTGGGCAGCGAGTTCTGCCTGGAATCCATTTATGGAGCGCTGGGCAGCCCCAAAAAAGAAAAAATCCTCCTGTCGGGGTCCGGCCATGTACTGACCAGGGACGCTCAACGACAGGAGGTGTTTCGCCGTGCGGCGGAGTTTATAAAGAAGAATACTACTCTTTAACTCCGCCCAGGTTCATACCGATGACAAAGTACCGCTGAATAAAGGGATACACGAGGATTATTGGGGTGGCCGCAATGACCGTTATGGCCGCCCGAATACTTACCGGGGTTACCATATTAGAAGACTTTGAAAGCGCCATGGCCCCAATGTCTCCGGCACCTCGGGACTGGGCCTGGCTCGACTGAAGGAATTCCATCAACTTGTATTGCAGGGTGTGCAGGTTCACCTTGCTGGATGCATAAATCAGGGTATCAAACCAGGAGTTCCATGCGCCAACGGCCACAAAGAGAGCCACCGTTGCCAAAACGGGCTTACTCAGGGGCAGAATGATTTTGAAAAAAATAACAAAATCGCTTCCCCCATCGATCCGGACCGATTCAATAATGCTTTCGGGAATGCTTTTCAGGAAGGTACGAATGACAAGGAAATTAAAGGCACTTACCATGCTGGGAATAATATAGACCCAGAATGTATTAAGGAGCCGCAGGTTTTTAATCAAAAAATAGGTTGGAATAAGACCTGCGTTGATGTACATGGAAATGACCAGGATTACCGTAAAGGATTTCCGGAATACAAAATTAGGCCGGGACAATACATAGGCGATCATGGAAGTAAAGAAGACATTGGTCACCACATTAATAACCGTACGGGCTACGGATACAAAGAAGGCGTTAAAAATTGTACCGGTAGAAAAGACGAGACGGTAGTTCTGCAATGTAAAACGCCGGGGGAACAGGGTAATGCCGCCCCGGATAGTATCGACCGCCTCGTTAAATGACACAGCAATTGTATTCCAAAAGGGATAGAGCATTACCACAGAGAATAGAACCATGAGTGTCGTGTTAAAACTGTTAAAGACTATCTCGTTGTAATTTATTCTTCTTTTCATATCAGGCGCTCCTCTCCGGTCCGTTTGACCAGTTCGTTTGCCGCGAAGATGAGGGTCATGTTCACCACATTTTTGAACAGTCCCGCAGCGGTTGCCAGGGAATAGTTGGAACGCTGAAGTCCGAACATGAGAACATAAATATCGATAGTATCTGAAACGTCTTGAACCAATCCGTTGCGCAGGAGGTACTGCATTTCAAATCCTGCATCGAGGATATGGCCAATACTGAGGATAAGCAAAATGACTATGGTCGGTTTAATACTGGGCAGCGTAATATACCACATTTTTCGCCATCGTCCGCAGCCGTCTATCTCCGCCGCTTCGTAAAGGGTCGGATCAACACCAGCAATTGCAGCCAGATAGATGATGGTATTCCAGCCTAATTCCTTCCACACATAGGTTGCTCCGACGACACCCCAAAAATATTTTGGTTCCGACAGCCAGAGCACCGGCTCTTTAATAAGCCCCAAGAACATAAGTACGTTGTTGACGGCTCCGTCTTCGACAGAAAGCATGGTAGCCACAAGACCGGTAACAATAACCCATGAAAGGAAGTGGGGCAAATAGGAGATCGTTTGGGTAACACGTTTAAAGGCAACACTTTTAATTTCATTCAAGAGAAGCGCAAAACCTATGGCAGACACAAAACCTAAGGTTGTGTTGATGATACTCATCATCAATGTATTGCGAACTGTCCTGAGGAACACGGGATCAGAAAAAAGGAACTTGAACCACTTAAGCCCAACCCATTCTTGCTGAAAAAAGCTTTTAGAAGGCCGGAAATTCTGGAATGCCATGGTCCAGCCCCAAAGCGGAACATAGCTAAAAAGAATGACATAGAGAATTATGGGGACCGACATGATGAGCATTTGCCGCTGCGTCACCATGGTTTTTATAAGCTTACCGCGCCGTACAAGGCGTTGGGTACCGTCGTACATACAACCTCCGGGATTGGGCTAAAAAACCCCGATTACCATCGAAGCTAAATCAAAACTCAGAAAGTTTTGATTTAGCCCCGATTGGAAGGTACCGGGGTGAATGATTAACTTCTAACTATTTTTTCTTGCTCCAGGCTGCGACCCGCTTCTTTACCTGGTCTTCCATATAGGCTTCATAGATTGAAATACCGTTGGCCTTCATCTGGTCCACATATTCGGCCCAGACCTTTTCGAAGTCCGCAGGGGCGGAAAGGATAATCTTTGGCAGATACTTCCGCATAGTTTGGTCACAGCGCTGCAGGGCAATCTGGGCGTCCGAACCATCAGGAGGATTCGGTAGGGTCCAGGTGGGATACCAGATCGGGTTTGGCGGAGGATTCTTATCCATAAGTTCAGCGTAACTTGTTACCCCATAGGCTGCCCAGAGTTCCTTATCTTCAGGCCGGGTCAGGGCTTCCCGTTCAGGATAGTAGTAAGAGAGATCCCAGGGATAACCGTCGTTAAAGGAACCTTCCCAGTTCGGGAAAATATCCCGGACTAAAAGCGCCCGGTTCTGTTCCTGCCAGGTTACATTTTCCCAATTCTTCCGCTGTTCGGGAGTCCGGTAGGGTTCGCCCTTTTCGTTCCGTTGCCAGTCTTCTCCTTCGATACCCCACTGCATCATCCGCTGTACTTCTTCGCTCAGAAGGTCGTTGATGAACTGGATAATCCGGACTGGATCTTTTGCCTTCTTGCTGATACCTACGCCGCGGCCCAGGTTGGGAATGGGATAATCCCGGTAATGGGGCCGAATGGATTCATCAAACACAACGGGGAGCGGTGCAAAAGTGCGGTTGTACATGCCTGCATCACGGAGAGAATCATCGGCGTTCTGGAACTGCCAGCGCTGATCGTGCATACCAAGGACACGGCCGGAAGCGAGTTTTGCAAGATACTGATCGTAGTTATCGGTAAAGGCGGCCCGGTCAATATACCCTTGAGCATTCAATTCGTTCAGCTTCTTGAACCATCTTTTGGAAATATCCATGGTAAAGAAGGTCTTGTATTGCAATGTATTAGGATCTACAATACCGTTTCCGTCGTTCGGATTGCCCGCGAGGAAGTTGGGCGGATTCCACATACAGAATGCGTGCCAGTCATAGGTAAGAATGGTAAAGGGAATAGTTTTCTGGCCGTTAATGGTGGGGTGTTTTTTAGCATAGTTGACCAAAAGATCAAAATACTGATCCATGGTAACAACCTTGGGGTATCCTGCTTCTTTAAGGACTTCTTTCTGCACCCACATGGCGGAGGCGCCGTAGTAGGGGCTCTGGTCCTTGTTCCGGATAATACCCCAGTTAGTCAGGTAATAGATGTGGCCGTCGGGGGAACGGAGTTTATCCCAATGTTCGCCGAAATGGGCTTTGATATTGGGGCCGTATTTTTCCACCAGATCTTCCAGAGGAATGAGGGCTCCCGCATCGATAAACTGGGTTTCGTTGATTTCAATCATATCAGGATAGTCTTCGCCGGCGATCATAACGCCCCGTTTCTGAGCTACTTCGCCGACCAGAATATCCCATTCAAAGGTGACACCAAGCTTCTCTTTCAGGTACTTGTATGCCTTGTTGTCCGGATTTGGCTGCTGCCGCGGCTGGATTGTAAACACCGATATCTTAATCGGTTTCCGCGCCGGAATAGCAGAGCCGGTATTTTTCTTTTGAGCGCATCCTGTGGCTAGTGACAGCACTACCAGGGCGGACAAAAGACCCGCTAAGCGAATAGATCTTTTCATGCTTCATCCCTCCATTTGTTTTTAACGGGCTTACAGCCCTTTCACCAAAAACGATGATTTGAGTAACTGTAAACCGCTTATGGAGGATTGCGCATAGGTAATAAGACCTATTTTTATTATAGGTGATTAGGCTTATGGGTAAGACCTATGAATTGTTCTCAAAATACTTCCGTACAAAGGCAATAAATTGGTCTTCACTCCCATAAGAGACAAATAGGTCAGGAAAGTCTTTGAATATATCTTTCTTTAACTCCCATTCGTTAAGTTCAGCTTCTACCTGTTGACGTTTATATTTACCGATAAACTGGGAATATTCACGGGAAGAAAGTTCCCCGGACTTTAATAATGCTTTAAGCCGTTTCTTTTTTTCTAAGAATTCGGTGCGAAGTTTAGCTCTCTGAGCAACAGACTCTGCAATCTTAGGATCCACAGCACGTATTTTCTGATAAATGGCCTCTTTATTGCGGAATAGAAACTCTGCCTGTTCATAGGCGGTAATCAAAGCATCTTTACTGGCCTCTAAGCCCTTTTCGGTAATTTTGCCATCGATGACGTTCTGATTTCTTTTGTACATCGCAAAAGCAGGTGTATGTAACCCTACCTCTATTCCCGAAAAGGGCGAATCTATCATAACACAGTAATCTGAAGGACAGAGATAGGTGAAATGTCCTTTTAACAAAACGCCATCGTATTCCACTTCGATTTCTAAAGGATAATCGAAGTAATCGCAGAAATTTTTTTGGGGATCATACTGAGGGATTTGTAGTAAAGAGAGGTTCATAAAAAACTCCTTTTAGCAGTATTTGTTGAATCGCCCGCAAGTTGGTTAATAAATCGGCGATGGAATCAATTTCAAAGGTCGGTAACCTTTGAAATTTTCTTAAATATAATAACACAATAGATCAGAAGTCAACTTAACAATAGTTATGAAATGACATGAAAAGTCCAAAGGGCTTGACAAGCCTGCGGCGGGCCGGGGGCTTGGGGGCCGCGAGCTATTTGGCAATGAACATGGGCTGCGTGGTGGCATTCTGCAAAAGAGGTGCCCCCGGAGAAGGGGGTGGGCCGGGACTGCGGCCCGGCGCCGGGACCGCGGCCCGGCCCAGGGGGAAGGGCTTCCCCCCTCCCCTACTTTTTGAGATCCTATTTGATGCGTTTGTAGTTCTTAATCTCGGTGCGGATCCGCTCGGCAAGCTGAGCGCGGGGTACGCGGACCTGTTCCATGGAATCCCGGAACCGGAGGGTAACGGTGTTGTCTTCCTTGGTCTGGTAGTCGATGGTGATGCAGAAGGGGGTGCCCGCTTCGTCCTGGCGGCGGTAACGGCGGCCGATGGCGCCTGACTGGTCGTAGTCGGTGGCAAAATCTTCCTTGAGCTCGGTGCGGATGTCCTGGGCGAGTTCCGCGAGGCCGTCCTTTTTCATGAGGGGGAGTACTGCCACGGTGACGGGGGCCAGGTTCGGGTGGAAGCGGAGGACCGTGCGGATGTCGTCATCGTTGCCGTTGTCGGCGACTTTTTCTTCGTCGTAGGCGTCGCAGAGGAGCATGAGGAGGCTCCGGGTGAGACCCGCGGAGGTTTCGATGATGAAGGGGATGTACCGTTCGTTGCCGTTGTCCTGGTCGATATACTGCAGGTCCTTGCCGGAGTACTGCATGTGCCGGGAAAGGTCGTAGTTGGACCGGTTGTGAACCCCTTCCAGCTCCTTCCAGCCCATGGGGAAGAGGTACTCGATGTCGTAGGCGTCCTTGGCATAGTGGGCCAGTTCATCCGGACCGTGGCGGTGCCAGCGGAGGTGGTCCATTTTAACGCCCAGTTTCTGGTAGTAGGCCCAGCGGCGTTCCCGCCAGGTGTTGAACCATTCTTCGTCGGTGCCGGGTTTTACAAAGAACTGCATTTCCATCTGCTCAAATTCGCAGGTGCGGAAAATAAAGTTTTTGGTAACAATTTCGTTCCGGAAGGCCTTGCCGATCTGGGCGATGCCGAAGGGAATTTTCATCCGGTTGGACTGGATGATGTTTTTATAGTTTACATAGATGCCCTGGGCAGTTTCGGGGCGAAGATAAATAACACTGGAGCTGTCCTCTACGGCTCCGATGTTGGTCTTGAACATGAGGTTAAACTTGCGGGTGTCAGTGAGCTGGCCGCCGCATTCGGGGCATTCTTTTTTGGCGAGCTTTTCTGGGTCAATCTGGTCCGCCCGGAAACGGGCTTTACACTTTTTGCAGTCCACCAATGGGTCGGTAAAGTTTTCCACATGGCCCGAGGCTTCCCAAACCCGGGGATGCATAAGGATTGCCGCATCAAGGCCGACGATGTCGTCGTGGAGCTGGGTCATTTCCTTCCACCAGGCCTGGGCGATGCGATTTTTAAGCTCTATGCCCAGGGGGCCGTAATCCCAGGCGCCGGCCTGGCCGCCGTAGATTTCCGACGATTGAAACACAAAACCACGCCGCTTGGCGAGGGACGTGATTTTCTCCATTGTTGCGGGACCTTGATAGTCGTTCTGCTGTTCAGCCATGAAATACTCCTAGCGCCGCCGGTCCTGCCGACGGCTAGACCCCCTTGGTGTGGGGGCCCTTGGTTGTGTATGGTCCGGCGGTCATAGATGCGGGATGCACCGTGCCCCGGACATGGGCGGAATTATAGTAAAGCAGAACGGGCCTGGCAAGGGTGGCGGCGAAAAAGCTGAGTGCAGCGGATTAAGGATTAAGGCAGCGGAGTGCTCGGCATACCGGGGCGCTAGGCCCCGGCGCCCCGCCGAGCGGCGCATCACAGACAGCGGCCTAAATAGCGGGAATATAGAAAGAGGGCTGCGGTCATGAGGGCGTGGCCCATCTCTTCGCCACCCACAAAGTTAATTGCTTCGTCCTCCGGAACAAGGAGGACCTGGATATCCTCATGTTCATCCAGATGGGGCTCCCGTACGAGATGACAGTCTTCGGCTACAAAGGCATGAAAGTGGTTAGTCATCATGGCAGGATTAGGGGAAAGGGAGCCTAAGGGAATAATCATGTCCGCCGCATAACCAGTTTCTTCCAGCAATTCCCGGGAAATGGCCAAAACAGGGTCTTCGCCTGCATCGATAATACCGCCGGGGAATTCGATAGAGCGGCGGCCCGTACCATGACGGAACTGCTGGATCATGACAAATTTTCTGCCCTCAGGGGTATTTACCACCGGAATAACTCCAGCCCAATCGGGGGCATCGATGAGGTAAAATGTACCAGGCTTGTGATCGTCGCATTGCCGGATAGCTTCCTGTACGGAAAAGATGCGACAGTCAATGAGGTGACGGCGGTTAAGCTCGCGCCAGCAGGGTTCTTTGCTCACCCTACCAGTCTAATACAAAAAAAGCCCCCTGCAAGGGGGATGAACCTTGCAAGGGGGGTGCTCACTGAATGAGAGCTAAAATAAGAACTGATCAATAAACTTAGAACCGTACTCGGGCGCCAAACTCAGCACCAAAGCCGAAACTGGGGGACGGATAAAGCGGAATGGCGATAACCGGAGCAAAAAAAAGCTCAAACTTCTTGACCGGCCAGAACTGAAGGCCAATCGGCATGCGGAGCCCCATGTCAAAAGCTGCGTTTCCGCCGTTTGATCCGCCGGCAATGCCTGCATAGGCACCAACGCCGAGGAAGTAGCTCAGATTAGAAGCCAGGCCTTCGGCATCGATTACATAGTAATCAAGGGATGCATTAAAGCGGCTGGCGTTAAAATCATATTTGAGCCCGACTACCGGGAAGCTTCCCCATTTTAAGGAAAGGCCAATGCCGCCGCCGAGGGTGCCTGCGGTAGAGCCCAGGCTGCCGTACACACCGAGACCGGTGAGTCCCGCCGGACCTGATGCGGCAAACACCAGGGTTCCCGTAGAGAGCGCAGCTAATAATACTGCAAGTATTCCAAAACGTTTCATAGAGCCTCCAGAACTTACATTATAGTTTGTACCCACGGTACGTTTATCAATAATCATAATTATTTTTTGAGAATAATTCCAATCATTTTCCAGTTTTTAATACAATTTAGCGCCCAAAAGACGGCCTGCGATTTCCACAGCCATTCGAGCAGTCTGGTTCCGCACATCCAGCACGGGATTCACTTCCACAAGTTCCGCAGAAGCAAGCAGGCCGGACGCAGAGAGCTCTTCGGCCAGAAGGAGTACCTCCCGATAGGAGAAGCCGCCGGGAAGCGGAATGCCGACGCCGGGAGCGATCATGGGATCCATGACGTCCATATCAACGCTCACATGGAGCCGGTCGACCCGCTCCCTAAAGAAGGCCACAATCCTGCGGGCTGTCTCTGCAATACCAAGCCGGTCAACCTCGGTCATGGTATAGACCGTAAGGCCCGCTGTGCGCATATTTACCTTTTCCAGGGCATCCAAATCCCGCACGCCCACGAGGGCCACATTGGCAGGGTCAAGCTTGCGGAAAGAGCCGTACAGGTTTACAAGGGACTCATGACCGTAGCCGCAGGCGATAGCCAGGGACATGCCGTGGATGTTCCCTGAAGGGGTCGAGTTAGGGGTATTAAAGTCTCCATGGGCATCCACCCACAGGGTACCCCAGCGAAGATTCCGTTTTTTATACGCCGCTCCAAGCCCCGCAAGGGTACCGATAGCAATAGAGTGGTCCCCGCCCAATACCAGGGGAAAAGCGCCGGCATCCACCGCCTGTTCGACCCGTTCCGCAAGGGCGCTGCAGGCTTCCGCAATAGGAGCCATAAAACGGACCCGCGGGTCCCCCTCTTCCAGGAATTCCTGGGCGGGAACCGGTATACCGGGAAAAGACTCCTCGCAGGTGTGGCCCAGTTCGGTCAGGACCTGCTTAAGACCTGCAAGCCGCATGGCCGAAGGGCCCATATCGCTTCCGCGGCGGCTTGCGCCAAAATCCAAAGGCAGTTCTATCACACGGATGTTCATGGTAAGGTCTCCAATAAATTGACAAACCAGTTTTTAAGGCTTATAGCCCGCCGATACAGCGGGGTCTCCACAGCAGCGGCGGAGGGTATGAAAAGGTAAGAACGGACACTCCAGGCGGTGTACACAAATGAAGCATTCCGCTCCATCCCATAGACAATATCGACCAGTGCCTGCCCCGGAGGCACCGCGGGAAAAACCAGATATGAGAGGGGATCCAGATTAATCATTTTAAGCACAATTTTAGCATCATCATATTCCAGCTGGGTTTTAAATTTGATAGTGCCAAACTCGGTATCCTCTACCTGAATAACTGTTTCCAGCGTTCCAGGGTCCGGTGGCGTCACAAATTGGACACTTTTAAATAACAGCACCGGACCGCCCCGTTTACGGTTGTAGCTTAAACCAGCAAGGGTCGGCGCTTGCTGTAAAAGCTGATAAAGGTGTTTTTTTTCGGTTGATATGCGCCGGGCGGGCAAGACAAACAGGGCTTCCTGCACGGCGTGGGGCTGGAGTTTTTCATGGCGGCGGATAAAGGCTTCGCGGCCTGAAAAATAGGGTACCAGGTCTAGGGTCTGTGGCTTCATCCGAAAAGAAGTGACAAAGCCCGATTCTTTTAATTCCTTTTGATAGGTGGGAGATAAAAAAGACACATCAAGGCTGGGCTTAGATCCAGAAGCCATATTCGTCTGGCTGAAGAGCCTGGGAAACATGAGAAAACACAGACTAATACAAGCCAGACTACGCTTCATGGAAAACCTATGATTTTAAATACTCCAAGGCCCGGTCTACCCTGGCGAGGGATTTTGTTTCGCCCAGAAGCCGTATGGAACCAAACAGGGGCGGACTGACCCGGCTTCCGGTAATGGCAACCCGGAGGGGCATCATAAGATCCCCCATTTTCACCTGTTTTTCTTCGGCAAACTGCTTTACAAGAGCCTCGGAAGCCTCGTCGGACTGACATGCCATGGCTGGTACAAGTTCGCGAACCAGGGTAAGCAGATTAATGGCCGTTGCCAGGTCCGCCTTTTTCGGCAAGAACTCTTCCTTTTGCGGCAGTTCCGGTTCGGCAAAAAGGTAGCCAAGCTTGGCGGGGGCTTCATGGAGGAAACTGAGCCGCTCCTTGATTAATGGCATAGAAGCTACAAAGAGAGCCCGCTGCTCTGCTGTGGGCGGTGCGCCTGCTGTGCCAAAGAGGCCCGATGTTACCGCATAGGGCTCTATGAGGAACGCCAAATCTTCATCGCTTTTCATCCGGATATATTGGCCGTTATACCACTCGAGCTTCTTATAGTCAAAAATGGCAGGAGCCTTGTTGAGCTTGTCCAGGCTAAAGCGTTCTGCCAGTTCTGCCACGGTGTAGATTTCCTTCCCTTCTTCATAAGACGCACCAAGGAGGGCCACATAGTTGATGAGCGCCTCCGGCAGGTAGCCCTGGCGGCGGAATTCATCAATACTGGTAGCTCCGTGGCGCTTGCTTAATTTTTTACCGTCCTGGCCCATAACCATGGGAAGATGGCAGTATTCGGGGTGCTCCCAGCCAAAGGCCTTGTACATTATGACATGGAGCGGCGTAGAGGGTATCCATTCCTGGGCGCGGAGCACATGGGTAACCTGCATCAGGTGGTCATCTACCACGTTGGCCAGGTGATAGGTGGGGAAGCCGTCGGATTTAAGCAGCACCGGATCGGGGTTTACGTCGTCGTTTTTCCACTCAATGTCACCCAGGAGGTGATCATGGAAGCGGGTCACTTCGCCGAGGGGTATTTTAAGGCGGATCACATGGGGTTCCCCTGCTTTGGCCCTTTTGGCTGCCTCTTCCGGTGACAGGGAACGGCAGTGCCGGTCGTAGCCGGTCTCGCTCGATTTAGACTCTTCCCGCTCTTTTCGGATTTTTTCGAGCCGTTCTTCGGTGCAGAAGCAGTAATAGGCCTGGCCCATGGCAACAAGCTTTTCTGCGTATTCCTTGTACAGCGCAAAACGCTGGGACTGAATATAGGGGGCTGCGGGGCCGCCTACGTCGGGGCCTTCGTCCCAATGAAGGCCAAGCCAGTCAAAGGTGTCGTAGAGGTTCTGTACATATGCAGGGTCATAGCGGGTCTGGTCCGTATCCTCCAGGCGGAGAATAAACTTACCGCCCTTAGACCGGGCAAAAAGGTAGTTAAAAAGGGCGGTCCTGACACCGCCGATATGCTGAAGCCCCGTCGGCGAGGGAGCGTAGCGAACACGAACTTCCATGGGTTTCTCCTGGATTATGATGCAGTGATTATATTTAAGAGGGTTTATTATACCGGACCTGCGGGGTACGCCGCAAGAGCGAAGGATTCACCTTATGGGGTGTGCAGCAAGAGTAGCGGATACACCTTAAGGAATGGGTAGCAAAGCCCGTCTCCGCTCAGTGTTTTCTTTTTCTTTCACTGGGATTATACTTTGCTATTGGAGGCTTTAGTATGAAAGCAATTGTGAAACATGAAGCTGGCGTGGGAGTTAAAATGATGGATGTTCCCATGCCGCAGGTGGGGCCCAACGACCTCCTTATTAAAGTAAAAAAGGTAGCGATTTGCGGCACCGATGTACATATCTATAAATGGGACGCCTGGTCCCAAAAACATATACGGCCACCCATGGTGATTGGCCACGAATTTGTGGGTGAAATTGTAGAACTGGGCTCCTCGGTCACGGGATGGCAGGTAGGTGAGCGGGTCTCCGGCGAAGGGCACATTGTCTGCGGAACCTGCCGGTCCTGTCTTGCAGGCCGACGGCACCTGTGCCCCAATACGATCGGTGTGGGGGTAAACCGGGATGGCTGCTTTGCAGAGTACCTTGCGTTGCCGGCAACGAACGCATGGCGGGTGCATCCGGCTATTCCCGATGATGTGGCGGCCATTTTCGACCCCTACGGAAATGCGACCCATACGGCCCTTTCTTTTGAGATGATCGGCGAGGATGTACTCATTACCGGCGCAGGCCCCATTGGCTGCATGGCCGCCGCAATCAGCCGCCATGTGGGGGCCCGGCGGGTTGTGGTGACCGATGTAAACTCCTGGCGGCTTGAGCTGGCCTGCAAGCTCGGGGCGACCCATACTATTAATGTCAATGAAGACTCGGTGAAAGCCTTTATCGAACGGGAAGGCATGAAGGGCTTTGATATAGGGCTAGAAATGTCCGGTTCAGGAGCTGCCTTTGAGTCCATGCTGGAAGGCATGTATCCCGGAGGCCGTATTGCCCTCCTGGGGATCCTGCCACCGGAGACAAAGATAGACTGGGACCAGGTTATTTTTAAGGGCCTCCACCTCAAGGGTATTTATGGCCGGGAAATCTTTGAAACCTGGTACAAAATGCAAGCCATGCTTTTAAGCGGCCTCAATATTGCCCCCATCATTACCCATCGGCTCCCCTTTGACCAGTTCCAGAAGGGCTTTGACGCCATGCTGAGCGGCCAGAGCGGCAAGGTGGTGTTGAGCCTCGATTGAAGAGCCTAGGCTAATCGGCCTTGACTAAGGGGCACAAAGGCAACGCCGTAGTAGGTATCGGTAATTGTCCTGCGGCCCTGCTCGGCACTTACAAACAGGCTGCCATGCGGGGCTCGCTGCAGGTCTGCCCATAACCGATAGGGAGGGGCTCATCATAATAAAACACAGCCAGGTCTACATTGAGCATAGCATTTATTACCTGGGCAGAGCGGCCCTCTGTATCCAGATCATAGGGAACCCGCCTGCGTACAAAGTTCACTAAATCAGCGTTGGTCACAATTTAAGTATATATCAATGTAGCCGGGGCTTTTGAAATCGGTTCATCATGTATTTTGAATTTTTTTTTTACCGGGCTATAATTAAAAAAACGGAGGGTACGGACATGAAAAAGTGGTCTCCTCTCGGTTTTTTTGTATATGCCGCTGCGATTCTTTGCATCCCTTCGTGTTCCAACAACGAAATTACCGAGACAGAAAACGCCACCTGGCAGGTTCTTGGCAGCAAGGGAACCGGTGTTGTCATTGCGAACGCGGTCGCCTTGGCGTTAGACGCAAACGGATTACCCGTAGTAGGGGTTCAGGATTCCATAAATGGAACCAAAGCCACGGTCATGCGCTTTGATGGGACGGTCTGGGGCCTCCTGGGAGCTGGAGCCGTCTCGGACGGGGAAGCCCAATATGTTCAGATAGCTGCGGACAGCTCTGGGCACCCAGTCATTGCCTTTAGGGACTGGGTACACAACTGTAAGCTGACCGTCATGGCATATAAATGAGCCCCGAAGGGGGCACAGAAGTATATAACTATGACGGTGTCGGTGCCCACGCAATCGTGGTCCAGTAAAAGCCCCTCTATGCCGGCTTTTACCCCAGACGGCGGCGGAGCTCGGCGATTTGGGCTGTAACTGCTTGCGGGGCGGGGCCGCCGGACCGAGAGCGGTTGCGGAGCGCCGCGGCGGGGCGGATGACCTCGTAGAGGTCCGCGTCGAAGAGGTCGCTCCGGCTGCGGAGGTCCGCCAGGGTCCGCTCGGCGATACTCCGTTGTCCGGCGGCCACGCAGTCCCGCACGACCTGGGCGGCTACCTCATGGGCTTTCCGGAAGGGGAGCCCCTTACGCACCAGGTATTCGGCCACATCGGTGGCTTCCAGGAAGCCGCCGACGCAGGCTGCTTCCATCCGGTCCTTACGGAACCGGGCGGTGGCTATCATGGGACGGAACATCCTGAGGGTAGCACGGGAAGTGTCCAGGGCATCAAACAATGCTTCCTTATCTTCCTGGAGATCCCGGTCATAGGCATAGGGAAGCCCCTTAAGCAGGGTAAGGAGACTCACCAGGTTCCCAATCTGGCGCCCCGCCTTACCCCGGATAAGTTCCGCAAAGTCGGGGTTTTTCTTTTGAGGCATAATCGAGGACCCGGTACTCCACTGCTCTGCCAGATCGATAAAGCCAAATTCTTCCGTAGCCCAAATGATGATATCTTCGCAAAACCGGGAAAGGTGGGTGGCCAGTATGGCAGCTGCCCCGGCCAGTTCCAGGGCAAAGTCCCGGTCAGCCACAGAATCCATAGAATTCACCGTCGGCCGGGGGAAACCGAGGGACCGGGCAACCGCCTCACGGTCCAGGGCAAGTGTGGTCGTCGCAAGGGCCCCCGAACCGAGGGGACATTCATCAAGCCGGGAAAGGGCATCGAGGAAGCGTTCCCGATCCCGAACAAGGCCAGCGGTCCAGGCGGTAAGATGATGAGCAAGGCTCACGGGTTGGGCTCGCTGCAGGTGAGTGTAGCCCGGCATGACTGTTTCCAGGTGCTGTTCCGCCACTGTAAGGAGGGTTTCGCAGGTGTCCCGGATTTCCTCGGCGATTTCGGGGACCACCCGCTTAAGGTACAGGCGCAGGTCCACCGCAACCTGGTCGTTCCGGCTGCGGCCGGCATGAATCATGCGGCCCGCGTCACCGAGTCGTTCCGTGAGGACCCCCTCTATAAAGGAGTGAATATCCTCCGCATTCTGGTCAATGGCGAGCTTCCCGCTTTCTAGTTCAGCAGAAATCCGCTTGAGTTCTTCATCGATAGCCCGGGCAGCCTCGGCGGGGATTATGCCCCGCTCCACGAGCATGGCCACATGGGCGCGGCTCCCGGCTATATCTTCCTGGGCAAGCCGGGAATCTACCGAAATGGATGATTCAAAGGCAAAGGCTTCTGCTTCGGGTTTTTCTTCCAGCCTGCCGGACCACAAGACCTGTGCCATCTATTACCCCGCCACGCCGCTCGACTTGGCTTCAGTTCCATCAATATGCTGGGTTCCCTTTACAAATCCCTGCTCCATGAGGGAGCGAACCAGGATGGGAAGCCCATAGAGCCGGATAAAGCCCTTGGCATCCGCATGGTTATAGAGTTCGCCGGTGGTAAAGCTTGCGATACTCGTATTGTACAGTGAATAGGGAGAGCGGGAGCCCGCGGCGCTAATGGAGCCCTTGTACAGCTTGAGCCGCACGGTGCCGCTCACGGTCCGCTGGGTGGAATCCACAAAGGCGCTCAGGGCTTCCCGGAGGGGGGTAAACCAGAGGCCGCCGTAAATGACTTCCGCCATTTTCTGGCTCACCATTTGCTTGAACGCATAGGTCTGCCGGTCCAGGCACAGGTGCTCCAGTTCCTGGTGGGCGTAGTACAGGATGGCACCGCCGGGTGTTTCGTAGACCCCGCGGCTCTTCATACCCACGACCCGGTTTTCTACCAGGTCAACGATGCCGACCCCATGGGCGCCGCCGATTTTATTCAGGGTTTTGATGAGGCTCACACCGTCCATTTTTTTGCCGTTGACCGCCACGGGGATGCCTTTTTCAAAATCTACTTCCACATATTCAGCCTGGTCGGGAGCCTTTTCGGGCGGAACGGTCATTTTAAGCATCCGCTCCAGATTGGGCTCGTTGGCCGGGTCCTCCAGTTCTAACCCTTCGTGGGAAATATGCCACAGGTTGTCGTCCCGGCTGTAGGAATCGCTCTTTTTCATGGGCACCGGAATGCCCCGTTTTTCGAGGTATTCGATTTCTTCTTCCCGGCTCTTAATGTTCCAGGTCCGCCAGGGGGCGATGATTTCCAGGTCCGGCGCAAAGGCCATGATGCCCAGATCAAAGCGAACCTGGTCGTTGCCCTTGCCGGTAGCACCGTGGGCGATGGCGACGGCCTTTTCCTTGCGGGCATAGTCCACAAGGACCTTGGCGATGAGGGGCCGGGCTGTGCTGGTCCCCAAAAGGTACTTATCCTCGTAGACCGCACCGGCTTTGAGGGCGGGCCATACATAGTCTTCCACATATTCTTTTTTAACGTCCGCCACATAGCATTTTTCGGCTCCGGTGGTAAGGGCCCGCTGTTTTATAGTTTCCCAATCCGCCTCCTGGCCTACGTCCACGCAGACAGCAATGATTTCACAATCGTAGTTTTCCTTGAGCCAGGGAATGATTACCGTGGTATCCAGACCGCCCGAATAGGCAAGCACAATTTTCTTTTTCATCAATGTTCTCCTTATATAGCCGCCCTTATTGGGGTGGCAAATTGTCCAAGACTGATTTGAGGATTCCAAGTCCTTCTTTAATTTCCGCATCGCTTATGATATAGGGCGGGAGGAGCCTTAAGGTTTTCTGGCCCGCTGAAAGGAGGAGTAGCCCCTTTGCGAGGGCAGCCTCCAGCACCGGCCAGGCATCGGAAACGATATCGATGCCGATCATAAGGCCCCGGCCCCGGATTTCCCCGACCTGGGGATGCTGCCAGGAGCGGACCGTTTCCATAATAAGGTCTCCTTTCCGCCTGATCTCCGCCAGCATTTCAGGCCTATTCACCGTATCCAGGACCGCAAGCCCCGCTGCGGCTGCCAGGGGATTCCCGCCGAAGGTACTCCCATGGTCCCCCACGCCGAGGACCTCCGCTGTCCGGCCCCCTGCCAGCACGGCCCCCACCGGCACGCCCCCTGCTAGCCCTTTTGCCAGGGTAATCACATCAGCCTCTACCTGGAACAGTTCCGAGGCAAGGAAAGTGCCGGTTCTGCCCACGCCGGACTGGACCTCATCGAACATGAGAAGTACATCCCGCTCCCGGCAAAGCTGGGCTACAGCCTGAACGTAGGCCCTATCCAGGGGCCGGATGCCGCTTTCGCCCTGAATGGGTTCCATAAGCACCGCCGCAACGGTTCCGTCCAGCGCTTTTTCCATGGCTGCAAGGTCATTCCGCTCCACAAAGATAAAGCCCTCCGTATAGGGAGCAAAACTGTCAGGATGAAAGCGGTCCTGCCCCGTGGCCGATAGGGTGGTCAAGGTTCGGCCATGAAAGCTCCCTTTCAGGGTGACGATCCGGTGCCGGCCATTGCCGTACCTTGTCTGGGAATATTTGCGGGCTATTTTGATAGCCCCTTCGTTGGCTTCAGCCCCTGAGTTGCTTAAAAAGACCCGCTCCATGCCGAGGGCTTTGCAGGCCGCCACGAGCCGGTCAGCAAAAACAAGGGAGGTATCGCTTAAAAAATAGTTTGATGTATGGATGAGCTTTGCAGCCTGGCTGCTAACAGCCCTGACCAGGGCCGGATGGTTATGGCCAAGGCAGTTCACCGCAATGCCTGAGGTAAAGTCCAGGTAGGTTTTGCCAGCCTGGTCTGTAAGCTGGGCTCCCCTCCCCTCGGTAAATACCACCGGCAGCCGGTGGTAGGTATTCATAAAACAATCGTTCATTGCTTATCCTTTATCCACATCGGAAACCACCTGGGTGCCGATGCCTTCGTCGGTAAAAAGCTCAAGAAGCAGCCCATGGGGAATCCGGCCGTCGATGATATGGGCCTTCCGGACCCCCGCATCTAGGGCAAGGCGGCAGCAGTCTACCTTGGGGATCATCCCCTTGCTCACGATGCCTTCTTTTATAAGACCATCCAGTTCACCCCGCCGGATTTCCTGGAGGAGAGATTCTGGATCGTTTACATCCTTTAGTATGCCCCGGACATCGGTCATGAGGATAAGCTTTTCCGCCCCCAAAGCAGCGGCAATCTGGGCTGCCGCGGTGTCCGCATTAATGTTAAGGGCCTGGCCCATAGCGTCTTCAGTCCCCTGGGCGACGGTGGATACCACGGGGATATAACCCCGGTTAAGTACATCCTCCAGGACCGCGGTCCGCACTGCGATAATTTCACCCACAAGACCCAGGTCTTCTCCGTCGGTCCTTAGTTTGCGGGCCTGCAAAAGCCCTCCATCAAGCCCGCAGAGGCCCAGGGCCTGGCCGCCGGCCTGCTGTATTAATGAAACAATATCCTTGTTTACCTTACCCGCCAAGACCATTTGGACAATTTCCATGGTTTCTTCATCGGTATAGCGCAGACCCTTAACAAAACGGCTCTCCTTACCAATTTTACGGAGCATAAATTCAATTTCAGGGCCGCCGCCGTGAACCAAAACAGTGCGGATGCCCACACAGGCCATGAGAACCACATCCTGGATAACCGCGGACTTAAGCTCCTCGTTGATCATGGCGTTGCCGCCGTATTTGACCACAATGGTCTTGCCCATAAATTTCTGGATATAGGGCAAGGCTTGAATAAGTACCTTTGCCCGGTCTTCGTTTCCTATGGTAAAATCCTTCACAATTTATGCTCCTTATTTTTAGTCTTGCGTGCCCGCTCAGGACCGGTAATCGCCGTTTATTTTAACATAGTCGTAGGTCAGGTCACAGCCCCAGCAGGTAGCGCTGGCAGCCCCGGCATGTTCAAAGTCCACGAGAATGTCAATTTCTTCCTCGGAAAGCACTGCCTTTGCAAGGCCCTCCGAAAAGGGAATGGAGGAGCCGCCCTTACATACGAGGACTTCCCCGGCTTTGCTGCGGAAACGAACCGAAACGGTTTCCGGTTCAAAGTCAGCGCCCGAATATCCCATGGCACAGAGAATCCGGCCCCAGTTGGCATCGGCGCCGAAACAGGCGGCCTTGACGAGGCTGGAGCCCACAATCGCTTTAGCCAGGGTTTCTGCGTTTTTTTCATCTATAGCGCCGCTTACAGTACACGAAACGAGCCGCGTCGCCCCTTCCCCATCCCGGGCAATCGCACGGGCCAGGTTGATGCACACCTGTTCCAGGGCTGCGCAGAAGCGGAGATAGTTGGCGTCGTCCTTTTCTATAGGAGCATTTTCGGCCATACCGTTGGCAAGGATGACGACCATATCGTTGGTGCTGGTGTCTCCGTCCACAGTAACGCGGTTAAAGGAGCGGCTCACGGCGAGGCGGAGGGCGCTATCGAGGAGGGCCGGCGCAATGGCCGCGTCGGTGGTAATAAAGCTCAGCATGGTTGCCATATTAGGGTGTATCATACCCGCGCCCTTGGCGATGGCGCCGATTCGGACAGGCTTGCCGTCCAGCTCAATTTCCAGGGCGATTTCTTTTTTGCGCGTGTCGGTGGTCATAATGGCTTCCAGGGCCGCCGCATGGCCCTTGTAATCTGCGGAGAGGGAACAGACCAGGTCCGGCATGGCAGCCTCTACCTTTTCTACCGGGAGGGGGACACCGATAACGCCGGTTGACCCGACGGCCACCAGGGCTGGATCGATGGAAAGGGCTGCGGCTGCGGCACGGGCCATGCGGCGGGCGGCGTCGAGCCCCGCCTCGCCGGTGCAGGCGTTGGCATTTCCCGAATTGCAGATCACCGCCTGACAGCGGCCTGATGCAAGGTGTTCGCGGGTCACGAGAACACTGGCTGCTTTTACTTTATTGGTCGTATACATGCCAGCGGCGGTACAAAGGCGGTCGGAAACGATCAGCGCAAGATCCCTCTTATCATTCTTTTTACGAATCCCGCACCACACACCTCCGGCTCGAAAGCCCTTGGGTGCGCACAGGCCGCCATCAATCTGTTTCATATCCGCTCCTTATTAAGTTTATTTATATAACTCCGTTGTGCTAAAGTCATTGCTCAGACGAGAAAAGATCCGCCGCAGTCTATCCTGAAGCGGTGCATAGAGATGGGTTAGGGTCTACGGAGGCGTCGATGCCTTAGGTTCATAGGTATAAATATGCATAAATATAAATTTCTGTCAACGCTGTTTAAGAACATTAAAAAGAGCCTTGAAATTGGAGAAATATGACATATTTTTATCTTATAAGGAATAATATCATTAAATACAAACAATTCTCATCATTTTTTTATCATTTTGGCCCCAGGTTCCCCTTGACCTTTCATCAATTTTAGCATATTTATACAGCAACTTTAGCAAGACAGCAGCAGCTAAAATTTGACTGTTCCGCTAAAGGGGGTTATACTTCCAACATTAATAAAAGGGGGAAGGCTATGCTGGACACCATGATATCGGAAGTTGAGGTCGAACCGCTGGGTGCGGACTTTGACGATGACACAGCTCTGAGCGGCAAAATCTACTGCGCAAACTGCATTCACTGCAAGGTTGTGCCCTCCAGTCCCGATGGGGATGAACGGTATTTCCTGCGGGTACGCTGCGATGCGGGTAAATGGCGCAAAAAGCTTGGCGAAGAAAAGGTATACAAGTACTGTACCGTTGCGCGCCGGAGCCTTGACCACTGTGATGCCTATGAAGAGATGGGAGACCCCCGGGAGTTTTTGCGGGAATTAAAGAAAACCTTGCCGGTAAAGGATGAATTATACGTCCGGTAACATAATCGGCCAGTTGTAGAAGCCCTCGTGGACTTCTCAACTGGCCTTTTTTTATATTGTTGTGAGCATGCGGAAGGCATGAACTTGTATTTCTCCTGTAGTCGTGGTATATCCTTAGCTATGCGTAAAACAATCGAGAGATTACTTTGTGCGGCCCTTCTCTTATCGGCAAGCCTGCTTGTATCCTGCGCCTCCGCCCCTGCAGCGGTTCCTGAGGGACTTACACCCATGGAGCTTATCCAGCGGGCCCAGGATGCTACGGACAAAAACCAGTATAATGTGGCGATCCAGTATTACCAGGCGATTCTTGACCGTTATCCCGATGACGAGGAAATGGTGTGCGCCGCTGAATATGAAATTGCCTTTATTAAATACAAACAAAAGAAATACGCCGAAGCCAAGGCTGGTTTTTATGCCCTTTTGGATCGGTATAAACAGGTAGATGCGGAATTCCTGCCCGCCCAGTATAAAATTTTGGCCGAAAAAGTGTTGGCCAAAATTGAGCTGGAAAAGAAATAAATAGTAGACCAAGCTCTGTTTGAATCAGCCAGGGATTACCCGGCGATGAGCCTGTTCTCTCATTGCGGCAGAATCATAACGTTGATTTTCAGTTCCCGTTCTGCCGTAGCCTTATCCACCATTTCTTTAGTAATGTCTCCCCGGGGCCGCGGATGGGGCGGCGCGTCCCCAATCAATATGACAAGCTTTTCTTCTGCAGACCAGGGGAATTTTGTACAGGCCGCATGGAGGGCTTCATAAACCGCTTCGGGGATGTCCCTTCCGCCGCCTACCCGGATCGCGTTGAGGGTCTTCTGGAAGCTTGCAAAATCGCTTGTAAAGGGAATAATCTTGTTGAGGTATTCTTCGAAATAATCCTTATAGAGTACCATACCGATACGGAAGGACACAAATTCCCGGATAATATCTTGGAGCATGGGGATCAGCATGGCCCGGACCGCATCTATATCGTCCCGCATGCTGGCGGTCGTATCCAAGGCTATTACCAGGTCCACCGACCGGCCCCGTACCGTCTCGAGCACCTTTTTAATCTTTGGCACTATATCTTCCACACCGGTAGAATAGAGGACCTGGCCCTTTGCGGCCGCGGCAATTTCGGTAAAACTTTCTACCGTATCCTTCATAAAGTTGCCTTCCGGAGGGCCTTCGAGGGGTTTTTGGATGACCCGAAGCACAAAGGGATTATCCTTAAAAGATCCGGCATAGTCTCCATAGGGTTTTTGGAATGCCCGGAGATTTAAATAGGTGCCGTCCACCACATACACTTCTCCATGCCGGGTCCAGCTGTAACCATAGTTAAGGATATAGGGGATATAAATGTGGAAAGCCTCTCCAAATTGTCTGTCCGGCTCCGGACTTGAATCGATGAGGGACCAAATTTTGCTTTCCCTGGGAATCGGTTTTCCGTCTAAATAACGGATTTCATCGCCGTTGATCGGGTTCCAGTCGGGAGCCCGGTAGGCATAGTTATCTGCCTTTAAGGCCGGATCCCGGGTGGATTCGGTAAGCAGTACTGAAGCAATGTCGGGCTTTTTACGGATAAAAAGGTGATAGCCTCCGTCCACCCGCTGTTCTATCCTGAGGTCCCCGGGTCCTATGGTTAAATCAAGAGCCCCAAGGGGTAAGAGAAGAACACAGATCTGAAACAGTAGGATAACGGAACATTTCTTATCCATATTTAGACTATCGGCACATTCACTTCTTGTATAAAAAGAAATAGCCAAGTAGAGTACTACCTCTATGATACAGCATGATGAAAAATCCTTGCAGCGGGGCGCCTTGTTTGCCTTTGCGGCCTACGGTTCCTGGGGTCTCTTGCCTCTTTTTTGGAAACTGCTTTCTTCTGTGGAATCCACCCAAATTCTATCATGCCGGGTTGTTTTTTCCCTGGTATTTGTGTGGTTTATTTTAGCTCTGCGGGGAAAGGCCCGTTGGTGGACCCTCTTGCTCAATATGCAAAATCTTAAGGCTCTGGCGCTCTCTGCTCTTTTTATTTCCCTAAACTGGGGGCTATACATCTGGGCGGTAAATAGCGCCCACACCGTGGAAGCCTCGCTGGGCTATTATATCAACCCACTGGTAAACGTGCTGCTGGGGCTCCTCTTTTTCCGGGAGCGGCTCTCGCCGCTGCAATGGGGTGCGGTGGCCCTTGCGGCGAGCGGGGTTCTCCTTATGACCATATTTTCCGGGGTTTTTCCCTGGATTTCACTGGCCCTCGCCTTGAGTTTTGGATTATACGGCTATGCGAAAAAGAAAATTGACCTTACTTCGCTGGAAGGGCTCGCGTCGGAAACGTTGCTCCTTGCTCCGCTCGCTATCGGTTTTCTGTTGTTCCGCCAGAGCCATGGGAACGGAGCCTTCTCCGGAGGGAGTATACAAATCACACTGCTGGTTTCCTCTGGGGTCATAACCGCTTTACCCCTGCTCTGGTTTGCAAGGGCGGCAAAACTGCTTCCCTTGTCTACCCTGGGCTTTATTCAATTTTTATCCCCTACCCTGCAGCTTGCCCTGGGGGTACTTGTTTTTGGAGAAGCTTTTCCAACCCGTAATATTATCGCCTTTGCATTTGTCTGGGCCGGAGTACTTTTATACAGCGTTTCGTATATCAGGCGAAAAGTATAAATAAAGTCGTTATATGGGGAATCGAAGTATACTTTCGGTTCCCCTGTCTACCTTAACGGTAAATGTACCTTTTAATTCTTCTGCTAACATTTTTACTATCGTTAACCCAAAGCCAGCAGAACCGTTTTTCAGAATCTGTTCATCGATTCCTATGCCGGTATCTTTTATGCGAAGTATAGCTGCAGCTTCCTGTTTTTCCATATTAATCGTGATTTTGCCCTTTTCAAAACCTGCAAAAGCATATTTAAGGACATTGGTAAGGAGTTCGTTAAAAATGAGCCCCAGTGGTACGATTTTTTTGGAATTAAGCAAGAAATCTGCTATTTCTATTTCTATTGTTATATAGTGGGGTAGTACAAAAACCGAAAGAATTGAGTCTGCCAAATCTTCCAAATAGTTTTTAACCGAAATTTCTGAATAATTGTCGGTTACCAGCAGTTTTTCGTAGAGGGTCTGCATGCTTGCGGTCCGCGCAATGGCGTTCTGGAGACCCTGCCGAACCTCAGGATTATCCGTTCCCTCCGCCTGAAAACTCAGAAGCGTTTCCAGCGTAGCTAGATTATTTTTAACCCGATGATGCACTTCCCTGAGCAGTGTTTCTTTAACAAGAAGCTCCTTTTGCAGCTTTTCTGAAATATTCTTTAAATGGGTAATATCCTGATGGGTGCCCATCATGATGAGAGGCTTGCCATCGCTTGTCCATTCAGTCACTTTGCCTCGGTCGAGGATCCACACCCAGGAACCGTTTTTATGGCGCAAGCGGACCTCAGCTTCATAATAAGGCAATTCACCTGAAAAGTGTTTATCCAGAGCACGTTCACTTTTATCCCTGTCTTCTGGGTGCAAAAAGTTGTTCCAGGTATCTATGCTGGTAGGAGCTAGTTCATCCAGTGTATAACCTACCATCTCAGCCCATCGTTCATTTAAAATTGTTTCTCCAGTTTGAACATTCCACTCCCAGGTGGCTGTCTGGGTTCCTTCGATAATGTTTGCAAGCCGGAGTTCTGCCCTTTTTAGATCGGTTACATCTTCTACAAAATCAAGGAAGAGATCTTTAGATATGGGGATCCACCAAACTTTGTAAAAGTGTCTATCCATTTCGACTATATCGGTGACCGGTTTTTGGTTTTCCAGCGCTTCGGCAGCCCGGCAGAACCGGCATGCCCCATCTGGGGGACAGGTGCCAGTTTCTTTGTATTCGCTGTACTGTGCAGGCTTTAGCCATTTGCCATCATGAATAGCAGCCCAGCAAAGTTTACCTGACTGGGAATGAAACAACTCCTCTGCTTTTTTATTCTGGGAGACAATATTCTTATCCCGATCGATGAGCCATCCCGGATAGGGAAGACTTTCTAAAAGCTTCTGTAGGTTCTGATTGCGATCAAGGAGTTCCTGTTCAATGCGCATTTCTTTCAGTTTTGCATGGAACAGTTTAAGCGCAACCTGGATGGCAGCGTCCAAAACAGCGATACCGCTCTGTTTATCCACAAAGCCATAGGCTTCTATATGCTCAGTCTTTGCAACAAAGTCTTTATCGACATGGGAAGATATCCATATCAAGGGCAGTGATAGGCTTGACACAAGGCGTTCCGCCAATTCTATTCCCTGAGCTTCGGAACAGGAATCCATATCGATGATGATAAGATGTACAGGTTCGCTGCTTTCGGCGAGTGTATGCAGAGTTTTCTCATTACCTTGAACCTGCAGCACCCGATATCCATAGCTTTCCAGCTGTTGTTTTTCACCTTCGATGGGAGGAGCGCTGTTTTGAACCAAAAGAATAGTTATCCGTTTCCGTTCCATATTATCCATTCTCCCGATTTTTAATCTCTTATTTTAAGTTAGTTAATCATTACAAATGAGGGTACTCCCGTATTGTAGGATTGTCAAATGAGACTTTTTTTAATTTCCCCCCTTGCGCATTTAATAAAATAGGCTTATATTTGAAATACTATCGTAAATATTACGAAAGAGGTACGAAAATTGAACGAAAGCCTAAGTGAAAGAGAACGACTCATTTTAGATAAATTATCCCAGCGAGGGACAATTTTGGTAAGCGAATTGGCAGAGGAACTGGAACTGTCTGAGGTAACCATTCGATCGGATTTAAAAACATTAGAAGAAAAAGGTTGGCTGCAGCGAACCAGAGGAGGTGCGGCTCCGGCATTTCACCGGGATATTCTGGAAAGACAGCGACTCCATATTGATGAAAAACATACTATTGCACGAGCCGCAGCTGAACTTGTGCAAGATGGGGACGTGATCATGATAGAGGCAGGTACCACCACTGCTCTTATAGCCCGCTATCTCACAGGAAAACGAGATATACATATAGTTACTAACTCGACCCTGGTATTTTCCTATGCCCGCATGAATCCTGCCCTTCAGATCACCATGACTGGCGGAGAATTCCGCAGAACCACCGAATCATTAGTAGGGCCTATCGCGCTAGAAACGATTAATAAGCTTAACGTGCGGCTTGCCTTTGTTGGAACCGATGGTTTTAGCCTTAACCGGGGCATGACAACCCACCTTGTAGAGGGGGGGGAAATAGTCAAGGCCATGAAAGCCCATGCAGAACAGACTATCCTCGTAGCCGATTCCAGTAAATATGGAAAGATTGGCTTTGTAAGCGTCCTGCCCCTGAGAGAAGTCGCCATGATTATTACAGATAATAAACTGAGCCCCCAAGCAACGGAGGAATTAAAAGAATCTGCTATTTCGGTACGGATAATATAAGGGAGGTATGATGGCACATATTGTGATTATGCCACGGCAGGGAAACACGGTTGAATCCTGTGTAATTGTTGGATGGAACAAAAAAGAGGGAGATACGGTCCAAGCAGATAGCCCACTCTGTGATGTAGAAACGGACAAAGCAACTTTTGAAATAGTAGCAGGTGCTGAAGGAATAGTATTAAAAATACTGCACGAAGCTGGGGATGATGTTCCGGTACTGGAACCAATAGCTGTTATTGGAAAGATCGGCGAAAATTGGCAGGATGCATTAGCAGCCCATGGACCATCTAGCGGAAGCAGTGCATCTGCCGGCCATACCGAGATGGCATCTTCGGGCCTTAAAAGTGAACCGCTTTCACCCGTGTCAACAGCGGCTGCTTCGGTTCCGACAAATTCGCTGTCTTCGGCGGCTGCCGTGTCTCCACGGGCGCGGCAACTGGCGGCCCGGGCAGCGGTGGACATTTCAAGCGTAGCCGGTACCGGGCCGGGTGGCAGAATTATCGAGAGGGATGTGCAAGCGACCTTGGAACATCGCCCGGCTTTGACAGCCGCTGCCCGGGCCGCCCTGTCCAGTGAGGGCGCCGGGGCTGCGAACCTGGCAGATGCTGGCACCGGTATTGGAGGTAGACTCCGAGAAGCAGACCTGGGAATCACAAAAGAAAAAGTGGATAGCTCTATTGCAGCATCGGCATCATCGCAAGCTGCAGCCTTAGGAACACCAGAACAGATTGAAACTCCCTTAAAGGGCATTAGAAAAATAATATCCGACAGGATGCTCCAGTCCCTTTCCTCAACTGCTCAATTTACCTTGAATAGCCGTGCCAGGGCAGACAAACTGCTAGAACTGCGGCAGCGCTTTAAGACATCAAATCAAGATCTTGGATTATCGGGGATTACCATTAATGATCTCGTGCTTTTTGCTGTTTCCCGTGTTCTGTCTCATTACCCCTTCATGAATGCACATAAAATAGATGATCGCATTATCACCTATCGGTCAGTTCATCTGGGGCTTGCGGTGGATACAGAACGGGGTCTTATGGTGCCGGTGATACGAAATGCAGACAGGCTGAGTCTAGTACAAATTTCATCAGAAGCAAAACGGCTTGCTGCGGCCTGCCAAAATGGCACTATTATGGCGGATGAACTGAATGGTTCTACCTTTACAGTTACAAATCTGGGATCTTTGGGCATCGAAAGCTTTACACCGGTCATCAATATACCGGAAGTCGCAATCCTGGGGGTCTGTAACATCGAGCTTAAACCAATAGCGAAAGCTCAAGGAGACCCAGATGGCATCGAGTTTGTACCCCATATTGGCTTGAGCCTTACCATTAACCATCAGGTTGTAGACGGAGCGCCGGCTGCCCGGTTTTTAAAGGCCCTTTGTGACGCAATTAGCCAGATAGATCTTTGGCTTGCACACTAAGAATGTTAGCAAAGGAAGCGAATCAACTATGTATGATGTTATTATTTTAGGTGGTGGGCCTGCAGGGTACCTGGCAGCAGAGCGGCTTGGTCACCATGGGAAAAAGGTTCTCATAATAGAAAAAAGTTTCCTTGGTGGTACATGCCTTAACGTGGGCTGCATTCCTACGAAAACACTACTCAACTCGGCAAAACTATATAGCCATGTACTCGAGGGAGATCAATTCGGTATTCACTGCGACAAGGTTTCCTATGACTGGAAGGCTATACAAGCTTGGAAAACCGAGGTGGTGGAAAAATTACATTCGGGCATCTCAGGGATGCTAGAAAAATACAAAGTAACAGTCAAAGAAGGCAGAGCTGAACTTATCGCACCGCCCGGGGGCAGAGATGGCGCCAGAGTTCGCATCAGCAATACAAAGGATGAAGTCCAAGAAGCTGAAGGCCGGACTGTACTTATTTCTACCGGTTCCGTTCCAACCATGCCACCCATTCCCGGGAGTGCGGGCAATGAAAAGCTTGTAGACTCTACAGCCATCCTTTCGGTTCAAGAGGTGCCCACAGCATTAACCGTGATCGGTGGCGGGGTCATTGGTGTAGAATTTGCATCCCTTTTTTCGGCCCTGGGTAGCAAAGTAACAGTTATTGAAATGCTGGATGAAATCCTCCCCTTTATGGACCGTGAACAGGCACCGCTTATGCGGCGGGCAATGAAGACTGTGAACTTTAAGCTTGGCTGCCGGGTAGAACAAATCGATGGGGGAAGAGTCTTTTATAGAGACAAGGCAGGAGAGGCCCAGCACGTTGATGCGGACTTGATTCTCATGGCGGCGGGCCGACAGCCCGAACTCCAGGGCTGGGGAGCAGAACGACTTGGCCTTGATTTAACCCGGCAGGGAATTGCCGTGGATGATCGTATGCGAACCAATCTGAGCGGTATCTGGGCCGCCGGTGACGTGACCGGCAAAAGCCTCCTTGCCCATTCTGCGTACCGGATGGGGGAAGTAGCGGTAACCGATATTCTTGCTTACCTAGACCGGCTGGAGGGAAAGCAGCCGACAGTGCCCACAGACCGGATGCGGTACGACGCGGTTCCATGGGCGGTGTACGGTATTCCCGAAGCGGCCGGTGTGGGACTTACTGAACAAGAAGCAGAACAGCGGGGATTGGCCGTTAAAAAAGGAAGTCTCCCCATGCGGATTTCCGGCCGCTTTTTGGCGGAAAACGGCTTTGCCGCCCCCGGTTCCTGCAAAGTAATTGTCAGCAACTCTAACGATCGGATCCTCGGAGTTCACGCGATTGGGTCTTATGCTTCGGAATTTATCTGGGGTTCAGCGGTCCTAATAGAACAGGAGCTGCGCATTCAGGATGTTCGGGAAATCATTTTCCCCCACCCTACGGTAAGCGAAATAATCAGAGACGTCGTATGGACAATGTAATTTTTTTCTAAAAAGGAGTTATATAATATGCCCAAATCACTTTTAGTAAATCCCGCGGAAGTACGTAAAGCCCAAATCATAAAAATAAAGGATATTCCGGTTAACCAATACAAGCCGGACATTAAGAAAGAACTCGCTATCTATGGCAAAGAGCGGCTTATCCGGGTCTGGTACGATATGGTTACCATCCGGGAATTTGAGAGCATGCTCAATTCTATTAAGACTATGGGATCCTGGAATGGTATTGAGTATAACCACAAGGGACCAGCCCATTTGTCCATCGGCCAAGAAGCTGCCGCGGTAGGACAATGCATCAATCTAAACATAGATGACTTTATCTTTGGAAGCCACCGGAGCCACGGAGAGATTCTCGCCAAATGCTATTCTGCCATTTGGCAACTGGATGAAAAGGATCTCGAAACTATTATGAAGGGTTTTCTGCACGGAGAAACCCTAGGAATTGCCGAAAAAGCGCCCTACAACAATATAAAAGACCTGGCTGAGAATTTTGTTCTCTACGGAACTTTGGCAGAAATTTTTGCCCGTAGAGCGGGCTTTAACCGAGGGCTTGGGGGCTCTATGCATGCATTCTTTACCCCCTTTGGTTCCATGCCGAACAACGCCATTGTCGGGGGGTCGGCGGATATAGCGACCGGCTCGGCCCTGTACAAACGGATAAACCGGAAGCCAGGTATTGTTATCGCCAATATTGGCGACGCTTCCATGGGCTGCGGTCCTGTTTGGGAAGCCATGATGCTGGCTTCCATGGATCAGTACCGGACCCTCTGGCCAAAAGAAGCGGGAGGGGCTCCACCGATTCTCTTTAACTTCTTTAACAATTTTTACGGTATGGGTGGCCAAACCATGGGTGAAACCATGGGTTACCAGGTACTTGCTCGGGTCGGCGCAGGGGTAAACCCAGACAATATGCACAGTGAACGGGTGGATGGTTACAATCCCCTCGCCGTGGCAGAGGCAATAAGCCGGAAAAAAGAACTGCTTTTAGCAGGCAAGGGGCCTGTATTGCTGGATACCCTGACTTACCGAATATCTGGCCACTCTCCTTCGGACGCTTCAAGTTACCGCACTCAGGAAGAAATTAAACTCTGGCAGGAATCAGATGCTATTGAGAATTATGGAACATACCTGATGGAAAACGGCCTTGTAACAAAGGCAGAATTAGAAACCCTACGGACCGCCATCGATGCCAAGCTGCGGGAAATCGTAAAACTCGCCACAGATGATAACATTTCCGAACGGGTGCAGGGCCAATTTATCGAATCGGTTATGTACTCTAACGGTAAGGTTGAAAAAATGGAAGACCGACCAACGGAATTGCTCCAGAAGCTGGAAGACAACCCACGGGTAAAGGCGCTGCAGGGAAAGGCTCGGTATGGCTACGACAGTGAAGGAAAACCGGTATCGAAAAACAAGGCATTCCAATACCGGGATGCTCTTTTTGAAGCCCTGGCATATCGGTTTACCCAGGACCCCACCATGGCAGCCTGGGGAGAAGAAAATCGAGATTGGGGTGGTGCCTTTGCAGTTTACAGGGGACTTACGGAACTGCTTCCCTATTACCGGCTCTTTAATAGTCCAATTTCCGAAGCTGCCATTGTTGGAGCTGGTGTAGGCTATGCCCTATCAGGAGGCCGGGCGGTAGTAGAGCTTATGTACTGCGACTTTATGGGACGGGCGGGAGACGAACTCTTTAACCAAGCATCTAAATGGCAAGCTATGTCAGCGGGGCTTCTTAAAATGCCGTTGGTAGTCCGGGTCTCGGTGGGTAACAAATACGGTGCCCAGCACAGCCAGGATTGGTCTGCCCTGGTAGCCCACATTCCAGGTCTTAAAGTCATGTTCCCTGCAACACCCTACGACGCAAAAGGCATGCTGAACCTGGCACTGCGGGGAACGGACCCGGTTATTTTCTTTGAAAGCCAGCTTCTTTACGACATGAGTGAACAATTTGAAAAAGGAGGAGTCCCCGAGGGCTATTACGAGGTTCCCGAAGGAGAACCAGCGGTTCGGCGCCTCGGTAAGGACCTCACTATTGCAACCCTCGGTGCAACTTTGTATAAGGCTATGGAAGCGGCAGAAACACTGAAGCATACCTGGGGACTCGAAGCGGAAGTGATCGACCTCAGATTCATCAATCCATTGAACTATGAAAAAATTATAGAATCGGTAAAGAAGACGGGAAAGCTGGTTCTAGCCAGCGATGCGGTAGAACGGGGTTCCTTTTTGCACACCGTAGCTAGTACAGTTCAGACCCTTGCCTTTGATTACCTTGATGGCCCTGTGGCGGTGGTGGGAAGCCGGAACTGGATAACTCCAGCGGCGGAAATGGAAAGTCTTTATTTCCCCCAGAAGGAGTGGATCATCGATACTATTCACGAACGCATACTGCCGTTGGCAGGTCATGTACCAAGTACAGTACAGACCATGGGGGACATTCTGCGCCGTGCTCGGTTAGGGGTATAAATCGTGTTCGATATTATTAACGATCCAAACCGGACATCCCATGAGCGGCTTAAAGCCCTTGCCCACTATGTTGCGAACCAACCAGGGGCACAAAAAACTGGGGAGGTTAACAACCACATCCATACGATTTACAGTTTTAGCCCCTATACACCTGCCATGGCAGCCCTGCAAGCGTGGCGGGCGGGACTTGAGGCAGCAGGATCGGTAGATCACGACTCTTTGGGAGCCGCAGAGGAGATGCTCTTGGCCTGCGAAATACTGGGTATCGGAGGCTGTGTTGGTTTTGAAGTCCGGGTGAGTTTTAAGTCCGGGTCTGATGGCAAACTAAGTCCTTTTGCAGACCGGAAAATTAACAATCCCGATTCGCCAGGCTTGGTCTATATGACTGTCCAGGGAATTCCGCGGCATTTTTATAGCAAAGTACACAGCTTCCTTGAACCCCTGCAGGAAGCCCGAAACCGGCGGAACCGAGCCATGACAGAAAAGATAAATCAGAAGCTCTCCCGAGCAGGATTTGATCCCCTTTCCTATGAGACAGATATTGTAAACCATTCTAAGGCGGCTGAGGGGGGAAGCATTACCGAACGGCATCTTATGGCTGCAGTAGCCCAACGGCTCATAACTGAATATGGTAAAGGCTCTGCTCTTGCAGAAGCCCTTGGATCACAGTTCGGCATTGTCATACCTCCTAAACTCGTACCACTTCTTACAAATGAAGCAAATCCCCACTATCTGTTTGATCTCTTAGGACTATTAAAAACCGACTTTCTCCCAGAAGTATTTATCCAGCCGGGAGAAGACGAATGTATTCCCGCCGAAAAGGTAGTTACTTTTGCCCGCTCTATCGGAGCAATTCCTGCTTATGCATACCTGGGAGACGTGGCCGACTCGCCTACAGGAGATAAAAAAGCGGAGCATTTTGAAGATGCATTCCTGGAAGAGCTCTTTGCTGAGCTGAAAAGGATTGGTTACCAGGCGGTCACCTATATGCCGCCCCGGAACAGCCGTGAACAGCTTAAGCGGGTCCAGCAGCTTTGCTTTCAATACGGCTTTATGGAAATTTCAGGCGTGGATATTAACAGCTCTCGCCAATCCTTTCATTGCCCCGAGGTGCTGGAGCCGGATTTTCGGCATTTGGTGGACACTACCTGGGCGCTCATTGCCCATGAGCGGCTTGCATCTATCAACTTACAATATTCTCTCTTTCATCCAGACAATCCTCTAGCACAATTAGATTTATCAGACCGAATTGCCGCCTATGCTCAGGTCGGCAGACAAATAGATCCAAAGCATAGCGAGACAAGCTGCCGGAAAATGATTCGTCAAAAGGTTTTGGAGGCCTATCAAAATGGAAAATCATGAATTGTCTATGGCTCCCCTTCTGCGGGGTTTATACTTGCACAACGCAGGCCGGAGCGTTGTGGTGCTCCGGGGAGAACAGCAGATAAACACCGACTGCCAGATTGATGTACGGCCAGCCTTTGCAGACGGCACCTATAACGAAGGTCTGGCTGCTAAAATCGGGGCAGAAGCCTGTGCGTCCTGGTTGTTTGAACATGGACCATCAGGCGCAGGTGCCGTACAGGGGAACCAAAAGCCGATCACTTTACCCTCCTGCCTGAATGTACAAACAGACTCTGAATTAGAAACATATTGGGTAGACTGGGATTTAGACAGCTGTCGGAGACGGATGCAAGCAGGGGATACGGGAACTTTGGAAGTACCGATCAAGAAAAATGGGACTAAAATAAGAACGATTGGTGCTGCGACTGATACCTACCAAGCATTAGTACAGGACCGGTCCCGGTTTGCGGAAGGGAAAATAGCTCTTGTAACTGGAGGGGCCCAGGGCTTCGGGGAAGAACTAGTGAGGGGACTCATCGCAGCAAGAGCCCTCGTTTTTATAGCGGACTTAAATGGTGAAGGGGCTGCAGCGTTGGCTGAGCGGCTTAATACCCAATACGGGAAAACTGTTGCCTTGCCTGCGGTTTGCAATGTAGCCGATGAAGAATCGGTACGGGACCTTTTTTCCCACATAGAACAGCAGGTTGGCGGCCTTGATATCTGCATAAGCAACGCGGGTGTACTTAAAGCTGGCAGTGTCCTGGATCAGGACCTCGGAGCTTTTAAACTGGTAACCGATGTTAATTATACCGCCTTTTTTCTGGTAACCAAATATGCAGCCCGCCTTATGCGGCTCCAGGCGATGACTGCCGGAGATTGGTACACAGATATTGTCCAAATAAATTCAAAATCGGGACTGGAAGGTTCTAACAAAAACGGAGCCTACGCGGGGAGCAAATTCGGCGGTATAGGGCTTGTGCAGAGTTTTGCTATGGAACTAGTAGATTATCGGATCAAGGTAAATGCCATCTGCCCGGGTAACTTTTTTGATGGGCCCCTATGGTCGGATCCGGAAAAGGGCCTTTTTGTACAGTACCTTGCGGCAGGAAAGGTACCGGGAGCTAAAACGGTGGCAGATGTCCGAGCTTTTTACGAAGCTAAGGTGCCCATGAAACGGGGCTGTACTGGACCAGATGTGCTCAAAGCCCTTTTTTATATCATTGAGCAGGAATATGAGACGGGCCAAGCAGTCCCAGTGACAGGGGGCCAGGTAATGCTTCATTAGGAGTTAGCCATGAAAGATGCCATTGCGGTTATCGATATCGGAATGACCAATAAAAAAGTCGCAATTTACGATGAAAACCTTAAACAGCTAGAAGCGCGGTATCAAACCTTTGATCCTGTTCCAGTTAAGAACTGTCAAACCCACGATCTGGCAGCCATGGAATCCTGGTTTATTGATGAGCTTCGCCAGACAGCTGCAATGTATCCGATTCGGGCCATTACAATTAGCACCCATGGGGCTACCTTTGTTTGTGTGGGGGAAGATGGAATGCCTTCAGTCCCCTGCGTCTACTATACTCATGAGCCTGGGGATGCATTTCACAATGCTTTTTATGCCCGTTTTGGTAACCCCGAAACACTCCAAGAAGAAACGGGGACACCCTATTTCAAAGCCCTTATTAACCCAGCTAAGGGGATACTCTTTGCCCAAGAACAATTTCCCGAAGGATTCCGACGGACAAAATATATCCTCAATTATCCTCAATACTGGGGTTACCGTTTTACAGGTCAGATTGGGGCAGAAAACACCTATGTGGGCTGTCATAGTTATCTTTGGGACTGGAACCGAGGGACATGGTCAAATGTCGCAAAGGGACTGAATATTACTCATCTCTTACCAGCAGAACTTAAACATTCTTGGGATGTGCTGGGACCCATCAGTGATAGCTTTGCTAAAGCAACAGGACTTGTACCAGACACACTGGTTACCATGGGGATCCATGATTCTAATGCGTCGCTTCTCCCTCACTTTGCAAAAAAAGGTCAACAAGGTTTTGTACTTAACTCTACTGGGACCTGGTGTGTCATTATGAATCCTGTAGAACACTATGGCTTTAAAAAGGATGAACTGGGTAAAGTAGTCTTTTTTAACCAATCTGCCTTTGGAACACCAGTAAAAACAGCGATTTTTCTCGGTGGTTATGAGTACGAAACCTGGTACAAACTCATTCAGAAATTACACCGCCGACAAGACCTGCCCCCATATCGGAGTGAATTGTACCGATCAATCCTGGCGGAACGAAAAGTATTTTTACTACCGGAACTAACCACCGGTTCTGGTCAGTTTCCCAGATCAAAACCACGGATTGTTGAAGATGGGGTAGCATATTCTTACCACGACATAATGGCCGGAAAGTGTGTTCCCCCTTGCTTTTCTGACTATGAAAAGGCTTTTGCAGTTCTTAGAATTTCCCTGGTTATGCAAACTCTTACCGCCTTGGAACGAACGGGGCTTGAACCAGGACAAGAAGTTTATACCGAAGGGGGCTTCAGGAAAAACGAAGCCTATAACAGCCTGCTCTCGGCGGCCCTGCAAGACAATCCCCTAGCTCTTACTGACATTGCAGAGGCTACCGCCTTTGGAGCAGCTATGACAGCAAAAATGGCTTTGACTGGGAACAGTCTTGAGGACCTTAAAAATGATTTTACCGTTGAATATCAGCAGGTTCCTAAAGCTTCGTTTCCAGATCTTATACCTTACCGAGAAATGTGGTGCACCTTTGCTGAGAAGGAAGACTAAACAATTGAGCTAATTTCAGGAGGTACTATGAAAACGACGGCGGTTCGCATCTATGGCGTAAATGATTTACGGATGGAAACCTTTGAGCTTCCAGAACTAAGGGATGATGAAATTCTCGCCCGGGTGATATCTGACTCCATTTGTATGTCTACCCATAAGCTCGCTATGCAGGGCGAAAAACACAAACGGGTCAGGCATAAACTTGCAAGCAATCCAGTTATTGTGGGACACGAATTCTGTGGGATTATAGAAAAGGTAGGTAAAAAATGGGCAGGAAAATATAAAGAGGGTAGCAAATTTGCCATACAGCCTGCTTTAAACTACCAAGGTACACTTTGGGCTCCTGGCTATTCTTATGAATACATTGGAGGAGATGCAACGTATATCATAATACCACGGGAAGTAATGGAAATGGATTGCCTTTTGGAATATAAGGCGGATAATTTTTTTATGGGCTCCTTATCTGAACCGGTCTCCTGTATTGTGGGGGCCTTTCATGCCCAGTACCACACCAAAGCCGGCTCATATGTTCATGAAATGGGCATTAAGGAAGGGGGAGCTTTGGCTCTTCTAGCTGGAGTCGGCCCCATGGGACTGGGGGCCATCGATTATGCACTCCATAGCGATCACCGGCCATCGCTTCTTGTTGTTACCGATATTGATGAGGCGCGCATAGCACGAGCTAAAGAGCTTATTTCGGTTGAGGAAGCTCAAAAACAGGGAGTAAAGCTCCACTATGTGAATACCAAAGATATGGCGGACCCGGTTGCCTACCTCAAAGAACTGAATGGAGGCCAACTCTACGACGACGTCTTTGTTTTTGCACCGGTCAAGCCGGTAATAGAAATGGGGGATCGGCTCTTGGGTCACGATGGATGTTTAAACTTTTTTGCGGGCCCTACAGACCCGGCTTTTCAGGCTTCGCTTAATTTTTACAATGTTCACTACGAATCCCATCACTTAGTTGGCACAAGCGGAGGTAATACAGAGGATATGATTGAATCCCTGGACATGATGGCCCGGGGCAAACTAAACCCAGTCTTTATGATTACCCACGTTGGTGGACTTAATGCGGTGGCCGATACAGTCATCAATCTGGATAAAATTCCGGGGGGGAAAAAACTTATCTATACCAATAAAAAATTGGATTTAGTAGCTATTGCTGATTTTGCAGAAAAGGGCAAAACAGATCCGTTCTATGCGGAACTAGACCGTATCTGCAAACGTCACGATAATCTATGGAGTAAAGAAGCAGAGGATTATATTCTGGCCCATGCACCGGATGTTTAGTATATTTAATCCATGAAATCACCAAAAGAATTGGCCATGGATAAAAAACTCCTGGCCGCTGTGGAGGAACTAGCGGAAAGCGACATACCGGTGCAGGCCACTAAGCTCCTCCTGGAAGATGAAGAAATCCATGCCATGCAGGAATATGCCAATACGGTATCCATAAAACGGCTTGGATATAATGATCATGGGCCAGTCCATATGCGGACCGTTGCATTAAATGCGGTCATCATGATGGGGCTTCTTAAAGAAGATGGAATAAAAACGAGCCTTGAAGCAGAAGAAGCGGGCACCTTTGAAGAAAGCCTTGTATCGGTGCTCTTGGCTTCATTCCTACATGACCTCGGCATGACTATCGGGAGACAAGACCACGAGCTGCACAGCTGCTACCTCGCTTACCCTATCATTGATCGGCTTTTACAGGTCCTTTATCCCCAGGATATACAAAAACGGGTTGTTACTAGGTCTTTAGCTATCGAAGGCATTGTGGGACACATGGCAGGCCGACGGATCCATTCCCTCGAAGCGGGCATTATCCTCATTGCTGATGGCTGCGATATGGAAAAGGGCCGAGCCCGGATCCCCATGGCACTGGCACACGAACCCCGGGTGGGGGATATCCACAAATATTCGGCCAACTCTATAGAAACGGTCAGACTTTCCGCAGGCACCGAAAAACCCATCCGCATCGATGTAGCCATGTCGGCGGAGGTGGGCTTTTTCCAGGTGGAAGAAGTTCTTCTCGGCAAAATTGCCTCCAGCACTGCCAAGGGCTATGTAGAGCTCTACGCTTCGGTAATTGGAGGCGAACCCAAACGATACCTGTAAGTTACAATCTGCGGCCGCGAGCTACGCCTGCAGCCTATGGCCGCCAGCTTCGCCACGAACCTAGAGGTGCAGCAAAAACTCCAGTATCGCCGGCAGCCTCCGGTACCATGCCGCTTCGTTGTGATCCGCGCCGGGAAACAGCTCAAAATGGTAGTCCGGGCCTGCTTCATAATGGGCATCCCTTAGGACCCCATCTAAGGCTGAAACAAAGGGAGCGAGGGTTTTATCGATCCCGCTTTGGCCGCAATCGAGCCAAATACGGGGATAGGCGATCTTTTGCGCAGCAATAGCTGGCAAATACTGGTCCCGACAGAGACTCGTCATACCGCCATCCAGGTTCTGTTCATCCCCCGGCGCATAGGAAAGGGCCGCCGCTAAGCCGAACACATTGGGTCGGGAAAGACTCCAGTATATTGCCACGGTCCCGCCATAGCTTGAGCCTATTACCCCCGTATGATCTCTATCTCTTAAGGTCCTGTATGTTGTGTCGATAAGGGGTTTCAGTACCATGATAACCCAATCCCGGTAATAGGCGGCGATTTCAGCGGCCCGTGCGCCCCCCGGACGCCCTGCTGCAGCAAAACCTGCACCGGCGTACTCTTCGGACCGGTAGCTTGAATTAAAAATGCTTACCACAATAGCCGGGTGAACTCGGCCACTACCAATGAGATCCTTCAATACCCGGTCGGTTTTCCATCCCCCGTAATTGGCTGTACTCGAATCCCATGCATTCTGGCCATCCTGCATATAGAGAACCGAGTAGGCTTCGCCACGGCTCATGTCATAGGCTGGCGGTAGATAAACCAGCACCTTTCGGAGCACAGGCGGAGCATAGCCTGCAGGTTTTTCTCTGCCGGGTATTTCGTAAGGCACTTCTAAATATTCAAACCGTGATGCACCTTTATCCAGCTCTGCGGACCAGAGACTCTCATAAGGAGCTGTTGCGCTGACTGCCCGGTTCAGGGGATCCCGCAGGGTGAGCCGCTCATCCTGAGCGGTTTTTACATTATAATGGTATTGTAAGGTCGCTGCAGACGGTACCGTATAGGTAATCCAGTACCAGTCTGTTCCAGGATACCTTTTCATTTGATCTGGTTCATCACCCTGCTGGGCACTCATCCAAAGGCTAACAGTAATAGCGTTTTCCACTTTAACGGCAAAGGTGAGCTTGCCATCCGCATGGTAAGGGAAACGAATCAAAGCTTCCCCGGCAGCTAAATAATCCACTACAGCCTTGGGCGGTGCATCCTCATCAACACGGGTATACCCCAAAGCATACACGCCGGATCGGGGCTGGGCAGCCTCTGGAACAACCAGGGAACGGGAGGCTGATACAAAGGGATCTTGGCTTTGACAGGCACTTAAAACCAGACTAGCGATTACAAGCGAAATAAATAGTTGAGATAATTCTTTCATAGGGATAGTATAACACCGTTTTTCTTCTTGATTATTAAAAAGCAACCCGCTTCATCCGCAGCTATGTGTTATACTGAAATTATGAAAGAACAATTATTCTTAAAAATAAAGATTATTAAAGTAATGCTTTTATTTGCCATTATGATTCCCCTTGCATGCACATCTGCAACAAAGACAATCGTGGCAAACACTGAGCTAGTAAGTGGGCCTTTAGTCACTGCGCAGGTTAATACTCAACAGTCTGGGGACACCCTGGTATACCAGCAAGATTCCACAGCACTATCGCAAGATCCCATGTTAACCCAGGAAGCTCCTCTACCGCCACCGCAGGAGTCTTTACCGCCCGACACTATAATCCCGGTAAAACTTATTCGTGAAGAGCTCTATACCCTTGGTAAACCGGAACCCATCACGTTTTCAGAAATCTGGGCTTATGTCCAGGCGGGGGAAGAATCAGCCCTGGATCCGTCCTGGCCCATATCAGATGTAGCTTTATTCAGCGCGAGCATCAGCAGTACAGGGAAATTGCGCGGTGTACCAAATAGGAACAAACTTGCCCACTTTAAAGGTAAAGTACACCTTACAATCGTAGAGCTATCAAACTATGCGCTCACCCATTTTTGCCTGAGCCCCGAATTTACCCTTCGCTCCAAACTGATAGAACAAATTGTGCAAGCCGCCAAACCCTATGATGGCATCAATATAGATTTTGAAGCGGTACTCACCGAAGACAAAGAATATTTTATTAGTTTTCTTAAAGCGCTTAAAACAAGAATTGGGAAAAAAACCCTCAGTGTCGCTCTTCCTGCGAGGACGAAAAAAGAAAATGAGGCCTATGATTATGAGCGCATTGCCGCCGTAGCGGACCGCATTATCGTCATGGCCTACGATGAACACTGGAGCGGCAGCCAACCTGGTTCAATCGCCTCACTCCAATGGTGTGAACGGGTTGCAGACTACGCGCTCAAATCAATTGGCGGGAAAAAACTTGTTATGGGCCTTCCTTTTTATGGTCGTGCCTGGGGAGAGATCAATCCGTCTCGAGCTTATCGGTTTTCGAGCCTATCCAAATTGATGGAAGAGAAGGGTATTCAGGAGACCCGCCGAGTCGATGGCAGCGTGTATTTTGAATACAATGAATTAATAAAGGTACAGGTATATTACGAGGATCACCGTTCCATACACCAGCGCGCAGCACTCTATTATAACCAGGGAGTAAACAGTATTGCTTTTTGGCGGATCGGGCAGGAGGACCAGGAAATTTGGAAATTCCTTTTTTTAAAAAAACGTTAACGACCTGCACAACCGATT
>NZ_JAJUHW010000052.1 GCF_029265695.1 Gracilinema caldarium | reverse complement strand
GTAGCCCGTAGCCTGTTTCATAAGCCTGGATAGATATCCAGGGCTTATCTCCAGTTCCGTGGCGGTTTCCTCAAGCGAAAGATCCGGATACTGGTAGTTTTTTTCGATATACCCTTGGGCAAGCAATACAAAGGTCTGGTAGCTGCCCTTTTTAGTAAGTTCCGATAAAGCCTCCTCGTAGGCTTCCTGCACGGTGCGAGGCTCCCTGTTCCCGGCTTGCGCTCTGGGAACCAATACAATAAGAGGGTGTAGATGGGTTGTCTCTTCTATCGCAGCTTCTATGGCCGGTATGGCATTTTGAAGTGCTGCTCCATCTTCGTTACAGAGGGCTATCACCGTATCGTCCCTATCGATGACACAGAGAGTGTTTTTGCCGAGCCGTTCTTCAATAATTGGTTTTACAGAATAGGTCAGTATGGTCCGGTACCCTTTTTGTAAGCTTCCCACTGTAAGCACCTTGTCTTCGAGCCGGATGGCAAGAATGGATGCATATTCCGGAAGAGTAAGACCAAGAAACTTGCTGCAGTCTTCTATTTCAGTTTTCGATAATGAAGACGAAAGCCAATCAAGGATGAACTGCTGCTGTAAGACTTCTCGGTGCTCCCGTATTGTTTCCCGAGCCCAATTGATATACCTGTTTGTTTCTCTCCGCAGGGCAAGCTCCCGTTTTGCGTGTTCCAATGTCCTGAATAATTCATCTTCATTGACCGGCTTCAGAATATATTCAAAGACCTGAAGCGAAACTGCTTTTCGGGCATAGTCAAATTCGTCATGACCGCTCACGATGATTATGAGCCAGTCACGTCTGGATGTGGAAAGCCGTTCAATCAGTTCAAGACCATTCAGAAATGGCATGCGTATATCGATGAACAGAATATCTGGCAGGGTACTTTCTGCGAGTGCCAAAGCCGCTTCCCCGTCTCCTGCTTCAGCGACCACCTCTATTTCCGGATCCAGCCGTTCAAGAACGGACCGGATCCCCCGGCGGATTTTCGGTTCGTCATCGGCGATCAACACTTTCCACATAATGGCGTCCCCTTTTATACTTCTATGGCTGGATGCCGGATAGTTACTCGAGTCCCCAGCCCCCAGGTGCTGCTGTAGGTGATACCATAACCGGGCCCAAAGTTTAAAAATATTCGTTCATGCACATTGCGGGCCCCAAATCCAATGTGGCCAAGCTCGCCCCAGTCTTTATGGCTCTCAGTCCGTAGCTCACGGATGGAAGATAGCTCTTCCTGGAGCTGGGCTAGTTTGTCCGCAGGCATCCCGATACCGTCATCCTCTACGGTTAGCAATACATCGTTCCCTTCGCGTACTGCACTCACCTGGATATGACCTTTCCCCCTGCGTTCTTTAATGCCGTGGTAAATGGCGTTTTCAACTAGGGGCTGCAATATCACTTTAAGAAGCCGCAGCTGCTCAAGGCCGGAAGCTATAGAAATGGTATAATCGAACTTATCTTCATAGCGTACTTTTTGTATAAAGAGATAGCTTTCCACATGCCTGAACTCTTCCCGTAGGGGTATCATTTCCTGGCCTTTGGAAAGACCCACCCTAAAAAGCTGGGTCAGAGCATTCACCATGTCTACAATATCCCGGGCTCCATGTTCCTGGGCCATCCATTGTATTGTATCGAGGGTATTGTATAAAAAGTGGGGCTTAATCTGTTCCTGTAACACCCGCAGCTCGGTTTCCCGTTTCCGCTGCTGTTCCTGGTATACCTGATCAATCAGGTTGCTGATTTCTTCTATCATTCGGTTAAAAGAGTGACCTAGCTGACCTATTTCATCCTCACGGTTTTCGGAAAATCGGATTGAAAAATCTCCCGTTTCGGCCTGTTTCATGAGGCTCCTCAGTTTTTCCACCGGCAGCGCAATAGAGGAAGCAAAGAAAACCGAAAGCAGGATTGCGAGGAAGACCGTAAAACTACCCACGATCAGTGCATAGAGCCGGATAAAGGAAACTTCCCGCAGTACGCTTTGTACCGAAAATACCCCTGCGGTGGTCCATCCTGTATAGGAAGACCGTTTGTACAGGACTTGAAATACCTCCTGGCCATAACGGCGGAGTGTTCTGCCCTCTGATCCCTGAAGCTGCCGAGGCGCGATCCGGTAAATCGTTTGGTTTACCGGAGCAAAAACCAGTTCCCCATTTTGGTCCGAAATATAAAGGTATCCGTCACGTCCAAGGGAAGAATCTGCCAGGAGTTCCTGAATACTTTCCAACCGTAGGTCTATAAGAATTGCTCCAGCAACCCGGTTAAATTGTGCCGGATCCCGGATTGGCTTAACGATAGAAACCACGTCATCGCTGCCGTAGCCTAACTGGCTTCGTATGTTTCTTCCTATAGGACGGGAGAAAATACTGACCGCCTGGGTGGAGCCCACCGCCTTAAGGTACCAGGGCTCCAGTGTAAGAGGGTCCCGGGTAATGCGGGTGTAATGGCTGGTCAGAATACGGTCATCCGCGGAAATAAGGAGGATCCCCGCAATTTCCTTGTGGGTTTCCCGGCATGCGTCCATGAATGCCAATGCATTAGCCTGACGGCTAGCCTTCAGGCTCGCCTGAAGGCTCACCTCTAGGCTCGTCTGTGGCCCCTGTGGAGCCCCCTTCTGGGCTGCTTCTTCAGGGGGCATAAAAAATTGATGAATCGAAGGGGTAGCTTCCAGCAGGCTGCTCAGTTTCTCCAGGTTTACCACCAGGTATTCCAAGTTTTTATCAACCTGGGATATCATTCTTAGTGTGTGATCAATAACCTGGGTTTCTATGGAACGGGAAAATATAAGCGGACCGATGACTCCCAGGGTTATTACCGGAAGCAAAAGCAGGGCCAAAAAGGAAAAGAGAAGTCTGTTTCTGATGGAAAGGGACGGTATTCTCACACGGACACCAGTATAGCATGAGTCACAGACACCGATTGTTCATAAATCGGTAATTTTGTGCACTTTTCTGGAATTTGGGCTTTAGGCCTGTTTCCAAAGTCGGTCACTCCTCTTCGAGTTTTGAAATTGGTTTTGTTTTTTCTCCATTTCTTTCACCTGTCGGTAAGAGGAGCCGCACATTTTCTTTTAGAGTATCAAACAAGAGCCCTGCGGTTTTTATGAGCATACTGCGGCTCTCGTTGTCAAGGTTAGAAATGGCTGTTCCCATTGCGCGGACCCGCTGGATCCAGTTGGTAGAGAGGTCCCTAAAATTGCTAATGTCCGCAGCTTCGATAATGTCAAATAACGCATCGACAAAGCGCTGCCGTTCTTCAGGACTTAGCGCACCAAGCCATTCTTTTATAGTTGTATCAATAAAACGGCTCGTATCGCTTACGGTGTCAACGCAGACAAAATCCGGCCCAAGTACAACCCATGAATAGGGATCATGCTGGGCAATGCCCCGCTGGGTGCTTTGTACAATGGTGTACTGTTCTGAATGTTCAAGAAGCATCCCAATAATAGATGACTGGGGGACATAAGCAAAGAGCCGGCCCTCCAGTTCTCTAAACCCTTTTTTTGCGATTATAGGCTTGTCAAAACCGGGGCCATCATTGTTATACACCGCGGTGATTCGCCGTTTTGTCCAGAAACCGCTGAATGTCGCAGCGTACACTGCAAGATTTCCTCCTTTAGAATGACCTCCGATCCTGAGTTTACCATATAAAGAGTTGGCTGCTTTATCCAAATAAAGAAGTGCAAGCTGCTGGGCTGGAACAGGGGTCATGAAACTCATGTTAAAGTCCTCTTTCCAGCCCGCAACGGTGGCATCGGTCCCCCGAAATGCAATAAAATTACTTCCGTCGGTAAGAGTAAAGGTCACCGCAGCAAATTGGGTCTCCGCTTCCTGGTCAAAATGGTTTTGATAGCCTAAAATTCTCACATCGGAAAAACGGTTTGTTTTTGCGGCCCTTCGGAAAAAACTTATATGCCGTTCAATTCGTTCAGACCAGCCCCGTTCTCTCCTCTCTTTTGCGCTGAGTTGTGCAAATATTTCTGCCACTTCTCCAAGTGCAAGTCCCTGTTTTTTTGTAAATCCTGGCACAAGACCATCAAAGGGGAGATAGGCAAAGACACTGAATATCAGGTTATCAACCGGATTAAAGGGACTCGCCTTAAAAGATAGATCTCCCCGCCAATCAAGATAGGTTTCTATATTGTTCATTATTTAAACCAGCGCAGCGTTCTTATGGGAAATTTCAGAGATTGAGTTTACTTCCTGGGCAATTGCTTGGAGCGAAACGCCCATCTCCTTTGTCAGGCTTTCCAGCTGCTGTGTCGCCGTTGTTAGCTGCTCCAAGGCATTTCCAACACCCCCTGTCTCGGAAGACATGGCGCGCATGGACCCAAAAATCTCTTTCATTCCATCTGCTTCCGCGGCAAGTTTTTCCAGTACCGATTGAATATGGGTTCCGGATTCGGTGGTTACCGTAGCGGCGCTGTCCATAGCCCTAATCATTTCTGTTATAGTTTTGCTTATCTCGTTCGCATTTACCCTGGCCATGTCTGCCAGATGTCGAATTTCCTCTGCTACAACCGCGAATCCCGCCCCGGCAGAGCCCGCATGGGCTGCCTCTATCGCCGCATTCATGGACAGGAGGTTTGTCTGCGCTGCGATTTTATTAATATCTGTTATGAGCCGATTAACCCCGTGTATGTGATCCCGGAGTGATTGGATAGATTTCAGCGAGGCCCCCAGTTCTTTCTGTACTGCCAGAGCCATATCAAGCAAGGCTCCCAACTCAGTGCTGCGGCTGGAAGAAAGGCTGCCAATCTCCTGAATGCTGGAAAGCAGGCCTCTTATTTTTTGAGTTGAATTGACCAGTGAGTCCGATTGAGCCTGGGTAAACTTTGAAAGTTCTGGCAGCATATTTATAACCTGATTCAGGTTTTTCGTACTCGCTGCAATTTCTTTATCCAGCTCTAAGACCATATTGATGATATTGCGATGGTTCCGTTCTAGCACCAATTGGCGGTAATGCTGGCAGTTCTCCGGTTTATTAAGCCCGTTATATACTGCAATTGCCATTTGCTCACAGCTTCCGTAGCCGCAGGCTGCACAGTTCAGGAAATCTTTTTCTTCTATTTTTAACATCCTGTGGTAAATTTCCTGCAGTTCATCCTGCTTTGGAACCTGTAATCTCAGAGAATCAGACCGGTTTACATAGCTGCGATTAAAAAGCTCCGGTTTCCAATATTTGTTGATCAATTTTCGTATACTCTGGACAGAGCTTTTTTTAAAAGGACCGCTGTTGTTGCTTAATTTTGCTGTTTCTCTCTGCAGCCTGCGTTGGACCGCCGCATCCAATATATCTATGGGAATATCCTGAGAACCGGTCCCGGTGCCGCCGTTACAGCCCTTTTCGCAATTTAAGCAATCTAAAATCAGGGGATTTGCTTTTTTCGTAATCGATTGCGTAACGCCTTTCAGATAGTCATATACCATCTCAGGGCCTTCAATCTTTCGAATTGTATTGTACAAATCGGGCCTTTCCCGCTCTACTGTCGCTTTAAGGCCCCCAGGAGAAGAAAACATAACAGCCCGTTCGCCGGTGGGGCCATCAAAATCAGTTTCAGGGAATGTTTTTAAATCAATATGCTGTGCTTCCAGGTAAGCGCTGATCCGCTCCAGTGTTACGTTGTAATCTCCGATGCCGGTCTCATCGAATTCCCGGCGCTTTGCAACGCAGGGAGAAACAACAAGAACCTTATGATGCTTGAGCTCAGGAAACTGGTGCCGTATCATTTTTATGGTATGAAGCATCGGGCTGTCTGCCGGCGCTAGGTAAGGCAGGAGTTCGGGCTGATAAATTTCTATGTAGGAGACGATGGCGGGACATGGCTGCGCTATGACCAACGGAGTATTCTTCTGTTGAATGTGGTGCAAATAGGATTGGACCGTCAGTTCGGCCCCAAAAGCCACATCGAAAATGTGGGTAACACCGATGCTTTTAAGCCATCCGTTAAAACGGAGCCGGTCCGTATCGTAATGGGCCGCTACGGCAGGAGCAACTATGGCAAATAGTTTTTCTTTTTTAGTAACGGCTTCCATAAAGCGATCAAAATCATCAATACCCCTGCGAGCCCCATGGGTGCAGGCTGATATACAGGACCCGCATCCGATACAGAGATCATGATTCACTGTCACCTTGTCGCCAGAACCATCAATGCAGAATTTTACGGGGCAAACGGAAATGCAGGTGTGGCAGTTTACGCATTTTTCTTCTATTACTTCTATAACTGGTGCGAGCGAATTCCCCATATATTCCTCCGGGATAAATATTACTATAACCCTCCGGGGACGTAAACGCAAATTTCAAAGCCTATTTCTATCTCAAAGCGTAGAAATCGTCTTTTGAAATGGGCACTCATGATATAAACTTATAAAAACATACCGAAAATGGAGGCTCCATGGCCAGTGTTCAAGAAATTTTCCCAAAACCCCGTATCTTTATAAGCCGCTGCATAGAGTTCGATGCCTGTCGCTGGAACGGTGCCATGATTGGCTGCGATTTTGTGAGAGCCCTTAAGCCTTTTATTGAACCCGTAACCCGCTGTCCCGAGGCAGAAATCGGTCTCGGTGTACCCCGGAACCCTGTCCGGATCGTCCGGCACGAGGGTGCTCTGGCCCTTTTCCAAATCGCAACAGGCCGATTTTATACCAAAGAAATGCTTGCTTATTGCGCTGCAGAGATAGCGCGGCTTGGTGACCTAGACGGTGCCATCTTTAAGGAAAAGTCTCCCTCTTGTGGGGACCGGGATGTAAAAATATACGCTAGTGCGGATCCCCTGGCAGCCCAGAACGGCAAGGGCCGGGGCTTTTGGGCAGAGGCTTTCATGCAGGCCTACCCAGATATCCCCGAAGAAAACGAAGGGCGGCTTAACAATTTTACTATCCGTGAGCATTTTTATACCGCCATTTTCACAAGAGCCGCTTTTCGCCAAGCAAAGCAATCGGGCACTATGAAAGATCTGGTGAATTTTCATACCCGTAACAAGCTCTTATTTATGGCCTACAACCAGGCGGTCATGCGGGATCTGGGGCGGCTAGTGGCCAATCACGACCAGCTGCCGGTAGGGCATATTTTTTTTGCATATCAGGAGCAGCTTCCCCGTATGTTTCAGCGGATCCCCCGGCGGGGCTCTATGGTAAACGTCCTTCTTCATGCCTTTGGCTATTTTTCCGGCCAGCTTGAAAATCGGGAACGGTCCCATTTTCTGGAACTTTTGGAAGCCTATCAAATGGGGCGGCTCCCCTTAAGCGCCTGCCAAACGGTGCTCCAGTCTTGGATTGAGCGTTTTAATCAGGAATACCTGCGGGGCCAAAGCTTTTTTAGACCCTTTCCGCAGGCCCTTATTGACATTAGTGACAGCGGCAAAGGGGTGGGCTCCGCACGGGAATAGTAATCAAGTGCCCCACATTTGAAATTATCTCATCCCCTTGCGTTTTTTGTATTGCTTGTCTACCCTATTTATTATGGAATATAAAACCATTAATCCCACCGATGCCTACAAGCTTCTTAACTGCGGCGGTCTTATCCTTGTCTGTACTATCTCTCCAGACAACCGATACAACCTGGCTCCCATCGCATGGAACTGCCCCCTGGACTATGAACCGGTATCCCGAGTCCTCTTTGTCATCGATCCAGGACACCAGACTTTTAAAAACTTGGAATCCAGCCGGGAGTTTTCCCTTGCCCTTCCGACTTATCATCAAAAAGAACTGGTCGAAAAAACCGGTTCTGTTTCGGGGGCTAAACTGGACAAATATAAAGCCTTTGAAATTCCTTTTCACAACGCGGTCGATGTGGATGCCCGCATTCCCGACGGTGTTTCTGCCTCCCTGGATTGCCGTCTTCTTGAGATCCTCAGGATTGGGTCTGTCGCCATCGTTGCCGGCGAAGTCCTCTCTGCCCGTGCTATCCCCCATGCATGGGAATTGAGGCTCCACCATGCAGGGGATGACCTGTACTACCGACCTGGCAATCGGGTGTGAAAGAAGGGCACAGTTTACGCATCCCATCGGTTTTGGTATAGTTCATCTATGAAGATACTCCTTACGAACGATGACGGAATTGGCTGCCAGGGAATTTTGACTCTAAAACATGTTTTGGAAGCCTTAGGCAAACATACGATTTATATGGTGGCACCGGAAGAAAACCGGTCTGGCATATCCCATGGCATAACCATGCAGGGGCCGATCCGGCTGCGACAAAAGGAAGATACCGTGTGGGCCTGTTCGGGAACACCTGCGGACTGTGTTATCGTGAGCCTCTTAGGGGATCTGGCCATACAGCCTGATATGGTTATTTCGGGTATCAACGAGGGCCCCAACCTGGGGACCGATATCATCTATTCAGGCACCGCGAGTGCCGCCCGTCAGGGCGCCCTGCATGGCATCCCATCCCTTGCGGTCAGCATAGGCGCTCATACAAAGCCCTTTCAATATGAAACTGCCGCCCGGTACATCGCAGACCATCTTGATGAACTCCGTTCGCTTTGGGAGACCGATACCTTTCTTAATATCAACGTACCCAACAAAGCCGCGAAAATAGATGAATACCGTCTTACCTATCCATCCCGCCGCCGTTATAACGACCAGGTAGTCCGCTTTAACGCCCCTGACGGGCACCACTATTGTTTCCTCGAAGGGGGCGCTATAGAAACCAAGGAAGATGACGGCTCAGACTGGCATGTGGTAGAACAGGGTCTTGTGTCCATCAGTAAAATATACATTCACCCCGTGGTTGTAGAGGCCCTGAAATAAATCTTTCACCAGCGCAATCTTACAAGACAGCGGCATAATTGTTTCGCAATCGATTGCGAATAATTCTATTTCACAGTACAATACTGTATAAGGCCGAAAACCCTATAAGGTGAGGAGTGTGTATGAACATTGAACAAATTATCGAGACCGCAAAGGATACGGACCGCCGTCTTTCTCCTGTTTCATTACATGAACGGCAGCTCGGGCAGGCAAAACACCTTTCCTGTATTATCACTATAAAACCGGAACAGATATATCAACCAATCATGGGATTCGGCGGGGCCCTCACCGAATCTTCTGGCTATGTTTTATCAGCCCTGCCTCGGGAAAAACGGGAAGAGGTGCTCAAGGCTTATTATGATCCGGCGGAAGGGCTCGGCTATACCTTGGCCCGGACCCACCTGAATAGCTGCGACTTTTCACTGGGAAACTGGGCCTGTGTGGAAGAACCGGACGAAAGCCTCGCCACATTTTCGATGGAAAAGGCCGAACGATACCAGATTCCCCTTATTCGCGACGCCATGCAAACCGCAGGCGGTCTTTCCCTGCTTATATCCCCCTGGAGTCCCCCCGCATGGATGAAGGACAACCATGATATGAACCATGGAGGCAAGCTCCTTAAAAAATACTATAAGCTGTGGGCCTCCTATTTTGTGCGTTTTATTGATGAACTGGTAAAGCGGCATATTCCGGTATGGGCTGTTTCGATACAGAATGAGCCGGAGGCAAACCAGGTCTGGGACTCCTGCCTTTGGACCGCCAGCGAAGAGGCCGAATTCGCGGTAGAACAATTAGGCCCCCAGCTCGAAGAAGCGGGGTATGGCCATATCAAAATACTGGTCTGGGACCATAACCGGGACCGTCTCTGGGAACGGGCCAGCGAAAGCTATGCCTGGCCCGGTGCTGAAAAATACATTGCCGGCGCGGCCTATCACTGGTATTCAGGGGATCAGTATGAGGCGGTACGGTGGGTGGCCGAAACGTATCCGGATAAGCTCCTTGTGTTTTCAGAAGGCTGCGTGGAAGGGGGAGCCCGGCCGGGGGCATGGTTTACCGGTGAGCGTTATGCCCACAATATCATCAATGATCTTAATAGCGGCTGCCATGCCTGGATAGACTGGAACATAGCCCTGGATCTTACCGGGGGGCCCAACCATGTGGGAAACCTCTGCGACGCGCCGGTCCTGGTAGATACGGACAAAGGTCGGGCATACTATCAGAGTTCTTTCTATTATATTGGACATTTTAGCCGGTATATAAAACCCAGGGCCCGCCGGCTTGGTGTTCAGATGGATTCATGGATGGTACCTGCGGCGGTGGACGGCCGCATGGGCAATACTATGGAAGCCCTGGCGGTTCGTAATCAGGATGGGAGCATAGTACTTGTACTTACCAACAGGACCGAGGCTGACATGGTATACCGTCTCAGGTTATCCGGCGAAACGGATGAGCGGACCCTTTACTGTCCGCCCCGGGGTATACAGACACTGGTGATTCGCTAAAAATCAGCAGCATTTTACGGCGGCGACGTTTTGCGGCCGCCTTATGTTGCTGCGGTTCCAGACAACTAGGTTCCAGAAAATTAAAAGCCCCCGGCCGCATGGACCGGGGGCTTTTTTACGAGAGCAGGACAGAGGCAGGAATAATAGCTTCTATTTTTACTATGCTGCCATCCCGGTTAAAGAGCCTTCTGCTATGGTCTGTGTCAAGAGCGAGACCTGAGATTTTGAACACCTCTGTTTTATCGGGACCCGGAATGCTCTGGTGAACAAGGATACCCGCTTCGTTGTTTGTTCCAAGCCGGTATTCAAAGGGGACCCCGCAATAGGTAAATGCAAGGTGGCTGTCAGCCAAAAACTCTGATTTTTTAAGTAAAATCGGATCCAGGACGAGCTGTCCGTTCCGGATGCTCAAGCCTAATTCTCCCCAGCGGGTAATGACCTCTTCCTTTACTTGCCCGGTCATGCCCGGCTGTTTTGCGCCCTGGCCCGCGGGTGTGTGGGAATAAGGATCGGTTGGAAAGGCCCCATAGACTTCGGGCTTTTTGTTAAACCCAAGCCCCTTGCGTACATCGTAGTATGCTTCGATAAGGCCCTGGCGGATTTCTTTGTCCTGTTCCAGAAGCAGTGTTTCCTGAAGGGCCAATAGCAGCTTGGACACCATGTGCCAGTAAATACTGCCCAGTCCTTCATAGGCATAAAAGGTTCCCGACCGGCCGGTAAAGCTTCGGTGATGGAATGTTTTTTCGTACAGGTCCAATACGGCCTGTTTATCGTTCTGGACAAGAGCGGCCAGATCTGGATCTTCTGCTCCGATATGATGGAGCATCTTTTCCAGATCCTTGGCATTGCGGAACTGGGCGTTAAAGTGACCCATACCATGGATATCCAGCTTAATAATCCGGTGGTCATCCTGTTCAAGAAGCTTTTTCAAAAGCTTAATAGATTCGACCTCCGCTTTGGGAACGCGGTTTTTTTCCAGGAAATGGGGTAATTCCTTGTCGGGATACAGAATATAGGAATACTGGTCTTCCCGGAAAAGCCTGCCGTGACGGAGGGCTTTAAAGACCGTAAGGCTTTCAGAACCGGTAAGCGCCCGGGACGAAAGGACTGCCACTTGGCCTTCGAGCATTTCATCAAGATAGTGGAGGGTAATGCTGCCGTCCTGTTCTACACTAAAGGTGTTGTACGCATGGTAAAGGCCGTCGCTCCGGCGGTTCTTCTGGATAGTGTACAGAATATGGGTTTTAAAGCGTTTAAGCTGTTCCAGTAGTTCGTGCCGTGATAGCGCGGCTGTTTTGCCGCTGTAACCATTCACGTACAGGCTTTCCCTGAATGTTTCGTAGATCTTTCCGGCCCTATCCATAAAATTCCGGCGTCCCTGGGGTGTGTCTGCTGCCGCAGGGTCTGTGTCCGCAAAAATACAGCCCAGGTCCTGCAGGCAGACGTAGGTTTCTTCGGGTAGTGCAAAGGCCGATGCATCGGATTCGCTGTACAGCTGAATGGCGAAATCTACATAGCGGTGCAGGTAATACAGAGTCACCATGGAAAGGCCGTAGCCAGCCAGGGCGTTGTTGGCGTCGTTCCATTCGGGTCGCTGGGTGTTGAGCCAGATGCCGCCGCCGGGAACCAGGTTTGCAAGCTTTGCAAGGAGGATTGCCAAGAATTTTGCTGTAAAAGAAACGAGGGCTACCGACTTGTCCCTGTTCAGCACGAGCTTCGCGTCGGTTCCCAGCTCTGCCACGAGCTTTTCTATGGCGTGATGCCGCTGGTGATCAAAGTCTATGGTTGACCGGGGATTGGCAAGAATATCCTTATAGGGCTTTAAGTGGTAGGGAACGTTGGCGCTGGAATACCGGGGCTGGTCCAGGGCTGCCAAAAGGCCCTTTTTGTCCAGGTTATACTGGAATTCCAGCAGCTTTAAGAGGTAAATCACCTGGTGATCCCCCCAATAGCCAATGTTTGACCAGGGGTTATCAGGCTCCACCACTTCCCAGTCTATGCCGTCCCGGGTAATCCGGTAGGGGTTAAAGCCTTCGGGGGTAAGGGCATTAAGGAATTTGGACACCATACCTTCGATATAGCCAGGATAGGAATAGGCGAGGGCTTCCCAGTTCTGGAATATATCCCGCCAGTTTCCCTGGTAGTTAAGCTTGCGCCGGCCCTTGTCGTCCTTAAGCTCAATGGAGAACCGGTTCCAGGGCCGGCTCGGGTCACCATGGCGCCGCGAGAAGGTAAGGGGCAGGTATTCCAGCGCAATCCGTTCAAGCTGGGCATTGTTCTGGGACCGAACATGATTAAGAAGAGTTAAATAATTGATGGTTTTTCCGAGCCCGGCTACGGTTTGTGCCATGATCGGGGCCAGTGCCTTGTTTCGCACCTTTACAAAGGCCACTAGGTCTTCGGCGGATATGTCGTAGGCATCGACAAAAAAGCCGCCCCGCATTATATTAAAGAGCACGTTAGCCTTGTGGTGAATACAGGTTATCTCTTCTGCGCTGTGCTGGATACCGTCGGCTGCTGCAAGGTAGCTTTCCAGTTGTGCCTGGGTTTTTTTAACATCCTCCCGCAGCAGTGCCTCGGCCTTTTTCTTGTCCCGGATTGTTTCTCGCAGGGCAATAGCTGCGCTGGCATCCAGGTTCGTGTCAAAGACCTGGTACCATTCATCCTGGGCTCCTGCGGCGAGCTTAATGGTTTGGTACAATAAATGACTTGGCCGCTGTCCCTTAAGCACCGGTGTTTCCGGCAGGGGAAGCCCGTACTTAAAGGCTTCATTAGTCTCGTGAGCCAGGTAAATCTTGCCGCTCCGGCTGAACCAGCCTGCATTGGCAAAAAGACCCTCGCTTGGTTCTGCCTTGTCGGTGACGATGGAACTAACCGCAAAGAGGGCCATACCGGTTTCTTGGTCCAGATCGTTTTTTTTATAGGCATCCAGAAGCACGCTGTTGGCATTTTGAAAATCGGCACTCGTACAGGCGGGCATAATATTCTGGCAGCCGTCGAGTATTTCTATAGTGCGTTCGGCCTTTCCCAGGTTCAGTATCCTGCTGTGCCGGACAAGACCAAAGCGGTCGCTGCTGGTCCAGCCGTACTGAAAGGCAAGAGCCAGGTCATGATTTATTTCTTCAAAATAGACGCTGGAGCCGCTTGTGTTTTTATACAGATTCCGCTCTATGTTCCAAATACCCGCGCTGCAGGATGAAAAGGGTTCCCAATACCAAGCGTCCTTCCCGTCCGCCACTTTAATGGCCGTATAGGACCCGGTATAGGGTTTCCCGTCCGCCACCTTGTCCGCAGTATAATAGGGAAAAATTGCATAGTCGGCGTTTTTCCGGCCTGCGGTAATTCCGCCGTTGGACCAAATAAAGTTCCACACATCGGAGGCACTGACGATGGTCATGAAAAAGGGCGGCATCGCATCAATATGAGAAATCTTAAAATAGGTATCATCCAAAAAGGAAACCAGGCCGCTCTGTACCTGTTCGTTCCCCGTGGTCTGTAATGAAGAAAGCCGTAATCCGTTCATATAGAGCTCCTTTCAGTATGCAGTATAGGTGCGGCAAGGCCAATATGTCAACGAAATCGATTGCGAAAAAATAGAAAAACCGAAAAAAAGACACCATACCGAAATTCCGGTGCCTATGCCAGAGAAAAATTGAACCCTATACTCCTTGGTAAGGATAAGCGTATGAGAAAGAGTCTATGGCAAACTTTTAAGGAACAGCGGCACCTGCAGATTATGGCCCTCCTGGGGGTTCTGTGGATGCTCGTATTTAACTATGCTCCCATGTACGGCATTATTGTGGCATTTAAGAAAAACTATCGGATTACCGAATCCTTATTCAGCCTAAGTTTTCTAAAAACTTCCTGGGCGGATTCTGCAGGGTTCCAGCATTTTATTAACTTTGTGAAGGATCCTGAATTCGGCAATGTCTTGGCTAATACCTTAGGGATGTCGATTCTGAAACTGCTCATCGGTTTCCCGCTGCCGATTGCCTTTGCAATTATGCTGAACGAGCTGCGGAGTCCCCGGTTCAGACGCTGGGTTCAAACCATATCATATCTCCCCCACTTCCTTTCCTGGGTTGTGCTCGGCGGTATCCTGACTACCTGGCTTTCCAATACCGGCTTGGTGAATCAGCTCCTTATGCTCGCGGGCTTTACTAAAGAAGGCGTTACCTTCCTGGCGGAACCGAACTATTTCTGGGGTATTGTGGTTATTTCTGATATTTGGAAGGAACTGGGCTGGTCCGCCATTATTTACCTTGCCGCGATTGTCGGTATAGATCCGGAACTGTATGAAGCAGCCACCGTGGACGGGGCAGGGCGATTCCGGCAGATATTCGCCATAACCCTGCCTTCTATTAAGGGGACCATAACCATCCTCTTTATACTCGCGGTGGGAAACCTGCTTAACTCTAATTTTGATCAGATCCTCGTGCTCTGGAATCCGCTCAACGCATCCCGGGCAAACGTTATCGATATCTATGTGTACCATGTGGCCATGCGGAGTATGCGGTACTCCTACGCTTCTGCCATCGGCCTTTTCAAGTCTATTGTAGCCTTTGTCCTCCTCTTTATGGCTGACCGGGTTACTAAAAAACTGAACGATGTTTCCCTCTTTTAGGCAGGTGAATTATGGAAAATAGTATGAAATATCAACATAGACCTTCATTGCATCGGCAGCTTGCCCTGGCTAAGGCTGGGGAACGGGCGCTTGAGCTCTTCATGGTGCTCATCTGTTTTGTAACCCTGTACCCGATCTGGTATACCGTAGTCATTTCCCTGAACGAGTCGGCGGATACCATGCTGGGCGGCATTTACTGGTGGCCCCGCAAGTTTACCCTGGATAGCTACAAGGCGGTCTTTATGGATAAAAATATCGTAAAGGCCTTTAATGTGACCATCTGGCGGACCCTTTTTGCCACGGTGGGCAGCGTGTTCTTTACCTCCATGGTAGCCTACGCGTTTTCCAAACGGTACCTCATGGGTCACAAATTCTATATGATGCTCGGAACCATCACCATGTTTTTTGGCGGCGGTCTCATTCCTTATTTTATATTGATAAAGAGCATCGGTCTCTATGATACCTTTTGGGTCTATGTAATTCCGGGGCTCTTTAATTTCTGGAACGCCCTTATTTTTATGTCCTTTTTCCGGGAAATTCCCGCAGCCCTGGAAGAATCGGCCCATATCGACGGGGCTAACGACTTCACCATTTTCCTTAAAATTATCCTTCCTATATCTACCCCCGTCCTGGCTACGATTGCCCTCTTTGTCGGTGTGTGGAACTGGAATGACTACTTTATGGGCGTCATCTTTGTAAATAACCCGGATCTTCAGCCTATCCAAACATTCCTGTACCGGGTAATCGCCAGCGCCACCGCTTCTCGGGCTGTGGTAGCTATGCCGGTCGGCATCTCAGGCGGCCAGGTAAACTCCCAGTCGGTGCAGCTTGCCACCATGGTAGTAACCACCGCCCCCATTATCGTAATCTACCCCTTCCTGCAAAAGTATTTTGTAAAGGGGATCATGATTGGATCTATTAAAGGTTAACCAAATCATAGGAGGTTCAAGATGAAGAAACTGTTGGCAGTGGTGCTCGCCCTTAC
>NZ_JAJUHW010000045.1 GCF_029265695.1 Gracilinema caldarium | reverse complement strand
AGACGTTTGCTTCTGAGCAAGAGTTCTTGGAAAAGGCAGCCCACTACCAAAAGTGGTTTAATTGCGGCCGGTATAATCGCTACAAAGGGAATACACCGTTAAACCTGGTACGAGAGACATACCCAGAACTACCGGCAGAGGTAATAATATTTCCGCCGGTCATTCTTGACAACTTACTGGTTCAGTATAAAGCTGAACTTGCTCTATGGGCTGCCTGATGTCCAGGGGGTACCATGTCTGTTAAACAACCACACAAACCGTTTTTCTCTCTTGACTGGCACTAAAACCGCTGTAGAATAGAAAAGGCTCTATATGTTATTCAGCCGAGGAGGTTTTATGAAAAAGCTTTCGAAGTTCACCGTCCTTTTGACGGCGATGATCTTCATCCTGGCCGGCACAAGTCTTTCTGCCCAGGCCAAGGCCAAGTTCCATATCGGTGTGGTCACCGGTACGGTTTCACAGTCCGAAGACGACCTGCGGGGCGCCGAACGGCTTATCAAAGACTATGGATCGGTAAAAAGCGGCGGTATGATCCAGCACATTACCTATCCTGATGACTTCATGTCCCAGCAGGAAACCTACATTTCTTCTGTCGTTGCTTTGGCAGATGATCCCCTCATGAAGGCTATCATCGTTAACCAGGCGATCCCCGGTACCACCGAAGCCTTTAAGCGGGTACGGGCAAAACGGCCTGACATTCTCCTCCTTGCCGGCGAACCCCACGAGGATCCCCTTGTAATCCAGAGTGCCGCGGACCTGGCCCTTTCTGCTGACTTTGTGTCCCGGGGTTACCTGATTCCCTGGGCTGCAAAACAACTGGGAGCCAAATCCTTTGTGCATATCTCTTTTGCCCGCCACATGAGCTATGAGTCCCTAGGCCGCCGCCGGGCAATCATGGAAGAGGCCTGCAAGGACCTGGGCATTAAATTCTACTTTGAAACCGCTCCGGACCCGACCGGCGATATCGGTATGCCCGGCGCGCAGCAGTTCATGCTGGAAAAGGTCCCCCAGTGGATCGAAAAATACGGCAAGGACGCGGCCTTCTTCTGCACCAATGATGGTGAGACCGAACCGCTGCTCAAGCAAATGCTGGCCTATGGAGGCATCTTTGTAGAAGCTGATCTTCCTTCTCCGCTCATGGGGTATCCGGGAGCATTGGGACTGGACCTTTCCAAGGAAGCGGGCAACTTCCCCGCCATTCTTAAGAAAGTGGAAGATGCGGTCATCGCTAAGGGCGGCAAGGGCCGCTTCGGAACCTGGGCATTCTCCTACGGCTACACCCTGACCGCCGGTCTTGGTGAATTTGCCAAAAACGTTATCGAAGGCAAGGCAAAGAAAGACAGCCTTAAGGATGTCTTTGCAGCTCTCGGTAAATTTACCCCTGGTGCAAAGTGGAACGGTGCCTACTATGTTGATATGGGAACCGGAGTCCGGGCCAAGAACCAGGTGCTCATCTATATGGATACCTATATCTTCGGCAAGGGCTTCCTGCCAACCACCGCGGAGAAGGTTCCTGAAAAGTATTACAACATTCAGATGAAAAAGCAGTAATGTGAGGCTCTTTCAAAACTCTGGGAGTTTTGAAAGAGCTATCTTTGTGATCTGCCGTTTTTCCGTTCCACAGGGCCGGAAAAACGGCTTTTTTATACCTCAGTAACCAGCACAGCTATATCGTCATTTGAGCAACCCAGTTCTGCAAAATGCTGTACGAGTCTTTGGGGAAAGCTTCCGAGGGGCTCGGTTTTTAGTTCCGCTCCTGCCGCTGCAAGGTCTTTCACCGAATCTACCCATGCCTTTGTTTTGCCCGATACAGAATCTTGCATTTCCAAGAGTCCATCGGTACAAAGTACAAAGCGGTCGCCGCTCGAAATATCAATGGTTTCCGTGTGATACTGTAGGCCCTCCATCATAGCTACTGGCGGATTTTTCGTTTGAAGTAATTGAACAGTCCCCTGGGAAGGGATGTACAGAATTGGCGGATGCCCTGCGGTGAGATAGGTAGCCTTTAGGGAACGGCGGTTTATCTTGAGCGCCGCGGCTGTCAGATAGGTATCCTGGCACACCGTTTGGGAAAGTATATCCCCCATATATCCAAAGGCTTCTTCCATTGTATAGGTCGGATTCGAATACTGTTTAATAAGAACTTTGACCGCCGGGGTTATATAGCTCGTTTTTACATCGTGGCCTGCCACATCTATGATTATATAGATGAAAATATCCTCGGCTAACTGTTCAACTTCGTAAAAATCGCCGCCAGCCTCATGGAAGGACTGGTAAAAAACAGAAAAGCGGGCTTCTGGCAGATCCGATGGTTGGAGTAAGAGAGCCCGCTGGGCTGCCTGAATCTGCCCCATGCTTTCTATTTTGCTTTGGAGCAGTTCCTGGTTAGCCAGGCTCAACCGGATATGCACCCGGATGCGGGCCTTAATTTCCGCTGGATTGGCGGATTTTACGATATAGTCCACCGCGCCGAGTTCAAAGGCCTTAATTTTAGAAGCCTGGTCATCGGTGCTGGTGAGCATTATGACCGGTACCCATGCCAATTGTGGATCAGCTTTAAGTCGTTTAAGCGTTTCAAAGCCATCAATCCCGGTCATGACCACGTCCAGGAGTATGATCCGCGGCTGTTTCTGCCGTACCCGTTCCAGACACGCTTCGCCGCTGGGGGCCTCCCAAACTTCGTAACCCTCCTCATCAAGAATGTAATGGAGGTAGCTTCGGTTGGTCGTTGAATCATCTACAATGAGGACCGCATAGGTACTGTTCATGACAGTTTAACTATAAGGTAAGGGGCTAAAAAGTGCAAAATATAAAATTGGCTTATTTCCTTTGCCTATTTTTTAGGGATATTGTATACTGTTTTGTCCCCGATTTTCAGGGATATAATCTATGTAAACAGGAACTATCATGGGACAGACGGGTCCTCTTTTGTCTGTAAAAAACGTATCCAAGGAATTTTACGGAAACGTTGTTTTGCAGGATGTAAGCTTTGAACTGCATGAGGGGGAAATTCTTGGTCTTGTCGGAGAAAATGGTGCCGGCAAAACCACCCTGATGCGGATCCTCTTTGGTATGCCGATCATCGCGGAAACGGGTGGATTTTCCGGTTCTATCGAGATTGATGGAAAGCCGGTCTCCTTTTCCAGCCCCTTTGACGCCCTTGATGCGGGTATCGGTATGGTACACCAGGAATTCAGCCTGATACCGGGCTTTACGACCACCGAAAACATTGTGCTGAACCGGGAATCCATGCGGCCAAGCCTGTTGAACGATGTGTTTGGCCAGCGGATGAGTATCCTTGACCGGACCTTAATGCGCCAGCGGTCCGCTTCGGCGGTCTCCAAACTGGGGGTAAGCCTGGATTTGGATATGCTCGTTTCTGAAATGCCGGTGGGCCACAAACAATTTACCGAAATAGCCCGTGAAATAAGCCGGGACCATTCTCGCATCCTGGTGCTCGATGAACCTACGGCGGTGCTTACCGAAAGCGAAGCCCAGGTGCTTTTGGCTTCTCTCAAGCGGCTTGCATCCGAAGGGGTGGCCATCATCTTTATTTCCCACCGGCTCCAGGAAGTGTTGGACCTGGCGGACCGGGTGGTGGTGCTTCGGGACGGCCATGTGGTCAAGGATACTCCGACGGCGGGGCTCCAGATTCGGGATATTGCATCCTGGATGGTGGGCCGTGCGGTAAGCGGGGAAACGGAACATCATGAGGCCTCTCGTGCGCTTGGGGAAAGCATTCTTTCGGTGGAGCATCTCTGGGTGGATATGCCCGGCGAAACCGTGCGGGATGTTTCCTTTGAAGTCTTAAAGGGAGAGATTTTCGGAATCGGGGGCCTTGCGGGTCAGGGGAAATTAGGTATTCCTAACGGTATTATGGGGCTCTATCCTTCAGGCGGCTCGGTGCGCCTGCAGGGCCAATCCTTAGAGCTTAACAATCCCGCTGGAGCCCTTAAGGCCGGCATGGCCTTTGTTTCCGAAGACCGCCGCGGTGTGGGGCTTCTTTTGGATGAGAGCCTTGACTGGAACATCGCTTTTACCGCCATGCAGGTCCATGGCCAATACTTAAAGCCCCTGCTCGGAGGGCTTATCAGGCTGCGGGATGAAAAGGCCATGGCTGAGCTCAGTCAGGAGTACATCAAACTGTTAGATATTAAATGCACGAACCACCGGCAGAAGGCCCGGGAACTTTCCGGGGGTAACCAGCAGAAAATCTGCCTTGCCAAAGCCTTTGCCCTAAAACCTCAGGTGCTTTTTGTGTCTGAACCGACCCGGGGTATTGATATCGGGGCTAAAAAGCTCGTGCTGGATACCCTCAGGCGCTATAACCGGGATTACGGCACTACCATTGTTATGGTTTCAAGCGAATTGGAAGAACTTCGCTCTATCTGCGACCGGATAGCCATAGTAGACGAGGGCCGTATTGCGGGGATACTGCCCGCCCATACGGACTCGTCAGAATTCGGCCTCCTCATGGCGGGCCGAACCGATACTGCCCCGGCGGAGCAAAATCTCCGGGAGGAGGCCCCCCGTGCGTAACCTTAAGACTTTTATTCAAGACTTCGGCTGGCCCCGAATCATCATTTTTTTCTTTCTGCTTTCCCTGTTTGTTATGGCTCCGGCGGTCGGTGTACGGCTCGATGCGTCTATTTCGGATGTGCTGAACCGTTTCGGCCAATATGCCATTTTGGTGCTGGCCTTGGTTCCCATGATTCAGTCCGGGGCGGGGCTCAATTTTGGCCTTGCCCTCGGTATTGTGGCGGGCCTCTTGGGTTCCACCTTGTCATTGCAGCTTGAACTGCATGGCTTTTTAGGTTTCTTTGGGGCAATTGCGCTGGCCGCTCCCTTTGCTATTGTGTTCGGTTATCTCTACGGCAAGCTCCTTAACAAGGTTAAGGGCGAAGAGATGACCATAGCAATGTATGTGGGTTTTTCTTTTGTCATGTTCATGTGCATCATGTGGCTCGTACTGCCCTACAACAATCCGACCATGGTCTGGGGCTATGCAGGCAAGGGATTGAGGACTACCATCACCGTAGAAGGGTACTGGTTAAAAATCCTTAATAACTTTTTAGCTATTAAAGTTGGCGAGTTTTTTGTATTCCCTACGGGGCTGCTCCTTTTTGTCGCCCTCTGCTCGTTCCTTATGTGGATGTTCCTGAAGACCAAAACCGGTACTGCCATGACAGCCGTGGGATCCAATCCTGACTTTGCCCGGGCTTCCGGCATTAGCGCGGACCGGATGCGGCTTATATCGGTCATCATTTCGACCTTCCTGGGTGCGGTGGGTATTATCGTATATCAGCAGAGTTTTGGGTTTATCCAGCTGTATACCGCTCCGAACCCAATGGTGTTCCCCGCAGTGGCCGCCATACTGATCGGAGGGGCGAGCATTAACAAGGCAACGATCATCAATGTGATTGTGGGAACCTTCCTTTTCCAAGGGCTTCTCACCATGACGCCTTCGGTCATCAATTCAATTTTGCAGACCGACATGTCAGAGGTTATCCGTATGATCGTATCCAACGGCATGATACTCTATGCCCTTACCCGCAAAACAAAGGTGTCCAAATGAGCGCTCAAAAGAATATAAGTAAGTTCCTTTCAGAATACGCGGTGGTCATCATTTTTGTAGTCCTGACGTTGGCATCCATTGTGCCTTCGGGACTGTCGGTGACCTATATTATCCAGGAAGTGATTACACGGCTCGGTAGGAACTCCTTCCTGGTCATTGCCCTTCTTTTGCCGATTTATGCCGGTATGGGGCTCAATTTTGCTATGACCTTGGGTGCCATGGCGGGCCAAATCGGTCTTGTGTTTGCCGTTGACTGGGGGGTAGCGGGCTGGCAGGGCCTTGTGTTTGCCCTTCTTGTGGGACTTCCGATTGCGGTGCTCCTCGGCTGGGTTACCGGTTCGGTCATGAACCGGGCGAAGGGCCGGGAAATGGTAACGGGCTATATCCTCGCATTTTTTATTAACGGGATTTACCAGTTCTTTGTACTCTACCTGATGGGGTCCCTCATTCCCATGCGGAACCCGGCCATCGTCCTATCCCGGGGTTACGGGATCCGGAATACGCTGAACCTAGAGTCGGTAAGGCAGTCTTTGGACACCATCGTCATGCTCCGCATAGGTCCTTTTGCAATACCCCTCGTGACCTTTATTGTTATATTTCTCCTCTGTCTCTTTATAATCTGGTTCAGGAAAACGAAGCTGGGGCAGGATATGCGGGCCGTGGGCCAGGATATGGCTGTGGCCGGTGCGGCTGGTATTGATGTAGAAAAAACGCGAATTATCGCCATTATTATTTCTACGGTGCTGGCCTGCGGGGGGCAGATTATTTTTCTCCAGAACATGGGAAATCTGGCGACCTACAATGCCCATGACCAGACGGGCTTTTTTGCCGTAGCGGCACTCCTCGTGGGAGGTGCTTCGGTAACCCATGCAAATATCCCGAACGTATTTATTGGGGTCATTCTGCTCCATGCCATGTTTATTGTCTCTCCCCTGGCGGGTCAAAAGCTCTTTGGTTCCGCTATGATCGGCGAATATTTTAGGCAGTTTATCGGCTATGGGGTCATTGCCCTGTCTTTGGTCCTTTATGCATGGAAATCCCGGCGAGCTATTGAAGAGCAGCGGTCCAGCCTCCGGCAATCCGCGGCTCCAGGTACTACCGCATCTGCCACAGCGGAAAACAAGGGAGGCCGGAAATGAAGAAAACGCTTATCCGCTCCGCCCTTGTTTTTGTCTATGTGCTGCTTCTCGTCCTTATGCTGGTCACCGGCAAACGGCATACGATATTAATAGATAATAAAGATGCCGCCGATGGGTCCTACGAAGCCATTAACGGCATGTCGGTCCAAATAGATAACCTTGAATCCGCTGAATACTATCCCGGAGACCGCGATAAGGCTTTGGTAAAGGGCCAGCGGCACCGCATTAAAATTGAGCTCTTTGATGATGAAAAGGTTATAGAGCGGGAATTCCGCGTTCCCTTTGGTCAGGATATGGTATTGCTTTCGGTGCCAAAATTGGTAGCGGGTATCGAGCCCTTTATTGAACCCTTTACAGTAAAACTTGAGCAGGCTAGCCAAGACTCAGGGGCAATGCAGGATCAGGAGCACCAGCAGTTTGGTACCGATGCGGAAGGCATTCCCCTCGAATCGGGCTCTCCATCGGAGTCTCCAAGCCAGGAGTGAATGAAAATCAGCAGCCTGGACACTGCGGGCTGCTGTTTCTTTTTTGTTAGAAATCTGTTAGTATCCGGTTATCATGGTTTATATTGATGTTTTGCTCCGGGTGCTGGGAAGTCTTGGTCTTTTCCTTTTTGGTATGAAGATCATGAGTGAGGGCATCCAGAAAACCGCCGGTGACCGGCTGCAGCGGATACTTAATTTTATGACCGGCAACCGTTTTGCCGCGGTACTAACGGGTTTTGCTATTACTGCAATTATCCAGTCTTCGTCGGCCACAACGGTTATGGTGGTCTCCTTTGTCAATGCAGGGCTGCTCTCCCTCTTCCAGGCTATAGGCGTCATTATGGGCGCCAATATCGGTACTACCGTTACCGCCTGGATTGTTTCCCTTATCGGCTTTAAGATGAATGTGAGCGCCCTGGCCCTGCCTGCCATCGGTATAGGCTTTGTGCTTTACATGGCCATAAAATGGGGATTCAAAGACCAGGGAGAGGCCATACTCGGATTTGGTATCCTCTTTTTGGGACTCGATTTTCTGACCAAGTCCCTCCCCAAAATAGACCACGAGGTGATTGCTTTTATTGCGTCGGTCTCGAATCTTGGTTTTATGTCTGAAATGATCGGGGCTGCCGTTGGGCTTGGGGTTACCCTGATAGTCCACTCTTCCAGTGCTTCAACGGCCATATTCATTACCATGGCCTTTAATGGTATGATCAATTTTCCCATGGCTGCGGCCATGATTCTGGGCGCCAATATTGGTACAACCATCGATGCCCTCCTTGCTTCTATTGGTACCAAGGCGGTGGCAAAACGGGCCGCTTTAGTCCATGTCCTTTTTAATGTTATTGGTTCTGTCGTAGCCTTAGCTGTCTTTGAACCATTCTTAAAACTGGTAGATTGGGTAACACCGGGAGACCCCGCAGGGGCAGCGATAACGACTCACCTGGCCATGCTTCATACCCTTTTTAATTCCATCAACACTATTTTGTTCCTGCCCTTTATGAAACCCTTTGAGAAGCTGGTAACAATGCTTGTTAAGGAGGATCCGAGCGAAGTGCAAGCTGTCTACCGGCTGCCCTATACCGCCGCATCCATTCAGGAAACACCGGAGTTGCAGATTCCCCGGGCTGAGAAAGAGATCCAGGACCTTGCCTGCCTTGTCCAGGGGATGTTTGAACAGTTCCAAGAAGCCCTTAAAGCAAAGCATTCTGGCAAAGTAGATGAGGTGGTGGAGCAACTTAAAGAAAAAGAAGACTATGCGGACCAGATGCGGGAGCAGATTAGCCGATTCTTGATAGAATGTACCCGTGCCCAGCTGAGCCCCCGTTCAGAACAGCGGGTTACCCAGCTGCTACGTATTGTAGCCGATTTGGAAGACATGACCGATGACTGCTTTAGCCTGAGCCTGACGCTGCAACGGAGTTACCATAAAAAAATGGAATTTGATCGGAAAGAGCTGGATGCTTTGGAGCCCTATATTCTCTTGGTCAGGGACTTTTTAGCCTTTGTGAAGGAACATCTTGGCAAAAACCTTTCTGAAGAGGACCTGGAACATGCTAAGGCTCTGGAAGATAAAATTGATCAGTTCCGCAGCAAGCTGAAAAAGCTCGCCAGAAAGAATATCGAAAGCGGCGCCGATGTACGGACGGAACTGCTCTTTATTGACCTGGTGCGGCGTATCGAAAAACTGGGAGATTATTCGTACAGCATTACCGAGTCATTAAGCCACATGCCCTCTTAGTGGTGCCGGGGCCGCTCCCGTTCTATCCGGGTTTCGCTGCCATGGCCGCTGTAAACTCTGGTTGAACCTGGCAGCCCATAGAGCCGTCTTAGGCTGGCCTGGAGGGCTATCTCGTCTCCGCCGGGCAGGTCTGTCCTGCCTACGCCGCCTGAAAAGAGGGTGTCACCGGTAAAGATAATCCCCCTGTGTTCATCAAAATATGCCGCCGAACCAGGGGTATGTCCCGGGAGATGAAGAACGGTGAAGGGGCCGATGCGATCTCCTTCTTCCACAATCCTGGAAGCTTCGGGAAACTGTCGTGGAAAGCGTTCTAAGAATGCAAGACCTCCGACTCCAGCAAGATCCCGCTGGTGCCGGATAAGGGCGTTCTTTCCTATATAATCTTTATCCATGCTATGAATGACTATTTCCACCGGTATTTGTTTTTTATCGTAGTGGTCTCGTATGTCCGGAATGGCAAGAATATGATCAAAATGACCGTGGGTACAGAGAATATACCGGGGAACTATCTTGAGATCTTCCATTCGTGCTATAATCGCCTGAGCATCATATCCTGGATCGATGATGATGCCGATTCGTTCTTCTGTTTCAATGATATAGCAATTGGTGGCGATGGGGCCGACCGTAAGAGAATGAACCTTGTACTGCTGCATGGAGGAATAGTACCCTGAGACTGCAGGATTTTCTAGTCATTTTAGGAACTGCGCTGTTCTGGTATCTTGCTGTCCCTGCGATTGGAGCCTTTCATGTCCGCAGTTTTTGGCGGCACTTAAGGTCCCGCTTCATAGCTTTGCAGCAACTTCCTTTGCTGAACTACCAGCTATCCCGCTTAAAAAATGAAAACCCAACCCAATATCGTTTTATTGGTTCTATAGAATCTGTTAGTGATGATGGTTTGCTCTGGGTAAGAAGCGAAAATCTTACGGTCGCGGTTTCTATGACCCGGGCCTCCATCTTTTTAGCTCCCCCCGAAGGGAGCGAAGACGGCAGCCTCCAGCGGCTCTCCTGGAAACATTTTCCTTTGGTATTGGAGGGTACAAAGGTTTTCATCGGCGGATCTTACTGTAATAAAGACGGCAGGAATGTCTTTTGCAGTACCAAGGAACAGCCCCTGGTTGTAATCCTCTTTGAAGGCAATGAACAGCATCTGGCGTACCGGGTCATTGCCGCAGCCCGCCAGCCCAATGAGTACTGGAATAGCCTTACACCCTACAGCCTTGTACTGGGAGTGGTTTCTGAACTTTTAATCGCTGCGTTTTACAGCGGCCGGCCAGCCCTGCGTATGACCGTTTTGGCTGCGCTTACCGGGGTTTTTATCCCCCTTATGCCGCTTTTGCCGCCGGGGGTCCTGCTTACATCCTTTTACCGGCGCTGGTGGCGTCGGGGGAGACTGTATCGTGTTTATAGGGATCTCTTAGAGTATATCTTAAGCAGTGAGCATTCTGTCATAGCCGGCTATGAAGATTTGCCTATATTTGCTTGGGAAATAAAAAAAGCCGGCTTTGACGAGAATCACATAAAAATTTACAAACGCCGGAGCCGAATGCTGGAAATCTATGCCATTTCAGCTGCGGGCTTTGGTATATTGTGCAATATTTTTGTTGTGCTCTTTGTTCTTCAGTGGTTATTCCTCTGATTCGTCATATGATTCATCATAGCTCTCTTCCGAATACGGCAGCGTATCGTCTTCAGCTTCCTGCGGTACTTCGGCATCTTCGACGGTGTCCAGCGGAGCGTTTTCATCATTTTTACTCCGGGCATGATTGACCGTCAGGGTCCTGCCACGGAATACTTTTCCGTTCAAGGCTTCTATGATGGTATCGGCGCACTCTTTTCGTACTTGAACAAAGGAATAATTGTCCAAAATGCGGATAAGGCCGATATCTTCTTTTTTCACATCCGTTTCAGATAATATGAGGGACAGAATTTCCCGGGGGAAGACCCGGCGATTTCGTCCGATACTGATAAAAATCCGCGCCGATTCTTCTTCTAATATATTCTGCTTTTTTTGTTCCCCTTCCGCAGGGTTTCCATTTTTATAATTTCTGTGGGTATCAGAAAGGGGTTTTCGGTTCCTGTTATAGGCGCGGTTCCCCTTGCCGGTACGTTCCGTGGCTTGCTGAATCAGGTACGCAGCCACCCAGGACCGCATAAAAAAGGGTACCTGTTTCCGAAACAACGACCGATACTGGGCCAGAATCTCAGGATTTCCCTCCTGCTTAACGGTGTCCAACACGGTAGCAAGAAATGCCTTAACATCTTCTTCGTTGATAAAAGGAGGCATACGTTATTTCTCTCCCTGTTTTATTTTGTTTTGTAGTGTGGCATATTGTCCTGTTTTACTCAAGAGCTTCCCCAATTCTGCATACATAACGGCTTTCATACATATGAAAACCAGAACGAAGCAGAACCCGGGAAAAACCCTCGTAGAGGGCTGGTAAGATAATCTGTGTATAACGGGCTTCTTTTTTACCCTGGCTGAGGTGTTCCAATAACCGCGCAAGAAGCGATTCTCCCAAACCCAACCCTCGGTATTCGGTATGTATTTCCAGAGCTTCAACACGGATAAGGTCGTCATATTGATGAGCTGCCATGTAGCCTGCAAAATCTCCCCGGCTTGTTTCAGCCACGATGTTTATATCAGAAGGGAATTGCCAGGTTTTATAGAGCCCCTCAAGCAATGCTTCTGGCATTGGCGTTCCTGAATCCCGTTCGAAATTTGCCTGTAATTCTGCTATGCATTCTTCATGCAGTTTGCGAGCCTCTTCTGCATCTTCTATGGTTCCGGATCTGAACCGGAAGTCTTCCAGGACGAGATCCTCCGTTTCTTCCGGTTCTTCGCCAATTCTCTCAAGTCCCCATTCCTCCCTGAGGGCATTGTACCAATCGAGTATTGCCCGTTTCATTTCCCGTTCCTTAAAGGCGTACCAGAGACGTTCAACCGGAGGATGGTTAGCAAGTACGTCCTTAAATGCCCGGAATACTCCGCGGCCTCGGTCCAGCGCGTTTGCAAGCTCATTTTTAACCAATGGATTCCGCAACTTGGCGGTAAATTTTTCCATCAATCTAAAACCATCATTGCTGGTCCATACAGGCAGGGGAAGAAAACGGTCCTCATCGTCTGGATCTGCGCCATCTTCGGCGATTTCTTCGAAGCTCGATACAACCCCTTCCTGGGTGTCCAATAAAAACTCTCCTTCCTGGTCTTCCATTGCGAATAGAATTTGGTCCAGGAGGGCTTCGTCGAGATCAAACTGCATGACACCATTCTATGTCCGGCTCAAGCAGACGTCAAGTTTAATGACAGTTGACAGAAGGGCCTTCTTTTTAGACAATTAAATAAACTAATGTTGAAGGAGTCTGACATGAGCATCATTGAATATGTCGAAGCCCGGGAAATTCTGGATTCCCGCGGTAACCCCACTGTAGAAGTGGATGTGGTTCTGGAAGATGGTACCCTGGGCCGTGCGGCAGTTCCCTCCGGCGCTTCCACCGGCGAGAACGAAGCGGTAGAACTCAGGGACGGAGATAAGTCCCGCTACCAGGGCAAGGGTGTGCAGAAGGCCGTAGAAAATGTAAACAACATTATTGCTGCTGAAATACAGGGTCTGGATGCCCTTGAGCAGGTCGATATTGACCGGACCATGATAGAACTGGATGGAACCGAGAATAAGAGCAAGCTAGGTGCCAACGCTATTCTTGGCGTGTCCATGGCTGTTGCTCGGGCTGCTGCGAATTATCTGGATATCCCGCTGTACCGCTATCTTGGGTCCTTCCATGCAAATCTTTTGCCGGTTCCCATGGCTAATATTATCAACGGCGGCAAACATGCGGATAACAAGGTGGACTTCCAGGAATTCATGGTCATGCCCGTCGGAGCCCAATCTATCCGGGAAGCGGTACGCTGGACCGCTGAAGTGTTCCATACCCTGAAAAAGCTTCTGAAAGACGCTGGAAAAAACACCGCTGTGGGCGATGAAGGGGGCTTTGCTCCCGATATTGCTAACGAAGAAGCCCTCGACTTTATTATGAAGGCTATTGAAAAGGCCGGTTACAAGCCCGGCGAGCAGATTGCCATTGCCTTGGATGCTGCAGCAAGCGAACTTTTTGAAGAGGGCGGCAAAAAGGGCTATAAGTTCTGGAAATCCAATCCTGATAAGCTCTTTACCAGCGATGAAATGATTGAAATCTACACTAAATGGATTAATAAATATCCGATTATTTCCTTGGAAGATCCCCTCGATCAGAACGACTGGGATGGATATGTAAAGATAACCCAGGCTCTGGGCAAAAAGGTCCAGATTGTTGGCGATGACCTCTTTGTTACCAACAAGAAGTACCTTGAAAAGGGCATTAAGATGGGAGCCTGTAACTCCATTCTGATCAAGGTTAATCAGATCGGTACTGTAACTGAAACCTATGAGACGGTTGAAATGGCCAAGCGGGCAGGGTATACCGCTGTTGTGTCCCACCGGTCTGGCGAAACCGAGGACAGCTTTATTGCTGACCTGGTAGTTGCCCTGGAAACCGGCCAGATTAAGACCGGTTCCATGAGCCGCACCGACCGGATTTGCAAATACAACCAGCTCATGCGGATCGAAGACATGCTCGAAGGTGTCTCCGAATACGCAGGCCGCAACGCTTTCTACAGCATTCGGAAATAGTTATAAGTAGTTATAAGGCCAGTTAAAAGTTCTTGCTTTTAACTGGCCTTTTTTTTATCCTTGCCAAAGGGATCTAATAACTGGACCAAAGAGGGCGTTAATAAAGCCAGCCCCTAGAATAGCCCAAAGACTGTTGATTTTGGTAAAAGCGCCTATATAAAAGGTTGCGATAGCAAAAAAGAGGAGCAGGGGATCTGCCGAAGCGGGTCGCAGCACCCACAGTGTCATGAGCATCATAGCCAAGCTTCCCGTGCGCAGTGCCGTATTAAGGTGCTTTTGATTCACTTGCACTCGGTTTGCCATAAAGACCGTGAAGGCAATCATGCAGATTGGAAATGTAACCACCGACAAGGTTGCCAGTAAAGCCGTCAGCAGTCCCCCATGATACCAGCCGACCATGGTTGCCGCATTAAGCGCAATAGGCCCCGGAGTGGACTGGGCAATAGCAATCAGAGAACGAAAGCTTTCTTCATCAACCCAATGAGGGACGACCGCATTTTTAATGATGCCTACGGTTGACCAGCCGCCTCCAAAGGCAATAATACCTATTTTAAAAAAGGTCCAAACTACTTGGATGGTTTCCATAGGCCCTCCATAATATACAGGACCGCAAGGCCTCCAAGGAGTATCGGCAGGCTATACCGCGGGAAGAGAACAAGGAGCATCGTAAGGACCGCCAGTTCAATGAGCCGTGCAAGCCGGGCTCTGCCGGCACTGTCTTGTATAAGCCGATTTCCGTTTTTCCAGACCATGGCCGCCACAATTCCCGGCACAACAGCTCCGGCGCCATCCAGGAACCGTTTAACTATCGGCAGTGAGCCGTAGGTTGTGAGGAGAGAACTAACCAGAATAATGACAAGAAAGGGCGGTAGAATTACTCCAAAAAATGCTGCAACCGCACCCCAAAAGCTGCAAAGTTTAATTCCCACTAAAATGGAAGTCGAAAGGGCTAAAGGCCCAGGGTACGCCTGGGCTTGGGCAAAAATATCATAGTATTCTTCTTCTTTCATCCATCCTCGTTTTTCTAGGCTGTTTCCGATGACCGGTACGATCACATAGCCTCCGCCAAGGGTGATAGTGTTTATCCATGAAAACAGGGCGAACAGTCTCCATGGAGTAGGCTGTTTATTTTCCATAAAACAGATGATGTCAGGAATTATCAGTTAATACAAGCGTGGTTTCAGCCCTTGGCTCCCAGGGGAAACACCACATAAAAACAGGCTCCGCCGCAATTGTCCCAGCGAAGATTACCCCCTAGTTGTTCTGAAAGGGCAATAGCCAGCTGCATACCCAGCCCCTTTGATGTGGTGATAGAAAAATTGTCCGGCAATCCGGGGCCGTTATCCTTGTAATGTAAGGACACAAATTGGTCCTGTTTTTTTAAAATCAGGGTAAAACAGGGATCTTTGTCCTTTGGAATGCCATGTTTCAGGCTGTTTGTCACCAATTCATTGAGCAGGAGCCCGAATGTAATAGTCTTATCCAGGGGGGCATGAATTTCATCGGTTTGTATATCTATATTAATGGGTTTTAATACGTCTTTAAGACTGATAACTAACTCCATTATTTTCTGACCATAGATCCCGAGGTTAATGTATTCTTGGTTTTCAGTTTCATATAACATCTGATGCACCAGTAACATGGATGCGATGCGGCCTTCCATGGCACTGCGGAATTCTTCTATATTTTTGCTGTTCTCGCTCTGGAGCCTCACCATGCTCAGAATAAGCTGGAAATCATTTTTAACCCGATGGTGGATTTCCTTTATGAGCATATTTTTACCCTGCAGTGCCTCATTTAACTCCTTTTCATAGGCTAAACGGGCGTTTTTTTGCACTTCGAGCCCCTTCATTAATTGAAATATAGCATTCTGTATTTGACCCAGATCCGGTGTGGAGTCTGGATCAAGTTCTGTAGTTTCAGTGCTGCCAGCTTGAATCTGTTCTGTCAGATACACAAGTTGCCGGAGCCGATTCCCAAAGAGCGGCCCATACAAAAGCCGGGTTATACCGAACGCTAAAATCATGACAAGGATGATGAGCCCCAATTCCTGGTAAAGAATCGGTAGCACCCTATCGGTAACGACCGAATAGGGTATGCCGTATACAACAAACATATAGGGTTCTTTGTTCTCTGAAACGCGGAGCTTTTTATAACCGTAGTAGCGCTTAAAACCATCGGATCCGACATCCAAAAATACTCCCTGGTCTGCTCCCTGCTGCATTCGGTTCCAAATTTCATATTTGATAGGTTTTCCTATCGGGTTTGTCTCCAGTGGTGGGAAAAAGTATAGCCGCGTTCCATAGCGGTCCACCATTCCCAGTACAGTGTTGTTTTGTTTTTCTATGCTGTTCATATAGGATTCATAGGAACTGAGTTTGTAGGTTGCAGTTATTGCACCCTTAAGCTCTCCTTTATCGGATATAATGGGATATGCATAGGAGAATGAAGGGGTGTTTTCCACGAGACCTACAATATAAGAGCCGGGGGAGAATTCCTGGGTCTTAAAAACCGCTTCTATATGGGACCGTCCTTTAACGGATGTACCGGGCGAAAGCCGGGAAGAGGCTACCACAATCCCCTGGTTGTCGGTAACTGTAAAATTGAGGTAAGCTTCGTTTGCCGCATGCATGTTTTTAATGATAGGTGTCATTAGTTGTGCATCGAGCCGTTTAAATTCAGGAAGATTTGCCAATGTGGCCAATATTTGCCGGGTTGATTCGGTAATGCTGAACTGCAGAGCCGCAACGCTGCTCGCTTGGTTGAGTGCCTCCTTGGCGACAATATCTTCAAATTGCCGGGCCCGCTTTCCTTCCGAAAGCCCAATAATAAAAAGAGCGGGGAGCAAAGCTAAAAGCACAATATAGTACTGGGCTTTTTGGATAGATATGGGCTTTATTCGGGACTTATTGTGTTTCATTGACAGGCCCCCTTTTAATTTTAATACAGAAATGACAATTTTACCCTATTTCCAAGCTCTTTATTTTTTTTTAAAATCCTTTCCATGACTTTTAAACAGTTTTCCGGTATTGTGGAACTGAGAACTAAGATTGTCAGCATATCCACCTTTATAATTAGCCTTCTGTATAGCATTTATAGTACTGGTTCCGTGTCCCCTCTTTTAGCGGCCCTGGTTTTTATTGCAGCCCTGGCAGTAGATATGGGCACTACCGGCTTTAATAGCTACTTTGACTGGTACCGTAATGTGGATGACAAGCGGTTTAACCGGGAAGACGCGAAAGTCCTGGTTCACGAAGGTGTGTCTCCGGGGAGCGCCTTGCTTGTCAGTGTGCTCTGTTATCTTTTCGCCATGTTGATTGGTCTAGTCATTATTTTCCAGACTGGCCCCCTGGTGCTACTATTGGGAGCCCTCTCGCTTTTGGTAGGCTTTTTTTATTCCGGCGGGAGTAGGCCAATTTCCTCAACCCCCCTAGGCGAACTCTTTGCAGGCGGATTTCTGGGCTTCGTTTTTTTTATTATCAACTACTATATTCTTACCGGTCATGTTATTTGGCAGGCTGCGGTGGTTGCTCTGCCCCAAACTTTGGCAATTGCGGCTATTCTTTCGGTCAACAATGCCTGTGATATAAAGGGAGACGCCGAAGCGGGCCGTAAAACCCTGGCTATAGTACTAGGCCCTGTAGGGGCGGAAATATTGGTCTATGCCGAGGGGCTTGCAGGCCTTATCAGCCTTGGCTTACTGGCTTGGTGGAAAATCCTGCCGGTTCTGACCGGCTGGTTGTCTGTTGCTGCGGCAATTGTGGTGATTCGGGAATATTTTAAAATGCATAAGCGGGGCTATTCCCATGATACCAAGGGACCCAATATGCAAAGTATTTCAAAAATCTTTGTAATACAGAGTCTTGTGTATATTGCAGGCATTTGTTCATCTTTTTTGCATTTATGGTAAGGCTGGTGTACCATTATAGGTATGATGGACCGGCGGACTGTTTGGAGTATTTGTATCTTTTTGTTTGTAGCCCTATGGCCCCTTGCTGCCGAGGAAGTTACTATCAGAGTCGTATGCGACGACAACTATCCCCCCTATGTGTTCCGTAATAATGCGGGAGAAGTTCAGGGGATGATTCCAGACCAGTGGAAAGCCTGGTCCCGCGTTACCGGTATTAAGGTCCGTTTTGATGCTATGGATTGGAGTAAGGCTCAGGAAGAAATCCGTGCTGGCAGGGCCGATGTCATCGATTCCATCTTTAAGACCCCAGACCGGGAACGTATATTTGACTTTCTAGAGCCCTATGCAGACATTCCTGTATCGGTTTATTTCCATAAAAGTATTTCGGGTATTGGAAGTGTACAGGATCTGACAGGCTTCCGGATCGCCGTAAAGGAAGGAGACGCGGCGATAGATGTACTGCAATCTAAGGGAATTACTGATTTTTTATATTTTCCCAGTTACGAAGCTATTATCCGAGCCGCACAGGCAAAGGATGTACGAATTTTTTGCATCGACGAACCTCCGGCAAACTATTTTTTATATAAATACAATCTGGAGATGCAGTTTAAAAAGGGTTTTACCCTGTATGCTGGCCAGTTTCACCGGGCGGTGCGCAAAAGCCGTTCTGCCTTGCCCGATGGACGGGACCTGTATATGGTGCTTAAAAAGGGCTTTGAGGCAATCCCCGATGAAGAGTATAAAAATATAGAAAAACGCTGGCTTGGCCAGGAAATAGGCCGCCCCATCAATTGGCTGCCAATTCTGATGGTGGGCAGTATAGGGCTGGGGCTTATTCTGCTTCTTATACTTTTTACTATAGCATTACGGATAAAAGTAGCCCAGCGAACCGCCGAACTCATTCAAAAAAACCGGGCTCTTATTAGAAGCGAGCGGAAAAATCAGGCCTTTATCAATGCCCTCCCGGACCTTTTCCTCATTCTTGATAGAGACGGCCGTTATATTGATATTAAAACATCGAACCCGGCTATTCTGATTGGCGAAGAACGGGATCTTCTGGGCAGAACTATCGCTGATGTTGGTATGTCTCCGGTATTAGTTTCCCAATTTCTGGATGCCATATCCAAGGCACTGCAATCTCAGTCGGTTGTTGTTATTGAGTATGATCTCAATGTTATTGAGGGACTCAGGCATTTCGAAGCCCGCATTGTCCGCCTTGCGGGCGAACAGGACCTGGTCCTTTTTATAGTTCGGGATATCACCGAACAGCACCGGATGCAGGAAGCCCTGGCATTGTCGCTCCGGGAAAAGGAAACCCTCCTTAAGGAGATTCACCACCGGGTAAAAAATAACTTGCAGGTTGTCTCGAGCCTTATTCAGCTCCAGGCTGCATCGCTTACGAGCGAACATGATCAGGTTTTGCTGGAAGAAACCCAGCAGCGAATCCGGACCATGGCTCAGGTCCATGAACTCTTGTATCGCTCGGACCGGCTTTCATCAATAGAGATGAAAGAGTACCTGGAGCATCTTTTAGATGAACTTTCATCGGCCTATTACGAGACCCGTTTACAGGTGAACATTACCATGGATATTGATCCAATTGAGGTAAGCCTTGATATGGCCACCCCCTTGGGGCTCATATTCAACGAAGCGGTTACCAATGCCTTTAAGTATGCCTATAAGGGCAGAAACGGGGGCTTTCTTACTATTAGCCTTAAACGGCTTCCGACCGGCGGCCGGCGTTTGCTGATTTCCGATGATGGGCCGGGACTTCCTGAGAACTGGCAGGAACGGGCTAAAACATCCCTCGGTTTTACCCTTATCGAAACCCTGGTCCAGCAAATTAAGGGGCATATGGAAATTAATTCGGAGACAGGAACAAGCATTTCCATAACTTTTTAAAAATGGCTCTATTGCCACAAATAGTGCGCTTTGTTACTATACAGTATCATATTTGGCGACCCTTTGAGACAGACCGCAGTTAAATCATCAAAAAAAGGTTTCAGGACCGCCAGCCAGTCTTGGTTTCTTCAGCCCCGTTAGCTGGAAATAGACTGGTTAATCGTTCCTAACGAGGTTCTACTATGCGCTCACTCGGAATCAACATCGGTTCGACAAGTCTTAAAATGGTGCTTGCCGAAAACAATATCCCCCTTTGGACCGCATCTCTTCCCCATGAGGGCGACTTTAATGCGGTGGTTCGCAAGCTCCTTTCTGAAGGCCATATTGATGAGGGAATCCCCACTCTGGTAACCGGAAACGAGGGTCGCTTCATGTTCGACGTGGCAGGAACCCTGGAGCCCCTCTGTGTGGAAGCAGCACTGAAAGCCCTGGACTTAAAGCCCAATGCGGTGGTCAGTATGGGCGGCGAAGACCTGGTGGTCTACAGGATGGACGAAAACGGCAAGATCATCAACAATTTCTCCGGCAGCAAATGCGCTTCTGGTACGGGGGAATTCCTTAAACAGCAGCTGGGCCGTATGAACATGACACTCCAGGACATTGACAAGGTCCCCGATACGGCAAAGGTGCTCAGTCTCTCGTCCCGCTGTTCCGTCTTCATGAAAAGCGACTGTACCCACCGGCTTAATAAACGGGAAGCCACCAAGGATGATATTGTTCTTTCTCTTTCGGATGTAATGGCCGTAAAGGTCATTGACTTCCTGAAACGGGCTAAAATCCAGTCTGGAAAGGTAGTCCTCGTGGGCGGCGTTACCCTGAACCGGCATATTATCCGGTTCATAAAGGAGAAGGCTCCCCAGATTGAGTTTATTATTCCCAATGTTGCCCCGGTGTTCGAGGCCTTTGGTGCGGCCGTCTTAGCAGAACAGCAGGGATCGCCCCTTCCCGCAGCGGATAAGCTCCTTAAATCCAATACGATCCGTTTTGGCACCCTGGGAAATCTGAATAATTGGCAGGACAAGGTTAAGTTCTTTGAAAAGAGCGAGGGCAAAGTGCAGGCGGGCCGCCGATATATCCTGGGGGTCGACGGTGGTTCCACCACCACCAAAGCCTGTCTTGTGGATGCTGAAACCGATGAAATCGTGGCAAGCCACTATGGCCGCACCCATGGAGACCCCGTTAAGGCGCTTAAGGAATGCCTTAAAATTATTCAGGATAAGGTGATTGCCGACACGGGGGATAAAAACGTTGATATCCGTCTTGTATCCACCACTGGCTCATCCCGGGAAATCCTTGGTGTTTTCCTTGAAACTCCCGGGGTTTACAACGAAATTATAGCCCACTCGGTGGGTACTACCTACTTTGACCCCACGGTTGAAACGATTTTTGAAATCGGCGGCCAGGATGCAAAATATGTGCTCCTTAAAAACGGTGTCCCCATTGACTATGCCATGAACGAAGCCTGTTCTGCCGGTACAGGGTCCTTTCTGGAAGAGTCCGCCGCAGGTGACCTATCCATTCACAGTGCCAAAGATATTGCCCCCATCGCCCTTATGGCCGATGCACCGCTCAAGTTCGGCGAGCACTGTTCGGCCTTTATCAATTCGGATATCCGCAAAGCGGTCCAGCAGGGAGCGAGCCGTGAAAATATCACTGCCGGTATTGTCGGGTCCATCGTATCTAACTACTTGAACCGGGTTGTCGGT
>NZ_JAJUHW010000012.1 GCF_029265695.1 Gracilinema caldarium | reverse complement strand
TTTTTGGTTTGACTATCAATGTTCTTCTTCTGTATATTTTGGCCCATTCGATATCTCATAGGCTCAAGATTAATAAGCAGCAGCTGCTCAAGCTTACCGAAGGCGCTGATCTAAATGAACAAATAAGTATAGACCAGTTTGATGAAATTGGCGAAATCGCGCAGACCACTAATTTATTTATCCGTTACCTGGATGCAATTTTGCAAACCATTAATGATTCATCGGTTCAGGTGCTCAGTTCGAGCAGCGGGCTGCATGAACAGGCCGAACAGGCTTCCTGGGCTTTAGGTTCCTTGAAAAAATCCCAGGAAGAAGTACAGAATGCAGCTCTGCACCAGGTTAAGACAGAGGCGGAAGCTCTGGAGCAGTTAGAGTCAGTTTCCAGGGCTGCCAAAGATGTGGCTAATCATATGGCCGACCAGGCCAGTTTTGTTTCTCAAAGTTCAGCTTCTATATCTGAAATGGCGGCAAATATCGCCTCGGTGAGCCGCATGACCTCGGAAGCGGACAAGCTCACTCAAAAACTTTTGGAAACAACTGAACATGGCACGACTAATATGGGAGAGTTGCTGGCAGCAATTCATGCGATTCAGGAGTCTGCTGCATCGATTGGCAGCATTGTAGGGGCGATACAGAAGATTGCAGCCCAGACCAATCTGCTTGCCATGAATGCAGCGATCGAGGCCGCCCATGCGGGCGAGTACGGCGCTGGTTTTGCGGTTGTGGCCGATGAAATCCGAGGTCTTGCTGAAACCAGTGCTCAGAATTCAAAGGAAATTATCCAGCTTATGCGGGGTATGCAGCAAAAAATAGATTTGGGTTCTCAAAAATCTGAGCTTACCAAATCCGCCTTTGAACAGATTAATCAGAGCGTGCATAGTACCGAAGAGCTTGTCAGAACCATCGCAGCTGCCATGGTGGAACAGCAGACAGGGGCTTCGGAAGTACTCTCCGCAACCCAGTCTCTGGTTGACGCAACAGAGAAAATTAAGAGGCTGGTAGAAACCCAGGACTCCAACACCCAATCGTTAACAGAAGCCATGGAACTGATGCGCTTTTCTTCACACAATATAGAGAAGGCAATAGAAACCGAGCGGGAAACCATGAAACTGATGACCCAGGTTATCGATGCGGTCACAAATACCAGCAATAACAATCTGGAATCGGTTAAAAAGCTGGAAGCTATACTAGAACGATACCGGTAGACTTGTTAATAACTTATAGGGCGGTATCTTATTTTACCCAATTTTCTATTAATAAGCCCTTTATTCTTTTAAATTCACCGGTGTTATTTGTGACCAGGATTCCATTATAATACTTTACTATTGAGGCAATTATAAGGTCATTTGGGCCAATGAGTACGCCTTTTTTTTCTATATCAGATCTTATTTCTACATACACGTAGGTCATTTTATCTTCAAAGGGAATAACTGCAAATGGTTCTAAAAAGCGTTCTATTTTTTCTATATTTGACTCTCTCTGTTTACTTTTAAAAGCTCCAAGAAGCAATTCAGCTTTTACTAATGAAGGAATAGCAATTTCGCAAGGATTAGTGGATATCAATTTTGATCGAACACTTTCATAAGTCCCTTTGAGGAAATAGATACACGTATTAGTATCCAGATAATACATTTAGAATACTTCCCTTTTTGAATCTATAGAGAAACTTAGTTCTTTGGGTTCTACGAATGATTCATCTTGAATAGAACCAAATAGCTTTTCGTATTCATCGGGATAATCGGGTGCAACACGGGCTTTCAGCTGTTTTACTACCCATTTTGAGAGCGATGTTTTTTGTTTTTTTGCCGCCTGTTCTACCAGCTTAAGCGTAGGTTCATCAATATAAATTGAAATTTGAGGCATATGAACCTCCTTGTAATCAATTTTAATAATAATAAAAAAATCAATTGAGAACAAGTATAAGTACAAGTATACTTGTAGTACAATAAAATTATGAACCGTTATTTAAACCAAGTGCATACCGGTAAAAACGATCGCTGGCGATGGCTGGGCTTTCTCGTAGTATCTATCATTCTTTGGATTGTCTTGTTGTTAGGCCTTTATATGCTTTATCAATTTATAAAAGATATTGTTGATTATTTTTCACCGACAATCGTAAATGGGGCTATTAGGAAAGGGACTCAAACATATTTTGATATATTCAGTGTTTTTATCAATCTTGGTTTGTATGTTCCAGTATTTATAGTATGTTTTCCTTTATTTTTTGAGCGTCCATTTAAAACTGCTGTAACTTCCCACCAGTATTTTAACCGCTCAAAAGTATTAAGAGCCTTTTTTATATGGTTGTTTTTATTGTTGCTGCCAATTGTTTTAAGCTATGCAGTAGATTCAAAAGGGAGCGGTTTATCCATACAATTTGATAGTGTAAAATTGCTGCTGAGTGTGATTGGAGCCTTATGCTTTGTGCCCTTTCAGTGTTTTGCCGAAGAGTTATTTTTTCGGGCCTATCTTATGCAAGGTTTTTACCTGTTTTTTAAGAAGCAAATCTTTATAGTTTTCGTTTCTTCTTTACTGTTTCTTTTAGCCCATGTACCGAATCTTAAATATTCTGCCTCAGGTATCCAAATATCAGGGTTACTACAATATGAAATATTGGGTCTGTTATTTGGGCTTCTTGTATTGCTGGATGAAGGACTGGAAGGTGCTCTCGGGGTGCATATCGCAAACAATGTATTAGGTATGATATTAATAGAACCGGCTGCTGGTGTTGAATACTATGGACAGCTTTTTAGAAACATCGGCCCTAACACTGGTGATGGAATGTTTTCAATATTATTATAAAAGAATTACCATTACACAAATAAAAAGCAGGCTGGAAATAAAATAAGGGGTCTAAAAATGAATAAAGATGATCTTATGAGCTGGTTATTCAGAATACTTATTCCAACAATAGTGAGTTTGGTTCTTTCTGTAATTTTGGGGATAAAATCTGAATTTATTCTTTTTATCGTTGCGCTGCTTGTATCAGAGCTTTTACTTCGTAGATTTTTCCCAACGCTTCCTCTTTTTAATTCAATACTTTTAATGGTGGCGTATGTAAATGTGTATTTGTACCTTTTATATATTGTATTAAAAATTGGTTGGGTGGGGGATTTATCGCGCTTTACAAGTATCGGGATTGGTTTGGCTGTTATAGCCAAGGCGGCCCTTAAATACCGGCATCGCTCTGCCGCTTCGGAGTAATAAAAACCGTTGAGGCCCGCTGTACGGGCGCTGAGTCTAGGTTACAGCCGCCCCAGCAGCCGGTAGGCGATATGACCGAGCCACTCCCGGATGAGGCGGGTTGAGCGGGTTAGGGCCCAGGCATCGGGGAAAAGGTCTGCGGGGAGGAGGAGGGGCTCCGCCTGGCTATCTACCGAAAAGGGGATGGCCGGGAGCTTGGCTTTCTGAGAGATGGCCAGGGCACGGGGGAGGTGCCAGGCGGAGCTCACGAGGAGCACCGGCTGAGCGGGGAGCTGACCGCCATCGGCGAGGCCTTCCAGGAGCTTTTTGCTATAGATAATGTTTTCGTAGGTGTTTCGGGAAGCCGCTTCCGTAATAATTGCCCTTTTAGGAACTCCCATAAGCTCTAAAAGCTCAGCCATGTAAGGGGCTTCTTTTTTATCCGGAAAGGTAATAGAGCCGCTGCCGCCGCTTGCAATGACAACAGGGGCCGCCCCGGCCCTGTAAAGACGTGCGGCGGCGGTAAGCCGCTCAAAGCTGTCGTTCCCTTCTGCAAGGCCCGGCCGGGAAGATACGGGCTCCACGGTGCCGCCCAGGACAAGGATTGCCCTATAGGGAGAGGCGGTCATCACCTCATCAATCTGGGATAGGGGGACTTCGTAAAGCTTGGAAAGCAGTCTTGTTACAATCGGGAGCGATAGGAGCGTGACAATACCGAGGCCCGCAAGGCTTATTCCCTTGAGCCAGCGCTGGAACCGGGTCTGGGCGCGCAAGACCAGTATGACCCAAAGCGCAAAGGCGAGCGCGATGCAGAGGGGAGAGGTTACCAGGGGACGCAGAATCTTAGATATATAAAATACAAGCGTCCCCATGGCGACTTAGGCATTCACGAAGGCTTCTTTAAGGAGTGCCAGGTCCAGTTCCGGATAGACCGGGAAGCGGGAAAGGAGGGCTTCTACCCGTTTCAGGGCTTCCGCTTTTACCGCGGGGGCTACCTCATACTTTGCCTTGCTTGGCTTTGTCGGGTCCTTGGCGTCAGGGCTGGGTTTTGTGCCCTTGAGAACCAGGCTGATAATTGCCCCCAGTTCTTCCATTTCTTTGGTTCCCATACCAAGGGTGGTAACCGCGGCGGTACCGATACGGAGCCCCGAGGTGTACCAGGGACCGTTCGGATCGTAGGGCAGGCTGTTGCGGTTCAGCGTGATGCCGCATTCGTGGAGGGCGCTTTCGGCCTGGCGGCCGGTGATACCGAGGGGCCGGACGTTTACAAGGAAGAGGTGGTTATCGGTACCGCCGGTAAGGACCTCAAGGCCGCCCTTCATACAGGCCGCAGCAAGGGCCTGGCTATTTTCCACAATGTTGTGGGCATAGGTCTGGAATTCGGCGCTGCCCGCTTCCCGGAAGGCGACGGCCTTGGCTGCGATGACATGGGGGAGGGGGCCGCCCATGGTAAGAGGGCAGCCCTTGTCGAGGGCTTCGGCAAATTCCTTGGTCGAGAGGACGAGCCCCGCCCGGGGGCCCCGCAGGGTTTTATGGGTGGTGGTGGTGACCACATGGGCAAAGGGAATGGGGTTGTAGTCTCCGGTAAAGACCTTGCCAGCCACGAGGCCTGCAAAGTGGGCCATATCGACCATAAAGACTGCGCCGGCCTTGTCGGCGATTTCCCTCATGCGGCGGAAATTGATTTTTCGCGGATAGGCTGAGTAGCCCGCAAGCAATATGAGGGGCCGGATTTCTAGTGCCTTCTTTTCTATATCATCATAATCCAAGAGACCCGTTTCTTTTGATACACTGTAGCTGTACACGTCGAACATACGGGCCGACACATTGTAGCGGTAGCCGTGGGTCAGGTGACCTCCTGAATAGTAGTCCAGGCCAAGGAGTTTTTGGTTCCCCAGGGCGGTCTTAAGTTCCTTCCATTGTTCATCGGTCAGTTTGTACAGGTTTGTTTCGCCAAGCTTTTCCAGAGCCGGGGTCTCAACCCGGGTGGAAAGGATAGCCCAGTAGGCTAAAAGGTTCGCGTCGGCCCCGCAGTGGGGCTGGACATTGGCGTATTCGGCGCCGAACACCTTGCAGGCCTCGGCGGCTGCCAGGGATTCTATGGCGTCCACGTTTTCGTTCCCCGCGTAAAAGCGGTGGTTCGGCATACCTTCTGCATATTTGTCGGTCAGCAGGTTCCCCATGGCAAGCTGGACCGCCATGGAACAGTAGTTTTCGCTGGCAATCAGCTTGACCCGTTTCCGCTGGTTTTCGAGTTCCTTAACGATAGATGCGGCAATTTCGGGGGCAACCTGGGCAGTTTCCTGAAGGTTGCAAAGGTAGGCAAGCAGGGCCGTATCAATCTTGTCCGGAGCCGTTTTGGAAAGGTACAGGGCTACAGGATTCTTTTGCATGGTATCTCCTCTTTCTGGTGCCCGGCCCAGGCGTGCGGTCGGACAAATTTGGAGCTCCCCGATGGTTTACCATTGTTCCAATGATTCCATCTTGTGACGCCAGTCGCTTCCTGTAGACTACTCTGCAAGGCCCTCGTTTTTCAAGGGTAGTTCTGCAATAAATTGATGAAGGCCCTGGACGACGAGGGCGTGGTCCTCTTCCTGGGGGAGGCCCGACACGGTGACACAGGCTACTATGCCCGTCCCCCGCACTCGGATAGGAAAAGCGCCTCCGTGGGGGCTATATTCCAGGGGGCTTACAAAGTATTTTTGATCGATGCTGGTTCCCGCAAGGGCTAAACCAATGCCTACCGCAAAGGATGCCTTCCCGAAACGAAACACCACGTTGGATTTCCGTCGTATCCATTCATCATTATCCGCAGTGGCTCCCGGCAGGGCTGCATGGAAAAGGATCTGGCTGGGCCGCCTGATATCGATGGCTACCGGGGCTGACCGGGCGCGGGCCAGATCCACAAGAATATTTCCAAGACGCCAGGCATCGCGTTCATCAAAATGGGGGAGGACGAGTTCCTGTTCTTCCAGTGCGATTTGTTCTAAAAGTTCCTTGCTTGCGGTCATAATAGGGGCTTCCAATTAGCGGTTTTTAATGGCGAATGTTTTTTGGAGCAGTGTAGCAAATTCGGCTAAGAGCGGATCCGTGGCTCCCTGAAAGGGAATGTCCTGCAGTACGTCGAGCCGCTCGGTCTTGAGCCAGCGGAAGAGCCTTGCGGCCCGCTCCTCCTGGCTCCCCGGACCTTGGACAATACGTACCATGGCAAGCATTTCCGTATCCGAAAAGAGCTTCCAGTTGCCGCGATAGGACACATGGTAGCTGCCGCCGCCGCTTCCGGCCTTAATCTGGAAAACAGGTCCCGGTTGGGGAGTGGTTCCTGCCTCTTGCGGCTTTTTGCGGCCTGCGGTGCCCGCGGGGCTCGTAAGATCCTGTGCCAGCGAATTAAGTTCATCAACCTTCATGTTATAAAGATGTATTCGGGCCTGTTCGACCAGGAACTCTAAGCCTGCTTCGTCAAGTTGGGGAATGAGCGCTTCAAGTTCGGTTATGAGGGCCTTTCGCGCCCCGTGCGCTTTTTCTTTGCCCATGGGATTGCTCCTCTCATGTTAATCCTAAACTTATTATATCACCTACCAGCTCTACCCCCGCACCGGTGGCAATGCCATCGAAAAGGGGAGCGTCGGTCATTTTATGTTTTGCCTTTACCACTACCCGGACCCAGGCATTATTACATTCACCGATTCTGCGGTCCATGGTCCCCTGCACCGGCGCAAGCAGTTCTCCCGTTTCGGTAAGGCGGACTAAGAGTTCCACTTTGTAACGGGGGTCGCTCAAGAGTATTCTGAGAATACCATTTTGGTGTTCAAGCAAATCGATGTGTCCACCTCTGTAGGTTGCAAAGCGGTATTCCCGTCCTGCGGCGTGAAGTACGGAGATAAAGCCATTAAAACTGTTTTTTAGCCACGGTATTTTGGCTAAGCTAAAGAAAAAAGAAACCGGATGAGATGAGTCTTCGAATCCATTGGCATGAATCCAAATCCAGCTCGAAGGCATGGACCTGCCCCAATCCTTTTCGATATAGCCAATGCCGGGTTCGAAGTTCAGGATTTCTCCTTCTTGTTCCTTGCGGATGATGGTTATCTTTCCTTCTACCCTGTGATGCATGCTCACGATGCCATGGTTGCATTCCATAAATGGGACAAACATATAGGGGCCCATAATAGGGCTTACTGGTGTAAGGTTCTGGAACGAAAGGTCTCCGACTAGGGAGGTATCGCTATCCAGAACATCGAGATGAATGCCTTCGAGGGAAAAGTGATTTTTATCGATGCTGATACAGAAAGGTTTATCCTGAAAGATAAAAGAATCGGCAGGAAACCTGAAATAGTTAGTTGAGCCGTCCAGGCTGTCTATGGTTTGAATAAAGGCGTGGCCTGCACCGTTTTCATCCCAACTAAGACCTGGGATAATTGCCAGGGTACGGCTAACCGCACCTTTTTCGCGGGAAAAGGACTGCTTAAAGTACCAGCCTTCAAAGTAGCTTTTCCTTTTTCTAACACCTTGAAAAAGAACCGGATTCAGGAAGCGCGGTAAAATTGTCATCTCATCCAGTTTCGTTCAAGAGGATGATAATTGCAAGCAATCGCAGACTTAAGTTTGGCCCCTCCCTTCACTGTGTTTACCAGCCAAATATTTTCGCTCGGTACTGGAGCCCGATTCGGTGCAGCGTTTCCTCGGCGCGTTCTCCTGCTTGTCGTTGTTTCTTAAAATCCGCCGAAAACTGGTTCATGGAAAAATGCCGGTATAGATACATACTGTTTTTGAGTAGAGATGGCTTTTTGCTATGCAGTGGGGCTCCCGCTGGCGAAGCCCCTGTTGTCGGCGAAGGCCTCGCCGCTGGAGCTCCCCACGTATTATTTTCCGAATAGGCATTCAGAAGCGCATTGGTAAAGGGTTCGAATAATTTACCCTTGCCCAATTCTGAATAGCCAATAATCCAGAGTTCCGCTTCGTCTGCAAAGATTTCGTGAAATTGATGGATAAAGCGGGCCATGGCAGACTGGGACTCTTTAATCGCCTGCTCAATGTTCAGGCCGCCAAGGCGGGCTAGGTCCCGCAGTTCTCCGGTTCGGGGGGTATGGATGGGGCATTTATTAAGAATAAGGACATGCTTTCGGAATTCGATTCCTAGTTCAGGGTACTGTTTAAAAAAGCCATCGGCCAATTTGCCCGAGGGGCCGACTAAGTAGCGCCGTTCTGCTGCGGACTGTTCCCGCCGTCCGGGGTTGTCTGCAACGAGGATTATTTTAATCTGCTTGTCCGGTCCTATATCATCCAGGGCATGATTGTAAACGACCGGCGTTTCAATCGGGTAGGCCGGTCCAGAACGGACGGCTACCAGCTGGGAAAGAACAGCAGATAAATCCGGAAGCGCCGAGGAAAGTTCATCAATATAAGTCTTATATTCATGGCGGACCTTTTGGAAACGGATCCATTGACTTTCGGTCATGGCAGCAGTGTATCAAAGGGTGTGCTTTGTGTCATGGGTCTTATTATAAGCATTACAGTTTTGTCATAATTGTCATATTGGTCTTGTGTAAAAGGCAATTTCTGCTTAGGATGAACCGATGAGGAGCAAACATGTTACCGATCGGCGATGATAATTCTTACAGGCTCAGGACTCCAGTGGTAACCTGGATTTTGATAGCCCTCAATATTGGGGTTTTTATCTTTTTCCAAGGCTTTGGTACCGATGACCAGGTGGTGTACTCATATTCTATGGTTCCTCAGGAAATTATTTCTGGTAAAGATATTGTGACTCCTCCTACAATTGTTATGGACCGCTGGTCAGGCTCCCGCTATACCGTTCCGGGGCTGGCTCCGACTCCGGTACCGGTCTATGTAACTATCCTTATTGCGATGTTCATGCACGGAGGTATCGCCCATATTGCGGGTAACATGCTTTTCCTCTCGATTTTTGGTGATAATGTAGAAGACCGTCTTGGCCATTTCCGCTTTCTTTTGTTTTATCTTGTGTCGGGGCTCGTTTCTGCGGCGGCTCATATTCTAGTCTGTGTTATTACCCAGGATGCATTGCTGACTCCGACCCTGGGGGCTTCCGGGGCTATTTCGGGTGTTATGGGGGCCTATCTCCTACTCTTTCCCGGAAACCGGGTGCGGGTGCTTTTGTTCAATATTATTCCGACCACGGTCAGCGCTGTGGTAGTGATTGGACTCTGGTTTATCTTCCAGATGGTAAACGGTATGGGTTATCTGGGGGGTACCAGGGGGGATGGGGTAGCCTATGCGGCCCATATTGGCGGCTTTTTATACGGCTTTTTCCGAGTTCGCCGGTATATCCCAAAGCGGCGGAAGGTCCGGTATTATTATTACTGAAAATAAAGGAGTATCGTAGGGTATGAATAAAATAATCAAGAAGATACAGCTTTCGGCTGAGGTGTTTGAGATGGAGGTGGAAGCTCCGCTCATCGCCCAAAACCGAAAGGCAGGACAGTTTATTATTGTACAAATCGATTCAGAATGGGGTGAGCGTATTCCCCTTACTATAGCCGATGCGGATCCCAAGGCCGGAACTATTACCATGGTGTTCCAGACCGTCGGCGCCAGCACCCACCGGCTTGCGGCAAAAAATGTAGGCGATTATGTGGAAAACATTTTGGGCCCCCTGGGAAACCCAACCCATATTGAAAAATTTGGTACGGTGGTGTGCGTGGGCGGTGGTATCGGGGTTGCTCCGCTGCATCCCATAGCGCAGGCCATGAAGGCTGCGGGGAATAAGGTGATAATCATTATTGGCGCCCGGAACAAGGATCTTGTTATATTTGAAGATCGGATGCGCAAAATTGCGGATGAACTGGTTATCGTAACCGATGACGGTTCCTATGGACGCAAGGCCCTCGTTACCGAACCGCTTAAAGAATATTGTTCCCAGGATCCCAAGCCGGATCTGGCGGTAGCTATCGGACCGCCCATTATGATGAAATTCTGCGCCGAGACAACGAGGCCTTTCCAGGTTCCCACGGTAGTTTCTCTCAATACGATCATGATTGATGGAACCGGCATGTGCGGCGGCTGCCGGGTTTCCGTAGGGGGCCAGACCAAATTTGTATGTGTTGATGGGCCAGAATTCGACGGCCACCAGGTGGATTTTGACAATATGATGACCCGCCTCCGGGCTTACAAGGAAAAGGAAGAAGAAGATCACCATGTCTGCCACCTGGAACTGCAGATAGAAACTATGGAAGCTCAGGGAGGACGCCGATGAGCGAACTGCACCAGTCCGGCAAGAGCCGGGAAGAACTGCAACGGGAAGCTGAACAGCTGCTTGCTCCCATTTTAGAAAAAAAAGCTGCGGGCCAGGCCTTAAGTGTTAAAGAACGGCTTGCCATACCTCCCCAGGAAATGCCTGCCCAGGATCCGGTGGCCCGGGGAAAAACGGTCAGCGAGGTAGCCTTAGGATACAGCGAAGCCCAGGCTCGGCTCGAGGCAGAGCGGTGCCTTAACTGCAAAAACGAACCCTGTGTAAAGGGTTGTCCCGTCCAGGTCCCTATTCCGCGCTTTATTTCGTTTATCCAGCAGGGGGACTTTAAGGCTGCGGTAGATGCAATAAAGGAAACAAATCTCCTCCCTGCGGTGTGCGGCCGGGTCTGTCCCCAGGAAAAACAGTGCCAGCTTGAGTGTACCGTCGGTAAGAGCCTCAAGGATATTGGCAAGGCCGTGGCAATCGGCCGCCTGGAACGCTTTGTGGCCGACTGGGAGCGGGAAAACGGGAAGGTAACACCCCCGACGGTTAAACCAAAAACCGGTAAGCGGGTTGCTGTGATCGGATCCGGACCGGCGGGTATAACCGTAGCTGCCGATGTGGCCCGGGAAGGGCACGAAGTGGTACTTTTCGAAGCCTTTCACAAACCCGGCGGCGTTATGGTTTACGGAATTCCTGAATTCCGGCTCCCCAAATCTATAGTACAGGCCGAAATAGATACCCTTAAAAAAATGGGGGTAAAAATAGAGACCAATTTCCTTGTCGGCCGAACGAGGACCCTTAAGCAGCTCTTGGAAGAAGATCATTTTGATGCGGCCTTTGTAGGCGTAGGGGCGGGGCTTCCCAAATTCCTCGGCTGTCCCGGAGAAAACCTCGTCGGGGTCTTCAGCGCCAACGAATACCTCACCAGGGCAAATTTGATGAAGGCCTACGATGCATCAAAGGCCGCTACCCCCATCTACAAATCAAAAATTGTAGCGGTTGTGGGGGGCGGCAATGTGGCGATGGATGCGGCCCGTATGGCCCTGCGTCTTGGGGCTCAAGAGGTGCATGTCATTTATCGGCGTACCCGGGAAGAAATGCCTGCCCGGGCAGAAGAGGTTGAACACGCCATGGAAGAAGGCATTCAGTTCAATTTCCTGCGTAATCCGACAAGAATTCTTGGCAACGAACAGGGCCGTGTTATCGGTATGGAACTCCAGAAGTTCGAGCTTGGAGAACCGGACGCTTCAGGCCGCCGGAGCCCTGTGCCAATAGACGGTTCTGAATATGTTTTTGATTGCGATACCGTTATTGTCGCCCTGGGAAATGAGTCGAATCCGCTCCTCGTGAAAACGACAGAAGGCCTAGTGGTGGACAAAAAAGGCCGAATTGTAGTCGGTGCGGACCAGAAGACCTCCCTTGATGCGGTCTATGCGGGGGGTGATATCGTGCTCGGCGCGGCCACGGTAATTCTTGCCATGGGTGAGGGCCGCAGGGCCGCCGCAGCCATTAACCAGTTGTTGGCGCAAAAAAGCTAGCTTATCGCCTGCGGTTATATTGCTGAATAAAATTGGTGCTGATAATCAGTTCTGTGTTTCCCTTGTCTTTGCTCGCGCCGTAGGCGATGCTTTCGCTTTTAAGGAGCCTGAATAGCTGATTATCGATTTCTTCCAGGGAAACGCCGCAGTGGTTATTAAGCCATTCCTTTAATGCTTCCACAGGAACCTTGTACCGGCCGTCGTGGATTTTTATGTTTACCTTGAGCGCATAGTCGGCAATGGCAAAATTGATGCGGTCCTTAGGATTAGTATTTAGCAGAGCCTCTATCTGCTTATTCGTTTCCCGGATACGGTCCGATAGGATTCCGATAATTTTCCAGGCAAATTTGCCGTTGCTCAGGACCATTCGTTCAAAGGCCGCATTGTCCACCGGGATAAGCTTCGTGGGTTTTACCGTTACCGCCGTGGCAGAGCGGGGTTTTCCGTCGATAAGCGCCATTTCGCCGAAAAAATCGTTTTTCTGGTCGATAGTTTTTAAAACTATTTCGGCTCCCTGTACATTCTTGCGAAGTTCTACCGCCCCTTCCACAAGTATATACAAAAGTTCCCCAGTTTCCCCTTCTTTGAATATGGTTGTATTTATTGGATATGAGTAAATGGTAAGATTTTCCATACATTCAAGTATATGCCACCTGTTCGCTTTTTGTCATCAATTTCTGAAAGTTCAAAAATAAACGATTTTTTAACCAAAAGTACACAAAAAGGTGTACAATGTAAGGCCCTGATCTCTATAAACAAACGAGGAGGTTTGTGTATGAAAAAGCGTGTAATGATGCAAGTTCTGACCAGCGCTATGCTGGCTGCGGCTGTGCTGTTTGCTAGTTGTGCCGGAGGTCCCGAGCCGGCGGGCAAATCCGCCGAGACCCAGGCAAAAGCTGCTCAAGCTTCGGTAGCCCAGAATGCAGAAGAAAAGCCCCTGTCGCTTTCTCTGTTTCATGTTAATGATACCCATGCAAAGCTTGAGTCAGCGCTTACGGAACTAAAGGTTGACATTACTCCCGAACTTAAAGCAAAACGCACCTTTGTAGAATTAGGCGGATTTGCCCGACTCTGGGCTGCAGTGGAAACGTTGCGTGCTGAGAAGCCGAACAGCTTCTTTCTGCATGCGGGCGATGTGTTCCAGGGGACACTCTATTTTACCGAATTCAAAGGTAAAGCAGATGGGGATTTCTTAAATGCTATTGGGTTAGATGCTCTCGTTGTGGGTAATCATGAATTTGATAAGGGTCCCACGGTGTTAGCAGACTTTATTAAGGATGCTAAATTCCCGGTTTTAGCCTGCAATTTGGATCTCTCTGCAGAACCTTCGCTTAAAGACAGCATTAAACCCTATATCATTAAAGAGGTCGCCGGTGCGAAGGTCGCAATTGTTGGTGTAGCTAACCCAGAGACCCCCGATATTTCCAGTCCTGGTCCTACAATTAAGTTCTTAGATCCAGTAAGCTCCCTGGAAAAGGTTGTAAAGGAACTGGAAGCAAAGGGAATAAACAAGATTATCGTACTGAGCCATGCTGGTTATGAGCTTGATAAAACGATAGGAACAAAGGTAAGCGGTATCGATGTTGTTGTCGGCGGTCACTCTCATTTCATTCTTGGCCCCTTTGCTGATTTGGGACTTAAATCCCAGGGTGATTATCCAACAGTTGCAAAAAGTCCTGCTGGGGATCCCGTTCTTATCGTTACTTCTTGGAACTGGGCGAATATGATTGGCATCCTCGATGTTGATTTCGACAAGGACGGAAAAATTACCTCCTTTAAGGGAAACAGCAAACTCCTTGCAGGACTTGATAAATTCCGTATTTATGATCTTCCCGATGCGGATGGTAAGCTGAAACGGGTTGAATTTGTTCGTTCTGCCGATGGAACCTATGGTGTTAAAGAATATGATGGCAAAGCATATGCTGTGGTACCTTCTGAAAAGGCATTGCAGAACTATATGACTGCATTCTCAGCTCTGATAGCTAAATTTAAGGATGATTCACGGTTCTTGTTTATAGATCCAAAAAAAGAAGGGCTTGAAAAACTCGCAAAATACAGTCCTGCTCTGAAAGCCCTCCAGGCTAAAATTGCCACCAAGGCTACGGATGCTCTGAAACGGGGCAATAATTCCGGTCCCGGTCCTATCATTGCCGATTCTATGATTTGGAAAACCGGTGCGGATATTGCCATTATGAATCCAGGTGGTGTACGTGTTGATTTAGACAGTGGCGAGATTTCTGTCGCTAAGGTATATGAATTACAGCCCTTTGCTAACACCTTGGTGACGATCGATGTGTCCGGCGAAGAAGTAAAAAATATTCTCGAAGACATGGCTGACTTCACAATTTCTAGTTATGCAAAAGCTCCGGAAACTGCCTATGTTTATGTGTCAGGTCTTAAGCTGAGCCTCATGGTGAACAATGCAAAGGGTGCTCGTGTAACCGATGTGATGGTTAAAGCCAAGGATGGATCCTGGAAAGCTCTTGATCCTAAAGGAACCTACAAGCTGGTGGTTAATAATTTTATGGCCGATGGGGGCGACAAGAACACTACCCTTGCTGCAATTCCAAAGGGCCGGAAATATGATACTGGCTTTGTGGATTCGGAAGTCATGCTCGACTATGTGTTGGGCAAAATCTTGTCCGAAACAAAGGAAGAACGGGTAAAGAACATCTTCTAGTAAACCGGCAGGCTGCTTAGGCCCTCTGCTGCAAGCAGCCTGTTCTGTTATTTTTTTTGAGTGGGTGCACTTCTTTTTATGGGTAAGAGGTGCACCGGCTGCCTTCTTGCAAAAATCCGCTGAGCAGTGCATTATTGTGTTATGAATAGGGAAATGCGCCGTTTATCATTTATAGTGTCTCTCATGCTATTGTTGGGACTTACTCTTTCTGCCCAGGAAAAACCCGACGCACTGAAAAGTTATCGGATTGGCCGTGACCTCGAAGCCCAGGGGCGTATGAGCGATGCCAATGCCCGATATGATGAGGCGGTACAAATCTGCAAACAGGAAATCGCGCAGAATGCTACCAATATGGATTCCTATACCGTACTGACCTGGGCTTTGTTGCGGCAAAAAAAATACAGTGAAGTTATAGAGTGGGCTCAAAAGGGTCTCAAGGTAAATCCAAATGACTACCGGGTCATGGAGACCATGGGGGAAGCGTATTTCTATCAAAATGAATATAATCTGTCTCTCAAATACATGCAAAAATATGTAGATGCTGCTCCAAACGCGGAACGTGTGTCGGTGGCCTACTTTTTTATGGGAGAGGTTTACCGCATACAGCAAAAATATAACCATGCTGATATTGCATATACCATAGCGGTCAAGCTGGAATCGGGGCTCCCCGTATGGTGGTACCGCTTAGGTTCCGTCCGGGAAGCCCTTGGAGACTATTCTGGCTCCCTTACAGCTTATCAGCAGGCATTAAAATTAAATCCTTCTTACAAAGAAGCTTCTGATGGAGCTGAACGGGTAAAGAAGCGCCTGGGATAATAAGGGCTTCTATTTTGAATATTTAGATATAAACAGCAATATCCATATGATGAGCGTTTGCAGGACCAAGATAATGCGTCCGATCATCCGCTCCCCTTTGTTTCTGACAGGAGCAGCCCATTCGGGTTTTTCAGGACTGTCCGATGCAAGTTCTATCAAAAGGCGGTCAATACTCCCAATGGGATCCCGATAATCAATATTTTTTTTCTTAGCTAAGAGTTCTTCAAAAATCTTGAACGATTGGGCTACGAGGGCCCCAAATGTACCGGGGAGCTGAAGATCGGATCTGATAGTAGCCTTAGAAAGCATAATCAGCCCCTCAAGAGTAATCGCCTTTTCTAGTCCCGCCAAAAAGGCTCCCTGGGTCAGCGGAAATTCTCCGATTTTAATAAGTACTTTGCCATAAGGGACAAGAAGATTAAAAACTACAATACTGCTTGAGACAAGGGTCGCAATAAGCAATGATGCCCGTTTGCCCTGGATCCAAGCAAAAAGATAAAAATAAAATAACAAAAAAGCCCTGAAATACAGATGGGGGCTGAATACCAGGGGAAAAATACAGAGCATGCCGGAAACAAAGAGATCGTAACTGGAGAAAAATCTTAAGGAGAAGGCACTTCGTTGTTCACGATCCAGCACGGTGTAATGCCTCCAGTTCATGTTGGTACCACTGGGATTGTTTTGCAAAGCTTTCGCAAAAGATACCCAAGAGGAGCCCCGTTACGAGCCCAAGGAGAAGCATGGGGGGTGCAATAAATTGGGCACTGGGACCAAAAATAAAAATCCAGGCTAACAGGATTTGCAGGCTGTTGGATAAGAGGGCTCCTATAATACCGATGCCGATGAAGCTTATATTCTGTTTCCCTATTGCTTTGCGGAGAACATACATACCAAGGGCTGATGCAAAGGTCCCGCCTAATGAAAACAGAAAAACATAGGAAAACAAAGAACCTGTAATGATTGCTTGGCCGACAACTTTGAGAATAACGAGCAGTATATATGATTTAAAAGAAAAGAGGTCTATGGCAAGCATAATAGGAATATTTGCAAGACCGATGCGGATAAAGGGGAGAGGTTTGGGAATGAGGTATTCAATGGTTGAGAGGAACAGGCACAGAGCGCCAAGTACGGCCAGTGGAGGCTTACTGGATGACTGCATACTAGTAGGTAGATCCATCTAGGCTATCCTTTGCAGGAGTTCCGATAATACGTACGAAAACCTTGTTAGGTAGACAGGCTATCCATTGTCCCTGATTGCGAATTTCTCCTATGGCTACACAGAGCTGGTTATGGCATGGAGAGGAATGAATATGTACTGATCCGTTGTGAATTATTACAACCGTGTCTCCGAGAGGACCGGTGACATGGATCTCTTCTTTTGCTGATAGGGGGAATACCCAAGACTGTTCTGCTCCCTCAATGACAACCTGCAATTCTCTGTTTTCAGTATGATAAACAAGGAAGAATGCCCAGAGAGTAATGATAATAGAAAGAGTAAGTATTACCAGATCCCAGGGACGGAATCTGGTAATAATTTTTTTAATGGCAGCCGCCGCAGTTGCAGCCTTCATCGTCGCCACAATCACAATCATCGCCACAGCCATCATCGTGCATGTGGGGATGTCCGTGTTCCAGCTCTTCTGCTGTGGCGGCGCGAACGTCTACAACTTTAACATCAAAGGTTAAATCCATACCGGCCAAAGGATGGTTTGCATCGACGGTGGCCATGCCGTTGGCTACCTTGGTAACGGTGACGATGCGGCTCCCTTCGGCGGTTTCTGCCTCGAACTGCATGCCCGCTTCTACTGTGCCGGCTCCCTGGAAACGATCCAGCGGGACATTAATAACCAGCTGTTCGTCCCGGAGTCCGTAGGCTTCTGCGGCGGGAATAGTTACTTTGAAAGAATCCCCTGCGGTTTTGCCTTCCAGGGCTTTTTCAAGGCCGGGGATAAGGTTTTCATTGCCGTGGAGATACGAAAGAGGACCGGCACCGGAGGATGTATCCAGGATCTGTCCTTCGGGGTCGGTAAGGGTGTAGTCAATGCTGACTACGCAATCTTTAGCGATATTCATAACCTTTTTTATCACATTTGTGCGCCTGTTTCCAGTGGGGGGCTCCCTAGGTTCCCCTAGGTTATGGGTGACTTATATCGCATTCATGGCCTTTTTCCAGGCATTTAAAACCCTATCGATAACCCCATCAATGTGGCTGTTTACTTTTTGGCGGCTAGGGTCTTCTAAATACCAGTCCACCGATTCACGGATTCCCTGGCTAAAGGAGATGGTGGTCTTAAAGGCCGGTACGAGCCGTTTAAGCTTAGAACAGTCAAACACTGCAGAGTAGGTTTTATCGCCGAGGAAATGGGATCCCATTTCGGGATCCATCCGGGCGATAAAATCTGAGGGGATATGGACAATATGGGGTTCTACGCCAAGGGCCTGGGCTAAGGTGTGATGAATGGTATCCCAGGTAAGGGCTTCGTCTCCGGTAATTTGGAATGCTTCTCCGATTGCAGCTTGGTTCCCCAACAGTCCCGCAAGGCCTACCGCAAAATCCCTGCTGTGGGTGAGGGTCCACAGGGACTGCCCATCTCCGTGTACTACAACTTCCTTGCCGGCCAGCATACGGGCAGCCACGGTAAAGTCCGATGATGTCCATGCGGTCGGAAGCCAGGATTTACTGTATGTATGGGATGGACGAATAATAGTTACCGGGAACTTTCGTTCTATCCATTCTTGGATAAGGCACTCTTCGCAGGCTATTTTGTTCCTTGAATATTCCCAATAGGGATTCACCAGTGGCGTAGATTCGGTGATAACATGATGAACCGGCGGCTTACGGTATGCGGACGCGCTGGAAATAAACACATACTGTCCGGTTTTCCCGGAAAAGAGCCGGATATCCCGTTCGACATCTTCTTTGGTATAGGCAATAAAGTTTACCACCACATCAAAGGTGCGGTTCCCTAAGGCTGTCCTTACAGCCCCTTCATCATGGATGTCCGCGGTAAGCTGTTGAATAGCTTTTGCTGAGCCTATTACGGTGTCGCGCACCGTTTCAGCTGAGTTTGGCTGCCGCAGCCCCCGGTTCAGGTGGTAAAGCTCATGGCCCTGTGAAAGCACATAGAGCGAAGTATCCCAGGATAAATTGCCGGTGCCGCCAATAAACAAGATTTTCATTTTAATCCCTCATTTTTGGGGTACAAAATCAGTTTCTTTAACCGATTCTATCATGTCTCGGGACCCGGTCACTACCCAGGTTATTTTTCCCTGTAACAGGTATTTGGAAACAGCCTGTTGTACCTGGTCGGTGGTGATGCTTTCGATTTTAGCCATGTCTTTGAGATAGGATCGGTAGTCGCCGGTGAGAATGACCGACGAAATAATGGAAGCTGCCTGCTGGGCGGTAGTCTGCTGGTTTTGATAATACTCGTTCACAAAGAGGGCCTTGTAGGTAGGCAGAGCCTCTGCAATGGGTACCCGTGCGGAAGGATCTTCTGCAGCAGCAGAGTCTATAGCAACGCAGTATCCCTTTACGAAATCCGAAAGAGCCTCATCGATATAGGACTTAATTTTATCAGGAACCTTGGTTTTAAACATGACTAAGGACCCGTAGTTAGCGGGAAATGCACGGATATAGGAAGCGGGTGAATAGGTTGCCCCGTATTTATCGCGGACCACATTAAAGAGGAGGTCGGAAACCATTTTAAGTCCCACATTCATGGCCATATAATCAGGCGCTGAAGGCGAGGGGGCCGCAAAATCTCCTCTGAGGTACGCAAGTCCACGAGATGCTGGATGTTCAACACGGACTAAACGAGAAGAAGCAGTAAACTGGGGTGCCGGTTTAGGGAGTTCTACACCCTTATCAGGGATTTTGCCAATACTTTTTTCTAGCTCTTTCTTAAGTTTTTGGGGGTCCACTGCGCCGACTGCGACAACAAACATACGGTTAGCAGAAAAAAGCTCGGCATACCATGTGGTGAGATCCTGGAGCGTCATGGAAGCCAGAGTCTCCAAGGTACCTTCGGGTACATTACCGTAAGGATGACTGCCAAAGAATTCCTTGTTCATGACAAGGGCTGTTTTGGTCCACGGATCCTGCTCTTTTCCCTGCAGGGCAAGTTGGGCATCGGAACGAGTTTGTGAAAAATCTTTTTCTGAGAAAAGGGGATTTACAAGGCAATCGGACCAGACAGGTATGAGGGAGTCTATGTATTTTTGCAATCCCGTTAAACTAAAGGTGGAATACTCAAAGGTACTGGATGCCCCTATGGAGGCACTCATTTCATCGAGCAGGGTTTGGATATCTTCGTATGAATAGGTTTTAGATCCGCGGGCCATGGTTTGGAGAGCCACCTGTTCAAAGCCCGCCGTTTCTGAGCGAGCAATGAGACTCCCGCCGCGGAGCACCAGGGATAGGTTAAAAACCTGGCTTGCATTGCTTTGTTTTACTATCACTGGAATACCGTTGGATAGGGTAAAGGTAGTAAAGCTTTTCAGGTTTTCTTGTTCAAAGGCTGATAGGTTTTTTCCCTGAAAGGTTTGCGTGTCCTTGGCCAATGGAAAGGGTGTAGATGCGCAGCTTGCAGCAAAGAATGCAATTACAGCTCCAAGAAACAGTAATGATATTATGGTTTTTTGCTTATTCATTTTATTCCCCCTATCGTTGCTGCTGCCACCAGAAGGCAGTTTCTTCTTGTACTTCCTGATAGCCATAGGCCGACAGGTCAGACTGCAGGCCTGTTTCTTTCCAGCCATCGGAGGTAGAATAGCGGACCGCTGTAGCTACGGGCGGCTGTGATGTCCCATTTGGGCCGGTCAGGTACTTTTTAATGAGATCCCTGATATCCTGAAAGCTTACCGCTTTGCAGTTTTTTTCATAGGAGAAGAAGTAATCTGTGGTTGCCACGGACCACCAGAAGGTGAGGGTCCCGGTTACAAAGGAAGATGCCACTTCCATGGAGAGCAGATTTTGGTCTATCAACTTTGTTTTTGCCTTTTCTAGTTCTTCTTTGCCAAAATAGCCTTCCGGATCCTCAGCGATAGCGGCAAATTCTTCCAGTACGAGTTTTCTCAGCGCTTCGGAACGGGAGAGGATAGAAGGAGCACCGGGTATGCCCATTCTGAGATAGGTTGTGAACCCAAAGGTGCCTCCATCGCGGCTGGTAGGGTATGAAAAATCGATATACCGTTCATCATATAAGCCAGGGCCCTTTTCCATGAGGGTCGTCTTAAAGCGGCCTACGGGGGACGAAAGCAGGAATAGCAGCACATCGGCGGTGTATGTATCCTTTGTTTCCCTGAGCACATCTGGCCCTCGCCACAGGTACTGAACCATGGAAACCCCCTGATAAAAGGTTTCGTCCGCATAGGCGAGCTTAAGGTTTGCAGGGATGGGGCCCTGGGGAGGTTCTGCAATGGTCGGGGCTGTCCCGCCTTTCCAATCTCCGAACCATTGTTCAGCTAGTGCAAAGGCCTGGTCTGGTCTTATATCTCCCGCTATCATAAGGGCCGTATTGCGGGGAATATAGTAAGTTTCCTGTATCTTTTGCAGATCTGCCACGGTAGTTTTGCGGATATTTTCTTCAGGTCCATCTATGTTTTTACGCCAAGGAAACTTATAAAATGCTCTGGATTGGAGTGCATTCTGGAAAATATGGTCAGGATCCGTATGGTACCCCCGGATCTCGTTAATGACGACTTCTTTTTCTCTCTCTAATTTTTCTTCATTGAATATTGGTTTTTTTACCGCCCAGGACCAGAATTCAATGCCTTCTGAAAGTCTGTTGGAGGGAACGGTAATGTAATAATTGATATATTGACTGCCGGTTGCCCCGTTCCAGTTGGGGACTCCCATCCGGTTTAGTGCAGCGGTAAAGGCTGCTTGGGTGGGGTATTTTTCGTTTCCTGCAAAAAGCATATGTTCGTAGAGATGAAAGAGTCCCGCATTTTCAGGAGCTTGGGCAGAAGCTCCGCCCCGGAATACCACACAAATGGTAGCCAAGGGAACTGCATGGTTTTCTACGACAAATACTTCAAGACCGTTTGCAAGCAGCCGGTGTGCAACCGGGTTTGCTGCGCTGTTTTCGGCAACGACAGGAAAAACAAAAAAAAGACTGATAAGCAAAACAAAAAAAAGGCCGAGCCATCGTTTTTGTTGGGTCATGAAAACCTCCTTAATCCAATTCAAAAGTAACCGACTTTTGACATTGGATAAAGTATTCCTGAGTTTTAACTGCTTGTCCACCACAAAATAAAAAATATGTTTTATAATAGATAAGTAAAAGGAGGCTGCCAATGCGTAAAAAAGCATCGGATATTATTGTGGAACTTGTTTCTTCCCTGCAGGGAGCCCCCTATCCCAGCACGATTAACAATGAATTGTACACGATCTGGTACGAGCATGCCCAAATTGCAGCCCAGGAAGCCCTTCATTTTGTTGAGCGGAAGCGGGCAAAGGAAGCTAAGGACGATTCTCTTGACACCCTGGTCGACCAGGCCCAGAAAAAAAAGTAAGCCATCAGAGTACCTCTCAGTGGCTGTTTCTCTTTGTAAAAGTCGCAAAAAAATACCCCCAGCCGTACTCGAGTACTGGCGTACTAGCGTACTTGCAGGGGGCCGCATTACTAAACAAAGTTACCTTTATCCCTTTTCCGCTCCAACGGTTAGGCCCGCAATAAAGTAGCGCTGGAAAAGCAGGAAGATTACCAGGGGAGCTCCCGCTGCGATGATTGAGCCCGCTGCAATCATGTTGTAATTGGAGATGAACTCTCCCTGCATGTTGGCAAGTCCCAGCGTAACCGGCTTAAGCCGGTCTACTTGCAGCAGAATGAGGGACCAGAGCAGGTCGTTCCATATCCAGGTGAACTCAAGGACTCCCAGGGCAGCCATGGAAGAGACCGACAGGGGAAGTACAATTTTCCGGTAAATAAAGAAGTCGCTTGCGCCGTCGATTCGGGGTGCTTCGATAAGGCTAAAGGGGATTTGTTTCATAAAATTGCGCAAGAAGAATGTGCAAAAACCAAGCTGAAAGGCGATGTGAAACAGAATAATCCCCGGATAGGTGTTGATAAGCCCCGTTGCATCCGAAAAGCGGTATACCGGAATCAGGAGCATCTGAAAAGGAATAAGCATCCCGGTAATAAAGACAATAAGGACCGTCTTGTTAAGCCTAAACTTGTAAAAGGCCAATGCAAAGGCCCCAAGGCTTGAAATAAGTAGGGCCCCGATCACCGAGGGGATAGTAATAATAAGGGTATTGATGACATAGCGGGCCATGCCAACCTTAGTCCAAACTTCTGCAAAATTGCCAAGCACTATCTTTTTAGGCGGGGCCCACATCCGAGGGCTCGCCATGAGTTCATCCATCGACTTAAGAGATGTAAAGAATGCTATCGCTATAGGGATGAGCCAGCTTGCTACAAGCAAAGTGCCGACTACATAAAAGGCGAACTTAAATAAAAACCGCCGATTCGAAGACATTGTCATAATTGTCGCCTCCCTTTAGCGCTGCAGCTCGTTTTTAAGTGTGTTGGAAACATAGACAACGATGAATCCGAAGGTTATCAGGAACTGGATGACCGCAATGGCCGATCCATACCCATAGTCCTGATAGTGAAAGGCAGAGGAGTACATATAACTTGCCAATACTTCTGCTGCCCGGGCTTTGGTATTGGTCATAACATAGACAATATCAAAGGACCGCAGCGAGTCGATAATGGAAATGGTAACTGCTACTACCGTCGCGGGGGCAAGCATGGGGATAATGACATGGCGGAACCGTTGCCCCCAGTTTGCGCCGTCAACTGTTGCGGCTTCTACCAGTTCTTCGGGCACATTTTTGAGGCCCGCCAGGTATAAAATCATGACGTAGGGAACCTGCCGCCACACGCCGACTGCTACCAATGCCATAGTCATATATCGTTTATCTCCGAGCCATTGTTTTGCCCAACTATCGAGCCGGGCTGCGCGGAGCAGGGTATTCAAGGCGCCAAAATCGGGATGGTAAATCCATGCCCAAATGGTTCCGATGACCGCAAAAGAAAGGGTCATGGGAATGTAGAACAGTGTTTTATAGAGCCGGGCCCCGGGATATTCCTGGTTAAAGAGCATTGCAATGCCCAAGCCCAGGGGAATCGGGATGCCGACAAAAAATACGAGCCAGATAAAGTTATTCCATAATGCAAGATGAAACTGGGGATCCTGAAAGAGCCGGACAAAATTGGCCAGACCGATAAATTTCTGGCCGTACATGATAGTGTCCCGGTAGGTAAGGCTAAAAAGCAGACTTTGCAGTACAGGAATGATGACCCAGACAAGGTACATCGTGAGGGGTAATGCCAGAAAGGCCCAGGGCAACAGTCTGTCTTTATGGATTTTCAGGGTCATCGGTGTGTCTCCTTGGAAAACAGGGCCGCTGCCAGGGCGGCAGCGGCCAAGCGATTGTTATTAAAAGTTATTTGCTGTAAATCCGGACCCGTTCTTTATCCAGAGCGGTAAGGATAGAATCAAGCTGTGAGGGATTGGCGATAATATCGACTATGGCGTTCATGCCCTTGGCAGCCATTTCTTCAGGGGCGTCCCGATCGTAGAACTGCATAGCGGTCTTTGCTCCGAGGACCATATCAAGGCCACGTTTTGCATCCGCATTGGGAACGGCCACGTTCTTGTTTGCCGCGAGCCGGCCGAGGGGTTTGCAGAACATTTCCTGGGCTTCTGCGGTTGCAAGGTATGCAAGGAATTTCTTTGCGGCAGCTTTGTTTTTGGCGTTCTTAGGAATCAAAAAGCCGTCAGTGGGGGTATCCACAGCATATTCGGTTCTGCCTTCGAAGGCGGGGAACTTAAAGAAGTCAATCTTGTCTTTAACATCCGCGGGGGCAACGTCTTTAATAAACTGTCCCATGAGGTACATGCCTGCTTCGCCGCGGAACAGCACGTTTGCCGCTTCCTGCCAGGAGTAGCTGGCCGCATTGGGCATAAAGTAGCCCCGTTTTGCAAATTCCGCGATATAGCCAAAGGTTTTCTTTACTTTGGGATCCGTATAGGGTACTTCTCCCTTGGTAAGCTTTACATGGAATTCGCCGCCATTAACCGCGCTGTCCATGTAGTCGAACCAGCCGCCGGCGGTCCAGGTGTCTTTAGCACCGATTGCAATGGGAGCAATTCCTGCAGCCTTAAGCTTGTCGCAGACTGCCATAAACTCGTCCGCTGTTTTAGGAATGGACAGGTTCAGTTTTGCGAAGACATCCTTGTTGTAATACACTGCCCACCAGTACCAGCTCTGGGGCATGAAATAGATATTGCCGTTATAGCTGGATGCGGTTTTGAAGGCCGGCGGGAATTCGGCTTCGAAGGAACCGCCGGGGAATACTTCGTTAATGGGTTCCAGGAGTCCCTTTTCGGCAAAGGCCTGCATACGGTAACCGGCAAACCAGGTAACCACATCCGGGGCCTGCTTGGAAGTGAGCCAGCTGGGGAGCAGGGTTTTGAACTGTTCGTGGGCGGTGGTGTTCACCGTTACTTTGATGTCGGGATTTTTCTTCTGGAAATCATCTACCAATTTCTGGAAGGTTTCCTTGGGTGCCTGGTCAGACATATAAGAATTGATGACCAGTTCGTTTGCACCGCTTGCGAAAGCGGTGGCTGCGATAGAACACGCGGCGATGACGGCGAGGTACTTTTTCATACCATTAGCCTCCTTTAAGTTATAGGACTCTGATTTCAGACAGCGGTATACTGTCTGTGTACCTGGAAAGTGTAGGTCCACTTTAGACTGCTGGGGAGTGATTCTTGTCCCAAAAGTTATAAAATATGCTGGTACTATTGTACCACTTGAGTCAGCTTTTTTTTCTCGCTTTTTTCTCCACTCTATGATAAAAATTATCAATAACTGGTGTGTTGCCAGGACAGCATACACGTGGAGGCAAAAAGTATGGAACAGGATCTGAAAAAGGCAGGCGTCAAACGCTGTTATGCATGCATTCAATGGGAAGGCCAGAGAACCTATTATAGCGATAAAAAAATGTTTAAGGTTGATACACACCGAGAGGGGAACTGCTTGGTTCACCATCAAAAAACTAAGGGGTCCCATTTCTGCGATCGCTTCGAAGCGCTCAAATAGCTACAGTCCCGAGGCTGGGCGGATGGCACACAGATCGCCTAGTGGTAGCGGATTTCGTTGGCCAGCTGGATGATTTCGAAACGGTCCTTGACCCCGAGCTTGGAATAAATAATGCTCACATGGTTACGGACCGTTTGTTCAGCGATGTTCAGTTTTCGTGCAATGCCTTCATTATCAAGGCCGGTCGCAATTAAGGTAAAAATTTCACGCTCCCGTTTCGTCAGGGTATTAAACCATTCAAATTTTTTAGATATCGCTTCCGCCTTAGGTTTGGAATCATCGTACAGTTGATGTACCAGTTTTGCCGCAATTTGGGGCGATATCTGCATAACGCCACCCCGCAGAGCCCGAATGGCGGCGATCAACTCGGTGGGCGAAATATCCTTAAGGAGGTATCCAGAAGCGCCTTCCTTAAGGGCATCCCGCACATAATCGTCTTCGTCATAGGTGGACAGCATAATAATTTTTGTTTCCGGTAGATACGAGCGCAGCCTTCTTGTTGCCTCTACCCCGTTCATAATGGGCATGTGAACATCCATGAGTACCACATCGGGGGCGCCGCTTTCTGGATTATCGGGAGCGGCGGATTTTGCCAAATCCAGAGCAAGTTCTACTGCCTTAGAACCATTTTCAGCAAGGCCAACTACTACGATGTCGGTAGCATAATTTTCGAGAAATGTCCGCAGACTTTGGGCAAAGAGCGGCTGATCATCAACCAGCATTACCTTAATTTTTTCCATAATAGGATGCTCCCAAAGGAATATGAACGAGTACCTTAAAGCCCCCTTCCGGGGCATTGCCTGCCCGAATGGTTCCGCCCAGATGTTTTATCCGTTCTTCCATACCGGATAGGCCTATTCCTTTAACAATATCTTTTGAACCAAGACCGTCATCCTGTACGCTGAGTTCCAGCTTATCTTCCATAATCCAAAACTGGACCCATACATGGCTTGCTCTTCCGTGCCGCATGGCGTTGGTGAGCGCTTCCTGCACCACCCGGTAAACAGCCATGTCGATTTCTTCGCCGAAACTGGGCGGCATGTTGCCCGCTTCTATGTCAACCTGTATGCCCGTGACCCGTTCAAAGACAGCTTTTATTTTGTATATCGCGGCAATTCCCCGTTCCCGATGGGTATCGCTGGCCCGTAGTTCCCGCAGGGCCCGCCTTGTTTCCTGAAGGCCCTCTTTTGCTTGGGCCCGGACGGTGGTATGCAAATCGGCAAGGGCCTCAGGATCCCGGCCTCCCATGCTGATCGCCGCATCCATGAGGGCAATGATATTGGTAAAAATGTAGCCAGAAATGTCGTGGATTTCCCGGCTGATGCGGTTCCGTTCCCGGGTAATTGCTTCTTCGTCTGCGGTGCGGGCATAGCGCTGGAGATCCTGATTAAATTCGGAAAGGCGGTCAATGGTCACATCCAAATGGGTAACCGTCTCCTCTGCGGTCCTTAGTTTATCAAGCAGGGCCCGGATAAAGGATAGGGACAGCATAACCGCAAGAAGCACGCCGATAAAGGTAAGTTCCGAAGGCCGGTCGATCCGGGGCACCGAAGGCGCAAGCATGGTTTCGCCCAGCATACGGCTCGGATGCTGAAATATGGCAAACAGCATGAGGGCGATTCCTCCGCCGAGGACGTTCCCCGGCCATTGTAGGGAAAGTCCGCTCATAATAAAGAACGCCGTAGCCAGACAGAGCTTTATCGTAAGGTAGGCTTCTATGGAATATCCCAGGATTATATAGGCCGCTACCGCCCCAAACCAGGCAAGCAGTTTCCCCGGCAGAGTTTGCGCAAGGGCCATAAATAGGCCAGCGATACCCAAGAAAATCCAGGAAACAACTACGGTAGCCCAAAGGTCAAAATTAATCGATGAGGCATCGGATATAAATAAAACAAGGCCAAGGCTGTACAGGAGGACCGCTATCACTAGAAGGCTACGTCCTACCGTACGGCACATTTATGACAGGAGCCCCTTAATAATAAGGTCGGTTGCTTCGTCTTCAGTGAGTCCCCGGCTTAAGAGGGTTTCCAGCTGTTTGGAATCCACCGATCCGATGGCTGCTTCGTGGGTTACATGGGCCCGATGGTCTTTTACAAAGACAATAGGAATAGCCCGGGCTTGGGCTTCCCCCTGTACGATTTCCTTGCAGTCCACATGGCCTCTGGCAAAGGGCGCTTCGGCAATAATTTCGTTTTCAATAATTGCCTGGGCCTGCTCTTTTAATGCAATATGGCTGGTTAAAACTCCGACCGCATTTTCTCCCTTAAGCTCTACTGCCTCGCGGATATGGATAGAGTCATTGAGCCTCCCGTAGAGCCGGGCTTTCATATCGAGCACTGCGTCCTTTTCGCAATAACCTTTATAATCCAGCTCTACCACTCCCGCAGCTCCCTGGATAAGCTCAAATTCGGTGCTATACCGGGCATTTTCAGCCAAATAAACTACCGTTTTTGGGACTATGGTTACCCCGCCCTTGGGACCGTGAATATGCCGCTCGAAATAAGAAAGGCTTGCATTTTTCTGCAATTCAATCTTTGCGTCCATAAGGTGCTGGACGTTGACTGCATTCGGGAATGTGCAGTGGGCCATAAATTGGGCCTTGGCACCCTCTTCAATAACCGTGTGGGAGATAATCTTTTGTATCCCGTTATCGGGAATAATGCCAAAGCAGAAATGGACCGGTTGAGCAATGTGAACGCCCGCACGGACCCGAATTTCGACCCGCACACCATCTGAGAAACTTTCAGAGCTGACCTCAAGTCCATCCACCAGGTGAGCCCCCAAGACTTCGTTGCCGTGTATTTCGATATGGGCCACCCCAGGTCCATAATGGTGTTGATTGATGGACGCCAAAAGCTCTGCCAGAAGTTCTTCTTTTTCGTTTGCTGCCATAACTATTTCCTGTCAATGTCGGGACAACCCACATGGGTGCAGGGGGCGCACTGTCCGTTAAAATAATCGAGCATTCGGTCCATGGAGCCCTTGTCGACTATCTGGCCCGCACAGAGCAAAAATGCGTGATCCGCCTGCTGCAGGACTTCGCCGCTGTGGGTAATAAGGAGGACCGTAGTCCCTTCCGCTTTCAGCTCCCGGATTACGGTAAAAATATGCTGAATGGAGTCGATATCTACGCCGCTGTCCGGCTCATCCATCAACAGGAGCCGGGGTTTCATGGCATAAACCGAGGCAAGCTCAATACGCTTCCGTTCTCCCCCGGATAGGGTTTTATCGACCGCCCGGGAACGATAGCGTTGGGGGTCCAAGCCGACGACCCGCAGTGCTTCGTCCACCAGTCCAGGTCGTTTTTCCTTTGCCCCGGCAAGGATAAAGTCGGGAACCGAAAGACCTTCGAAACGGGCGGGCTCCTGGAACACGAGGGTAATACCGAGCCGGGCGCGTTCATCAACAGAAAGACCCTGTATGGGTTTCCCTTCAAAAATTATTTCCCCTTCGATATCCCGGTAGCCAGAAAGGCCCATAATAGTTTGAGCCAGTGTGGATTTTCCTGCTCCATTAGGCCCGATGACCGCATGTACATAGCCCTGCCAAATATCGGCTGTAATGTTCAGCAGCAGGGGCTTGCCATTTTTTACGAGTGATAGATTGCGAATTTCCAGTAAGTTCAACGATGAGTTCCTTTCAGTACTACTATAATCACTTGAACCTTCTGGCGCTAGCCCCTGAATCAGCCTCTTACGCGTCTACCCCGAGCATGATTTTGAGTATCCAGCCCAAGGTAAAGGAAAAGGCCGCCACCCCGAGACTGATAAAGGTCATTTCCCAGAAACGCTGCCTGAAATTGAGGTCCTTGGCAACGGATATGTAATAGTTAAAGAGAAAGATGATTGACACCACGATGATAAGGGTAATGGCGAGGCTCACAAATTTATAGGGTATAAGCAGGTAGGGAAGGATCATCAAAATAACCGTGATGAGGTAGGCTACCCCCGTATAGAGGGCTGATCGGGCTGCCCGTGCATCCCCTTCTGCCTTGGAAGATAGGTAGTCAGAAGCGGCCATAGAGAAGGCTGCTGAAATACCCGTTACAAGACCTGCCAAAGAAATGATTTTTGTATCCCCTAAGGCGAGTGTAAACCCGGCGAGGGCTCCGGTAAGTTCAACTAAGGCGTCGTTGAGACCGAGGACGATGGAGCCCACATATTGCAAGAGTTCCTCGTCCAGCATGGCCAGGAGGCTCTGTTCATGGGCCGCTTCTTCGGCACCGATTTTCTTAACTTCCGGAAAGGCTTCCTCAATTTCCGCATATTTGCGGGATGCGGTGCCTTCGTTTTTTTCCATCCGTTTGAGTACAAAGGTAAGCCCAAGAATACGGGCTAGCATGACCGTCCGCCACACCTTGCCCCAGTTGGGCTGGACCTCTACTCCAGTTTTGGTCTTCCAGAACTCTGCGTGGCGCCGCTCTGCTTCGCCGATGTCCCGGAGGACCTGGGCGTTCTGTTCAGTTTTGGCAAGGGCCGCCAGCTTTGTGTATACATAATACTCGGTAATCTCGTTTTTTTGCGCCGCAAGAATCCGTTTTTTTAAAGCCTCATCCATTTGAGTGCCTCCTTTTACGCAAATGTTCTGTGCTCTTATCTCTTTATTATTAAAAGCACAGTATTTATTACTTCTTCAAATTTATCATTTTTATCATTTGTAATTTTTTCAATATATTCAATATTTCTTACTGTCCAATCAAGGCTTTTTATTTGATCACTCAGTACACATCCTTTTATTTTTTCTCCAATAATTTCAACTTCAAAAGGATAGCCTTTTACTTTACTTGTTATAGGGCAAAAGATTGCTAATCCAATCTTTTCATTATATTCTTTAAAGGAAAGAACAAGTGCAGGTCTACGGCGTTTTTGTTCATGTCCCTACTGCGGATTAAAATCAAGCCAAACAATATCGCCTTGATCAGGGACATATTTTTTTACCATTCTACATTTCCCATGGAAGGCCCAGTTTCTATTGCTGAATGCTTATTCTCATTGGTAACTTTTGAAAGTAATTCTGTGAGTGTTTTTTTAGGCGGGTGTATTACGATTTTACCATCTTCTTCAGTAATTTCAACTAAATTGCCGCTTTTCAAATTAAACTCTTTTACATAAAGAGACGGAATACGTATTCCGAGACTGTTCCCCCATTTCTGTACTACGGTCTGCATACTTGCTCCCTCTTATTATAAGATATACATTGTATATGCTTTATTCAAGTAAACAAATCGCTGTGCAGCGGTTTCATTGAAACCGCTACACCTATTCTTACGCAAACTTGTAGCCAAAGCGGCGCAAAAGGCCCTTTCGCTCAGTCTTTTCCGCATCCCCTTCCACACCCTTGGGACTTGAGCCATCTATAACGCCCATGATGCCCCGGCCCTGATCGCTTATAGCCACCACCACCTGTACGGGATTTGCGGTGGCGCAGTAGATCTGGCAGACCTCGGGGCAGGCCTTGATACGGTCCAGCACGTTGATGGGATAGGCGTTTTTCATAATAAGATAGAAGGTGTGCCCCGCGCCTACCGTAAGGGCGCAGGATTCGGCGGCCTTAACCAGTTCCGGATCGTTTCCTTCGCTGCGTACGAGGCAGGGTCCCGAGGCTTCGTTAAAGGCTAGTCCAAATTTTACATTCGGCACCGAAGCGGTCATGATTTCCGCCAGATCCTCCACGGTTTTAATAAAATGGGACTGGCCCACAATGATATTCAGGTCCTGGGGAACCGGAAGCTGAACCAGATCAAAGGTTATTTGCATGGCAAGCTCCTTAAGTAATTATAGCAGGGCGTCCAGATCGACCTCACAGGCCGTACAGGGCATGGTTACGCCCCAGTTTTCGAGTACCTGGGGGTGCAGTTCGCCGAACACGCCGATTCTGCTTCCTTTGTACAGAATCGCCGCTGCCCGGCCGGGGATAAAACGGCTGTCCTCCGCTTCTTCCACATCGTACTCCCGGGAAAGGTAGTAGAAGATAGCCTGTATCTGGCTTGCGACGGTGTTAAAGTTGGCATCCGAGGCAGCATGAACAAAGCCCAGGTGCTGCCGGGTCTTTACCCCATAATTTTCAGTATCATCCCGATACGCCACCTTGCCCACCTCAAAAATCTTGTGGGGGAAGACCGCATGGGCAGATACGGACTCGGAAATCATGAGGGATGCTAACACTGAGTCCCGAACATACTCGTAATTTTCGGTCATGGGATTGCTGATTCGAATAATCTGGGACCCGTCCCGCCGCATCTTTTCGATGAAGTCTTTGCCGGACCCAAGATAATTGTAGATCATTTCCTGGTATCCAAGGCCGATCATGCATTCCTTAACCCGGCGGGAGAATTGGGTGATGGGGGTGAGCCGGCCAATGGTAAAGTCCCGGGGTTTGAGGGGCGTAAACGAGGGAAGGGTACGGCCGATCATCACGTCTTCTACCACGTCTGCCGCATGGAGAAAGTCGTTTCGATATTCCGGAGGATAGACTTGGATTCCGAGGCTTTTTTCTGTGGATCCTGCTTCCGTATCTTCCGCAACATCAGCCTTGCAGCCCATCCGTTCCAGGGCTGCCACACAGGCCTTGGCGTCCAGGGCTTCGCCGAGGAACCGTTCCACCCGCTTCAGCGAGCAGAAGGTTGGTTTCTGGAAATAGTAGGGGAAGGTAATGGTTCTTCCAAAGTGTGTATCATAGGGATATTCTACAGTGACCGGATGCACCGTGTAGCCCATATCGGCAAAATCGCAGGCGGTCATGTTCACCGCTAAGGTCAAGGATTCCAGGTCCGTGCCGGTCATTTCGATGAACAGTTCCGAGTCGCCCTCCTCTACCGCTCCAATCCGGGCGCTGTTAATGACCGGCGGGAACGAAAGGGTATCTCCCGCCGAATCGGTGAGATAGGGGAATTTTTTAAAGGACGAAACGATGTAGCCGTATTCCTGGCCCTTGGGGTGTTTTTCGCAGATTTCCCGGAGGGAAAGAGTTTCCTCCAAACCCAGGGGTGTGAATTTGGTACTGTCGGGATCGGCGGCTACATAGCGCACCGGCCACTTGATAAGACTGGTCCGATAAACCCCCATGGCAATGGAACGCCGCTTGCGGCCAAAATTCCAGCAGAGTTTTTCCTGGGTTTGGATAATGTCCTTAAGGCGGCTGTCATCGATGGCTTTGCCGCTTACCACATAGGCGGCGATATAGGGCCTAATGTCTTTAAGAGCCGGATCTACCACGACCCGGTAGCGCTGAGATTCCTGAACTGCCCCGGGGCGGGAGAAGAATGAATACTGGGGAATACCGCCGCCGCCGTGGATCCGCAGCTGCCGGGCAACGCCGGCAGTGGACCAGAGGTCCGGCCGGTTTGTGTCGTTAAGCTCAATTTTTAAGACCCGTTCTGCTTCGGGTAGTTTTTTGTCTGAATCTTCGTCCAGCTCTGCCTTCGCGCAGGTAAGGGCTTCTTCAAAGGCATCCCGGTTCGACCAGCGCCGGCCTACGAGACTGTAAAAAAGCTGTTCATTCACTTCTATTTTAGGCATCTTGTTTACTCCATCCTCTGCAACATTTCGGCAGGGCCTTATTCCCGGCTGCTTTCCTTTGCCCGTCTGAGGCGGACATTTTCAATATCATAGCTAAAGAGTTCCCGCAGGTCGTTGAGTCCCAGGGCCATGAGGGCCATACGGTCAATGCCGATACCCCAGGCTGCTACCGGTACGTCTACCCCTAGGGCCTTGGTAACTTCGGGCCGGAAAATGCCGGAACCGCCTAGTTCGAACCAGCCCAGCACCGGGTGTTTTATATGCACCTCTACCGAAGGCTCGGTAAAGGGGAAGTAGCCCGGAACGTATTTAACTTCCTTGGCGCCGGCGACTTCCACGGCAAACATTTCAAGGAAGCCCAAGAGGGTCCTGAGGTTGACCTCTTCTCCGAGGACAATACCTTCAGTCTGATAAAAGTCCGACAGATGTGTCGCGTCGACCCGGTCGTAGCGGAAACAGCGGGCAATACCAAAATATTTCCCCGGCACCTTGGCGGTCGGGAGCTGGCGGGCTGAGAGTACGGTTCCCTGACTCCGCAGTATGAGTCTGCGGGTAAATTCCCGGTCAAAGGCATAGTTCCATCCCCGGCTCCCCGTGTCTCCTCCATTTTCATGGGCTGCGGCTACCCGGGAAAGCCAGGGTTCTTCTATAAATTTAGCCTTGGTCGGTTCTGCCACATAATACACGTCGTGGATATCCCGGGCGGAATGGAACTGGGGCATAAAGAGGGCATCGGAGTTCCAGAATTCGGTTTCCACCAGGGACCCGTCGAATTCTTCAAAGCCTAATGAAACGAGCTTATCCTTTACATCTTCCAAGAATTTTGCATAAGGATTGGAGCGGCCCACAAGGAGGCGGCTTGGCGGTACTTTTACGTTGTAGGACCGGAAGGCGGCTCCCTTCCAGGCGCCGCTTGCGAGGAGTTCCGGCGTAAGAGTACCGATTTCATCTCCCGTAATGCCTGCCGCTTCCAGGGCCTTGGCAAGCTCTGGATGCGCTTCGGTAAAGGCAAAGACCACCGTTTCCCGCTCGGCGATGCGGAAGGCCGCATCGCTGGCGCCTCGTTTTTTGGCAATGCCGGCCATGACGGCCTTTTCCGGTGCCGTGAGGGCCCCTTCGGCCAGTACTCCGCCGCTGGCGGCGGCGGCCTTTTCGAGGAGCCGGCGCAGGGTTACCATTTTTTCAGCAGCCTCACCCTGTGCAGGCAGGCCGTTGTCCAGTACGTCCGCCGCCGCAGCCAGCACGACCCGTTTGGCCTCATCCATGGCAAGAAGACCCGCTTTAGAGAGGGCTCCAAAGGCGCTGCCGACGTCCTTGTTTTCGATACCAAGAGCCTCGGCAATTTCGGGAAGCCGGAGACCCAGCTTGGTTTTAAGGAGCTTGAGCATCCGTTCTTCCGGCGTCCCCTGTTCTTTCCACTGGCGGCCCAAGTCTGTCAGTTCATAAAAGATGCTTGTTTCACGCCTGACTTCCCGTACAAGACCCTTGCTGGAAAGCCACGAAAGGGCCTGATTTCCGTTTCCGCTTTTAAATCCGAGGTCGGATTCTACTTTTTCGATGGTGAGTTCATCCTGCATACCATAATGCCGGATTATCCGGACTTCGAGGGGATGCAGATTTTTAACCAATGCTTGAGTATCCATGAAAACTCCCAAAAGTCCCGGCCCACATGTCTGCTATTATCCGGGATGTGGGTATACGTTACCCGAGAAGGGCCTTCCTGTAAAGACCGGAGCTGTTATTTGTGGACGATTCTAAAAGTATGCTTCATAATAATCTGTATGAAATCCCTCACTAAGGAACTCTGGTTTGAGACCAGAAAGAAGCGAGAGTTTATCAACATAACGCCTCAGGTGGCCGACCTCGTTCGGGAATCGGGGGTGCAGGAAGGGCTCTGTCTGGTAAATGCCATGCATATTACCGCAAGTGTTTTTATCAATGATGATGAAGGGGGGCTGCATCAGGATTTTGATGCCTGGCTCGAAAAGCTTGCTCCCCATGAGCCAGTCTCTTCCTACCGGCACAATGTGGGCGAGGACAATGCGGATGCCCACATGAAACGCCAGATTATGGGCCGGGAAGTGGTGGTTGCCATTACCCGAGGAGAACTTCATTTTGGTCCCTGGGAGCAGATTTTTTACGGCGAATTCGACGGCCAGCGGCGCAAGCGGGTCCTGGTAAAGATTATCGGGGAATAGCGGGCGCAACGATACATGTTAAGGGTAAGAGGGCTGCAGGGAATCTGTGAAAACTGTTCCGAAAGCGAGCTGTTTCTGAGACCCTTAGTAGGCAGGAAAGGGTGTAATGTCGATTACTTCTATATAAAAAGTAGCGCCGCACTGCCAGCGGCCCGCATCCATCCAGTAGCGGGGAAAGGCTGCTAGGGCGACAAAACCGGTACTGTGTTTGGGCCGGTTCCGCTCGGTGCCCCGTAAAAGGGACCGGACCGCTGCGCGGGCTGCATCCTCCAGGGCCTGTTTTTTGCCATCGAGCCAGCCTGCGGCTCCTGGTCCTGCAAGGGGGCCGTTCCCGATGGCCTGCACTTTCTTGATGGTCCCGCTCTTCCATTGTTCAATCCGCCGTTCCTGACTTGGGTCGGGCCGGTAATCCATCCAAACAAAAAGATAGCTCCCTTCGAGGCAGGCATCGGTAGCAAAGAGTTTCTCGTCGCCGAAGGGGATGGTTCCCTGGCTTGTAAGTTCAAACTGTTCGGGAATGGCCCGGGCCTTTTCGCCTATTTCATAGTCATAGGCCCATCCGTATATCATGGCTCCGAAATAAAGGGCCGCTTCTTCCAAGGCCCGCTTTTGGGCAGTTTTTGTATCCAGCGGATAGGGTTCCTCAATATACTGAATATAAACAGGCTCTAGATCTACCCTGACTTCTCCCCGGAGAACCATCTGCGGCCAGGCGGGAAGGCTGCTGAGTACTAAAAGGGTGAGCAATGCGGTATGTACCTTTATGGTTTGCTTGAGCACCGGCTGCTCCTTAAGGGGATTTACTGATTGCAGATTGCCGCTTAAAGGAGCGGCGTGCAAGGTTCCTTTGTTTTATTTATCGGCGAATCTTAAGATAATGCCAGGGATTCTCTCCATATCGGATGATAAAATAAAGCCATGCGAAGGCAAAACCCGCCAGGTGGGTAAAGTGGGCGACGCCTGAAGCAATACCGGTAACCGAAAAAAAGAGTTCCAGGGCGGTAAAACCCAAAACCATAACAGGGGCCCGCAGAGGCAGTATGCCCCATAGGTAGACTATGGAATCGGGGAAAAAGGTTGCATAGGCGAGCTGGACTGCGAAGAGGGCACCTGATGCCCCAAGGAGAAATACCGAGGCAGAACCGGTGAGCAGGAAGAGCCCAAATGAAAAAAGGCCGGCAAAAAAGCCGGTTACCAAATAAAACAGCAGAAACTCTTTGGATCCCATTTGCCGTTCAACAGGGGTGCCGAAAAAGAAGAGCCCCAGCATATTAAGCAGCAGATGAGATATGCCTCCGTGGGCGAACATGTAGGTTAAAAACTGCCAGACCATGCCGTAGCGGAGCACAAGCTGGGTATTAAGCGATAAATAGACTGTTGCTTCGGGGAAAAGGTTTTGGGCAAGAAACACCAGGAGATTGATCCCAATGAGGATGAGGACCAGATTGTCATAACGGTACCGAAAAGGTTTACGGATAATGGTATTCATGGTATTAACATACTTGAGCGGGGATGACCTGGTCAATCGAAAAGATATACATCGGTGTCGGCAAAAACATAGGTCTGGCAGGCAAGCCGGTCTCCTGCCGCAGGATCCGCTCTAATGGCTGTAAGCCGTTCTGCCTCTTTGGCTGAGATACTGTTTGCAACTGTGCTGTCTTTGCTTGTGGCGCTTATTCTGATGCGGCAGGTGCCGCATTGGGCCTTGCCGCCGCAGCGGTGGTGCATGGCAATGCCTGCAGAAAGTAACGAATTAAGCAGCGAAACCGCAGGAGATACGGATATGCGGGAGATCCGGCCATCAATATGATGTACCTTGATTTGTACCATATGCTTCAGTTTTCTAGAAAGGTAACCCGGTTTCTGCCCTGCTGTTTAGATTGATAGAGCGCCCGGTCCGCCCGATCTACTACGGACTTGGGATTGTTATCGATATGTTTGTTGTAACTGGCCACACCGCAGGAAACGGTAATTTTGAGTGTTTGGCCTTCGTACTGGGTTTCCATATCTTCGATGGCTTGCCGGATGCGTTCTGCGATTTTTATAGCCGTTTCGGGGCCATCTTCCGCGATAAGCACCACAAACTCTTCTCCACCATAGCGGGCCGCAATATCCGTACTGCGAACGTGGTCGGCGATGGTTCTTGCTACCGAAATGAGCACCATATCGCCGCAGGCGTGTCCGTAGGTATCGTTAAATCGCTTAAAGAAATCGATATCCAGCATGATGATGTTAAAGCCCTTGGGCGGCATGTCATTGTTTCCGTAGCGGTCCTGCAGCACGGTGAAGAAGTAGTGCTTCATTTTTAGTTTAGTCATCATGTCGGTGGTGGTCATTTCAAAAAGAAATGCGTTGTTTATGGAAATAGCCGCCAGGGTCGCAATGTTAAGGAGATACTCCCGTTCGTAGGGATCAAATTCAGTTTCGTCGATCCGTTCTCCTAAAATCAGGATGCCGTTTATCTGTCCCTTGGTTTTGAGAGGAACGAGGAGGGACGGTTCCATGGCTTCGATATGTTCAAGTCCTTCCAGGGGGCCGATGCATTTGTGGATGTCCTCCAAGGTGTAGCATCCATAGCGTTCTGCAAAGAGGCGAATGAGCGGGTGGTTTTCTGGAATAGCATACTCTCGGGATAGGTCGATATCAAAACCCTTAAAATTTCTCTGGAGCACAAACTCGGTGGAATCAAGGCCCTTTTTTGCAAAGAGGCCTGCTTTAATAACCTTCATTTGGGCCATGCAGATAAAAAGAATTGAGTCTATCAGGATGCTGTAATCCAGGGTTGAGTTGAGACTTTTTGATATTTCCAGAAGCTGCCGCAGATCGAATATCTGTTTTTCGTGATCCACGACAAAGGGATCAAATGGTTCGAGTTCTGCTAGATTGCTATCTACTTTGTCATTTTCAGATTCTGACATACTACAATATCCTAGCACCCTCTGGTTAGTTTCACAAGGGAGTTAATAAAATCCCTTTATAAATAATCGGCTAATATGTGCTGATACTGCAGTATTGTTTCTGCATGTACCAGTTCATTGCGCAGTGCAGCTCCTCCGGATATCCCTTTAGTGTAGGCACAGAACTGTTTACGCATTTCCCTGCAGGCAAGATGCTCTCCAATATCTGCGGCTAAACGCTTAAGCTGAGTAAAGCCTGTTTGTATACGTTGTGGGGCTGGCACTGGCTCATAAGTGCCGGTTTCCAGGAGCGATCGGGTTTCGGCAAAAATAAAGGGGTTCCCCATGGCTCCCCGGGCAAACATGACTGCGGCGCAGCCGGTTTCCTTGAGCATCCGCTGGGCATCCTCGGGACTAAACAAGTCACCGGAACCTACCACTGGTACCTTGAGCCGGCTGGCGAGATCTGCGATATGGTCCCAGTTTGCTGAGCCTGAGTACCCCTGGGCGCGGGTGCGGGCATGGAGGGCGACGAGAACAGCTCCGTTTTCCACCGCAGCAGCAGCAGCCTCCCGATAGTTGATGCTCTGTTCATCCCAGCCTGATCTTATTTTCACGGTAACAGGAACATTCCCGAGGGCTTCCCGAGAAGCCCTTGTTACGGCCTCAACAATCCTGCCAAAACGGGGAATGTCTTTCATAAGGGCCGAACCAGCTCCGGTTTTAACCACCTTAGGAACAGGACAGCCGCAGTTTATATCCACCGCTTCGGGATGGTACGGCGCTAACCTGAGGGCTGCTTGATACATTACTTCTGGATCGGACCCAAAGAGTTGAATCGCATAGGCCCGCTCGTTTTCAGCCCGGAGGAGCAGGTACTCTGATTTTTTTGAGTCCCTTATCAGGGCTTCCGAAGAAATAAGCTCGGTGCAGGTAAAATTGGCGCCAAATTCGATGCAGACCGAGCGAAATGCCCGGTCTGAGTAACCCGCTACCGGTGCAAGGAATAGATTGCCTTCGAGTTCAAGGCTGCCTATGCTTACTGACCGGTAGAGCGGTTTTTCTGCATCTGTCATGGTTTTTTCCATGTTCAATGGTGTTATGCCTGCGGCAGCCCAAAGAACCGGTTAGAGTTTTCCCAAAGGATTGATGCAAGCTCTTCTTCGTCCATTTCAAGCATATCCGCCAGGAAATGGGCCGTGGACGGGAGGTATTTAGGCATGTTTCGTTTGCCCCGGTATTCCGCTGGAACCATAAAGGGGCTTTCCGATTCGATAAGGATCCTATCCAGGGGCAACATGCGCACCGTTTCGTGGAGATTACGGGCGTTCCGGTATGTTAGGTTCCCTGCAAAAGAAAAATACAGGTTCAGATCCAGAGCTTTCTCGGCATAGGCTGCATCTTCCGAATAGCAGTGAAGCACACCACCCTTGGGCGGCAGCCGGTCCCGGAGTATTTCTAAAACATCCTGTCCAGCTTCCCGGTTGTGAATAATGACAGGCAGATCGAGCTTTGCTGCCAGTTCAAGCTGGGTAATGAACAGTTCTATCTGGGACTTCTTGTCCCCAAATTTACGGAAATAGTCCAATCCGATTTCGCCAATAGCGACAACCCGAGGCAGCCGTACGCTCTGTTCAATGGTCTGAACCCAGTTTTTCCCAGGATTCTGTACTTCCGAAGGAGAAACACCGACTGCATGGTATACGTGAGTAGCTGATTTCAAGTTTTCGTATACTTTGACAAAGTCGTGCAGACTGTTACATATCGAAACAATCCGACTTACCGATGCTTGCCGGGCTTCCTGAGTAACAATGAGCTGCTCGATAGGGTCATCATAGATGAGCCCTATGTGGGCGTGAGTATCAAAATACTGCATGGCTTAGTCCAAAAGAATAATGATAGGGGGATTCCAAACTGGATTACTCATAATATAACACAGCATCGATGTATCGTCAATGAAATGCATGAAACGTGTTGCGAAGCAGCTTTCGATAAGAAAATCAGATAAGGAAAAAAGCTAGTTTTGTAATGGACAAGCAGGGGCTGACAAGTTATACTATTTTTACCGTATTGCTTCGCTAAGGAGTTTATGATGGATAACAGAACCAGTATGTTGCTTTTTCTAGGTCTCGTTGTACTTTTTGCATTTACTTTTGTATTCGGCCTTGATTCTCTGGCCATTCCCAATGTTACCTACGGTATTTTTGCCCTCATCGGCTATATCGTATGTATCGGGTTCAGCATGTTCCAGTGGGCCCTGCTCAAGAAGGAACGGGGAGCCATGATGCCCTGGTTCCTTACCTACGCCGTGGTTGTAGGCATCGTGTTTGTGTGGTACCTGACCCGCTGCGGCACCGCCTTCGGCTGGTGGTAAGCGTATTGCAAACTAAAAACCCCAGTTTGCTTAATTGAGCAGCTGGGGGCTTTCTTTTATCTTTATTTTCAATTTACAAATTAAACTCATCTGTATTTTAACATTGATATTTGATCCAATTTCATAATTCGAAGAGTAATGACTGACTTTTCCAATAGCTAAAATAAATAAAATATTTTAATGTTTCTATTGACAGAAACGTTTTGTGTTGCTATATTCCCAAGTGTTACTATATAAAGAAACGCAAGGGGATTGTATGGCGGATATTCGTGATGACGGGGTGGTGGTTTCCCTGCCGGGTGAACGGTTTACCCCCTTTACGGCAGCTAAAAAATTGGGGGCCGTGGCTATTCTTGAGTCCGCGTCCTTTAAGAAAGGGCGGGAGCGCTATTCTATTATCCAGCTGGACGAGGCCTTTAGGATTCGGCAGCGGCCCGATGGGGTCTACTGGGAACTGAATGGCAAGGAGAGCCCCTGGCCGGATGCCACGGCCAAGGACATTTTGGATGTGCTGGCCCGGGTAGCTCTGCAGAATAAAAACACCGCGCCTGACCTCCCCGTTCCTGGTGCGGGAATTGGTTTTCTGGGTTACGATTTCGTACGCCGCTGCGACAGGGTTCGTTTGGCCCAAAAGCCCGATCCTATTGGAGTGAGCGAAGCAGAATTTATCGTGGGCCACCTCTATCTTATCATCGACCACTATACGGATATTATGCACCTGGTGGGTCTTAACTATGAGGAACACCAGATAGATCTTAATAAACGGATTTCGGAAATCAGGCGGCGGCTGGATGACCTGGATTTTACCTATTTGGAAAAGGCCGCAGAATCCGCGCCCTTTGAAATTGTAAGTGATGAAGCCCTCGAAGAACGGACCTTTAAGGATGGTGTTCAGGCTATCCATGAACATATCGTGGCGGGGGACCTCTTGCAGGCAGTGCTGTCCCGGCGTTTAACCGGCCGAAGCAGCCTCCCAGCCCTGGAGGGCTACCGGCGCCTCCGTTCTACAAGTCCATCGCCTTATCTGTTTTATATTGATTTTGGGGCTTACCAGCTCTTGGGGGCATCTCCGGAAAGCCTCGTACGGCTCAGGAACGGCATTGCCTCGATACGGCCCATCGCGGGGACGAGGCGGCGGGGAAGGACCGCCGAAGAAGACCGGCAGCTTGAACAGGACCTCCTGGCTGATCCTAAGGAACGGGCGGAGCACCTTATGCTCGTGGACCTGGCTCGAAACGACCTCGGACGGGTCTGCAAGCCCGGCTCTGTTACGGTGAGCCGCAACATGGAAATCGAACACTTTAGCCATGTTATGCACATCGTGTCCGAGGTCGAGGGCGTACCCGACGAGGGCATAGAGGGTCCCCAGGTGCTCCGGGCGGCCTTCCCCGCCGGGACGGTAAGCGGCGCCCCGAAGCTTAAGGCCATCGAGATAGTATCATCCCTTGAGCGCTTTGATCGGAGCTTTTATGCCGGCGCGGTGGGATACTTTGATGTACATGGCGGTTTTGATACCTGCATCACCATACGGTCGGCCCTGGTCAAAGACGGTCTCTGGCATCTCCAGTCCGGGGCGGGCATCGTCTATGCGTCAACGCCGGACCGTGAATGGGAAGAAACCAACGAAAAGCTAGCTGCCCTCAGGGCCGCTTTACAAGGAGGAAAGCGATGATCGTCATCATCGATAATTACGATTCTTTTACCTACAATCTGTATCAATATTTTGCCCGGCTCACCACCGAACCCATCAGGGTTATTCGGAACGATGAAATTGACATCGCTGGGCTCGAGGCCTTGAACCCAAGCCACCTTGTGATTTCTCCCGGACCGGGCAGGCCAGAAGATGCGGGAATCAGCGTGGAGGCTATTCGCCGTTTTGGAGACAAATGCCCCATTTTAGGGGTCTGTCTGGGCCACCAGGCGATAGGCTACGCCTTTGGTTCTCCTATTGTGGGGGCTAAGCACATACGCCACGGCGAAGTGGAAGACATCAATTTGGATGGAAAGGGCCTTTTTAGGACCATCGGTCCCAAAGGAACCTTTACCCGCTATCACAGCCTCGTGGTTGCTGAGGAAGGCTTGAGTCCAGACCTGGAAATTACCGCCCGCTCGAGCGATGGCGATATCATGGGACTGCGGCACCGGACTTTGCCAATCGAAGGCATTCAGTTCCATCCCGAATCGGTGGCTAGCACCGACGGCGAAGCCCTGATCAGGGCCTTTCTGAATTACCGGCGGGAAGCCTTTGCCTTTAAGGGCGCCTTCGAAAAGGTCCTGCGGCGGGAGCACCTGAAGAGAAGCGAAGCTGAGTCCTTTATGGAAGAGCTTACCGAGGGCGCCCTTGATACATCGCGGATCGCGGCTATGCTGACTGCCCTGTCGGCCAAGGGCCCGAGCGCGGAAGAGATTGCTGGCTGTGCAGCGGTACTCCGGCGGAAAAAGACCCCATTCCTGCAAGAAGGAAGCGCGGAACTCAAGAATAGCCCTGCACATCGAATGCTGCAGGATCTTACCGATACCTGCGGGACCGGCGGGGATGGACTAGGGACCTTTAATATCAGTTCCATGGCAGCCCTTGTGGCTGCAAGCTGCGGGCTCCCGGTGGCAAAACACGGGAACCGGGCCGTTTCGAGCAAGTCCGGCAGCGCAGATTTTTATGAGGCCCTGGGGATTCCGGTGAGCTTGAGCCCCGCCGAAGCCCGCTCAATGCTGGCAGAAACCGGCTTTGTGTTCCTTTTTGCGCCGGTTTACCATGGGGCCATGCGTTTTGCCGCTCCGGCTCGGAAGGCCCTGGGCATTAAAACCCTGATGAACCTGGTAGGGCCCCTCTCCAATCCGGCCGATGCGGCCTATCAGGTCATCGGGGTCTACGATGAGTCCCTCCTGGAAACGGTAGCCACCGCAGCTCATCTCCTGGGCATAAAGCGGGTGCTCACGGTTCACAGTCGGGACGGTATGGATGAACTGTCGCCGTCTGCGCCCACAGATATAGTAGAAATTGATGAATCGGGCGCGCTGCGTCGCTTTGTTTTTGACCCCGCGGCTCTGGGGCTGGGAAGCTACGACTTTTCTGAACTAATGGGCGCCGATGCCCGCTACAATGCAAACCTGGCTTTGGACCTTATTGCCGGCGCGGGCCGACCCGCTCTGGAAGCGGCGGTGGCTTTTAATGCGGGAGCTGCCCTGTATGTGGCAGGAAGGGCAGCTACCATTGCAGAGGGAGCGAAAATGGCCGCCGATACCCTCGCTTCGGGGGCGGTGGCTGAAAAACTCGAAGAGCTTCGCTGTTTTGCACAACAGAGGAAAGCCTGTGCCTGATATTTTGGATACTATCATCGAGCGGCGCAGGGAGGATCTTGCGCGGCTTGGTCCCACCTTGGGACAGCCCATTCCTCCGGTGCGGGAACGGCCAGTAGTTCCCTTTCTCACGGAAAAGGGAGCTATTCTGGAAATTAAACGGGCTTCTCCCTCCAAGGGAGATATAGCCCCCGATCTGGATGTTGCCTCCCTGTGCCGCCAATACAGGTCCGCCGGGGCCAGGGCTGTATCGGTTCTGACGGAGCCCCATTATTTCAAGGGTTCTCTTAAAGATCTCCTTGCAGCCTCACGAAGCGATACGGACCGGGAGCGGCCCCTTGCCTTTTTACGGAAGGACTTTCTTCTTACTGAAGAAGAAGTTGAGGTAAGTTACCGCTGCGGGGCCGGCGCAGTGCTGCTCATTGCCCGTATTTTGGAAACCGACCGCCTCATGAGCATGGCCGGCCGGGCCGCAGAACTGGGCCTGCGAGCCCTGGTAGAAATCAGAACCCGGGAAGATGGAGAAAAACTCAGGGCAGTGTGCCAACGTTATCCGGTTCTTGCGGGGGTGAATGCCCGGGACCTGGCTACCTTTACGATAGATCCCCTCGTCCCGGCCGCCCTGATCGGATCTATCCCAGTTCATGCAGTCTACGAGTCGGGGATACGGAATCCCGAAACGGCCCGTTATGCGGCCCGGCTCGGTTTTCAGGGCATCCTGGTGGGAGAAGAGGCGGCAAGGCGGCCGGAAGCCGCGGCGGCCCTGGTGTCGGCATTCCAGGAAACTCAAGCTGACAGGACGGGCCATTTCTGGCGGTCCCTGGCAGAACGGAGAGATGGCGTATATAAGGCTGACGGGGAAGCCACCTCGGCCAACCTGGAATTATCGGCTGGGGGGACTGTCGAAACGGCTTCCCGCTCCCGGCCACTCGTGAAAATCTGCGGTATCACAAGGCTCCAGGATGCAGAAGGGGCTGCAGAACTCGGTGCTGATATGCTGGGTTTTATCTTTGCGGAAAGCAAGCGCACCGCCCGGCCGGAACTGGTCCGGGAAGTCCGGAAAATGCTGAATTCTAAGCGCCGTACCGCTAGTTCCGTACCTCTTCTCGTGGGGGTGATTACGGAGCTTTCGAGTCCCCTGGCAAAAGAAGCCCAGAGGCTCTGTAAGGAAGGCATTCTTGACGCAATCCAATGGCATGGGGATCCCCTGCTGGAAAGCCCGGTATTGCACGAGCTGCCCCATTACCGGGTGCTTCGAATCGGAGCCCTAGAAGATATTGAACTAGCGAAACGGCTTATCAATTCAGGACAGGTACGCATCCTTTTGGATACCAAGGTGGAGGGCTTTGCAGGCGGTACGGGCGCTATGATCCGGTCGGAACTCTTGGATGCCTTTTTAGAGGCTATCCCGGATCTTAAAACTTCGGGGCTATGGCTTGCAGGGGGCCTCGGACCTGATACGGTGGGCCCTGTGGTGGACCGGTATGGGCTAGAACTCATCGATGCATCAAGCAGGCTCGAAGCCGAACCGGGTATTAAGGATCCTGCAAAACTGGAAGCCTTTTTTACGGAGCTTAAGGGTGCTGCTTCACGGGTAAAACAAGTAGAAAACCATATTGGAGTAATATGATGAACAGTGATAAGGGATATTTTGGACCCTACGGTGGCCGGTATGTTCCGGAGGTGCTCCTGCGGGCCATAGAAGAGATAGAGGCCGCCTTTTATGAAGCTCTGGGAGACCAGGCGTTTCAGCAGGAACTTGCGCGGCTCAGGCATGAGTTTATCGGGCGGCCGACGCCGCTCCTTTATGCGGAGCATACTTCGAAACTTCTTGGCGGTGCGGACCTGTTTATAAAAATGGAGGGGCTGGCCCACACCGGTGCCCACAAGATAAATAACGCCATTGGGCAAGCCTTGCTGGCCAAGCGGATGGGTAAAAAGCGGATCATCGCCGAGACCGGTGCGGGCCAGCACGGCCTTGCCACGGCGGCGGCCTGCGCCAAACTGGGGCTCCCCTGCACTGTATACATGGGTGCGGTGGATGTGGACCGCCAGCAGCCTAATGTGGCTACCATGGAACTCTTCGGCGCCCAGGTAGTCCCGGTTCACAGCGGTTCCCGGACTCTGAAGGACGCCATAAACGAGGCATTCCGGGACTGGGCTGCTTCCTTTGAGGATACCTTCTATATAATCGGCAGCGCCCTGGGCCCTGCTCCGTACCCTGATATGGTCCGGACCTTCCAGTCTGTGGTGGGCAGGGAAGTACAGCAGCAGCTTGCAGAGTTTGGCCGTGAGCCCGATGCCCTTGTGGCCTGCGTAGGGGGCGGCTCTAATGCGATTGGTTTTTTTGAGCCCTATCTGGATCAGGAAACTCCCCGCCTCGTAGGTGTAGAAGCAGGGGGCCGAGGCCCCGAAGCGGGGAACCACGCGGCCCGCATGAGCGGCGAAGGGGCCCGCACCGGCATAGTCCATGGTTACAAGAGCCGCTTTCTTCTTACCGAAGACGGCCAGGTGGGCCAGACCCACTCGATTTCCGCGGGCCTCGATTACCCTGGCATCGGTCCCCAGCTTGCGGCCCTGGGCCGTTCGGGCCGCCTTGAGTTCCGCCGGGCCACGGATCGGGAAGCCCTGGAGGCTCTTCAGTTCTTTGCACGGAACGAGGGCGTCGTATTTGCCCTGGAAAGTGCCCATGCCGGAGCTGCGGCCATCAATCTGGTACGCTCCCTTCCTAAGGGGAAAACCGTGGTGGTGAATATGTCTGGCCGGGGCGATAAGGACCTTTTTATCACGGCGCCTCTCCTGCGGCCCCGGGAATGGAAAGCCTTTTTGCAGCGTGAACTGGAGGTTCTCCAATGAAACCGATTACTCTTATGGCGCATCTTGTGGCCAATTACCCGGATCCTGAAGGCTGTCTTGCGGCGGCGGAGGCCTTGGCAGAGGCGGGGACCAAATATTTTGAGGTCCAGATACCCTTTAGCGATCCGAGCGCCGACGGCAAAAGTATAATGACTGCCTGTTCGGCCGCATTAGCTGCGGGTTTTTCGGTGTCCGATGCGTTTCGTCTAGTTGATGAACTTAAGCGGCGTTATCCAGAGATTCCTGTTTTTGTTATGGCCTATGCGAACCTGGTGGCCAGTCCCGGTGTGGAGACTTTTGTTCACAAGGCTGGAAAGGCCGGGGTCCGGGCTCTCATTGTGCCGGACCTCCCCTTTGATTGCGATGAAGGTTTGGCGGCGGCCTGCGCTGCTTATGCTAGCAGCGCTCACAGCGCTCACAACGGGACTTCCGCTGGGAGTACAGAAGGGCCGATCAGCGCGGTGCCTGTGGCGGCCCCGTCCATGTCACGGCAGCGGCTCATGACAATGGCGGCCCTGGGCCGGTCTTACCTCTACGCGGCCCTGCGGACCGGCATTACCGGGCAGGCTACCGAAATTAGTGAAAGTACCAAGGAGTTTTTATCCCTCTGTGCTTCGGGGGGATCCAAGGTGCTCGGGGGTTTTGGAATCCGAAGCCATGCCCAGGCCCTGCAGGTGGCAGACCATGTGCATGCGGTGGTGGCGGGCTCGGTTTTTGTGGATGCCATTGCGGATGCTGTGGAAGCCCATAGGGTTGTCCGCAGCGGTTCCTTCCAGGGTTCGAGCCGCGTGCGGAACGAAGCTATCCGGTCCTTAGTACGGGAACGGGCCCAGGAGATTATTGGCGGCTAAAAAAAATTGTAACTTCCTAAGGCTTATGCTGTTTACCCTTATGACGAGGGCGTGCGGCTTGGTTATTTTGGAGCTCCGGTCGGTTTCCTCCTCCTGACCGGAGCTCACTTTTTTTTGTGCCCCCTGCTGATCTAATTTCCCTGTTATTCTTCCCGACGCTTCGTATATCTGGTATGAGACAGTGAGGACCTCGGCCGATTAAATCCTCCCGTCCCGCCTCTTGCAAAGCTTCCAGCACCAATGGCCAGTTTTCCCGTTTATCGAATTGCAGGAGGGCTCGCTGCAGTTTCCGTTCCCGTTCGCCCCGGGGCACATAGATGGGCTCCATGGTACGGGGGTCAAGACCCGTATAGTACATGACGGTCGAAAGGGTCCCCGGTGTGGGATAAAAGTCCTGTACCTGGTCGGGGACAAAGCCGGTCTTTTTAATATACTCGGCAAGCTCTATGGCTGCGAAGAGATCTGAACCGGGATGGCTCGCAATAAAATAGGGAATGAGGTACTGTTTAAGACCCAGCTTGCGGTTCGTTTCCTCAAACTGGCGGCGGAACGTCTCATAGACCCGGTTGCCGCTTTTCCCCATTGCTGCCAGCACCCTGTCCGAAATATGTTCCGGGGCCACCTTAAGCTGGCCTGACACATGGTAGGCGCAGAGTTCTTCGAGGAATCTGCCCCCTGACGTTTTGTCATACAGTAAGTAATCGAAGCGAATGCCTGAACGGATAAAGACCTTTTTAATACCAGGAATGGCCCTGAGTGCCTTGAGAACTTCAAGATATTCCCGATGGTCTGCCTTAAGGGCCGGGCAGACCTGGGGGGAAAGGCATTCCTTGGTGCTGCAGGCGCCACCTTTGGCCTGTTTGGGACAGGGTGGTCTATAAAAGTTAGCCGTTGGTCCACCCACATCGTGAATATAGCCCTTAAAGCCCGGCAGGTTCCGGAGCTCTTTCGCTTCCTGGATAAGGCTTTGCTGAGTCCGTCCCCGCACCACCCGGCCCTGATGAAACGTTATGGCGCAGAAGGAGCAGCTCCCGTAGCAGCCCCTGCTCGAAACCAAAGAAAAGGCCACTTCCTGGAGGGCCGGGATACCCCCGGCACTTTCGTATTGGGGATGGGCCTGCCGGGTGTAGGGAAGTTCGTATATGGCATCGAGTTCTTGTGCGGTGGGCGGCAGGGGCGGCGGATTCTGCACCACCCAGCGATGGTCCGTCTTTTCGAGGAGCACCTTTCCCGAAAGGGGATCCGCATGTTCCTTTTGGAGCATAAAGTGTTCCGCAAAGGCCCGGCGACCCGTCTCATCGTTCCGGGAGACCAGGTCGAAATCGGGGAGTCTCACCGCCTCTGTGCTGCCGAGTTCTGGTTCGCCGTGGGTCCAGACGCAGGTCCCCCGCACATTGGTGATGCTGCGGATGTTTTCCCCGGCGGCAAGGCGGCGGGCTATTTCGGTTATCGGAGCCTCTCCCATGCCGTAGACAAGCAGGTCCGCCTTGGAATCCAGAAGTATGGATCGGCGGACCCTATCGGACCAATAGTCATAATGGGCAAGCCGGCGGAGGCTCGCCTCGATACCGCCGATAATGACGGGGACGGTCTTGCAGACGCTCCGTATACCCTCTACATATTTTAACGTAGCCCGATCGGGCCGCTTTCCCGCCTTGCCGCCGGGAGTATACGCATCGTCGGATCGTTTGCGCCGGTTGGCCGTATAGTGGGCCACCATGGAGTCCATGTTGCCGGCGCCGACCAGGAACGCAAGCCGCGGAAGGCCCAGGGCAAGATAGGAAGTGGGATCGGTCCAGTCTGGCTGGGTGATAATGCCCACCCGAAAGCTACGGGCTTCCAGCACTCTGCCGATTACTGCGGCCGCAAAGGAGGGGTGGTCCACATAGGCATCACCAGAAACGAAGACAAAGTCCACATAGTCCCAGCCCCGTTCTTCAAGGTCGCTCCGGGAGACTGGCAAAAATTTATTTGTTGGAGTCCGGGTCACCGCAAGAATTGAATTAGACGCCGATAACCGAAGTAATTTCAGGGATTACCTTTTTAAGGTATTTTTCGATACCCATGCGCAACGTCATTTGGGACATGGGGCAGGAACCGCAGGCTCCCACCAGTTTTAGAGAGACAACCCCGTCTTCGCTGACAGAAACAAATTCCACATCCCCCCCATCGGCCTGAAGCGAGGGGCGGACATCTTCCAGGGCAGCTTTAATTCTTTCTTCGAGCATATATTCCTCCGTGGTACGGTTACAGGTCATATTCAGTCTTTGCTATGATAGACCAGAGAAGTTTAGTATAACAATAAGCTATTGAAGCTTCAAGTTCTTAATAATGAGGCGGCTTACGGTTTGGTATTTCTTCCAGTTCCTTGGTAAGAAAAAGTATTTTGTCCTTGAGTACCCGATGTTCCTGGTTTAATTTATCCATCTGCCGGCCCTGTTCCAGCACTGCAAGCTGCAGCCGATCAAGAAAATCTTCCAAGTAGGCGAGTTTAATTTCAACACGGTCCAGCCGTTCATCAAGCTGATCTGAAGTATCTTCCATAATCAACATCATACTCCAGGACCGGATATCGGGTCTATCTTTGTTGATGAACATCCCATGGAAGCTCGGCAGTCTTGTCTAACTTTTTGGCATGCCATTGAAAGGGTGCTAGCAGAAAACTTATAATTGTAAAAGGATTTTACTTTTGGCCCCAAGGAGGACCCCATGAGTGATGACTTTGATTTTACCGTCGAGGATCTTGGAAAACGTACCATCGATTCGCCCATTAGTCTGTCCCGGATTTCGGGAGATTTCATTGCCAATTATGTCAGTGATGATGAATTTGTTCGTTACCGGTCGGAAGTAAAGCTGGGGGAGCAGCCCAAGGTTGAACGCAAAATGGTGTTCGAAAAGGCTGGTCCCCGGGAAAAGATTTACTTTTCGCCGAACCATGTCCATGCGGGAATTGTAACCTGCGGCGGTCTTTGTCCCGGTCTCAACGATGTCATCCGCGCCATTGTCCGAGCCCTCTGGTACCTCTATGGGGTACGGCGGATTTCGGGTATTAAATATGGTTACAAGGGGTTCCTCCCCGAATATGGTTTTGATATAAAGCCCCTGGACCCGGATATTGTGGATGATATCCATAAAATCGGCGGTACCATTCTGGGGACGGCCCGGGGTGGCGGTAAACAGGTTACCGAAATTGTTGATGCAATCGAGCGGCTCAATCTTAACATCCTGTTTGCCATCGGTGGTGACGGTACTCAGCGGGGCGCTTTGGATATCGCCAACGAAATTACCCGGCGCAACCTGAAAATTGCTGTGGTGGGGATCCCGAAAACGGTGGATAACGACTTTTCGTTTATCGATAAGTCCTTTGGTTTTGATACTGCGGTAGTTAAGGCGGTAGAAGCGGTTACTGCGGCTCACATGGAAGCCCACTCGCAGATTAACGGTATCGGGCTTGTTAAATTGATGGGCCGGGAGTCGGGCTTTATTGCTGCCCATACGGCTCTTGCAAGCCATGAAGTGAACTTTGTGCTTATTCCAGAGGTGCCCTTTGATATCGAGGGGCCCAACGGTCTCTTAGCCCATTTGGAAAAACGGCTTGAAAAGCGGAAGCATGCAGTCATCGTAGTTGCAGAAGGGGCCTTGCAGGACCAGCTGGTAAAGGATGCAAAGACCGATGCGTCGGGAAACCTGAAGTTCGCCGACGTGGGTATTTACCTCCGGGACAAAATTCAGACCTATTTTGATGCTAAGGGAAAAGAAATCAACCTTAAATACATCGATCCGAGCTATACGATCCGGGCTTCTCCGGCCGAACCGGTGGACTCTATTTACTGCGAGCGCCTCGGCAACGCAGCGGTTCATGCTGCCATGGCAGGAAAGACCAAGGTCCTCATAGGACTGGTGAACAATGAGTTTGTCCATCTTCCCACAAAAGTAGCAGTATCTCGCCGTAACCATGTGGATCCTGAAGGAAGCCTCTGGCGGGATACCCTCGAAGCAACCCATCAGCCTATTTTGATGGTCAACAGCAAGACCTTAAGTGATGCCCTGGGGGTAAAACAGGGGAAGGAAACACAATGAGATTGATCGAAGCCCAGGATGACCTGCTTCTCCTTGAGCTGGGCGGATCGGATGCGGATCTATCGGATGAGGATATTGATGCTCATTTTTCCTGGGCCTTACAAAAGGCTTTGGAGCGGGTGCGGACCGGGCCGGTGGCGCTTTTGCCTCCTGACGGTACCCGGTTTCATTCCCGGGCGGGTTTTTTAACCGATATTGCAAGCCGTATCCTCAGCTCATCCCCCGCAGGAGACCGGCTTGGTATGGTCATGCCCGCGCTGGGGACCCATATGCCCATGACCGAGGCGGAGTTGCGCCGTATGTTCCCCGGAACGCCTCTTTCCAAGTTCCGCGGGCATGACTGGCGCCGGGACGTGCTGACCCTGGGCCGCCTTGAAGCTGACTGGGTAGAAAAGACCGCCGAGGGGGCGGTTCGTTTTGACTGGCCGGTACAGGTAAACAAGGCTATTTTGGAAGAAGAATACTCCCTCATTGTTTCTCTGGGGCAGGTGGTTCCCCATGAAGTCATCGGTATGGCAAACCACCTTAAGAACCTTTTTGTGGGGACCGGCGGTAAGGAAGCGATCGATAAAAGCCACTTTACCGGCGCGGCTTACGGAATGGAACGGATGATGGGCCGGGTGAATACCCCGGTGCGAGCCCTTTTTGATGAGGGCTACCGCCGTTTCGGGAACCTGCTCCCCCCCATACTGTGGGCCCTTACGGTGGTGGGTAGCCGCAGTGAAGAAGAAGCCCGCCGTACGGGTAAGTCCCGGGGTTCCCTCGCGGTCCGGGGCCTCTTTGTCGGCTTTGGCAGATCCTGCTTTGAAAAAGCGGCAGCCCTTGCCCGGCAGGTCAATGTGGATCTATTGGACGAACCTATTCAAAAGGCCGTGGTGTATCTGGAACCTGAGGAATTCCGCACTACATGGCTGGGAAACAAGGCTGTTTACCGGACCCGGATGGCCATGGCTGATGGGGGGGAACTCCTGATACTGGCGCCGGGCCTTGAGCGTTTCGGCGAAGACCACGGCATCGATGCCCTGATACGTAAGCACGGCTACCGGCCTGCGGCAGAAATTCGGCGCCGGGTAGAAGCGGACGAGGAACTGAGTGAAGCCCTGAGCGCTGCAGCCCACCTCATTCATGGTTCAAGCGAGGACCGTTTTACGGTCCGCTATTGTCCGGGTCCGGGGGTGAGCCGGGAAGAAATAGAGTCCGTCGGGTACCAGTGGGGAGACCTCGACGAAGCGATGGACCGTTATGACATTAAGAAGCTGACCCTGGGGTGGAATACCCTTCCTGATGGGGAGCGGATCTTCTTTGTACCCAATCCTGCTTTAGGACTTTGGGCAGAAAGAAGAAGATTTGGAGAATGAGATTTTTTAAAACCTAACTGTTTGCAGAACTGCTTGATGTATTTCTGCAAACAGCTAGGTCATGCCAGGTAAAATTGTTTTATCGGCTTTTCTTTACGAGTCCGTTTCTATTAATATTCAGCAAGAAAAGGAAATCGGGGTATAGATAACCAACAACCGCGCTGGAAGGTCTATTTCTGTAGGCAAGGTTCAGATCTATATCGGTTCCCCAGGGAATAATCCGAATTGTGAAGCCTGCCATGCCTCCAAAGCCTGTTTCCGGGTTTTTGTTTGAGACAAGAAGCGCTCCTTCGATACCAGTTCGCAAAGAAAGCCAATCAAATATAAAGTATTCAAAAGCAGGCATGAGGGTAGATGATATGAGCATGGTATCAAGAGCTATATTGTCTACATTTTTTATAGCAATAAACAGTTTTTTGCCAGCAAGAGAAAAGGTTAGATTATTTTCAATCGCTAATGGAAATGGTCTTGTTTCGCCGGTCATTAAAAACGTGTCATAATCTACCAGTTCTTGGGTTTCTGCAATATATCCGATACGACTATCAAAAATAATCGAATCATCTGAAGTTTTGACAAGAAAGCCACCATTTATTGACCATGTTGTACCGCTATTTTTTATAAAAGGAGCGACAGGATTGGTGTCTGTATCTGATCGTAGATAAATAGCTCCTCCTATTCCAAAAGCAGCATTGGTACCCAAACGAATTCCCAGGTCCATATTGGCGCCCCATGCGCCACGTGCATATTGATCATCCCAAAGGCCGCCATTGTAATTATTAATTGGTGGAGAACCCACTGTTGTACGGACATCCAGATCATCCATTTGAATATTCAAGCGCAGGCCCATGTTTTGACTCAAAGGAAAAGCATAGCCAAATTGGTTGACCGTTACTGTTTCTGTAATATATCGATTTTCTCCGTAATTTGTGTAATTGATTCCTTCGATGAGGGGCATATAATAAACTGGGATGACCGGCATTGATACGGCAAAGTGGAAACTATCTTGTTTTATAATTCCTAGGTATGCTGGGTTTTGGTAGGACATATAGGAATCCATGAGAATTTTAAATTTTGCCGTATTCGGGGTCAACTTTGCCAGATATGCCAATACTGCGGGGTTTTGCGGATCTATCGCTTTGATAACCGATAATTGTTGCTTAGCAGTCTCCGAATCTTTCTTATCAAAGGCATCGACAGCATTAGAGAAGGCCAATATAGCTTTGACTTTCTGTTCGGAACTTACTGCTGGTTTTGCCTTTTGTATAGGCTGTGCTGCAACAGCCTCAGAGAACCCAAGACCAACAAGAGCTGAATGTGCAAGTTTGCGGCTGATGCTGTCATAGTCAGAAAGTGGGCCTGTGTATTTATCTTGCCATGTGATTTCGGAGGTTTCTGCGTTGACTAATTTACAGGACACGAGTACGGTACTGTCCATATCGATAATTTCGCCAAAAAGAATATAACCTGCAGCTAAAAGTTGTCCTGCTTTAAGCAGTGAAGACTCATCGGCGATTCCGGATAATGAGAATTCCATTTCCGCAAGGATTTCATCCCGTTTTTCTCGTTCAATGAGCTGAATCGTTTTGGCAGCTGCAAGATCCACGGCTATCATCTCTGATAGACCTTTACCTATGTATTTTAATTTAGGATTGTCTGATACAACATTAAAATCGCTTACCGCTATCCGCACTGGTGCGGCCCACAAATCAACGGCTAATAGGGGAAAAATCAATACTAAAAGGGTTTTGGGTAGCTTGCCTGGTTTATTCATAAAGGGAGCCTCCTCTTTATGAATTTAATGTTAGGACTCGTAAGGGCGATTGTCAAAACGTTTTAGTCTGCTATTGCTTAATAGGTAAACAAGACTTACTTTTTAAGTAAAAGGAATATATGATGGTCGGACCGGTTGGGTCTGTAAGTGCTGTTGAGTCTCTTCGATCCGTGGTGCGGGTTCGTCCTGCGGAAGCACGGCGCCCCGAAATCAATAGGTCCGTTGAGTCCCAATCTTTTTCTGATGCCTTAAAATCAAAAGTGACGCCCAGCGATGAGCTAGTGTCTGCTGATCAGGACGTAAAGGCCCATGAACATGCCCACATGTCAGTACTGGGGCCCTATGCGGCGGGAGCCATCAATTACACCTATATAACTCTGCCGGACGGATCCAAATACGCCGTCGGCGGTTCTATCAAAGTGGACCTTACGCCGGTGCCGGGAGACCCGGAAGCCACTATCCGGAAAGCCCGGGCAATTATCAATGCTTCCTATGCAGTAAGTTCCCCTTCCCCAGCGGATATGCGGGTCGCGGCCCAAGCGTACCAAATGGAAATGCAGGCTCAGCGGGAACTGGAACAAGCGAAGAAAGAGGAATCAAAGGCTACGCAGGAAGTATGAGGGTAATCGTGGTGCCCCTGCCGGGGCTGCTCGTGATGTCAAGGCTGCCACCAGCCTGGCTGATTTTTTCGATAGCACCGCTCAGTCCAAGACCGTGGGATGTGGAAAACTGTTCATCCGGCGAAACGGTGTCTGCTTTTATTTCTGCGAGCCGTTCTGCACTTATACCCTGACCGGTGTCGCTTATGGTTAGTACGACAAATGGCTTTTTATTCTCGGTTTTTTTTCGGGCAGAAATGGTGATGCTCCCGGTACTTGTGTATTTAATAGCGTTATCCATCAGGTTTTCTATTATTCTAATAAACTCGGCTTTTGGAATGTCTGGGCGGGGTATGTTTTCTGGAATGGATACCGTAACATTAAGTCCCTTAGCCTGAGCAAGAATGCGATAGCTCCCGAGGGCTCGATCCACTAAATGGACCAGATTTACTTTATTTTCTAGTGTTTTATCATCCTGAACTTCCGGTTCCAATATGGACTGGACAAGATCAAACATCAGTTTGTTTGAACGGGAAAGGATATCTACATAGGTCTTTTGTTCTTCCGTAAGTTCTGTGGCAGCGAGGAGGGCTTGGACTCCCATGATCGAGGTAATAGGAGAGCGGAGATCGTGAGTAAGGGATGCGAGCCGGTCGAGCCCATCCTGGCGGGTATCGGCGATGAGCTTTTCCAAGTGCCGGTTCATGATTCTCCGAGCTTCGGCAATCTGGTTTACCCGGTCAAAATAATGGCGCAGAAAGGTGTTTATCCCCAGGGCTGATATATGCAGAATCACGACACCAAATCGTGCATTGATGACCGCTGGGGTAATGTGGCTATTAAAAAAAAGCTCCAGGATATCAAAGGTGATTGCTATGACAAGGAGCCCAAGGGCACAGCGAAGCTTGTCAGAATAAAGTCCAATAAGAACTATGGCTGCAAAAAAGACTAATGCTGCCAGGGGCATGAGAGCCCCCGATGTCCTTTCGTAGATTGCCGAAGGAATAAGAGCTGCAGCGACTGATATGGTGCCCCCAAAAAAGAGGACCGGAATGGCTGCACCATATAAGTTCAATTTAAGGAGCATAAGGCAAAGGGCGAGCGAAAGGCTGGCTCCAATCCGGGTCACGGTAAAAACATCAGGACCCCGAAAAACATCTATACTGAGGGTGGATACAATAATCGGCAAAAGGACGAGAAGGAATTGGACAAGGTATTCCTTGCGCATCCTGTCCGGGGAAAGGGGTGTGTTGTTCTGGTCCCCCAGTATCCAAAGACTGATTCGTTTAAGCAAGGCTGGATATTTCATGGAGGAATAGGGTTGCTGCCTGGGCAACATTGAGGCTTTCAATCTGGCCTGAACCGGGAATTCGCACCAGATAGGAACAGGCCTCTGAAACTTCGTTTGAAAGGCCCGTTTCTTCATTTCCGACTACCACGGCAAAACCCCGGTAGGGCGGCTCTGTAAGGGTGGAAAGATCATGGAGCCGGAGCCGTGCTCGGTGGTGGGCTCCCAATACAAGGAGTTTTGTTGCTGCTTCGGTGACAAAGGCCGCCATATTCCGGACTTTTCGGATGCGGACATATTCCATGCCTCCTTCTGCAACCCGGTATGCACTGGTTGTGAGCCGGGCTTCCTTGTCACGTTCAGAAAGTATCACCCAGGTGGCGCCAAAAAATGCCGCAGACCGGATGATTGCCCCCAGGTTGTTGTCATTTCCCACCGAATCAAGAATAAGCCCGAACTGTTTTTGCCGAGCCCATTCATCAAGCTCTTCGGGTTTTAGCGGCTCCACTTCCGGTTCTAGAATCATGGCCACCACTCCCTGGTGGCGGGGGCTTTTGCAGAGCCGCTCAAGTTCATCATCATCGCAAATCTTGTAGGGCCTTTTTTGCTCCGCCAAAAACTTGCATGCCTTGGTAAAGTGTTTGAGCCTGTCCTGCCGCAGGAAAAGTCGCTTAATGTTTTCTGGATGTATGTTTGCAAGAGCTGCTGCCGCATTAAAACCGCAGACCGCAAGCTCCTTGGTCAGTTTATTCCGCATTTCATGTAAGTATACAATAAAAGAGGGAAATTGTCATTCCTGGAGTTTTTTTCTCCGCTTGACCCCTGCCTTGAGAGCTATCATACTGAAATCATGGAAACAAAAATCCTCTATTATGATCAGAGTTGGCTTGATGAACTTGACGTGTCAGTTCTTGCTATAGAAACCTGCGATAACAGGCCGGCCCTGGTGCTGGACAAAACAATCCTGTATCCCGAAGGCGGCGGCCAGCCTGCGGACCATGGCTGGATTAACGATGTCCCTGTGGTGGATGTCCAATTTGCGGGTGAAACCATATACCATGTTGTAGCCGATGATTCCTCGTTAGCACCAGGGCCGGCCCGGCTCAAACTTGACCGCCGGCGCCGCACCGACTTTTCTACCCAGCATACGACCCAGCATCTTCTCTCTGCTACAATTTTAAGACTTACGGGGGGGCCCACGGTTTCCATGCACCTGGGTGACCGTTTTAACACCATCGATGTGGATATATCCGTACTTTCGCCGGAAGACCTCCTTTTTATAGAAGACTCAGTTAATGAACTTATCCGGGAGAATTTTAAGATTATCACCCATCTTTGTCCGCCTGAGGATGCGAATAGTTTTCCCCTGCGCAAAAAACCTCCGGAAGGGGAGCAACTGCTCCGTATTGTAGAAATTGACGGATACGATTATTCACCCTGCGCGGGTATACACCTTGCTTCCACCGGGCAAATTGGAACCTTGGCTGTCCTGGGGGCAGAAAAGTACAAGGGTATGATGCGCCTGAGTTTTATCGCAGGACAGCGGGTCGTAGGGGAGTACCGGCTGCTTCGGGAAGCCGCAGGGGCAGCGAGCCACAGCCTTAAGGTTCCCCAGGATGAACTTGCCAGGGCTGTGGCAAATCTCGCCGAAAAATTGAGCATTCAGGATAAGCAGATGCTTATACTTAAGGAACGGCTTGCATCCCTGGAAGCTGCCCAGATTCTTGAAGAAACACGCAAATCGCCGCTTATCAGTAAAGTCTTTTCCGACCGTTCTATGGATGAAGCCCTCCGGGTAGGCCGGGCGCTGCAAAAAGAGACGGACCAGTTTATTTTGGTCGCCAGCGTCCCTGAGCTTAAGGCTGCACTGCTGACCGGCAGAACCGATGCCGATCTGAGGCCTGTTTGCAAGTCCCTCCTTGAAGCAAGCGGCGGAACGGGAGGCGGCGGGCCTACTTATTACCAGGGATCCTTTTCGTCCCGGGAAGATTTGAATAGGTTTGTAGAAGGAGCTGAAAATCATGAGTATTTCAACCAAAACCGGCGATGACGGCACTACGGGCCTGTGGTCCGGTGAACGGGTCGGCAAAGATTCTCTGCGGGTCGAATGTTATGGTACTATTGATGAACTCAACGCATTCTTAGGAGATGCCCGGCGTAATGTAAAAACAGATCGGGTTAAGGAAATAATCGATATTTTGCAGCGGGATCTTTTTCGGGTGGCAGGGTCCCTGGCAACCCTGAGTCCCGGTGCCTATGTACAGCCTGTTGTGGAAGCAGATGTGGACCGCCTGACCGATTGGGTTCATGAACTGGAATCGGCGGTGCCCCTCAAGGGCTTTGTCATACCGGGATCCACCGACAGCTCTGCCAAGCTGGATATTTGCAGAACCGTCTGCCGCCGGGCTGAACGGCGTATTGTAGCTTTGGCCCGGCAGGATGCGGTGGACGGCCCCACGAGGCGTTTTGTGAACCGCTTATCGGACCTGCTATTCATGTTGGCCCGCTACGAAGAACAAGCCGAAGGAGCTATCCGGTACAAATAAAGGCCAATTCTGGAAAATTATGGAAAGTGACACTATGCTTTGGTTATGAGTATCCTTTTAAATGGCATTCCGTTAACTTCCATAGTGCTTCAGCTGCTTGCCGCATATTTCGCAATCAGGCTCATCAAAATATCTGGCAAAACTGTCTCATGGATTTTCATTACCCTGGCGCTGGTACTGATGAGTGTACGCCGTATTATTGTGTTCAGTTCTGTCTACCTATTTCAAGACTCTCCTTCTGTGTTGTCGATTAATATGATCAATGAAAGTATCGGGCTTGTCCTTTCTCTTTGTATGTTATGCGGTGTATTAGGAATAGCCCATATCTTTAATGAACGGAATAGGTATGAACAACAAATTAGGAATCTGCTGGATGAAAAAGAAAACCTTTTAAAAGAAGTACACCATCGTATCAAAAATAATATGAATACCATGAAAAGCCTTCTGTCTCTTCAATCCGCAGTGCTGCAGGATGCTGGGGCGGTTTCAGCCCTCGATGATGCACAGAACCGGATAGAAAGCATGATGGTGCTATATGATAAATTATATTCATCAACAGATTATAAAACCCTTTCTCTGCGAGATTATGTTATTTCATTAACAGAGGAGATTATGGACACCTTCCCTGACAAGGATAAGGTGACTGTAGATACTGAAATTGATGATATCAATTTAGATTCTAAGATCTTGCAGCCCCTGGGTATCATAATTAACGAAGTTTTAACCAATGCGATGAAATATGCCTTTTCCGGACGCGCTGCAGGTCGTATCTCAATACAAGCAAAAAGACAGGGTGATATTTTGCACATTTCTATCAAGGATGATGGTGTAGGTCTTCCGCCCGATTTTGCTGCGGATAATTCTACAAGTTTTGGTATGGTGCTGATACGGGAATTAACGAAGCAGCTCAATGGGACGCTCCATATCCAGAGCAAGTCAGGCACGGAAATAGCAATCGATATCAATGCGTGAGCCAATTGACAATAATATATAATCTGCTGTATGTTAACGACCGGTCGGTAACATATAGATGACTCAAGCGGATATCTTGAAAGCGGCCCTGATAGTTTGGGGCCGGGACTTTTATAAAAAAAGAAGCCTTTCCGATGTGGCCCAGTATTTGGGGGTGACCAAACCCGCCCTGTACCGCCATTTCAGCAGCAAAGACGCCCTTATGGACGCCCTCTATAACGATTTTTTTGACCGCTTTGCCAATCATGTCCGGCAAGTTTTGCCGGAAGCATTATCCCAGGAGTCTCGTAATAAACGGCTCCTTTTCATCGGCCGGGCCCTGGCTGACTATTTTACCAGGAATAAATACGACTTTATTTTCTTTCTGAACCTGGTCTTAGGGCAGGAAAAACCGGGCCGGACCTTTAAGCAGGAACTCCAGCGGCGCGGTGTGTTCTGGGCAGAAAAGAAAAATCATTTTTACCTCCGGATGGTGCTCATTACGGTGGTATTCTCGGTAGCCCATTATCATCTTGAGAAGGGATGTCAGGTTGATGAACCTGCGGAGGAATCGGTAGCGGAGTCCCTGCGGATGGTAAGCGAATTGGTCTATGATGGATTGTGTGTTCCTGGCTCACCGGTGTCTATGCCAGATTTTGATGCCCTGGACAGGGCTTTTATGGCCATGAAAGAAGCACCGCCTATAGATGCCCGGCATGATAGTGCCGCATCAGCCCAGCTCCTTGCGGCGGTTGCCCGAGCCATCGGAGAAGCGGGCCCCTGGGATGCTTCAATGAAATTTGTGGCAGAAAAAGCAGGTCTTTCTAAGAGCGGCCTCTATGCCCATTTTGCAAGCAAGGAGGAAATGCTCAGGCAGCTATTCCTAAAAGAATTTGAACATATATCCCAATCTTTAAAAAGAGTCTTAGACCTGTCTCCCGATCCGATGGATCGCCTTTATCTGACTCTGCGTACCGTCAATGACTATCTGCGTAACAACCGGGACGTCCTTCTTGTTTTGGATTGGGTACGGCTTCAGCGGATAGAGCTGGGCATGCTTTTCCCCCAAGGAAGTCTTGAACTTTTTTCTTTTATACACGAATTACCACTTAAAGCTGCGGTAGCCCGCTGGGATGGACTTACCCTAGCCCGATTGGTGCTTTTTTATGTGGTAAACCAGCTCATGGTGGAAGTCCGTCAGAATGTGGGGAATGAGGAATCTTTGTTGAATTTAAGGGAACTGTTTATCTATATGACCCATGGGGTTAAAGGATGGAAAGAATGAAACATCGATATCTATGGAGCTTCTTTCTTGTGGCAGCGGTGAGCTCAGTTCTATCTGCCCAAGAAGTACGGACTTTGAATATTGATGAGGCGGTGAACCTGGCGATAGCCCAAAACTTGTCTTTAAACAATACAAAACGGGATTTGGGCACTAAGCAGCGGAAAGCCGATACAGCCTGGAACGTATTTATTCCCACCGTGGATGTAAGCGGCACCCTGGCCCGGACCAACGAGGTTTCCACGGTGACCTCCCTGGTTCCGACGACACTTGTTGGCACCCCACCTGTAGGGTATGCGGTCATGCCTATTTCCTATGAACTGCCCCAGTGGAGCCTTTCTTCTCGGTTTTCCGCCAGTCTTATGCTGAATATCGCCCTTTTTGAGGGATTAAAAAATGTCCGGATGGACTATGAAAATGGGAAACTGAGTTATGAAAAGGCTCGCGCTCAGCTAGAACGGGATGTCCGGAAAAGCTACCTGCAGATTCTTTTACTGAAGGAAAATATCAGTCTCCTTAAAGAAAATCTTGCCGCAGCTGAATGGCGGCTTGAGACCGCCCGGCAAAACTACCGTTCGGGGCTTGTGCCGGAGCTTACGGTGCTGCAGGCCCAGGTCGGGGTAGAAAATTTAAAACCAACTATTCAAGATTTGGAAAACAGTTACCTCCTTGCCATAGAATCTCTGGCCATGAACCTGGGCCTGCCCCACGGAACCAAGCTGGATCTGGCGCCGGTGAGTCCCCCCGATGCGACGCAAACGCTCTCTCATTCATTGAATCTGGAAGATCTCATCAACAGGGCTGTAGCGGGGAAGCCCGATCTAGAAGAACTGCGTCGATCCATACTGCTCCTCCAGAGTACCCGCCGGGCTAACTTTTATCAGCTCTATACGCCTTCTCTTTCTTTAGGCTGGACCTTTGATCCAACCTTTCAGGGCGATCCGCTTAAAGACAACTGGTTCAATGGAGACTCCTGGAAACAGCGGTCGGGTATGTTTACCCTTACCCTGGCATGGCGGCTTAACAGCCTGCTTCCGGTTTCCCGGGAAGCCCAGGGCTTATCAGATCTGGACGACACTATTGCGAAGCTGAACAGCAATCTTGCTCTCGCCATACGGGGCACTGAAACAGAGGTTTATTCCATCGTTCTTAAGCTGCAAAAGTCTTTGCAAAGTATGGGTGCCCTGCGGCTGAACGTGGATTTGGCTCAAAAGGCCTATGCTCTGACCGAACAGGCCTATAGGGCGGGTCTTAAGGATGTAATGGAAATTACCAATGCGGACCTGGATCTGCGAAAGGCCCAGCTTGAGGTAATAAAAGAACAATTTAACTTTATGACCGGGCTTCTGGACCTGGAATATGCCATGGGGGTGCCCTTCGGGACCCTGACAAGGAGCTAAACATGAAACATGATTACTATGCAGGTATACTCATCGCCCTCGTGATGCTTTCTTCCTGCGGGCAGATGGCAAAAGATTCTGCAAAGGGATCTGAGCAGGATAATGCGACCCAAATACCGGTTTTCGCAGTTACTACCACAGAGGCTATTCGAGGTCAAATTAGGGATTACTTATCACTCTCAGGCGATCTTGTATCTGGAACAACGGTCGATGCTTTTTCGGATGTGGCCGGGAAAGTGACAAAACTATACGTTGCTATAGGTCAACGGGTGCAGAAGGATGATCCCATCGCAGAGGTAGATCCATCTCGACCAGGGATGTCCTTTAATACGGGGCTCGTAAAAGCTCCCATTTCGGGTACTGTAGTGGCGTTACCAGTTCAGATTGGAATGACCATTTCCCAAGCGATGCCGGTAGCTCGTCTAGCCGGTTCAGGGTCATTAGAAGCCCGTACTTATGTGGCAGAACGGTTTATCTCCAAAATGAAGGTTGGTCTAGGGGTTGAACTTTCTCTGGACGCATATCCAGGTAGGATTTTTTCTGGCAGGGTACGTGAACTGAGCCCGACAGTAGATCCAGTTTCCCGAACTATGGAGGTCCGTATCTCGGTGCAGAATGAAGATGCGCTTTTAAAGCCAGGGATGTTTGCAAAGCTTAAGATTGTTACTGAAGAAAAAAGTGATGTTGTCAAAATACCCGCCGCGGCCATCGTACGGCGCTATGGAGATCAGTATATTTTTACGGTAGAAACGGACCCAAAAGATCCAGCTATAACGATAGCTCAAAAGCGAATTATAGTACCAGGAATCATTATTGATGATCAGGCAGAAATTAGACAGGGCCTTGAGGCTGGATCCCTTGTTGTACTCCGTGGCCAGAGCCTCCTGGAGGATGGCGTGCGGGTTCGGGTGGTGGACACTACGCCTCCCCTTAAAGCTGCATTTTAAGAGGTCCCTATGAGTATAGCTAAAACGGTCGTTTCACGACCCACTACCATTTTTATCGCCTTCGCACTTCTGATCGGACTGGGGATATTTGCGACCCTTAATCTGCCCATCGATTTGTACCCTGAGGTTGAACCTCCCATTCTTGTTGTGTACACGGGATATTCTGGTGCGGGTCCTGAAGAGGTTGAGCGTACTGTAACAAGGCCCCTCGAAGGAACCCTTTCTAATGTGTCGAGTCTAGAAAAGCTCAGTTCTACCAGTTCCAAGGGTTCCAGTATGGTCATGTTGGAGTTTACCTATGGAACCGATATGGCTGACGCAGCCAATTCGGTCCGGGATAACCTGGAACTGGTTAAGCGGTTCCTTCCTGATGGAACGGATACCCCGCTTATTTTTAAATTCGATCCTTCCATGATTCCGATTATGGGACTCATGGTGACAGGAAACCGGACTCCCGAAGAATTGCGGGAAATTGCGGAAAATACGATACTTCCCCGTATAGAGCAGGTCCCCGGGGTCGCTATGGGAACCGTCTCTGGGGGACGGAAAAAGATTATCAAGGTGGAAATTCCTCAGAACCGGCTTGAGGCTTATGGGCTTACCATTACCCAAATAAAGGGAATGCTTGCAAGTCAAAACATCTCTGTTTCAGCCGGTTCCATACTCGATAATGGGCTTTCATATTTGCTGGCAACTGCTGGGGAATATCAGAGCCTGGATGAAATTCAGTCCACGGTGATTTCATATAAGGGCGGCGGCCTTGTGAACGGCCAAGTGGAAGCCTCAAAACTGGTACGCCTGCGGGACATCGCCGACGTATATGAGGGTTATCGGGATGAAGACAGTCTGGTCTATGTAAATGGTCAGGCGGCGGTGCAGATTACGGTCCAAAAGCAAAGCGGCAAGAACTCAGTCCAGACCGCCCGGGAGCTTCGCAAACGGCTCACTCGGATAGCCCAGGAGGTTCCCCAGGGAATCAGCATTACGGAAATTTTCAATACCACGGACATTATCGAAAACTCTATTAACCAGGTAACCTCAAGCGCCCTCCAGGGGGCCCTGCTTGCAGTTCTTATTCTCTTTATTTTCCTGAGGTCCATCAAACCAACCCTGATTATCGGCATTACTATTCCCGTATCCCTTTTCTTTACCCTTATGCTCATGTACTTCTGGGGTCTTACCCTGAACGTTATGACCCTGGCAGGGCTTGCCTTGGGGGTTGGTATGTTGGTGGATAACTCTATCGTTATCCTTGAAAATATTTACCGATACCGAGAAAAGGGGGCAAAGCTCACGGCGGCGGCGATCCTGGGAAGCCAGGAAATGATAAACGCCATCGTCTCATCAACCTTAACAACCATCTGTGTTTTCGCTCCCCTGGTAATGTTCAAGGGGCAGCTTGGTATCGTGGGTGAGCTTTTTTCGGGCCTTTCTTTCACCGTAGTTATATCCCTTACCATGTCCCTGGCGGTGGCCATGATGCTGATACCGGTCCTGACGAGCCACTATCTTCCGCTTACGACCCGGGTTCAGCGGCCCCTCCATGGATTCTTGGCTCTTTTGGACAAACCCTTTGTGGCCTTCTTTGCCGCCCTGGACAACGCCTACCGCAGGGCCGTTGACCGGGTGCTTCGGCACAAACTAGCCACCATACTGACCCTTTTGGTATTTTTTGTGGCGAGTCTTATCGCGATTCCCCGAATTGGCTATGTTTTTATGCCTGAACAGCAGGCCGATTCGGTAACCCTTTCGGTGGAACTTCCTAACGGAACTCCTATTGCAGAAACCGAGGCGGTCCTGAAGCAAATACAGGGAATCCTGGAACAGGAGATAATGGGCTACAAACGGATGATTTTAAGCATTGGTCAGCGATCACTCCTCGGCTTTGGCGGAACCGCATCGGTTAACAGGGGAAGCATACAGATTACCTTACCAGAGTTTAAAGACCGGATTGATACCGCGGAAACGATGAAAAATAAGATCCGCGCCCACTTTAACGATTTCCCCGGCGCGACCATGAGTTTTAGTTCATCCACCGCCACTATGCGGATCGGTTCTGCGAGCCCTATTGATATTATTATCAAAACCCAGGACCTGGTAAAAGGGAAAGCAATCGCCGAAAAAATTGCCCAGCTATTGCGGGATAAGGTCAGCGAAGCCAAAGAACCTTCAATTGATCTAAAGGATGGGCTCCCCCAGATTGAACTGGTCTTTGACCGGGAACGGATGTATGCCCTGGGGCTCAACGTGTATACCGTGGGCAACGAGCTTAAGGCCGCGGTAGACGGGGTTACGGCCACCAAATTCAGGACCTCTGGCGGTGAATACGACGTGGTACTCATGCTGCCCCAGGCGGATCGGAGCGAGCTGCCGGCGCTGGATAAAATCTTTGTCATGAGTCCCGCGGGCCAGAAGATTCCTTTGGCCAGTTTTGCCCAATATAAAAAGACCACCGGTCCCATTACTATCCGCAGGGAGAACCAGGGCCGGGTTATTCATGTAACTGCCGGAACCAATGCGGGTGTGGCCATAAATAAGGTAGAAAGCAAAATCCGCGCTCTTATCGCCCAGGAAATACCCGCTGAGGATGATGTGGTCATTGAATATGCCGGTGACTACCAGCAGCTCATGGAATATGTGGGTAAATTTGCCCTTATCATGCTTGTGGCGGTGTTCCTGGTCTTCGGTGTTATGGCAAGCCAGTTCGAATCCTTCCGGGACCCCTTTATCATTATCTTTACGATCCCCCTTTCGGTAATTGGCATAGTAGCCATCTACGCCCTGACCGGAGAGGTCTTTAATATCCTTACCGCGGTGGGGCTCCTCGTTCTCGTGGGGGTCATCGTAAACAATGGTATCGTCCTTGTGGATTATACTAATCTGCTGCGGAAACGGGGCTTAAGTCTGCATGATGCCTGTGTGGAAGCGGCGGGTAATCGGCTCAGACCCATATTGATGACAACCCTCACCACCGTGCTAGGTCTCGTTCCCATGGCATTTTTCCCCGGCGAAGGGTCTGAACTGGTGGCTCCCATCGGGAAAACCGTCCTCGGGGGGCTTTCCTTCGGTACCCTGATGACTTTGTTTTTAATGCCCGTTATTTATGCAATCTTTAATAAACGTGCTGATGAACGCAAGGCCCGTGCGGAGGCTCGCCGGGAGCGGATTGCTGCCGGCTTGAGCAAAAAAGCAGCCCAGGAGGCAGCGAAATGATACGACTAGAACTTTTTGCCAATCGTTCTGTGGAAGAAGACCTTTTTGATGCCTTTGCAAAGGCCGGTGTGGCTAAGGAATATACCAAAATTCCCGTAGTTCACGGTGTCGGCTCTTCCGGTCCCCGTATGGGAGACGCGGTATGGCCGGAAGAAAACTTTGCTCTTATAATCTGGTGCGACGAAGCGGAGGGGCGCCGCATCGCCGCCGCCGTAGAAGTGGTAAAAGAAAAATTTCCCCACGAGGGCATTAAGCTCTTTGGACTATAGATCCCCATAGGCGGCGGCGACCTGTCGCTGCAGGGTTTCGTATACTCCGGGGCGGCCGGTCACGAGGCCCCGGTGCTTAAAGGGATCGTAGGGCCTTCCCTGAAAGGTACTGTAGGGGTGTCCCGTTTCCTTGAGCAAGAGGAGACCGGCCGCCACGTCGTAGGGCTGCAGGTCCACTTCCCAGAAACCCTGGAAAAAGCCCGCTGCGACGTAGGCAAGGTCCAGGGCTGCCGAGCCGCAGCGACGAACATCCCGGAATTTCTTAAGTACCTGGTCCAAGGCATGGTAAAAGGCTTGCGCCGTATCGGGGGACCGGTAAGGAGTTCCGGTGGCAATAAGGGCAGCGCCGCAGTCCATGGGAACTGCTTGCGACAGGAGGTCCCCGTTGCGCCAAGCTCCTTGGCCATCCGCGGCGGTAAAAAGTTCTTCCGTGGCGGGTTTATAAATGACCGCGAGTTTTGGCCTATCATCTTCCCAGAGGGCGATGGAGACTGAAAAGTGGTCCAAGCCGGAGAGAAAATTGGTGGTTCCATCCAGGGGATCTACAATCCAGGTGTATTTGGCTCCCCGCTGCTGTTCGGTTTCTTCGCCGTAAAAGGCCGCTTCTGGTAAGGTCTTAACGAGGTTTGTTTTAATGAGCCGCTCCGATTCCACATCCACAAAGGAGACAAAATCGTGGGCCGCCTTTGTGTCACCCCAGCCGGGTTCCCGGCGGCGGAATTCGGAAAGCTGAAAGGATCCGGCTTCCCTCGCTGCGGCAATCATGGCGGTGAGGAGTGTTTGTTTCATTAAAGTTCAGGGCCTCCCCACAATCCGGTCTATTTCGGCTAGTTCGTCGGTACTAAAGCTAAGATTGGCCAGTGCTCCGATATTTTCCCGAATCTGTTCAGGCCGGCTTGCACCTATAAGGGCGCTCGTAACTCGGTTATCCCTTAGAGTCCAGGCAATCGCCATTTGGGCTAGACTCTGTCCCCGGTTCGCAGCCAGGGCGTTCAGGCTGCGGATTTTTTCCAGCACCGTTTCAGTAATTTGCTCGGATTTAAGGAAGGGGCTTTCTGAAGCAGCCCGGGAATCGGCTGGAATTCCCTGTAGATATTTACCTGTCAGGAGTCCCTGGGCGAGGGGCATAAAGGCCATAATTCCGATCCCCTCGTCTGCACACGCCGAGAGCAGGTCCCGTTCAATCCAACGCTCAAACATGTTGTACTTTGGTTGGTGTATGAGGCAGGGCACGCCGAGATCCCTCAATATGGCTGCGGCTTCTCGGGTCCGTTCCGCAGGATAGTTAGAAAGTCCCACATAGAGTGCCTTGCCCTGCCGGATCGCCTGGGCAAGGGCCCCCATCGTTTCTTCTAATGGTGTTTCATAGTCGGGTCTATGGGAATAGAAGATATCTACATAATCGAGACCCATTCTGCGCAGGCTGTCATCCAGGCTGGCCAGCAGGTATTTTCGGGAACCCCGGTCCCCATAGGGGCCGGGCCACATGAGATACCCCGCTTTGGTGGATATAACAAGTTCATTCCGGTAAGGCTTAAAGTCGTCCTTTAATAGACGGCCCATGGTTTCTTCCGCGCTGCCAGGAGGAGGGCCATAATTGTTAGCCAGATCAAAGTGGGTAATCCCTGCGTCAAAGGCGGTCCGGGCCATGGCACGGGCATTTTCATAGGGAGAGGTTCCGCCAAAGTTATGCCAAAAACCTAAAGAAAGGGCAGGCAAGTCAAGCCCGGACCGACCGCACCGGCGGTAGGGCATGGCCGCGTATCTGTGTTCGCTGGCTGTGTACGACAAGGGACTCCTCCTGGATATTTTAGGTAATAACAGTGTAATAAACCAATGGTCTTCAGTCTATATGAGCATAATAGTAATCTACTACCGCTTGCCCCAAGTATGCTTTCTTTGTATGCTCGCATTATGAGACGAATTGTAAGTATTATTATTGCGGGTCTTACTTTAACCTTTGTCGCCTGCGCAAAACCGATGCCAGCCCAAACCGAATATGTGCTGGGAACTCTTTGTACCATCAACCTCTATGAAAAGGGAAAACCAGAATTATACCGAACGCTTTTTTCGCGTCTCCGTGAAATAGAAGACCATATGAGCGTGAACAAGGATGACACCGAATTGGACAGGGTGAATGCTGCCGCTGGACGCGAAGCGGTTACCGTTCATGCCGATGTCATCGATGTACTGTCTGCTGCGCTTCACTATGCAGAACTATCCGGCGGAGCCTTTGATCCGACGGTTGGTCCTCTAGTTAAGCTGTGGGGTATCGGTACCGACAATGCCCGTGTTCCAGCCCCAGAAGAAATCAATAAAGTGTTACCCCTTATCAATTGGAAAGATGTGGAGTTGGATCAAGCGCAGCGTACTGTGTTTTTGAAAAGGCCGGGTATGGCGCTGGACCTGGGCGCAATTGCCAAGGGCTATGCGGCGGATGAGATAGCCCGGATCCTCAAAAAGAATCAGATAGAACGGGCGATTATTGATCTAGGCGGAAATGTACTTGCCTACGGCCAAAAGCAGGGAGGCAAAAACTGGCGGATTGGTGTTCAGGATCCTGCGGGTGAACGGGGTGCCTATGTGGGTATTCTGGAGATAAAAAACAAAACCATGGTAACCTCTGGTGTGTATGAACGGTTTTTGATAAAAGACGGAGTGCGCTATCATCATATCCTTTCAACAGTCGATGGATATCCGGTACAAAACAAGCTGCTTTCGGTTACGATTGTTACTGACCGTTCCATCGATGCGGACGGTCTTTCTACCACCGTTTTTGCCCTGGGTTATGAAAAGGGCAAGGCGCTTCTTGAATCCCTGGGGAACGCGGAAGGCATATTTATTTTTGATGATGGGACGCTCAGGGCTACCGCCGGTGTCCGCTCAAGTTTCACCGTAACGAGTGAACGGTACCGTTGGGCTGATTGAGCTGGCGTTTTGAGTTGTTTAGTCCGTATTGACACTATTGCGCGGGCTCTTCTCGAGAAGCCCCGCCAGAAGTCACATGAGTTTCTGTAATGCGATAGCTATTTGCTCTGCCCATGAACGGCGGTAGGCAGTGTAGGTATTCCGTTCTGTGATTTTGCTGTGCCAGCGTGGATAAGCCGCTTGCCCTGCAGCTGACAGGGCCTTAAAAAGTTCTATGGCTACAAGACAGTCAAAACAGACAAGGCCAGCTTCTTCTGCGGCGATGAGAATTTTTCTGTCCTCCGCTAAGACCGGCCAGCGATGGGACTTTGCCGTTTCGACGAGTTTCTGATCTGTGGACATTCGTTTTGTCATAAGGCCCTGTGTTGAGGGTACTGTGGGCGCTGCGTGTGCTGTGTGTGCTGCGTGTGCTGCGTGTGCTGCGTGTGCTGCGTGTGCTGCGTGTGCTGCGGGAACAATTCTGATCCGGGGCCGCGCTGCACTGTCGGCCGGATCTAAAGCGCCTCCCTGTTGCTCCGTCATGCCAAGCTGAGCACGAAGTTCTGGCCCGGCCTCTTCTGCAGCTTCTGCAATGGTCGCGAGCCGCCACAATCTGGCGGCTGTTTCCAGGGCCCCGATATCCGCAAGGACTATAAGGCTCGATGTGTCTACCAGGATGTCTTTAAAATGCCAGGCCGCTTCTACAAATGCTTCAGCATCGGCTTCGGCGTCCGGCCCGTTTATTCCCATGGGAAGTCCTATTTTATGGCAACGAGTTCCATTTCAAAAACGAGGAATGCGTTCGGCGGGATAACGCCGCCAGCCCCCCGTTCTCCGTAGGCAAGTTCCGGGGGAAGCACTGCTATTCGTTTCTCGCCCTTTTTCATGTCCAGCACCATCTGGTCCCATCCCGGTATAACCCGGCCTGCACCGGCCTGAAACTGGAAGGGGCCGCCATGAAAGTCTGAGGCATCGAAGACCTCACCGTTCAGGAACATCCCCTTATAATTCACCGAGACAGTATTACCTGCTTGTACTTTTGTACCTGTTCCT